>NC_017243.1:1982872-2643830 GCF_000223215.1 Brachyspira intermedia PWS/A
TCTTCAGCAGAAAGTGAAAGAAATAAAGGTTCATTTGTTAAAGTATTTGAAGGCGGTGAAATCAATGTTAATCTTATTGGTATAATAGATTTAGAGGCAGAGAAGAAAAGATTAGAAAAAGAAGCAGCAGGATACAAAAAAGATTTAGAAGCTGTAAACAAAAAACTTTCTAATGAAAACTTCATGAAAAAAGCTAAACAGGAAGCTATTGACACTGAAAATAGAAAGAAAAAAGAGTTTGAAGATAAATTAAAAGGTATAGAGGAAGTTTTATCATCTCTATAATTTTTAATAATAAATATATAAAACAATTAAACTATAATTTTTTATAAAATATAAATATGCAGTTCTTTTGGTTCTCGCCGAAGGCGGGCTGTGCCTTATACCAATAAAAGAACTGGGGTGCGGGGCAAAGCCCTGCAAATAATAAAAAAATTACTAATATAATTGTTAAAATATAAAAACTTGGCTTATGTTTGTTAATTTAAGTCAAGTTTTTTATTTTAACTAATTTACTATTGACAAAAAAGTCAAATACTAATATAGAAAAATTAAATATATAAAATATACTCATATATCTAAAAATAATTAATATCTAATTAAAATATCAATGCTTCTATTTTTGTATAAGGCCATTGATACAATTAATGTTATAATCTCGCTTATAGGAAGAACCAAAACAAGACCTAAAAATCCTAATATATTTGGCAAAGTAAGTACTAATAAAACAGGTAAAATTAAAGTTCTTAAACCGGCAATCAAAGCAGATGCTCCAGCTTTTTGAATAGAAGTATAATAGGCACTCATTATTATATTTATACCAACGCATATAAATATTGGTATAGATGATCTTACAAAAAACATAGCATCTTCAGCAGTTTTTGAATCTATATTTTTTAATAAAGCATTAACTAATATATTTGGATTTATAAGCAATATTATAGAAGCTGATATTGATAATGATGAAACAAATATAATTCCCATTTTTAGAAAATCTTTCATTTTGTTTTTATTTTTAGCTCCGTAAGAAACGCTTATTAAAGATGATAAAATTTCTCCTATATCGCTTGCAATCATTATAAAAAATGTAATTATATAATTTGCAGCAGAATAAATAAGTATTCCATTGTTTCCCAATATTTTGTATGCTGTTATATTAAATAACCATGGTATTATTCCAGAAGAAATATTACTTAAAAACTCTGAAAAACCATTTAATATAGCTTTGAATATATAATTCCATCCTCCATATACTTTTATGATTTTTATTTTGCATTTAGGATTAAAGAAATATGAAAATCCTATTATAAATGAAATTATATATGAAAAAGCTGTAGCCCAAGCAGCACCTGAAATACCTAATTTTAATACTACTATAAATATAGCATCTAATATTATATTTGTTAAAGATGAAGTTATAAACATCAATGATGCAAACTTTGGAGAACCATTCAGCCTTATAAATTGACTGAATACATAAGCCATTCCCCAAAAGAATACAGCTACAATAACACCATTAATATATTCTAATGAGAAATTATATATGTTTCCATGTGCCCCGAATAATGGAAGCAATGTTTCTCTAAATATATAAATTAATATCAATACTGGAGTAGTTAAAGTTATAACAGTTATTAAAGTTTGAGTAAATATTAAACTCGCACGCCTCATATTATTTTCACCTATACATTTTCCAGCTATAGCAATTGAACCTAATGTAAGCATAACATACAATGCAAATGATAATGCTGTAATAGGCCAAACAATACCTATTGCAGAAAAAGCCTCCGATGATATAAAATTCGCTACGAATAAACCGTCTATAAATACTGCTGAACTTTCCATAAGCATTCCGAGCATACTTGGAATTGCATAGTTTATAAATATTTTTTTACTAGAATTTTCTTTTAAAACTTTATTATTAAGCTGCATAGTACACCTCATAGATTGGTATATACCTAAATAAATATACTTTGTCAGAAATATTTTTTTAATTTTAAATATCTGCAAGGCTTTGCCCGCTGCTCTGCATGCTTACGCAATACCCCAGTTCTTTTGCAACCGAAAGAAGTACTGTAAGTATTGCCACAGGCGAAGCCCGCCTACGGCGAGAAGCTATATCCTCGACAGGCTCGGATACGCTTCGCGAAGGGTAATATTTTAGCTTAAATTAATAATATATATTACTTGTAAAACAAAATTAGTACTATTTAGAACTAATTTTACACTTGCACTTTTTGGTTCTTTTTGCGGCGGGAAAAAGAACAATAAAAAAATTGACAAAGTTAAAAATTTTCAGTATATATATTTTTTTATAGATAAAATTGATTAAATAAAATTAGAATACTTTTGTAAGTGATTTGTATATAAAGAATAATATATTAACTTTTGAAGTTATAAATATTTTTAGATAGCCTAACATTTATTTATCCCCATTAACAAAATAAATTATAGTCCGATTTTTTACTAATAAGTATAATACTTTTATATTTTTATGTCAAGCATATATTTAATAGTTTTAGAAAGAAATAAAATATTTTAAATAATTATTTAGAAGATATAATTTTTATTATTTCAATTGTAGTTTGTAAACTCTTATAAAATGAAGATATAGGAAGAAACTCATATATAGAATGAAAATTATGAGCACCAGTGAAGTAATTAGGAGTGAGAAGCCCTTTAGATGATAAAACAGAACCATCAGTGCCACCTCTCATAGATAAAGTTTTAGGATCTATATTAAGATTTTTCATAGCCTCATACATAATATCTATTGCAAATCTATCATCTTTTATAGAGTCTGATATATTGCTGTATACATCTTGAAGATTCAATTCTATATTAGCTCTAGAATTTAACTTTCTATATTTTTCAACGGCTTCTTTTACTTTTGATTTTTTATTTTCATAAAGAGCTTTATTATGATCTCTTATACTCAATCTTAAAGATGCATGTCTCTGATTTCCGCTTATACCCTGCACCCAAATATAACCTTCCTTTTTTTCTGTACATTCCGGAGTTTCTTTTCTATCAAATTCATTAGCTATATCTATGGCTATTAATATGGGATTGACCAATACATTTTTAGCACTCATAGGATGAGCAGTTACACCTTCTATATTTATAATAGCAGTAGCAGCATTAAATGTTTCGTACACAATCTCCCCTATTTCACATGAATCTATTGTGTATGCAAAATCAGGTTTAAACACATTCAAATCCAATTCCTTAGAACCTAAAAGTCCAATCTCCTCATCAGGTACAAATGCTATGTATATATCCCCATGTTCTATATTATTTTCTATGATATATTTTAATGCCGACATAATAGTAGCTATTGCCGCTTTATTATCTGCACCAAGTACGCTAGTCCCGTCTGAAAATATAATATCCTCACCTATATAATTATTTATTTCATTATGTTCTGATACTTTAAATATTATATTCTTTTCTTTGTTCAAATAAAAGTCATCACCTTTGAAATTTAATATCTGAGGATTAACATTTCCGTCAAGTCCTATATCAACAGTATCAAGATGTGCCACAAATCCAATAGAATGTACATTATCTTTATTTTTAGGAAGCAATGCCGTAACTATAGCATTATCATTCAATATAATATTTTTTAATCCCAAAGTTTTTAAATCATCAACAAGAATACCAGCAAGTTTCATTTGTCCTTCAGAACTTGGTATAGTGTTTGAACCTCCTTTGCTCTGACTTGGTATTTTTACATATTTAAAAAACTATCTATTTGAATTTTTTTAATATCTTCATCGCTAATCATCTATAAACCTTTTGATAAAAAATATTAATGAACAGGAGGATAAACATATCCGCTATTAAATCCTATAGGTATATTCAATGCCCAGAAACCATAAAGCATTATAAGCAATGCAATAAATATTCCTATGCTATAAGGTATCATCATTGAGGATAATGTACCAACTCCTGTTTTCTTACAATATTTTTGACAATAAGAAATAATCAAAGGATAAAATGAGAACATAGGAGTTACAATATTCATAGCCGAATCGCTTACTCTGTATGATGCTTGAGTCAATTCAGGAGATATACCAACAGCCATAAGCATAGGAACAAGAACCGGAGCCATTATAGCCCATTTTGATGAAGCTGAACTTATCAATATATCTAATACACCTGTAAGCAAAATAATACCTGCAATGGTTATTTGAGGAGGCATATTCAAGGATTTCAAAAACTCAGCTCCTGATATAGCCATTAATGTACCTACATTTGAATTTCCAAACATATATAAAAACTGAGAACAGAAAAAAGCAAAAGTTAAAAATGATGCTAAATTTTTTATACTGTCAGCCATAGCATTGCTGAAATCTCTTGATGTTTTAAATTTATTGGTTAATTTTCCATATACAAATCCCGGTATTGTCAAAAATAAAAATATAACCGGTACTATAGCCTGCATAATAGGTGCATCAGGTGTAGTTAATTCTCCGTCAGGTGATCTTAACAAAGAGTTTTTAGGGGCAAGCAAAGCTATTAAAAGAATAATCATCGATATTAAAACTAATACTGCAATTTTGAAAGCTCTATTTTCTTCTTTAGTGACTAAAGATATATCAGTGTTTTCTACAGTAGCATCTTTATCAATAGGCATAGTCCTCCATAAAAAAGGCTCTACTATTCTATCAGTTACAAACCAGCCTACTAAAATTACAGCAAATGTTGATGAGAAACTTAAAAAATAATTACATAAAACATTAACCGTATAAGTAGGATCTATCATTCTTGCCGCATTTTGAGTGAATCCCTGCATTATAGGATCTATTATCGAAGGAGTATAACTTGCTGAATGTCCTCCTGCAAGTCCTGCAAATGAAGCAGAAATTCCAGCTAATGGATGCTTACCAAAAGAAAAAAACATCATAGCAGCTACAGGCATTAATATAACATAAGCTGAATCTGAACTTATATGACTTAATATAGATATAAACATTACAGCAGGAGTAACAGCCTTTTTTGGTATTACGCTTGATATTTTAATTATAATCATTCTAATGAATCCGCTGCCATTAGCTACACCTATTCCCAATGTTCCTACAAGTGTTATACCTAAAGGTGGGAAACTCACAAAATTACTTATCATTTTAGTTATAAATTTTGCTAATTCATTAGGAGCAAGCATATTTATAATTTTTATCTGCTCTCCTGTAGTTGGGTGAAAATAATTAAATGTGAAATGCGATAATATCCATGATAGTATAATCATTATAAAAAATGCTATCAAAAATAAAATAGTTATATCAGGAAGTTTATTACCTAAAAATTCAACTGCCTTTAGAAAATGCTCAAATTTACCATTAACATTTTCTTTTACGTTTTCTTTCTCCATAAAAATATATCCTTAATAATAGTTTATAAATATTTGTTATATAAATACTAAAATATTTTTATTTTGTAAAAACTATATTAATTTTTAAAACTTTTATAAATATCTTTTAATGTAGTTTTTTTAAGCTCCTTTTCCATAGCATGCTGAACATCATCTAATTTAGGCTGAAGTATATCATTGATTCTGCTTCCTACAGGACATTTTTTATTTGGATGTTCATGAAAGCTGAAAAGTTTATTATCATCTAAACTTTCTACAGCATTGAATATATCAAGTAAAGTTATATTTTCTATTTTTCTATTTAAAGAAATACCACCTGTTCCTCTTTTAACTGTAATAATATCTGCCTTTTGAAGCTGTATTAAAATATTTCTTATTATTACAGGATTAACATTTACACTATCTGATATAAGACTTGATGTCATTTTCTCATCTTTGAACTCTAATATGCAAAGTAATGTATGAACTGCTATTGTAAATCTTGAACTAATTTTCATAAAAATTATCCTTCAAACATTTAAAATTATAATATATTTATATCATTAATGCAAATATAATTATATAATAATTGTAACACTTAATATTACAATTATTATATATAATTTAAATATATAAAATACAATAGGTTTATTAAATTATAAAATTTAAAAATAAATATTATTTTATAATAATTTATTAAATATAATCTATATATCATAATAAAACTATAAAAATATCATAGTATTAATATAAATTAAATTTATTTGCAATAATATCCGATTTTAAAATGTAAAAATAACTTGAAAATCTTTCAATAATAATGTTAAATATATCAATAATTTTAAGGTAGGTTTATTATTAGAAATATAAAAAAGCATATAGTAATTATTTTCCTTATAATAATAATGTTATTTGCAAGCTCTTGCGACACTTTTGATATGTACATAAGAAAAGCATTAGACGGAGTAAATTTATACGAACTTAGTGTTTTTGGAGAATCACTTGGAGGTGATATAAAAGTTGTAGAGCTTAGAGGATTTGATGTAAATAATTTTAGAAATGATAGAGTTTCCTACTATATAAATAGATATCAGGGAAGCTGGAAAAACTATATGCAGAAAATTATAGACAGGTCTCAAATATATCTTCCTTATATAAAAGAAGTATTCGCTGAAAAAGGAGTTCCTGAAGATTTAGTTTACTTACCTATAATAGAAAGCGATTTCAATCCTCAGGCAGTTTCTCATGCCGGTGCAGCCGGACTTTGGCAGTTTATGCCTATGACAGGTGCTATATATAATCTCAAAGTTAACTATTGGTCTGATGATAGATTCGATCCTGAACGTTCTACAAAAGCTGCTGCTGATCATTTAGTAAGACTCGATAAAAATTTTAAATCTTGGGTTATTGCTTTAATAGCTTATAATGCAGGAGGAGGAAGAATATCGAGGGCTATAAGAGAAGTAAAAAGCAATGATTTTGAAGATTTATTAAAAGCTGGTGTTCTTCCAAAAGAAACAGAAGAATATATACCTAAATATGTTGCCGCTGTTATAATAGCAAAAAATCCTGAAAAATTTGGTTTTAAAGTGAATAAACCTAAAGTAGTATTTCCTCAAGGTGATTTAGTTTATGTTGATGATGCTGCTGATTTATCCGTTATAGCTAAGATGATAGATGCTGATACTGAAGATTTGAAGGCTTTAAATCCGCATTTAGCAAGAGGAGTAACTCCTCCAGGTATGGTTAGATATCCTTTAAGAGTTCCTGAAGGATTGGGAGAAAAATTTAATGAAACTTTTGCTAAAATACCCGCTTCAGAGAGAGTTACTTTCAGAAGGCATGAAGTAAAAATGAATGAAACTCTTTCACATCTTTCTAAATTTTACGGCGTACCTATAAATGCCATAGTAGAAATAAATAAATTAAAATCAAGAAGTCTTAATATAGGTCAGCAAGTAATGATCCCTATTCAAGGACTTGATAATGCTAAACAGGTTGATTTGGCTCAATATGAAGAAGAACAGCAAAGAATAAGAGAAGGTAAATTTGTTTATTTTGAGTCTTTGCCTCCTCCTGATTATGAGTATAAAGATATAATGTATCATGTCAGAGCTGGAGATACTCTTTGGATTATTGCAAGAAGATTTCATGTTGATATAGCAGAAATAAAAGCTTGGAATAAATTAAACAGTAATGTACTTTCTATAGGAACAGAAATATTTTTAAGAATACCAGTAAATAAATAATATTATTTAAGTCTTTCATTTATAAGAGTTTCTAACTTACTTAATATTTTTACTCTCCTATCCCAAAGATAATCAACCATAGAATCATATATTTTTATTTGTTTTTGGAAAGCATCAAATAATTTATCATCTTTATGTAAATTTTCTATTTCTTTGATGAGTTCTGTATTATCTTCATCTTTTTTGAAAAATAATAATGCATTTTTATTAACTAAGTCTAATTCTATATTTTCATCACCATTGTATATAGGTATGCATCCTGCCTTGAAAGCATCAAAGAGTTTTTCAGTTATATATCCATCACTAATAGTGTTTTCAGGACATATATTGAATTTAAATTCTTTGAGATATTCTATTTTGTCATTATTAAAATCTGTTTTTAATGTATCATCATTATGAAATAATTTACTTGGACAATTTATATTATCTATTTTTATTATTTTATTATATATTTGAGTTCTTATATTGGTGGCATCATGACTAGCAACTAATGAAGCAAATTTATTTTTCTTGGATTTTGCTTTATTAATATTATCTATGACTTTTTTGATATCATCTTTAGTATAGTTTTTATTGTCAAGTAATCCATTGAAATTATAAAATATCCAAATAGGAAATCTTACATAATTATCATATTTATTCTCATCTAGTCTGTCAAAACTCATTGATAAATCAACATCATTAATGCAATTATCACAATAGCTAGCCCATCTTTTATCAATAGCTTCATTTGATACACATTCACCAGTATAAAATATTTTTATTTTAGCTTTTGAATTTTCTAAAAAATACCTTTTACCTATAGGTCCAAAAAATTCTATATCTGGATTATAACTTATTACTAAATTATTAATATAATTATTTTTTATTAAATTATAAAAATAATTATTATTAAATTCTTTTTCATTGATAGGCCAATCATTTCTTACAAAAAAAGTAATGTTATTTTTTATATCATCTTTATAATGATTATAATTTATTTTATAACCTAAATCTTTAAAATAAATAGAATCTATTCTTATTTTATTTCTTAATTTTCTTATTGGAATGAACCAAACTAAATATTCAATTAAATTTTTTTAAATTTTAATTTATCATACATAAAATATTTAATTTTTAAATTTATCCAAACTCAAACCTACACTTTTCAAATCATAGTCTAGCATTATTTTTACTAATTCTTTAAAAGTAGTTTTTGGCTGCCAGCCTAATTTTTCTTTTGCTTTTGTAGGATCTCCAAGTAAAAGATCGACTTCTGTAGGTCTATAATATCTAGGATCTATTTCAACATATTTTTTCCAATCAAGCCCTACAAGTCCAAAAGCCTCATCTAAAAATTCTCTAACAGAATGTGTTTCACCTGTAGCTATAACATAATCATCAGCTTTTTCTTGCTGGAGCATAAGCCACATAGCCTCAACATAATCTTTAGCATATCCCCAGTCTCTCTTAGAATCTAAGTTTCCTAAATATAATTTATCTTGTTCTTTATTAAGAATTCTAGCGATGGCATGTGTAATCTTTTTAGTAACAAAAGTCTCGCCTCTTCTAGGGCTTTCATGATTAAATAATATACCATTACAAGCATACATATCATAACTTTCTCTGTAATTTACAGTTATCCAATATGAATATACTTTAGCACAAGCATAAGGACTTCTAGGATAAAAAGGTGTTTTTTCTGTTTGTGGTGTTTCAACTACTTTTCCATATAATTCGCTAGTTGATGCTTGATAAAATCTTGTTTTTATCTGAGTTTCTTTAATAGCATCTAACAGTCTTATTGTACCTAATCCTGTAACATCAGCTGTATATTCAGGCATATCAAAACTTACTCTTACATGGCTTTGAGCTGCTAAATTATATATCTCATCAGGCTGTATTTTCTCTAATATTCTTGATAAATTAGAGCTGTCAGACAAATCTCCATAATGAAGAAACATTCTAACATCATTAATATGCGGATCACTATAAAGATGATCTATCCTTTCAGTATTAAAAGATGAACTTCTTCTAATAATTCCATGTACTTCATAACCTTTTTCTAATAAAAGTTCTGTCAAATAAGAACCATCTTGTCCTGTTATTCCTGTAATAAGTGCTTTTTTCATATTTAATATTCCTATTATTTATTATAATTTTTCAAAAAATCGTTATAAGCTATTTTTAAACCTTCTTCAAGTTCTGTTTTATATTTCCAGCCTAATGAATTAATTTTTGATACATCAAGTAATTTTCTCATAGTACCATCAGGTTTAGAACTGTCTAATTTTATTTCACCTTCAAAGCCTATAACCTTTTTAATCAATTCAGCCAATTCTTTAATTGTAACTTCTTTTCCTGAACCTATATTTATAAACTTTCCTATATCTTCATGACTTTTATTTTCCATCAAGTAAAGACAAGCCTCCGCTAAATCATCAGAAAACATAAATTCTCTTAAAGGAGTACCGCTTCCCCAAATGGTAGTTTCTTTCAAATTATTTATTTTAGCTTCATGAAATCTTCTAATAAGCATTGGTATAACATGGGCATTTTCAGGATGATAATTATCATTTATACCATAAAGATTACATGGCATAACAGATATATAATTAGTATTATACTGTCTGTTATAGGCATCGCATAATTCTATACCTGCAATTTTAGCTAAAGCATAAGGCCTGTTTGTACTTTCTAAATATCCGGAAAGTAAATATTCCTCTTTTATAGGCTGAGTACATTCTTTAGGATATATACAGCTTGAACCTAAAAACATTAATTTTTCAACATTATATTTATATGATGCTTCTATTATGTTATTTTGTATCTGCAAATTATATAAAAGAAAATCAACTGGATATGTATTATTAGCGTATATTCCGCCTACTTTAGCAGCAGATAAAAATACCCATTGAGGTTTCTCTTTCTCAAAAAAATTAAACACATCTTCTTTATTTCTTAAATCTAATTCTGAATGTGTCTTTCTTAATATATTATTATAACCATTCTTAGTAAGAACTCTATCTATAGCACTTCCTACTAAACCTTTATGTCCTGCAATATATACTTTTTTCAAAATCCCCCCAAAAAATTTTATTTATCTTTTCCTGTTATTGCCTCTACTATATTAACTAAATTTGCTATAGAACGGTTAAAATACACCAATACATCACCATATAAATGGGCATTCAAAGCAGGTATCAATGATTTATCAACATTATCATAATGCCTTTCTCTAGCTTCGTAATAAAAACCTTTAATCTGATGATATTTTTCCATAGCCTCATCATAAGTTTTTTCTCTATTCAAAGAATAATATTGAAGTATTAATCCTGATAAATAATCTATAAAATCTTTATTATTATGAAGCATTTTTATTATATCTTCTTTTTGAGTTTCATTAAATAATGTTTTCTTTTCACTTCCTTTAATGATAGCCTTTCCCAAATCTTTTAAATTATCACCCAAATTCTCATAATATGTACTTATGTTTATAAGAGAAGCTATATTGGCTGAATTCAAAGTATTTTTACCCAATAGTTTTAATAAAAATGAGTGAATTTCTTGATCTGTATTATCCAACATTTTTTCATGATCTCTTATCTTTGTAAGAAGTCTTTCGCTTGGATTATCAAATAATTGTTCTATTCTTGCAAGCATTTTTTTAGCAATATCGCCCATATACGTTACTTCTTTTCTTACTTCTATTTCAGCAGAAACAGGCATATTAAGAAGCTTATCAGAAAGAACACTGACATGTTTTTCATCTTCTTTTTCTTTAATAATAAAACAAACTATTTTTTCTAGTTTCTCTGTTAAGAAGTAAAATACTATAACATTTATAATATTAAACATAGTATGTGCAGCTGCTATATAGAATGATATATTAACATATTTATTATCTACTATAAGATTAGGATCCCCTATATTCATAAAACCAACAATAATATCAACTAATTTAATATAGTATGGGAATAAGAAGAACATATATATAACACCGAATATATTAAATAAACAATGCACCAAAGCAGCTCTTTTAGCATTAGTTGAAGCTCCAAGAGTAGCTAAAACTGCAGTGATTGTTGTACCAATGTTTTGTCCTAATATCAATGCCACGCCTGTAGGATAATCTATCAAACCAACTGAAGCTAATGATATAGTTACACCCAAAGCAGCACTACTTGACTGTATTATAGCTGTTACAACCATACCTATTACTACACATAAAAATCTTCCATACATTGTGTCAGCATTAGCCATTAAAAAGACTTTTTCAAAATCTTCTGAACCTCTTACACCTTCAAAAGCAGTTTTCATAAGTATAAGTCCGTAGAATATCATACCGAATCCCATCAGTATTTCACCAAAAAATCTTAGCTTTCTATTTTCCGAACCAAATATAACTATTATAGAACCTATACCAAGAGAAGGCAATGCAAGCACATCTATATTTAAAGATATTATCCAACCCGTAACAGTAGTACCTATGTTGGCTCCTAGTATTATATTAATAGCTTGGGATAAAGTAAGCAAATTAGCATTTACAAAACTTACCGTCATTACCGTAACTGCACTACTAGACTGAACTATAGCAGTTATAAGAAAACCTAATGATATACCTAGGATCTTATTCTGTGTTACTTTATGAAGTATATCTTTTAATGCGTTTTCTGTACTTTCCTGAAGTCCATCTGAAAAAACTTTAAGACCGTACATAAAAAGTCCGAATCCGCCGATTAAATAAAAAGATAATGTTAAAAGCATATATATATCCTATAAATTTTATAAAACTAGGAGTGCTTAGAATATCATAAATAGCTAAAAAGTCAATCAAAATAAATTATTATGTTAACAAATTGTAACATTTATATAGTCAAATACAATAATAATATACAATATATTTACAAATTAATAATATTTTGTATAAAAAGTTTAAATATTCATATTAATGCTATTTTATTTATTTTTATTAATACATAAAGAATCAATATTTTTAATTAAAACTGATTTATTGCAGAAGTGCTTACAGCATATAAAAACTCTTTAGGAGATTTATAGAACTTTAATTTATTATAATCTTCTGAGTGCATTTTATCTTTCAAATAAGGCAAGGCAATATTTAAATGATTTTCTCTATACCCTATTTTTTCATCAGTAAGCAAAACAAAACCTAAATCACTGTACAGTTTAATGGCTCTAAAACTTCCAGCCTGAGTATGCAAATATATTGGAAAATCTTTTTTATCTATGGAATTTAAAACATGAGAAATTAAAGATCTTCCTATACCCCGCCCTTCATATTCTTTTTTTACTTTAAACCAATGTATTGTAGTTATAGAATTATAAGCCTTCCAATCAAAGCATGTTCCTATAGGAGTATCGTTATCATCACAAATAAATAAGCATTTCTCAAAAAATAATTTTTCATTACTTCCATACACATCTTTGAAATACTGCTCCATAAAATTTCTATAGTTTTTCTTATCTTCTTCATTATCAAATGGAAATTCAAACCATAAATTTAATTCATCTCTTTTGCAATTTCTTATATGATAACCATTAGGAATATCTGATAATGCATTTTTATTAATTGATTTGCACATCATAAATAAATTACTATCTTCTATTTTTTTCATTTCAATACTCATTACTCACTTTTATACCAAATTGGCGTATTATCCTGCATGGCAGAGCAGTAGAAAGACATATACATCTTCGCATTTTTTGCCAAAACCCAAGAATCTAAATTCTGATTAAAACTATCCGCAACCCAAAACATACCATCAATATTTTTTACTTTGCTCACATTCCAATTATCTAAAGGCTGATTAAATACTCTAGCAATCCTAAACATATTTTCCATATTAGTAACATTGGAAACATCCCAGCTATTCAAAGGCTGATTAAATTTTTCTGCAAAGCAAAACATATTACTCATATTCTTAACTTTGGATACATTCCAACTAGATATATCATGATTAAAACTTTTAGCACCGCAAAACATTGAACTCATATCTGTTACTTTTGAAGTGTCCCAAGTTTCAATTCCTTTAAAATTTCTTAGCATAGAATTTTCAAATAATCCTGACATATCTATTATAAGACTTGTATCTATTCTATCAAACTTTATTTTTCTTTCTATCAAATCTATTAATTCATCTTTTGTTTGGGGTTTATATTTTTCTTTATTCATGATATATTCCTTAATTATTTCTTTAAAAATACTACATTTTAAACTATATTTCAATTTTTTATATAAAAATTATAAATTTGTTAAAAAAATAGTAATATCAATAAAAAACCGGTAACATTACTATTGACAATAATACTATTTAGTGTATAATGTTTCCAACAAATAAAAAAATAAAAAAGGAGATTAATTTATGTCTTCTCAAATGAACGAACAATTAGAAGCCATTTACAACAAAATAGTAAAAAGAAATCCTGGTGAAGTTGAATTTCACCAAGCAGTGAAAGAAGTATTAAGCACCTTAGAAGTTGTATTGAAGAAAAAGCCTCATTATATTGAACAAAAGATAATAGAAAGAATATGCGAACCTGAAAGACAAATTATGTTCAGAGTTCCTTGGATGGATGATAAAGGAGAAATACATGTAAACAGAGGTTTCCGTGTACAGTTCTCAAGCGTTATAGGACCATACAAAGGCGGACTTCGCTTTCACCCATCTGTTTATTTAGGTATCATCAAATTCTTAAGTTTTGAACAAATATTTAAGAATGCTTTAACAGGTTTACCTATAGGCGGTGGTAAAGGAGGTTCTGATTTTGATCCTAAAGGAAAAAGCGACAATGAAGTTATGCGTTTCTGCCAAAGCTTTATGACTGAGCTTCAAAGACATATAGGATATGATATAGACGTACCTGCTGGAGATATAGGAGTTGGTGCTAGAGAGATTGGATATTTATTCGGTCAATATAAAAGACTTAAAAATAGATTTGAACCTGGTGTATTGACAGGTAAAGGCTTAGGTTACGGCGGTTCTTTAGCTCGTACTGAAGCTACTGGTTATGGACTTGTATACTTCACTGACCTTATGCTTAAAACTAACGGCAAAAATGGTTTTGAAGGTAAAAAAGTAATAGTTTCAGGTTCTGGTAACGTTGCTATATATGCGATGCAAAAAGCTACTCAATTAGGTGCTAAAGTTGTTGCTTGTTCTGACTCTAACGGAGTTATTTATGATGAAAACGGCATCAATTTAGACACTGTAAAAAGATTAAAAGAAGTAGAAAGAAAAAGAATTAAAGAGTATGTTAATGCTCATTCTTCTGCTAAATATATGGAAAACGGAAACATTTGGGACATTGCTTGCGATATCGCTTTGCCTTGTGCTACTCAAAATGAACTTGATGCTAAAAGTGCTGAAACATTAGTTAAAAACGGATGTATATCTGTTACTGAAGGAGCTAATAT
Organism: Brachyspira intermedia PWS/A; assembly: GCF_000223215.1. NCBI lineage: Bacteria > Pseudomonadati > Spirochaetota > Spirochaetia > Brachyspirales > Brachyspiraceae > Brachyspira > Brachyspira intermedia. The sequence goes on from NC_017243.1 coordinate 1,997,892, forward strand.
GCCTTCTACTCCTGAAGCTGTTGAAGTATTCCAAAAAGCTGGAATATTGTTCGCACCTGGTAAAGCTACAAATGCTGGAGGTGTTGCTACTTCTGCTTTAGAGATGCAGCAAAATGCTTCTATGGATAAATGGGATTTTGATTATACTGATAACAAGCTTAAAAATATTATGACTAATATTCACAATACTTGTTATGAAACTGCTGAAGAGTACGGATTCAAAGGTGATTATTTGAAAGGTGCTAATATAGCAGGATTTGTTAAAGTTGCCGATATTATGATTCCTTACGGTTTAGTTTAATTTTATTTAATAAAATGCTGTATGCCGTTAGTATATATATTAAATATACTAACGGCTTTTTTATTATTGTCTTAGTAAAATTAAAATAATTAATATTTTTAATGAATAATTATCATGCCTCTTTAGCTGCAGCTATTTTAGAATAACCCTCCCAAGCAAATACAGGTTTTTCTTTATAATCAGCATATACTTCTTCAACATTGCATATATATAGATAATGATCTCCTGTTTCAATAAATTCTTTCAAATTACATTGAATAGCAGCTGCACTATGAAGAGGAATTTTTATATCACTTGTAGGAATACTTTGCATTTTTATTCCTAAATTTCTTATTTTATCAATTTCTCTTCCGCTATACATACCGCATCCCACTACAATTTCTTTAATATTTTCACTAGGAATCGTAATTATAACTTTTTTATTTTCACGAACTAATTCACCGCCATAAGAATCTTTATTCATTGCATAAGCTATCATACTAGGATTATAAGATAAATAAGTATACCAAGATACTGCAGTAACATTAGTTTCTCCATCAGGTTTATTGATGCATACTAATGCCACAGGATTTGGAGAAGTAATTAATGATGCTTTTGCCAAATTTATTTTTTCCATGATGAAATACTCCTTAAATATTAAAAAATATTTAACATGATAATTAATTTATAATAAAAAACAAGCAAAAAAATAATAAACTAATTTTTATTAAATCTAAAAATTGTTATAATTGAAAATTAGTTATATATAAAGGATATATATTTTTAATAGATAATTAATTATTAAAAAATAGTAATGCACTAAAAAGCACATTACTATTATTTTATTTAATTAATCATTAAATGTCTTTATAACTTCCGAATATTGTCTGAATCTCAATAATTTAAATTTATAATTGTATTTTTTAATACTTCTTCAGCTCTTTTTATAAACTCATCTTGATTATACAAAAGCAAGTCTATATATCCGCATAGTATTCCAAAAGCACTGCCTAACACAATACCTATTTCTTTACCACTTCCTTTCTCACCCATCATGCTTTCAAGCTCATCTGAAATATTATTTCTTTCATCAAAGAGTTTTTGATTTATATTTTCATCATTAAAATCATTATCTTTATTATCTGAAAATACATAAGTCAAATATACAGCCCTTGCTCCCATTTTGGAAATATTAACAATAGTATCTATATTGTAATTAACATAATCATCTATAAGTTCCATATAGCATGTATTACCCATAAATATATCTTCTCTGAAAAAATTATCTGTAGGCTTACACTCATAAACCGTATATCTATTTATAGGGTCTAGAATAATTTCCTTATTTTTATTTTTTAGAGTGTCCATTATAAAATCATAAAGTTTTGTAAGCTCTATCATACCATCAAGTTTTTTATCACTTTTTTCAACATTTCCTAATAAATATAATTTAAATATATTCTCACCTACTGCATGTTCAAGCATTATATAAAAAGCATTGTATGCATAATCTTCTTCTAGTTCATTTAATTTTTTATTATAGAATTTCAAATTAAAGAAATTGGTATCTTCATCATATTCAGGATATACCAAAATTTCTTTAAAGCTTAAATCTTTATTATACATTCTAAAATTAGAGTTAGCTATATCTTGTTTTTGCATATAAGGAAAAAATTTCCATTTACTTTTTAATTTCTCAGGCATAGCAGCAACTATTCTAGGTGTAAAATAAAATAAATATTCTTTGCCCTCTACAGTAAATGTAAACTCATAATTACCACCGAAAACAAACTGCAAATTGTTTGATATTAAAGCTACACCATTAGAAATAAATTCAATTATTTCATCTGATGACATATCAGATTTTTGCTCTATAAAATCAGATATAACTTTTTCATTTTCCTCAAACCATTTCCAAAACCTATTAACTCTCTCTTCAAAATTTATTCCATCATCTTTATCTTCAGAACATAGCATATAAAAATTATAAGCATCTGTATCATCATTATTTAAATCATAAGCCTTTTTAAAATACATTTCTGCATTTTCTCTATCGCCTTTATAATAATAAGCATAACCTACTCTATAATTCCATAAAGCATCATCAATACCTTCTTCTCTTATATACATTAAATTGTTCAATGCTTCATCATACTTTTCTATATTATTATAAGCTCTGGCAAGCAAACTAAAAAGTTCTGCACTTCTTTCATCTTCAGGAATTTCGATTATAATATCAATAATTTTTTCATGTTCATCATTTTCATGTAATTGATTTATTTCTTCTATTATGTTCATAGCACCACCTCTATTATTAAATTAATAAAACTTACTATATGATATTATAAATAAAATTGTTATTAGTTTATAATTTTTCTATTTCTTTAATACTTAATCCGGTATTCTCGCTTATAAATTTTGCATCCAAACCTGACTTTTTTAAACTTTTAGCTATAGATATTGCCTTATTTTTTTCTCCTTCTTCTCTGCCTTTCATTCTTTCTTCACTTAATGCTAATATATCAAAATAATTCTTCTCATATTCTGCATAATTTTCAAATAAATCTTTTGTATCTACAAATTTATTATATTCATCATAAACTTCTTTCATGATAGGATTTTTTTTAACTAGCATTTTCATAATTTCCTCCATTTTTTCTCTTTTTTCTTTAATTGTTAAAAAACAAAACCAAGCATTTAATTCATCTGTAAGACTTGAAGTACTAGATAAATATTTAGGAAGTTCTAGGAAGTGCATTTCCAAATGATTAGTAAGTATATGATTAGTTTCTAATTCTTTTATTACATAACAACTATGTTCTTTATCAATATCCTTTAACAAATTGAAATCCAAAATATTAATAACTATAACCTGTTTTAAATCATTATATTTTTCATTATTTCTCAAATTAGAAACATAGCCTTTAGCCCAATAATATAAACTTCTGTAAACAAATGATTGATTTCCTACTCTCTGTATTTCTACTAAAACAGTTTCGCCGCTTTTTGTAACTGCTCTTACATCTACTATTGACTGTTTATCATTTACAGTTTCTTTTAAATTAAAAGTATTAAGAACTTTTACTTCTTCAAATATCTCTTGATTATAGTCAGCCCTTACAGAATTAATTAAATTAAGTAAAATATGTTCATGTCCTTCTTTAGCAAACATATAACGCATAAAATAATCATTCAAAGGATTAAAATATTTTATTTGTTTGGTTTTTAATTTATTTTCCATAAGTATATTATACTGAAAATTATTAAGTTTGTCAAAAAACTATATATTAATTAATCAAGTTCAGCCCTTGAAAATAAATCTCTTATCAATTTATCGTCTTCACATGCCTCTTTAAATAATAAAGCAAATTTCTTTAATGCTTCAATATCGCTGCTGTAAGCACAGAACATACTTGCCTCAGAATCAAAATCAATAACATCTCTTAATTCCGGTACTTTTTCATCTAAAAACACCAAAGCTAAAGACTGCCAATCATAACCGCTGCCTTCAAATCCTTCATCTTCTCTTTCTTCAAATATTTCTGCTTTATATTCGCCAACATTAAGACAAAGAGAAGCAGTATTTTCATGCTCTACAAAAAAGAAAGGTTTTATTTTTTCATCAAAATTATTGTTCATTATTGTTTCCTTTTAATTTTATAAAATTAATAAACATTGATAATTAAATTTTGTAAATTATTTTAACCTTTATAAAAATATTATATATTTTATAAATTTAAAATTATTCTAATCTCATTTAAACTTTAAACGAGTTTAGAGTTTAGAGTTTAGAGTTTAGAGTTTAGAGTTTAGAGTTTAGAGTTTAGAGTTTAGAGTTTAGAGTTTAGAGTTTAGAGTTTAGAGTTTAGAGTTTAGAGTTTAGAGTTTAGAGTTTAGAGTTTACTCCTAAATCTATTTTTGTATTATATCATAAAAAATAGATTTTGTCAAATTATTAGAAACAAATGAACATAAGTTTAAAACAAGTTACTATTACCTTACAGCACCATATTTAATTAAAATTTCAGCCATTTTATAATTTTTATTTTCTTCCGACATAGTTAAAGCTGTTTTATTATAATTATTTCTTTTATTTACATCTGCACCATTTTCTATTAATATTTCAACCAATTCTCTATAATCCAATATCGCTGCATACATCAAAGCACTATAACCATGAATATCCTGAATATTAACATCAGTACCCAAAGCAATAAAAGTTTTAACCATATCAAGACTAGTCTTATTTAAAATATTATACATTAAAGCCGTTTTGCCATCTAAATTCTGGGCATTCATATTTGCACCTGATTCAGCAAGCAATTTTATAATATTTACATCTCTGCTTGAAGCATACATCAAAGGTGTAGATTTATAATTATCTGTAAGATTAACATCAGCCTTGTACCATATAAGCATTTGTATCATATCAAAATCACAAGTACTGCTTGCATATATTAAAGCAGTTTTTCCGCTGTCATTTTGCATATTGGGATTGGCATTGTTTTTTAGCAATAACTCTAATATATAAATATCTTTATTAAATACCGCATGCATCAAAGGAGTAACACCATATCTATCTTGAACATTAATATTAACATCTTTTTTATTAAGTATATTTCTAATTGACATAATATCAGATTTTTCAGCTGCCATAATTAAATCATTTTCTTTTTGAGTAAATGAATAAATAATATTACAGCAGATGCTTATAAATATGACAATAAATACGGTTTTCATAATTTACAATTCTATTACTAAATAAAAATATATCAACTATTAAATTTAATAATCATACAAATAAAAAAGTCTGACTATGCCTAAACATAATCAGACCTCAAATTAAATAAAAAATATTAATGATTATTATCTCTTAGCTTGTTCATATTGTTTAGGGAATGGCACATCAATACCTAAAGTTCTAGCAGCTTGTAATGCCCAATATGGATTTCTTAATAATTCTCTTCCAATATACACAGCATCAGCAGCTCCATTTCTTACTATCATATTAGCCATTTTAGGATCAGTTATTAATCCTCCGCCAATGCAAGGAACTTTCATATATTGTTTTAATTCACGGCAGAATGGAATTTGATATCCTTCATAAGGAATGATTTTTCCGTCAGCAGTAACAGCACCTGTACTAACATTGATAGAATCGAATAAACCTTCTTCTTCCAATGGTTTTAACATATCTGCAAAATCTTTTACTGTGTTTCCGCCTTCTTTCCAATCATAAGAAGATATTCTTATTTGTATAGGATAATCTTTTCCTAATGCTTCTTTACCTTTTCTTAAAATCTCTTCCAAAATTTTAGCTCTATTTTTTCCGTATTCATCAGTTCTCTTATTTGATAATGGCGATAAGAATGTAGAAATTAAATAACCATGAGCAGCATGAACTTCTATCATATCAAATCCTGCTTTTTTAGCTCTTACAAATGCTTTAACAAATGCATCAACTACTTCGTTAATGTCATCTTGAGTCATTTCAACAGGAGTTCTGTATTTATCATTGAATGCTTCAGCTGTAGGAGCATAAATTTTATCAACTTTTGCAGATTCGCATTTTCTTCCCGCATGGTTTATCTGTATACCAGCAGAAGCACCATTGCTTTTAATAGCATTTACTAACTTAGATAAACCGTCAATATATTTATCGTCCCATATACCTAAATCTCCGTCTGTAATAGAACTTACATAAGGAAGTACTCCTGTAGCTTCAACAATAACTAAACCTGTTCCGCCTATAGCTCTTGTAGCATAATGCAGAATATACCAATCATTAACATATCCGTCCTCTGCAGAATACATACACATTGGAGGCATTACTACACGGTTTTTTATTTCAAGGTTACCTATTTTCAAAGGTGTAAAAAGATTACTTTTTTCTGGTTTCATAAAATAACTCCTAATCAAAGTTTTAAATATTTATTACTATATAGTGGGATACAGTATACAGTAATTTTAATTATATTTCAATTTAATAATATAATTAATACAAGATTATATTACTTTTAATAAAATGTAATTATTAAGAATAAATTATTTGATATACATTTTATACGTTTATTTCTTTAATAAATCAGAAGCTATAAGACCTTCATTATTTTTTATATCAGTTTTTGCACCGCTCTTTACAAGAAGTTCTATAGTAGTGGCATATCCTTTTTCATTAGCATAATGCAAAGGGGTATTTCCATCATTATCCTGAGCATTAATGCTTAAAAAAGTATTAGATAAATAATATGATATAGCATTGTTATTGCCATACATAGCCGCAAAATGCATAACGCTTCTTCCACTTAAAGATTTTTCTCTAGTTAAACTAGAATCTTTTGAAAGTAGAAAATGTATCATGTCTGGATTAGAAAATGCTGATGCATAAAATAAACTGCAGTAACCATTATAATCTTTTTTTCTCATATCAGAGCCGCTTTCTATAAGTAAGTTTACTGCATTAGTATTTCCTTTGAATATTGCATATTGTAAAGGAGTTGTACCATTAAATAATACTTCTCCGCTGAAATTTTCACCTTTCACAGAATAAACATTTGTATAATTATTAAGAGACATTTCTATATCTATAACATTACTATAACTTAAAAGTGCCTTCATAGCTTCTAATTGATCATAATTAATGGCATAAAGCAAAGGGGTGAATCCTTCTTCATTTCTTGAATTTATATCTACACCATTTGAAATAGCTTTAAGCATCTCCTCGATATTACCATTATATATAGCATCAAATAAAGGTTTACTAGTTTCATATATATGAGAATAATCATCATCTGTATCAGGCTCTACATAATCGTCATTTTCATCATCAAGAGTTTTATCATCACTGTACTCGTATATTAAATCATCAGCAAAATTATTAACCTGCATCACTTTCACTTCATCAAATATATTATTATTATATTGCATATTATAATATGAATTAGTTAATATAGTGTTATTGTTTGTATCATTCATATTATTAAAATTAGTATTTCCATATAAATCATTACTTGCTTTGCTATTATTTAATTTTTCATTAGTATAAAAATTACTATAGGAACCATTATTTGTCATAATATCATTTGTAATAATCTCATTAGTTATAATATCATTAGTAATAACATTATTTGTATTTAGATTATTACTTATAATACTCTCTATACTCTCAACTCCATCACCATAAAGTAAATCGGAAGCAGTTTTTCCATCATAATTTTTTATAGTATAATCAGCACCTTTTAATAATAAGAATCTGTATGTATTACTATTATGATTTTTTACTGCAAAATGCAAAGGAGTATTACCATCAATATTTTGTGCATTTATATTAATAGGAGTTCTATTCATAAGTGCAATCAAAGTATTAGTATTTCCCAATGCCGCTGCATTATGTAAAGGAGTGTCCCCATATATATCAACAACTCTATAAGAATTGCTGCTGTAATTTAAAAGCGTATCAATAACTTCAGCACTTCCATAACTTGCTGCATACATTAAAGCATTATTTCCTAAACTATCTTTTCTGTTTATATCAGCACCAAGTTTCAAAAGAGTATTTATTATATTAGTATTACCTTTGAATATAGCATATTGCAAAGGACTAGCATTTCCCAAATATACATTTCCTGTAAACTCTATTCCATTAGTGCTTTCATCAAAATATACTTCTTCTGCTGGTATGAAAGAAGTTTCTATATTTATAATATTTGTACCGCTCATTTTATATCTAAAAAGCTGATTAACCATATCATCTTTTCCAAGGTGTATAGCATAAGTGAGAGGAGTGTCATAGGCTATAATTACATCATTCATATTAAAATTAGAATACATCATTATATTTCTTAAAGCATTAGTGTCTGATGTTTGAATAGTTCTTGCGATGAACATATTTTCTTCATAAGTATTCGTAAGTGAATTATTATTTTCTTCCTGATTATTTTCTAAATCAACAGCCGAACTTCCTCCTGATAAAACATATTCAGGCTTTACTCCATAATTATCTCCTATATCTTTATTAGCACCAAGTTTAATAAGAAGATTATATGCCTCTTTTTTTGCATAGTAAGCGGCATAATATAAAGCGGTACACCCGTTTGAATCTCTGTCATTAATATTCATATCAACATTTTTAATCAAGAAATTAATAGTTTCTAAATTGTTAAGCGAAGCAGCATAATGAAGCCCATTAATATTTCCATTAGATGTTTTATCATTAACTAATGTTCTGTCTTTTACAAGAAGCATTCTTATAATATTGCCATTTCCAAAACCACATGCATATAAAAACACAGGAGTTCCTTCATTATCTCTAGCTTTAACATTAGCTCCTTTGTCTATTAGCTGTTTTACTATTCTTGGATTACTTTTGAATATAGCAAACATCAAAGGAGTAGCCCCTCCTATATTAAAGCTATCACCTTCAACTTTATTTATATATGGATAATCTGCAAAATCATCTGGAAGTTTAGCTTCAATATTAACATCATTATATTCAAGCAATACTCTTACAGCTCTTTCATTATTACATTCAATAGCATACAAAAGCGGAGTCAATCCTTTTTCATTTGTAGCATTCAAATCCATTTTATATCTTAAAAGATTTTTTAATTGAGATTCATATTTATTTTCTTTTATAGCATTAAAAAATTCCTGCTCTTTTTGAGTTAATGCAAATATATTAAAACTGATAGTAAAAAGTAATATAATTAATAAAAATCCGTTTCTAATCATAAAAATAATTCCCTAGTAAACATAATTACAAAATTATATAATAATAATTAATTAATGCAATATAACAAAATTGATAATTTACTGTAAAATATCGGCAGGCTTTAATCCATCATTATTGGCTATATTTTTGTCAGCACCCAATCTTAAAAGTAAGTTATAGGCTTCTTTTTTTTTGTTTGGCAGCTGCATAATATAAAGCAGTCCAACCATCATCATCTTTAGCATTAATATCTACTTTCAAATTTCTCACTAAATATTTTATGTTGTCTAAATTATCATAAACAACAGCCATATGAAGCGGCGTAACATTATTTTTTGTTTTACTATTAATAAGACTTTTATTTTTTGATAGAATATTTCTAAGCATAGAACTATTTCCAAAAGCAGCCGCATATAAAAATGTAGACCATCCTTCTTCATCTGTGGCATTCACATTAGCACCTTTTTTTATAAGTTCATTAACTATTCTTGAATCGCCTTTACTTTTAAATATAGCATAGATAAGAGGAGTCGCATTTCCTATATAAACAGCATCTGAAGAGTCTTCTCCCAAATGAGTAAAATATCCCTCCGGAAGTTTTGATTCTAAATCAATATTTTTATTTGCTAGAAGTACATTAACAGATCTAATACTATTATTTTTTATAGCTAAATGTAAAACACTTAATCCATAACCATCTTTAGCATTAATATTAGCTCCCCTATTTATTAAAGCTCTTATACTCCTAGAATCATCTTTTTCTATAGCTTTAAATAATTCAATATCAATCTCTCTTACTTCATTAACTTCATTATCAATTTTTCTAGTAAGTACAGTTTCAGGAAGCACATTATTATTATCAGCAATATTAGTATCTGCTCCAAGTATTATTAATAAATTATAAGTTTCCATACTTTTAGAATGTGCAGCATGATAAAGAGCAGTCCAGCCGTCTATATCCCTAGCATTAATATCTATATTAGAATTAGTACATAAATACATTACTGTGTCAAGATTGTTATAATCACAAGCTATATGCAAAGGTGTTACATTAAATTCTGTTTTAGTATCAAGTAAAGTGCTATCCTTTTCAGCAAGTAATGCTATAGTATTTAAATCAGAAAAAGCAGCTGCATACATAATACTATTCCAAGTTTTAAAATCTCTAGCTTTTAAATTGGCTCCATTATTTACTAAAATTTCAGTTATTTCTCCAGCATTTTTATATATAGAATAAAGTAAAGGAGTAGCTCCTCCTAAATTATTTGGATAGTCATCTGGAAGTTTTGAGTTGATATTTATATCTTCATTGCTTATAACTGTTCTTACATATTCAACATCATAATTATCTATGGCTTCATATAAACTATTATATTTTATATTTGAATTATAATCGTATTCTACTTCATTAGTATAATCAATATTGTAATTACTGTTTACAACTTCATTAGTATATACATTATCATTCATAATGTAATTAGTAAATATATAATTATCATTTTCTTGAGAAAAAATGAAAGTACTGAAATAAAACATTATAATAAAAATTCTCTTCATAAATAAATAACTCTCTACATAGAATCAATATTAATATATCATTATTGTGTACTAGCAGCACTATCTTGCAAATCAGTAATGGTACTATTAAGATTATATTCTTTTTTAGGCAAACCAACAGTAGGAAAGTCTGTAAGAGTAAACTCAATCCAAAACTCTTTATTCCAATAAACACCTTTTACTGAACCAGAAGTAATATCAGAAGGCAATGTAGAAGGTCTAACAGCAAAAGTAGCCTGAATCTGCCATCCATCTAATTCATGCCAAATACTAGCCTCTATTGATTTTAACTTGAATAAACTCTCAGTTCGCTTTTTAGAATCAGAGAAATTAAATGAATTTATAATATCCCAGAAAGGATTTACCCAAGTTTGATTTTCTTTCTCAGCATATGATTTTATATATCTGTAGGCATTCTCATTCGCACTAGTAGTTGCTATTCTAAACTTCCACTGCTCTAAAACCTGAAGTTCTATACCAAATGTAAATGCTGCTGTATTGTATCTGTAATTGATAAAATCATGAGTAAAAGAAAAACCAAAATATAAATTAAAATCATTAACTATGCCGTCAAAAAAAGGCTTTTTATTGTTTTTTATTAAAATCCAATCTGTAATTTTACCTAAAGGTATAGGAAAGTGAAAATACGCATTTATTCTATTGGCCGTTAAATTAGTTCCTAATAAATTTCTAGTTATATCATAAGAAATATAAGACTGATTATATAAAAGTCTTGCAGAAGCTCCAACTTCAGTTGTTAACATTTTATTTGTAGAAAATTCAACTTGATAAGTTTTTGTTTCAGCATTATAACTAGGTATAAAATCATAACCTGTTGTTATAAATGTTTCCATATTAAGATTTAAATCAGGTAAATAAAATAAACTATATCCTGTTCCACCCATAGAAAATTTAGTTGTAAAATTATGATTATTAAATTCGCCGAATTGTGAATTTCCATAATTATTATCAATATATTTTTCTTTAAATCTATATCCCAAACTATATGTAGTATCCCATCTGATAGTAGGTTCAAAATACTTAGTAAAATTATAAGGTAATATACTATATGGTAAAAACATAGAAAAATTCATTCCTGTTCCTATACCAAAATATGTATTATCCTTATCATAAATCAAATCTTCAGCTGTAGGAGATATACTATTTTGATATGCATATTCCATATTAACACTAGGTACAAATCTTATGAATTCATTAGTGAAAGTTCTTGATAAATCCCCGTACAAATTAAGATTATTTCTTTCTGCAAGTTTATCATTTAATTGAGAATCAAGTCTAGGATTATTATAAAAAGCAATACCTTCTGAAGTTTTATAATTAATAGTATGATTATAATTAGCTCTTAAATTATAGTTAATATTAACATTTGGAAAATAGTAAGATGTTTCATCTCCAAATACAGAACTGTAGCTAGCTTCTACAGAAGGAAGAATAAGCTTATACGGTTTAGGCATATAATAATCGAAATTAGTATTAACATCAACTGATATATTCCTAACTGCTTCCAAATCCCATTCAGCACCTACTTTTAAATTTAATCCGTAAATATTATTATTAACATATACAGAATTTTCAATATATCTTTCAGGATAAGAATCTCCTATATCCTGCAACTCTCCTGTAAGAGAAGTAAAAAATGTTAATATATCAAATTGCCCTCTTTGATTGTAAAAATCAGATCTAAAATACAAATCACTATTCAAATTCAATTTACCTGTAACATAACTATTTATATTTTTACTGTTATATAATTGAATTGTATGATCATATTGAAATTTATATCTTGGTACAAATTTTCCAGATTCCCCTGAAGCAAAATAGTTAACATACCTAGTACCATAACCTATACTTGATGTTATATAGGAGTCAAGTAAATAATATTGTCTTCCTAAAGCAAACATAGCATCGAGTGCTAAATTCTGATACTGACTTGTATATCTTATCTCATCACCAATTAAAAAACCCAATTTTTGATAAGCATCAAATCTTACCTTATGCTGAACACCATACAAATCAAATATTTTATAGTTCTGTATATAAACCCCTTCTCTCAAAGATTGTCCGAAAGAAGTTATAATACCTGTACCAAAATTATTTTGAATAAATAGAGGGAAATAAAATACCGGCTGTCTTCCTACCCTATAAATACTGTTAAAGACCATCATCTTTTTACTATCCCAAAGATAAACCCTGCTTGCTAAAAAATCATGGGCTACAGGTGTAAGACGGGAAAAACTAACACTGCTATTTTCAGCAAAAAAATCCTGATCATTAAATTTTATTACACGGCCTTCAACTGTAAAACCCATAAATTTAGTACCGCCATTGAATAGAATACCCTTTTTATTTTCTCTATTTAGCATAAACCATTCACCATTAAGCGTACTACCCTCTGCCTTAACAGTTATATTTCCTGATGCAAAAACCTCTCCTGTTTTTAAACTATAAACAACTCTATCAGCAACTAACGTATTATTATACATTTTCATGGTAACATTACCATATAATGATATAAGCTCTTCTCCTGCTTCTTCTACGGCATATCTTTCAGCAAAATCTGCTCCTATGAGTTCTACTTGAGCTCCGCCTTTGTTTATAGTTGTTCTAGCAACTTCTTTTACTTGATCATTACCTTTTATGACTTCTTGTTTTATATTTACCTGTCTTTCAATAATTCTTGCTCTTAAAGAGCTTTCTGTATCATAAGGATAAATTTCTATATTATTAACTCTGGCATATTCCTGAAGTACATAATATGGGGTAAAATTAACTAAATTAATAAAGGATACTGGGTTTCTTTTGGCATCGAATCTATTTATCTGCATTATTGCACTTTCACCTCTATTAGTAGAGATAGTATTATTATTTGTTGCAATAGTATTATCTGCATTAGTATCTTGGGCATAAAGCCACACATTAAATATTAATGTAAATAATAACAAGATAAAGATTCGCATTGTATCCTCTAAAACCAATCATTAATTTCAAGAAAATTTAATTTTAAAGAAATTGCGTTTACCTACTTTTAAAATACCCTCTTTTGAAATAACAGCATTTATATCATTTATCTTCTCATTATCCAATGTAACACTTCCTTGAGATACAAGTCTTTTCAAGTTAGATTTACTTTCTGATGACATACAAATAGATAACACATTTAAAATATTATCATCTTTGCTAATACTAACTTCTTCTATCTCATCAGGAAGTCCTTTAGAACTAAATATTCTTTTGAACTCTTCTTCAGCATTCAATGCTTCTGCTTCTCCATGATATATTTTTACTATTTCTTTTGCTAATATTCCTTTTATGTTTCTAGGATTTTCTCCATTTTCCATAGCTTTAACATAGTTCTTTATATCATCTAAAGGTATATCTGTAAGAAGTTCCATATACTTAGCTATTAAACTATCTGGTATACTCATAGCTTTACCATACATATCTTTAGGACTGTCATATATTCCTATATAGTTTCCTAAAGATTTACTCATCTTCTCAACACCGTCTAAACCTTCTAATAAAGGAACAGTAATAACTGCCTGAGGAGATAATCCGTATTCTTTCATTAAAGTTCTTCCTACAAGCAAATTAAATTTTTGGTCATTTCCTCCAAGCTCAACATCGCATTCCAAAGAAACTGAATCATATCCTTGTGCTAATGGATATAAAAATTCCATAATACTAATAGGCTGTCCGTTTTTATATCTCTTAGAAAAATCATCTCTTTCTATCATTTGAGCTACAGTATATCTTGAAGTGAGTCCAAGTACATCGGCAAAGCTCATTTTTTCAAGCCATTTAGAATTAAATTCAACTATAGTTTTTTCAGGATCCAAAATTTTGAAAACTTGCTGTTTATAAGTTTCAGCATTTTTCAAAACATCTTCTAAAGTAAGTCTTGGTCTTGTTTTAGTTTTTCCTGATGGGTCTCCTATTCTTCCTGTAAAATCACCTATCAAAAATATAACCTTATGTCCTAATAACTGAAAATGTCTCATCTTTCTTAAAAGTACAGTATGACCTAAATGTATATCAGGTGCTGTAGGATCGAATCCAGCTTTAACTGTCAATTGTTTTCCGCTTTTTAATTTTTCTTTTATTTCTTCTAGTCCTATAACTTCGCTTATTCCTCTTGTAATTAACTCTATAGACTCATCTATACTGTATTTTTTATCTTCCATTTTTATATCCCTTTTAATAAAAAATTATTTTTTATAAATATATAATTTTACTAGAATATTAATAATAATGTAAATTTCAATTAAAGTCAAATAAAGAATTTTTATTATGTTAATTTATAATATAAAAAATAATGATATATGAAGATAATTTCATGTTTCATTATTTTTGAAAATATTTCTCATTTATTCACATATTTATATAAAAAACAACTGATTTGAATTTGTATTTTATTAAAATTATTTATAATACAAAAAGAAGAAAAAAGTTAGAATATTCTAATTTTTATAGAAAAATACAGTAATATTAATTTGTAATATTTAACTATTCATTGTATAATATATACATTAAAATTTGAAAATAAATTAAGAGGAAAATTACAAATATGGCTGCAGAAAAAACATATAGCTCGAAGAATATTCAAGTTTTAGAAGGATTAGACCCTGTTAGAAAGCGTCCTGGTATGTATATAGGTTCTACAGGTGCTCAAGGTTTGCATCACTTAGTATATGAGGTTGTAGACAATAGTATAGATGAAGCTATGGCAGGATATTGTAAGAATATAACTGTTACTATAAAGAAAGGCAATATAATACAAGTTGAAGATGATGGAAGGGGTATACCTGTTGATATGCATCCGAAACTTAAAATTTCTGCTTTAGAAGTTGTTATGACTAAACTGCATGCAGGCGGTAAATTCGATAATGAAACATATAAAGTATCGGGCGGTTTGCATGGTGTTGGTGTATCAGTAGTTAATGCTTTAAGTACAGAGTTAATAGCTGAAGTCAATAAAGACGGTAAATTATACAGACAAGTTTATCATAGAGGTATTCCTGAAGAACCTGTAAAAGAGGTTGGAACAAGCAAAAAAACAGGAACTACCGTAACATTTAAAGCTGATGATGAGATATTTGAAACAACAGTATATGACTATAAAATATTAGCTAACAGACTTAGAGAATTAGCTTTCTTAAATAGAGGAATAAGGATTACTCTTGTAGATGAAAGAGAAGCAGAAGTTGTAAGCAATGAATTTTATTATGAGGGCGGTATAGAAATGTTTATAGCTCACCTCAATGAAAATAAAAAACCATTGCATGACAAGCCTATATATCTTCACAAAAATGAAGATAAAACAGATGTAGAAGTAGCTATGCAGTATGTTGATGCATATAATGAAAATATATTCACATATTGTAACAATATCAATACTACTGAAGGCGGTACTCATTTAGTTGGGTTTAGAACTGCTTTAACTAGAGTATATACTGATTTTGCTAAAAAACTTGAATTGGATAAAAAAAGCAAAATAACATTTATGGGCGAAGATACAAGAGAAGGTTTAGTTGCTGTAGTATCTGTAAAAATTCCTAATCCTCAATTTGAAGGACAGACAAAAACTAAATTAGGTAATACAGAAGTAAGAGCAGTAACAGAAAAACTTGTAGTTGAAGGATTAAACGACTATTTCTCACAGAATCCTAAAGTTATAAAAGCTATATTAGAAAAAATAATATCTGCAGCACAGGCTAGAGAAGCTGCTAGAAAAGCAAGAGATTTAGCTAGAAGAAAAAATGCATTAGAAAGCGATTCATTGCCTGGAAAATTGGCTGACTGTTCAGAACAGGAAGTGGATAAATGCGAAGTATATCTTGTAGAGGGAGACTCTGCAGGCGGTACTGCTAAAGGCGGAAGAGACAGACATTTCCAAGCTATTTTACCGCTTAGAGGTAAAGTATTGAATGTTGAAAAAGCAAGACTTGATAAAATCATAGATAATGAAAGTTTAAAACCTATAATAGCGGCATTAGGCTGCGGTGTAGGAGCTTCTTTTGATATATCAAAAATAAGGTACGGCAGAGTTATTATAATGGCCGATGCCGACATTGACGGTTCACATATAAGAACTTTGCTTTTAACATTCTTCTTTAGATATATGCGTCCTTTAATAGATTTAGGGCATATATTTATAGCTGTTCCTCCACTATATAAAATAAGTTTTGACAAGAAAAATTTTGTTTATGCTTATTCTGATGAGCAGAGAGATAAAATATTAGCTGAAAATAAAGACAAAAAATATGATATACAAAGATACAAAGGTTTGGGGGAAATGAATGCCGATCAATTATGGGAAACTACTATGAACCCAGAAACTAGACTTATGTATCAGGTATTAACAGAAGATGCTGAAAAAGCAGATCAATTATTCTCTATGCTTATGGGTGATGAAGTTAAGCCTAGAAGAGATTTTATTGAATCTAATGCAAGATATGTTAAAAATTTAGACGTTTGATTATATCTTTATAATTCCATATTTGTATTTTTCTTAAATATCTTTATTTCAAATATAGGTTAATTGTATACTTTAAAAAAAGGAGACAAATTATGGATAATAAATATGATTTAATTATTGTTGGAGGCGGTCCCGGAGGAATTGCTGCTTCTGTTGAGGCTTCCATATTAGAAATGAAAAAAGTTCTTTTATTAGAAAAAGGAGATAATCACTCTACTACTATAAGGAAATTCTATAAAGATGATAAAAGAGTTGATAAAGACTATAAGGGTGAGGCTCTAGATTTAAAGGGCAACATAAAATTTAAAACTGCTACTAAAGGTGATGTATTAGATTTATTCAGTGAATGTTTATTCGGCAACTATATAGAGGCTATGTTTAATACTGAAGTTGAATCTATACAAAAAAATGGTGAATATTTAGAAGTAAACACTTCCGATAATAAAAAATATTTATCAAAATATGTTGTAGTTTCTATTGGTAAAATGGGAAGACCAAATAAACCTGATTATACTATACCTGCTAGTTTAAATAATGTAGTAAATTTCAATATTTATAAATGTAAAGAAAATGAAAAGGTATTAGTTGTAGGCGGAGGAAATTCAGCAGTTGAATATGCCTACTTGTTAGGAAAAGATAATAATGTTACAATAAACTATAGAAAAGCTGAATTTACAAGACCAAATGAAAAGAATTTGGAAACTATTAAAGAAGATATATCAAGCGGAAAAGTAAAGGCAAAACTTGGAATTGATATAACTTCAATAGAAGACAAAGATGGAAAAGTATTAGTACATTATACTGATGGTACAGAAGATACTTATGACAGAGTAATATATGCATTAGGAGGAGTTGCCCCTGTAGATTTCTTGAAAAGATGTAATATAGAATTAGATGCGAATGGAGTACCTATGGTTAATGATAATCATGAAAGTTCTGTTCAGAATCTATTTATAGCAGGAGATATATTATATAAATCAGGAGGATCTATTGCTAAAGCATTAAATGCCGGATTTGATATAGTTAAATATATAGATGAATTAATGAAAAAATCTGGTAATTAATAATTTAATATATTTAAGGAGTTAATTATGTTAAAAGTATTAGTGGTTTGTGCTAATGGAACAGGTACCAGCTTAATGATGAAGGAAAAAGCTCAAATGGCTTTGATAAAGTTAGGAATAGAAAATTTATCAATAGACCATTGTGATATGAATCATTGTAAAACAGGAGATTATGATTTAATTTTCTGTCCTACTAGTTTTCTTGATAGTTTCAAAGAGGCTGAACAAAAAGGTGCTAAATTAATCGGAATAAAAAATATATTATCTGAAGAAGAGTTCAAGCAAAAACTTGAAGAATCAGGATATTTAGACGAGCTAAAACATAAATAATTATAATATGCTGCATAATACGATTAAAAATTATTTTGTATTATGCAGCTATATATTATTTTTCTATATAATAAAATTCATTTGAAGGTATTTTATTTCCTATTAACTTCTTATCAAAGTTATATAAAAAATTATAATAACTATTTAAAGCAAATTTCATTTTTTCACCAGTATAAAAAGTAAGTCCCATTCTATTTATACCATAAACAGCAGACTTAGCATTAATTATCATAGATGAATCTTTTATTAAACTCTCTATTTCATTTTTATTATTTATTATATAATCAGTGGATTTTTTGTATTGCTGTAAAACTTCCTGAACTAATGCCCTATTATGATTAATAAAACTATTTTTAGCAATGAGTACAGCTACAGGATAATTTTCAACATATTTAGACATTTCAACAACTATATGAACATCTTTATTTTCAAGCATGGCAGAAGATACAAAAGGTTCAGGCAATATTGCAATATCTGCATTTTTTGATGCAACAGCTTTTGCTAAATCAGGATTACTCAAAGAATAATTAATATTAACCTTAGGCAGATTTTCTTTTGATATTAAATACTGAAGCATTAAATCAGGTGCTGCCAATTTAGTACCGCAGTATACAGTTTTATTTTTTATATCATTTATAGTTTGTATTTTATTATCAGCAGACACTATAAAAAGTTTAGTTTCAGATATTACAGCAATAACTTTATAATCTAATTGTCTATTAAAAATTATAGCCGCCATATTAGCAGGAATTGCAGCTATATCTGTCTGCCCTTTCACTATCAATGAAAGCATATTATTAGGGGCATTTACAAAGTGAATATTTACTCCCCTATAATCTTTCATCATTTTTAAACCACCTATTCCTGTAGGGCCGCTAAGAAGATACATTTCCTGAGAATAAAGACTTCCTATAAAAATAAAAATCATTATCAATATTAATTTTATATTCTTCATTTTATTTTTCCTATTTTACAAATTTATAAATATAATTTTTTGATACTATATAATCATAAACTTTTTCTTTAACAAAATATCTGAATCCTTTTTTTCTTTTATTCTATTTCTGATAAGGCTTGATGATATATCTATACGCGGAGCCATTATCACTTTAATATTATATTTATCAATATTTTCTTTATATAGATTTTTATCATCTTCCCTATTCACAACTGTTATATCTGATATTTCAGCTATTCTTTCAGGCTCTCTCCATTTATCAAAATCTTTTATCAAATCTGCCCCTATTATAAGCCCTATTTTTCCTTCAATATCATAATTTTTATATAGATAATTTAATGTATTGATAGTATATGAAACACCATCATTATTAAGTTCATATTCATCCAATAAAAATCTTTCATCATTTTCTATTGAAAGTTTAAGCATATTGAGCCTATCTTCATTTGATACCTCACCGCTTATATTCTTATGAGGAGGAATTTTTGCTGGTATAAAAATTACTTTGTCATAATTGCAGTTTGTTATAACAGTATCAGCTAATATTAAATGTCCTAAATGAGGAGGATCAAAAGTACCGCCTAGAATAGCTATTTTCATAATTTATAAAACCTATATTTTATTTTGACATGTATTTTAATATTTAGATTAATAATTTGCAATAAGAAATTTTATAATAAGATTAAATAAAAAAGCCCATTTAATCATTATTTAAACAGGCTTAATTTATACATTTTCATTAATTAAAAATTTTATTTATTAATGCTCTATTAATTGTTAAGGATATAAAAGTTTATAATCTCTTTGTTTTCCAGCCTTAACATAATTTTCAGGAACAACTTTCCAATTATTAAGTTTTTCTACTGTAATAGGACCATTTTGTTCTTCAAACCAATTTATTATATAATATCTCAAATCCTTATCAGTAGATTTTAATACCAAATCCATATTCTGTAATGTTTCTAAATCTATTCCTGCTCCTTGAGTAAGATGTCCGCCGCCGCCGCTTCCTCTATAAGAATTGATTGCAACTTTATATTCTTTATCCAATTCAAAACTTCTTCCATCGGAAAGAGATTCTATTATAATTTTCTCTCCATTAGGTTTAGTTACATCAACAGTATAATTTAATCCTGCAACACTTTCATAATTATATGAAGGTGTTATAGTATCATAAGAATTGTACCTTTTATTAAATATTAATTTTCCACTAGAATCCTTCTTAAAAGCTATTAAATGGTCATTAATATTATTCATGGTATTAAACCATCTTCCATAAGAATATTCCATAGCATCTTTAATTTGCTTTCCTGTAAGTTTCATAACATAAAAGAAATTCTCATAAGGATATAAATTGAACATATCTTTTACTTTTATTACACCATTATTCAAAACAGCATCCTTACTTAAAGGAGCAGCAAAAGAAATATCAGCCTTTTCACCAAGCTCTTTTTCAGCTATAGTAAATTGTAATTTATGTATAAAACTCAAAAAATAACTATCGCCGAATATGGCTTCATCTGAAACTAATTTAGTATTTAAATTACCTATATCTCTGCTAACCCATTTTTCTATATTAGCCCTTGCATCAGCAAACTTTTCTAAAAATTCTTTATCTGATTCAAATTGAGAAGGATCTAATAAATTTCCATCAAATTTCATATTCCAAGTTTTATTATTTTTGTTGTAACTCATAGAAACATCAACAGAAGCTATATATCTAGCAGAATTCACTCCTCCATATATAGGTACTATTTTTCCGCTAGGACTTTTAACTTCTTTAGTTTTTTGTTTTGAAGTTTGATCATAGCCCAATCCGCTCCATCCTTGATGATCATGCCCTACAAATATAATATCAAAACCATCAACCTGCTCTGCCACTAATTGACTTGCATTTTCATTTTTATATGTTTCTTTGTCATCTGTATGATCAGCTCCGGCATGAAATAAACCTATAATCATATCAGGCTTCTCTTTATCTTTTATAACTTTAATCCACTTTTTAGCAGATTCCACCATATCCTCAGTAGCTAAACCCTCATATAAAACTTTTGGAAGCTGCCTGTCTATTGCAGGTTCTATAAGTCCAAGTACTGCTATTTTTACACCATTTTTCTCTACTACAGTATAAGGTTTAAAATAAGGCTCTTTACTTTTTTCATCTATCAAGTTAGCTGCCAATAAAGGCGCTTTTAATTCTTTTGCGAGCTTATCATAAACACTATGTCCTGCCTCAATATCATGATTTCCAACTGCTACAGCATCATAATCCATATAATTTAGAACTTCTGACCATATATGAGGTTCATTAATTGCCACAAAATTATAATAATAAACAGTAGGCTGTCCTTGCAAAGAGTCCCCATTCTCTAATAACAAAATAGTCTTACCTTCATTTTTTAATTGCTTTAAATAGGAAGATACATGAGCCATAGAAGTATCTTCTTCTTTATCTGTGATAAAATTATATGGAAAAATCATCCCATGAATATCTGTTGTCTGAACTATCGTAAAATTAACTTCTCCTTCAGGATAAACTCTATTTTTATCTTTAGAATTGCAAGATACATTTGTTAATAAGGCTGACAAAAAAATACTCATTACTATATAACCTCTTTTCATATGTTTCCTCCAATATTTCATTTGCTTAACATTATAATATATAACAAATTAAAATAAATAAGGAGATTAACAAAATCACTCTATTTTCAAAACTTTTTTCACTATATCAATATTAGCTATTATGAAGTTTATAGAATTAAATATATAATATAATGTAAAAGCGATAAATATTATAAAAACACTTCTTTTAATAGTTGTTCTTGTTTTACTATCTTTATCTTCTGTCCAAAATAAATCTATAATATCTTTCTTTTTCTTTTTATTTGAAGATTTATTTTTCTTATTGTCTTTACTTTGTTCTTCTTGTTTCTTAGGAAGCAATCTAAAAATCAAAGATATTATTATGTATATAATACATGCCAATATAACAAAATTGAATATCAAATAAAAAGTCATTATCTGTTCAATATCATTTAAATTTAAATTTTCCATAAAATATGAATCTCCTTCTATAATTCTAACTATTAAAAAAACAAGCTATAGTTTGCTTATTTACTAAATCTGTATACTCTGCTTTCCAATAATGTATATCATTAACTTCTATATATTTTACATTATTATCATTCTTCACTATTTTAGTAATAAAAGTTTTATTTAGAAAAATAAATAAATGTTTTTCATCTCCAAAACCTCCAACCGATATTTCTCTTATTTCATTTCCAGCTTTTAACTCATTATACAATATTTTTTCTAATTCATTATTTAATTTAGATAATTTATTATTTTTTATAATTTCATTTATTACTTTAATTTGCTCTTCAGTTGTTTTTTCATTAAAAATAATATGCTGCTTCAAAATAATATTCCCAAAATAAATATTTTATACTATTATATAATATATTTATTTTTTATTTTGTAAAATGATATATTATGTTATAATTTACAAATATTAGTTAGATATGTTTTTATAAAAAAATATTAAGGAGTGAATACAATATGAGTAATGAAAATAAATCAAATACTTTAATAGAAAGAAAAGATGTAAAAATAGAAGATACTTGGGATTTAACTTTATTATATAAAAATGATGAAGAGTTTGAAAAAGATTTTAAAGCAATGGAAGAGTTTTCAAAAGAAGTAAGCAAGTTTAAAGGAAATTTATCAAAATCAGCGGCTGAATTAAAAAATATATTAGATTCTATAATGAATGCTTCTATTATATTAGATAAATTAGGCTCTTATGCTTTTCTAAAACAAACAGAAGATTTAACTAATAATGATTCTAATATAAAAGTGGCAAGATTTTCAAAATTAGCTTCTGAATTCTCAGCTAATTTAAGTTATTTTGATCCTGAACTTATGAGCATTGATGATGAAAAGATAAATACCTTTTTAAAAGATGAGGTTCTAAAAGATTATTTAATTTATTTAAGAAATATACTTAAATATAAACCTCATACATTATCAGAAAAAGAGGAAAGAATATTAGCATTGCAAGGAGAATTAGCTTCAACTGCTTCAAATGTATTCGATACTTTAAATGATGCCGATTTAGACTTTGGAACATTAGAACATAATGGAGAGAAAACAACATTAACTCATGCTACATTCTCAAGTTTTCAAGAGAGCCAAGATAGAGAATTAAGAAAGAATAGTTATAATCAATTCTATAAAGAATATGATAAACATAAAAACACATTAGCAGAACTTTATGCAAGCCAAATCAAACAAGATATATTCGATGCTAAAATAAGAAATTATAATAGTGTACGTGAAATGGAATTATTCGGTGATGATATACCTGTAAGCGTTTATGATAGTTTAATTGAGAGCGTACATAATGCATTACCAGCTTTGCATAGCTATTATGAATACTGTGCGGGTAAATTAGGAATTAGTGATTTCAGACAATATGATAAATATGCACCAGTTGTAAAAGACGTAAAAATACATCATACATTTGATAAGGCTATAGAAGTTTTAAGCAAAGCATTATCACCTCTTGGAGAAGAATATGTATCAACTCTCACAAAAGGACTTAATTCAAGATGGGTTGATAAATACGAAAATAAAGGTAAAACAAGCGGAGCATTCTCAGCAGGCTGTTATACTTCAGAGCCTTATATATTGATGAACTTCAGAGATGAAAGCGTTGAATCAGTATTCACATTAGCACATGAGGCAGGACATAGTATGCATAGCTATTACAGCAGAAAGAATAATCCTTTCCAACATCATGATTATAGTATATTTGAAGCTGAAGTGGCATCTACTTTCAATGAAAAACTTTTATTCAATTATTTTATGCAAAATGAAAGTAAAAAAGAAGTTAAAGCATTTTTACTTAATAAAGATATAAACGGCTTTGTTGCTACAGTATTCAGACAAACTATGTTCGCAGAGTTTGAGCATATTATTCATAAAGAAGCAGAAGAAGGAAACCCAACAACATTAGAACTTATAAGAAATGTTTATAAAGATTTACTCAAAAAATATTTTGGAGCAAAAGCCGTATTTGAAGAAACAAGCGATTTAGAGGCTTTGAGAATACCTCATTTCTATCGTTCATTCTATGTTTATAAATATGCTACAGGTATGTCAGCTGCAGTTGCTTTATCTAATAGGGTGCTTGAAGGCAATGCTAAAGGCGACTATACAAATAGAGATAACTATTTGAAATTCTTAAAAAGCGGAGGAAGCAGAACTCCTATAGAGAATTTAAAAGTTGCAGGTGTTGATATGACTAAACCTGAAGTTGTAGAAAGTGCTTTGAAATTATTTGCTAAAGAAGTAGAAGAATTAAAAGCGTTAAACTAATTTAGTTTTTAATATTAAAGGCTGGCATTATTATTAATGTCAGCTTTTTATTTTAACTAAAATAAATAAAGATCATAAAAGCTATATTATTTATTATTTCAATTAACTATAAATAAAAAACCGCTAGCATTCTATTAAAGAATACCAACGGCAATTTTATACATAAGTAAATATTTTTTAAGTCTAATATATTAAGCAAGTGCTTTTTTAGCTACTTCAACTACAGCCTCAAATGCTTTATAATCATCGATAGCTAAATTAGATAAAGCTTTTCTGTCAATAATAACATTAGCTTTTTTAAGTCCGTTAATGAACTTGCTGTAAGATATACCTAAAGGTCTGCAAGCTGCATTGATTCTTAAAGTCCATAAACGTCTCATCATTCTTTTTTTCTGTCTTCTATCACGATAAGCGTATTTTAAGCCTCTTATTACAGCTTCTTTAGCTTGTTTCATTTGCTTACTATGAGAACCATAGTAACCTTTAGCCATATTTAATATTTTTTTAACTTTTTTCTTTCTTACTACACCGCTAACTGCTCTCATTTTAGTCTCCTTTTATTATCTGCCATAAGGCATTAATCTTGGCATTTCTAACATATTAGTATCATCTGCTATTCTAGCTTTACGATACTTTCTTTTAGTGTCAGGTCTTTTGCTTAAGAATTTGTGGCTACCAAATGCATGAGCAAATTTTACTTTACCAGTTTTAGAAAATCTAAAACGTTTTTTTGCACCGCTTTTTGTTTTTAATTTTTGTTTCATAAACTAATATCCTTTTAATTATATTTACTGTATGCTCAAACTATATGTATGATAAGTACATATAGGTAGTGGGCTTTATTAAAAATAGCTGCTATACTTCAATTCTAATAATTAAAGTAATATATTATTCTTCATTATTAACTTCAGAAGATTCTTTTTTATTAGAGGAACCTTCAGAATCAGTTTTCTTAACTTTTACAGGGTTAAGAACTGCAGATAAATTCTTACCTTCTAATTTAGCAGGTTTTTCTGTAGCAGCTTCATTCTCTAAATCCTGTATAATTTTATTAATAAGGTCATAGCCGAATTCAGTATGTGCCATTTCCCTACCTCTAAACATTATAGTGATTTTTACCTTATTTCCTTCATCTAAGAATTCACGAATATGCTTCATTTTAAAGTTGTAATCATGTATGCTTATCTGAGGACGCATCTTGATTTCTTTAAGCTGAACTAACTTTTGCTTTTTCTTAGCTTCTTTACTCTTCTTCTGAATATCAAATTTATACTTACCATAATTGATAATCTTACAAACAGGAGGTTCTGCTGTAGGAGCAATCTCAACTAAATCTGAACCTTCACTTTTTGCCAATGCAAGAGCATCTTTAATACTCATTACACCAAGACTTCCTCTCTCATCATGCACAACTCTAACTTCTGGTGCAGTAATAAATTGATTAATTCTCTCTCCTTCTTTTTTTACTGTTGCCATTATTTATCTACCTCATTTAGTAGTAAATATAGAATCATTCATTCTCTCCTTAGATTCTTTTTTGAGTTTCTCAATAAACTCATTCAAATCCATATCTTTAATTTCTTGTGAAGAACGTGTTCTGATAGATAATTTTCCACTAGAAACTTCTTCGGCTCCTATTATAACTGTATATGGAGTTCTTTGCAAGCGATATTTCTTAATCTTAGTACCTAAATTATCATCACCTTCATCAACTTCCACTCTGAAGCCGGCATCTTTCAATGCTTTAGCTACTTCATTAACTCTATCAATTTGAGATTTTTCATTAAGTACATTAACTACAGCTACTTGTAAAGGAGATAACCATAATGGGAATTTACCATTATAGTGTTCAACTAATATACCTATAAAACGTTCCATAGAACCAAGTATAGCTCTATGAAGCATTACAGGTGTATGTTTTTTACCATCTTTACCTTCATAGCTAATCTCAAATCTCATAGGAAGTGAGAAGTCAACTTGTAAAGTACCGCATTGCCAGTTTCTGTCAAGAACATCTTTAATATTGAAGTCTATCTTAGGACCATAGAAAGCTCCATCACCTTCATTAATCTTATAGCTTATTTTTAATTTGTCTAAAGCATTGATTAATGATTTAGTAGCAAGCTCCCAAATCTCATCGCTTCCGATTGATTTTGCTGGTCTAGTAGAAACAAATATTTCAAAGTTCTCGAAACCAAAGTCTTTATATACAGATAAATAGTATTCAATAGTATTAATAATTTCATCGCCTAATTGCTCTTCAGTACAGAATATATGAGCATCATCTTGAGTGAAAGCTCTTACTCTGAAAAGTCCATGCAAAGCTCCTGAAAGCTCATGTCTATGAACAAAACCTAATTCAGCAACTCTTAAAGGCAAATCTCTATAACTATGTATATTAGAATTATAAACAATCAAACCGCCAGGACAGTTCATTGGTTTTACAGCATATTTAGTTTCATCAATTTCTGTAAAATACATGTTTTCTTTATAGTTATCCCAGTGTCCGCTTCTATGCCATAATTCTTCATTAAGTATAGCAGGAGTTTTTATTTCAACATATCCGCGTTTTTCATTTTCATTTCTAATATATGATTCAACAGCCTTATAAATAACCATTCCTCTAGGATGCCAGAAAGGAAAACCGGGACCTTCTTCATGGAAACTAAATAAATTTAATTCTTTACCTAATTTTCTATGATCTCTTTCTTTAGCTTCTTTGAGTTTTTTAAGGTATTTATCTAATGATTCTTTACTTTCAAAAGCAGTACCATATATACGGGAAAGCATTTTATTATTAGAGTCTCCTCTCCAATAGCTTCCTGCAACAGACATAAGTTTATATGCTTTTAAATAACCTGTTGAAGGAACATGAGGTCCTCTACAAAGGTCTATAAAATCGCCTTGCTCATAGAAAGATACTGTATCAGCATCTATACCCTCTATAATTTCAACTTTATAAGGTTCATTAGCTTTCTTGAAATATTCTATAGCCTCATTTTTATTCATTACTTTTCTTACTACAGGAATATTTTCTTTGATGATTTTTTTCATTTCATCTTCGATTTTTGGCAAATCTTCTTCAGTGAAAGGCTTTTCAGCATCAAAATCATAATAGAAACCATCTTTAATAGCTGGTCCTATAGTAACTTGAGTATTAGGATAAAGTCTTCTAACAGCCTGAGCCATTAAGTGACTTGTAGAGTGTCTTAATATTTCAAGTCCCTCATCTGAGGTGGTTAGTATCAATTCTAAATCGCCGTCTGTTTCAGGCGTATATGTAAGGTCAACTTCTGTTCCATTAAACTTAGCTGCTACTGCATCTTTAGAATCTTTTTTAGCATTTTGTTTAAGGAAGTCTAATAAAGACTCTCCGTTGGACAAATCATAAGACTGTCCTAAATAATTAATTTTTGACATTATAACACCTCTTGAATTGATACTTTTATTTGCATTCAATAAAAAAAATTTAATGCAAATATTTTAGACAATTATAACATACATAAAAACAATAGTCAACAAATTGATTATACAATTATTAAAATTTCTAATATAAACTCATTAATAAAATAAAATTATTATTATATATTTTCAAACAACTATAATAAAAAATTACTATTTTTATTGAAAATTTATTATTTTTACTATATTATTATTAAGTACTTTTTATAATCAAAAAGAATAAGGAGAAAAATATGGTTAAATTCTCAGACTTAGGTCTTGTTAATAGTAGAGAACTTTTTAAAAAAGCTATAGGCGGTGGTTATGCTATACCAGCATTTAACTTTAATAATATGGAACAACTTCAAGCTATAGTACAAGCATGTGTAGAAACTAAAAGCCCTGTTATAATTCAGGTTTCTTCAGGTGCTAGAAAATATGCTAATCAAACATTATTAAGATATATGGCTCAAGGTGCTGTTGAATATGCTAAAGAATTAGGTGTTAATGTACCTATAGTTTTACACTTGGATCATGGCGACAGTTTAGAACTTTGTAAAAGCTGTATTGAATATGGTTTTTCTTCTGTTATGATAGACGGAAGCCATTATGATTATGATAAAAACGTTGAATTAACTAGAAGCGTTGTTGAGTATGCTCATAAATATGATGTTACTGTTGAAGGTGAATTAGGAGTACTTGCTGGTGTTGAAGATGATGTTGTAGCTGAACATCACACTTATACTCAGCCTGAAGAAGTAGAAGATTTCGTTAAAAAAACAGGAGTTGACTCTCTTGCTATTTCTATAGGTACTAGCCATGGTGCTTATAAATTTAAACCTGGTCAAAATCCTCAAATAAGATTAGACATTCTTAAAGAAATTGAGAAAAAAATTCCTGGATTCCCTATCGTACTTCATGGTTCTTCAAGCGTACCTCAAGAATATGTTAAAATGATCAATGAAAACGGCGGTAAATTAGATGATGCTATAGGTATTCCAGAAGAGCAATTAAGAGAAGCTTCTAAGAGTGCAGTTTGTAAAATCAACATCGACAGCGATTCAAGACTTGCTATGACTGCTGCTATTAGAAAAGTATTCCATGATGATCCTAAAGAATTCGATCCTAGAAAATATTTAGGACCTGCTCGTGATGAAATGAAAAAACTTTATATGCATAAAATAATTAATGTATTAGGTTCAGACGGTAAAATTTAATAAAAATTAAAGGAGATATATACTGTGGGAAAACAACATAGAAAAGTAGTTAAACGCAAAAGAGCATTAAGAAGAATCAAAAGACAAAAAGATGCTCTAAATGCTAAAACTAAATAATCATTGAAAACAAATTTTTTAAGGGCATGAGTTAATTCTTATGCCCTTAATTATTTAACTAATCAAAATATATTACTTATAAAAATAGGAAATAAAATGAAAAAATATATATTAATATTATTATTTGCTTTAATAATATCATGTACAAAAACAGTAGATAAATCACCACTTACACTTCAAACTGATTTCGGCAGAAAGGATAATGCAGTTGCTAGTATGTATGGAGTTGCTTTGACTGTAGATAAAGATTTAAAAGTTTATGATCTTACTCATGAGATACCTGCTTTTAATATTTGGGAAGCTGCTTTAAGACTAGATCAAACTGCTAGATATTGGCCTGAAGGTACTGTATTTGTAAATGTTGTAGATCCGGGAGTTGGTACCGATAGAAAATCTGTTGTTATGAAAACTACTAACAATTATTATTTTGTAACTCCTGATAATGGTTCTTTAACTTTTGTTGCTGAAAGTCTAGGTATAGAAGAAGTAAGAGAAATTGATGAGGCTGTAAACAGACTCACTAATTCTCAAGAATCATATACTTTTCATGGCAGAGATGTTTATGTATATACTGGTGCAAGACTAGCTTCAAAGCAAATAACTTTTGAACAGGTTGGAAAATCTTTAGGTACTAATATTACCAAAATAGAATATCAAAAAGCAAAATTTGAAAACGGAAAATTCTCTGCTAATATTCCAATACTTGATGTACAGTACGGTAATGTATGGTCATCACTTCCTCGTCAATTAATGCTGGATAATGGAGTACAGGTTGGAGATATTTTGAATGTTTCTATATACAATCAAGGAAATTTAGTATGGAATGGAGATGTCAAACTTGTTAATACTTTCGGAGATATACCTGAAGGCGATAATATGGCTTATTTCAATTCAGAGCTTAATTTATCTGTTGCTGTGAATATGGGTAATTTCTCTGATAAATACAAAGTTTACAGCGGTCCTGAATGGAGTATGGAAATAATAAAAAAATAATATATACTAAAAATTTTTAAATTTGTCAAAAAACACAATTTTAAATTTATGTTATTTGTGGGGACTAGCCCCCACACCCCCAGTTCTTTTGTTGGCACAAAGAACCAAACGAAGTACGCCTACGGCGAAAGACTGCATTTTTACTAAGAATATAGTTTTTATCTTAGTATTTTTAAGAAAACTTAATAATATTTTATACTATTAATAAATTAAAATTAACAAAATGTAATTGTTTAGGTTTATTATAAAAAAGCTAAATATAAAATTTTTAGTATAGCTAAGTTTATCATATAATAATACAAAGCTGGCTAACAATTTTTATTAGCAATAATAAAAATAATAGATTTTAAATATTAGAAAGTTAAATATAAAAATTGTTAGTGTATGAGAAATTTACAACTAACAATTTGTATTAGCAATAATAGGAACGACTATGGCAAGAAGAAAAAAGAAAAAATCATCTCCTTTATTTATATTATTCATTTTATTAATAGCAGCAGGATACTATTATTATAATAATGTATACAATAAAAAAGAAATTTCAAAAACAGAAAAGCCCAAAAAAGAAACTGTTACAAGATACAACAGAGATGATTGGGGAGATTGGGCTGATGAAGATAATGACGGACTTAATACAAGGCATGAAGTATTAGCCAGAGAATCATTAGTAAAACCTGTCATATCTAATAACAGAGTAATATCAGGAAAATGGTATGATAAGTTTACAGGAAAATATTTTACTAATGCCAAAGATTTAGATATAGATCATTTAGTGCCTTTAAAAAATGCCCATATCAGCGGTGCTAGTAATTGGAGCAAAGAAAAGAAAAACGAATACTACAATTATATGAAGAATGAAAATCATTTGGTAGCCGTATCAAAAGGTGCAAATCGTTCTAAAGGCGATAAATCTCCTGTAGAATGGCTTCCTCCTAATGAAGAATATCAATGCGAATATGTAAGAGAATGGTATAAAATCAAAACAGATTGGGGGCTTACAATAGAAGAAGGTTTTGATGAAGTTTCAAACAGAGTATGCAAAGGAAAATAATTTTTTATTAATATAATTTTTTAAACTTTACTATACTATAAAATAGTTTGAAATGTTTATACTAAAAAATTTTTAACTTTGTCAATTTTTTTATTCAACTTTTTCCCGCACACGCTCTGCGGGCTTCGCCAAAGTTGCAAAAAACGCAATTACTATAACTTTATATTAAACATATACTTATTAAATATAGGATATAACCTAAATTTAGACCATAAATGCAGTTCTTTTGGTTCTCGCCGCAGGCGGGCTTCGCCTTATACCAATACCGAAAGGTACCTACTCGGTAAAAGAACTGGGGTGCTGCGTAAGCACACAGCGTGGTGGGCAAAGCCCTGCAAATATTTCAATTTACAAAATTAATTTTTGAAAAAATATATTTGTTTAGGTATATACTCAATAACTTGTATATGCTTATCAAATAACAGTATTTAAGAAAATCATACTCATAGCATAATTGTAATAAAAACTGATAATTTATTTATTATAATCTTCTATAAGCTGTTCAAAAAATCCTTTTTCAACATCAATAAGTTTTACTCTGCTTGTTTGATTAAATTTCTGTGCATCTGATTTATAATTATAATA
The DNA here is from genome assembly GCF_000223215.1 of Brachyspira intermedia PWS/A. Taxonomy (NCBI): domain Bacteria; kingdom Pseudomonadati; phylum Spirochaetota; class Spirochaetia; order Brachyspirales; family Brachyspiraceae; genus Brachyspira; species Brachyspira intermedia. The sequence continues at coordinate 2,030,070 of NC_017243.1, forward strand.
ATACTCTTCATTGTATACTTCTGAAAAATTAGTAGCTGATGCTGATATGAGATTAGATTTACCCGTAGAAAATTTATCTAAATATAATTCATTATTTTCTATAATAAATGTGTAATAATATGTTTTACCTGAATCATATTGTTCTGCTGTAATATAGTTTCCTGATACAGTAATATTAAAATCGCTTAAATATGTATATTCATAAAATGCATCTTGTAAAGGATAAAACCCTGATACAAATGAAGCTTTATTATCCTCTTTTTTCCATATAGTTATATAATGAAAATATTTATCTTCCTCACTTGTAAAATCATCGGGATAATCTATATATTCCTGATTTAATATAGGAGATGATATAAACATATATTTATTATTAGTATCAGATTTAACAATAGACTCAGAAGTTGGTTCATAATAAAAATAAGTATTAGCTAATTTGAAATTTTGAGCTGTTTTATTTAATATTTTTACAATCAAATCATAATAATTATTTCCTGTAATAACAGTACCATTCAAATTTGTTGGACTTAAAACAGGAAAGTTATTTATTATTTCATCTCTTTCATCGCTATAATAACTATAATAATTCCAAATGTTTTCTAATTCTTGATTGTCTTGAAAACAATTAATATTAACATCAGCATCTTTTTCCAATAAATAACCAGCAATATCATAATTTTCTAAAAATGCACTATACATTAAAGGAGTTCCTATAGAACCATCCCTCATTCTATTTAGAGAATTAATATCCGCACCAAGATCCAGAAAATATTTTACTAAATCAATATCCTGATTATGTATGGAAGTAAATAATAAATCACTTTGTAAGTTATAATCAACTTTTTCAAAATTATAATCGTATAATATATCAAGCATTTTTTTAATAATATCCGAATCACCATTATTAACCATTAAGTCATATACATCTTTATAGTCAAAATATATTCCAGAGTCTATCAAATAATAAACAATATCTGAATATTCTTTACTGCCAATATGATCATAATATGTTTTTTTAAGATAATAATAATAAGATAATGTTTTAAATATTTTTTTACTTGATAAATCAATGCCATGCTCTACAATCCATTTTATTAAATCATAATAAACAATAGAGTCTGTACTGTATTTTATAGCAAGCATTAATGCATTATTACCATCTTCATCTTCAGCATTTATAGTCTTTATAAGTAAATCTCTTATAGGCTTTAATTTTTCTTTTTCTTTTTTTATTAACTCTCCATTTTCTTTATCATTTACATACTCCCCTAATAATTTATTAATTCTAACTAGAAGTATTTCATCAAGTTCTTCTTCTGTATATGATTTTATAGGGTATATATTTTTTCTTACTATAACATCACTTTTATTATTAACATTATTAGTAACTATATTATTTTGATTTGTAATAATTGTATTCGTATTTTGGGATAATGCATTTGAATTGGTATTTACATTAGGATTTATATTGTTTTCTTTCTTTTCTTCACTATTAGAACAACTCATTAGAACAATTAAACTTATTATAATTAATACAAATTTCATAATACCTACCCAATCTATAATTTTTTCAAAGTATATATTACAGTGTCTTTATTATCAAATCTATTGATTTTTATTTATGTCTTTTAAACTCTTTTCAAGCATTATAAATTTATTATCAAAGAATTTAAACATTCCTATATAATCATCATCTGTCTGCATAGTATTGCCGTCTTCAAGATTAAGATTATTTTCTATAATGCTTCTTGATAATATCATCAATACCCTGATTATGCTTTCAACTTCTCTTAAAGTTTTATAGGCCATAATCTCATACTTACCGAAATTTTTAAGCCCTTCAGTATAGGCATGATTTCCATTATTATCTGAAAAGACATCAACTCTCACCCATAAACGAGTTGGAAAGTATTTATCATTTTTTATATATTCATTCATCTCAAATAAATATGTATCTTTAGAAATAAGAAGATTAATCTCCCCTATCAAAACGGCAGATACATTATTTACTTTTATTATAGAATAGCATACCTTACTAAAAGTTAAAGCAATATCTTTGAAATTAGTATTCTCACTATTAACCTTGATTGATAAAAATGATTTATGACTAAGTATTTTTTCTCTTGTGGCATTATCTATATCATTATAATTCATCAAGATTTCAGCTTCATTATCAGGCACATTGAATGGAGCAAGTTCATATTCAAAATCTATTGCTTCGATATTAAATGTATTTTTATTATTATGACTTACTACAGTTATATCTATATTCCAATCATCTTTTAATTGTTTTGAAAAATCATTGAACATTTTATCATCTAGTAATATAAAAGCTATTACAGAATTATTTTGTATTAAATTATTCATTTTTAAGCCTTTATTATTTTATATATTTTTTATAGAATCTATTATCACAGCGAATCCCATACCCAATGAAGCTTTTATTAACATTGCTGTATCATCTTTCAAAAACTCTTTTACTTTCTCTACAGAACTTTGAGCATTTTCAAAATAATATTTCTCGCAATTAACTGTATCGTAAATATCCTTTGAATGCTTTCCAACTGCAATAACAGTATCAATATTTTTTAATTCATTTATAATTTTTCCTATATCTTTATGATAGCTTGAATTTTCAGTTTCTGTTTCTAGCATATCCCCTATTACAGCAATCTTTTTTGATTCGCTTCTTTGAGATAAAAACTTAATCATATTTTTTAATGCAGCAGGGTTTGAATTGTAGCAGTCATTTATTACATTACAGTCTTTTATATTAATTATCTGCATTCTGTTTTTTTGAGATTCATAAGTTATCAAAATATCCGCACATTTTTGTAAATCAACATCATAAAGTTCAGCTGCTTTTAATGCTGATAATACATTATGCAAATTAAAATCGCCTATTAAATTATGTTTAAAAGTTATGCCCTTATACTCAAATGTATTATCATCTTTTTTTATTATTTCTTTTATATCAGCTTCTATTATATTTTTTATATTGTTTCTACTAGCCTCTTTTTTTAATATATCAAAGCAATTAGTATTTTTATTAATTACCGCATTAGCATTTTCTCTAGTATGATTAAAAAGCTCTGATTTAGCATAGGCAATATTTTCTATAGAACCTAAATATGCAATATGTACAGGCTCTACATTATTTATTATAACAGTATTTGCCTCTATAGCTTCAGATATTCTTAACAGTTCATTTTTATGATTCATACCGGCTTCAATAACTGCTATCTCATAACTATTATCTAAATTAAATATTGTTTTAGGCACTCCTATTTCATTATTTAAATTGCCTTCTGTTTTCAATGCTTTATATTTTGTAGATAAAAATAAATGAGTTAATTCTTTTGTAGTGGTTTTTCCGCAGCTTCCTGTTATTGATATCACAGGTATATTGAATCTTCTTCTGTATTCTCTAGCGAGTTTTATAAAGAAAAGTATTGTATCATCAGTATAAAAAACTACTGCATCATCTGGAAGTTTTATACTTGCATCGCTTAAAATAAAGTATCTGCATCCTTTATTATAAGTTTCTAATGCAAATTTATTTCCGTCAAACTTTTCTCCATTTATTGCTAAAAATAATTTTTTTTCATCAAAATTATCTCTGCTGTCAGTTGATATTTCTAATTCTTTATTTGCATTTAACTCTTCTATATTTTTAGAGCATTTAGAGTTTAATTCTTTTGTTACTGCAATTATATCTTTTAATAAAGTATTACCCATAATAATATTTCCAATTAATTTATTTTGTTAACATAATTAAACCATATAAACAAATATTTGTAAACATTATATTTATCTATTTGTAATCATAATAGGCATGCTCTCATTGTGAAGTCTATCTAAAGCAGTAATATAATAAATATAAGTTTTTTTAGGATTTGCAGTTTTATCATTATATACAACATTAGAATCAGAATTAAAATTTTCTCTTCTTATCTTATCAATCAAAACTATATAATCTTCAGCAACATCTTTTCTGTATATAGAATAATAAACGCTTGTACCTTCTACAGCACAATTATATTTATCAGTTTTGTATTCTCCTGAATCTGTGAAAGTGATTTCTATACTATTGAATTTATTTGTTATATAAAGATTAGTTAAACCTGAAGGTGTAATATTTAAATCTTTCATTGTGTTCATAGTAGGTATTATAGATTTAAAGGTATAATTATTTTCTTTTAAATAATTCAAAGCCTTATAACCAAAACCTTTTGTATGAATATCATCTTTATACATATTTCTCATAGTAAAAAATACAGAACCTTTTATATAATTTCTACCATTAGTTCTTATATAATCGACCTGTTTTGACATCAAATCTATATCCTGCCAAGGCTCTACATTAGTATCCCTGCCCATTTTATAAAGAGGATGTCCTACATATAAATCGGCCAATTTACCATTAGTGGACTTTTTAGCCTGTTCAATCCACCAATCAGCTATAATGTCAAAAGGAGCGGTTTCATGCTTATCACTCCAATAAATCTGCGGTATTATAGCATCAACATACATTTTATTTATTCCGTCTTTTTCAGTTGCATTCTTTAATGATTCAGTTTTCTCACCATTAAGCATCCATAAAAGAACATCAGCATGCAAAGCGTCAAAATTCGGATTATAAGACTGAGTATCACTTCCATATTCATAACCATTATAATCTGAAAGTTTTTCTTTATTTCTCCAAACTCCTGCAGGCGATATAGTCCATTTTACATAAGGCTTTCTTATTTTTATTTCTTTATATATGGAACTCACAAGAGTATTAATATTATTTCTCCTCCAAGCATAAAGACCATTAACTCCATAATCATCATAATTTGTATTAGAAGCATCATAACCTTGACTAGATGCATATTTTGAAGAGCTTGTTTCATCAGGCCAATATTTGTATGTTTTATCATCAATCATATTCTGATAAAAATAATCATCAAAATGCACTCCGTCTATATCATAATTTTCAACAACTTCCATAATAGAATCTATCACATACTTAGCACTTATAGGCTCACCAGGATCTAAATAAAGTTTATTATCATACCAATGAATAGGTTTTAAATTGTTGGAATAAGCATATACATGAATAAAATTCTTTTTTGAAAATTGTTCTGCATAGCTTTTATTAGTATCATAAGTTACTGCTATTCTATAAGGATTAAACCAAGCATGAACTTCTAAATTTCTTTTATGTGCCTCATCTATAATAAACTGTAGCATATCCGTTTTAAAAGGATAATCATCTGTTTCATTAGTAGAATCTTTTCCGAAAAAATATCTGGTAGTAGGATTTATCTTTGAAGGAAATATTACACCGGCATCAGGCTTAACCTGCACAAATACAGCATTAAAATTATTATTGTATAATGTGTCTAAATATTTCAAAGCAAGTTTTTTCTGCTCCTCCTCGCTTTTACCCTCAAGAGGCCAATCCATATTATTTACAGTAGAAAACCAAGCACCTCTGAATTCTCTATATAAAGGATTTAAACTTCTATCATCATTAATATCCTTTATAAGCATAGTTTTCAAATTATCAGGAATAGTTATTTCGTTCTTTTGACAAGATGAAACATAAAATATAAATATAGATATAAAAATAAATAACTTTCTCATAAAATCGAACCTTATACATAAATAAAGGGCTCGTAAATTTATAAATTCACTAGCCCTATTAAAATTTTCTCTATTAATTAAATAATCATATCAAGAATGAATAATATTTAGTGTTTCCGTCAGTATCCATTACCTCAACAGTAACAGAACCAGCGTTAGCATCATCTATATTAACAGTAAATACTTCATTCATAGAATCCAACATGCCGTCATCAGGAACAATATATTTCCATTCGCCTGTTATAGTAGAATATCTTACTGTTTTTATGAAAGATAATTTATCCTCTACTCTAAAAGTAATTTTTCTATTTGCACCACTTCCAGTAACATTGAAATCTAAAATTTCAGGAGGATCATTATCATATTTTACATTGAATACTTCTAAAGTCTTAGTTTTAGCAATGCTTATAGGATTATCATATCTGTCGCTTGCTGTTATTCTAAAATCATAAATTCCTGAAGGAAGTAAATAAGATTCAAATTTAAAATATGATGTAGATAAATTATCAGCTAATTTTCTATAATTTTTCTCACCTTTTAATCTATATTCTAAATTATATATGAGTTTGTCACCATTAGGATCACTACCCTTCCAATAAATCATAGATTCATTTTCTTCTAATTGAGGATTTTTAGCTGTTTCAGTAGAATCATTCTGCTGAAGATAATGAGTAGTAAGTCCTCCATTTAAAACTTCAGGAGAAAGATTATTTTCAACATAACTCAAATCTATAGAATTAAGTATAGGAGTAGTTTCTGTATCAGAAGTTGTCATTGTAACTTTAAACTGTATAAATCTTCCATAAGGCGCGTCTATTTTACCATCAGCATTTACAGGAACAAAACTGCTCCAAGTATTATCAACTCTTGCAACATTTCCTGTTCTCACTTCAATAGATATAGAAGATCCGTCAGGAATAGTAGACATTGTACTTAAACTACCTAATTTACTTAAAAGTTTTAAATCTAAACTATCACTTGTAAAAGTTCCTTTATTAGGATAAGTATGTTTTACTCTGTATATCTCACCTGTTTTTGATATTGCAAAATAAAGTCCATCATCAGAAACAGCAAATGTAGAAAGTATTTTATTTTTTAATCCGCCTATATATGATAAAAGTCCGTCATTTCCTCCGATTTTATATATATCAGCAGTATCTCCTGTAACAAAATATACATTATTATTTTTATCGCTGCTTAATGCTAAAACTAATGTTTGATTTAAGAAAAATAATCTTTGAACTGTACCATTAGTATCAGCTTTATATAAAGAGTTTCTAAATTCATTCTCGCTTTCATCGGGTCTTTTATCTCCATCTATTATAGAAGGAAGTATCAAATAAGCCGGCTGTCTTGTAGAAGTTCCAAAATATAAATTACCTATATTATCCATAGTTATAGCATAAACTTCATTTTCAGCAGTATCATAAAGAACATTGTATGAAGGATTTTCTAAATTTGTAGATAAATCAATAACTAATACAAGTCCTCTTCCAGCAGTACCAACATAAAGTTTATTACCATTTTCATCATATAATAAAGACATAGCATGCTGTTCTTCTGTTTTTAATACTTCTTTAATATTACCATCAGATGCAATTCTCAATACTCTAGCATTATTTCCACCTGCAGCAGCAAATAAATTTCCTTTGTCATCAAACTTCATATCCCATATATAAGTATCATCTAAAGTTTTTCTCCAAAGCTCATTTCCCTGACTATCATATTTGATTATCTTTGCATAAGGACCTGTAGCTGCATATATATTTCCTTCACTATCAGCAATAACTGCAGTAAAAGCATTTTCACTTTTCTCTGAAGCGAATAATGTAAAATTAGTATCATCAGCAGTTCTTTTATAAAGTTCAGCACCGCTTCCGCTGATAGCAGCAAACATACTGCCATCATTAGCAGGATACATTTTCCATATATCTTTACCAGCAATTACGCCATTCTGTTCTATTATAGGAGCTAATGTTAAGCTTCCCTGTTCTGTAAGCATTATTCCGTCATAAACACCATTATCATAAAAACCTTTTTTGCCGCTTGATAATGTTCTGGTAACAACCCCGAAAACATTAGCAGAAAATAGGATTAACATTATTTGCAAAGTAATTAGAATCTTAGCAATTTTCATATTTTCTATCCCCTTCATTCTTATATCTATTTTTTATCTCAACATAAAATAATAATTTAACGATTTTCGTATTTTCTAGCGCCTTCTATTATTATATCCAATTTCATTAATCCTAGTATAGAACTGTCCATTTGATAATTTCCATTAATAGGAGTAATAACTGCAGCTTTATCTGATGTAGCATTTTTAGCCATAGCTCCATATCTAGAAGATGGAAGTGTAGGATACAAGTCCTTACCTATTTGCACTCCTCTTGATGAAGAATAAAGCCATACTTTCAAAGCACTGTCATCATAACTTTTTCCATATATACGCTGAACATCATCTAAACTTCTTATTTCATATTTGCTAGGCATAAATAATTGCTCTGCATAATTAAATATGTATTCATTAGCAGCATATATAGTATAAACATCTGTTTTTAGATTAACAGGAAGTCTTACAGGTACATCAACATATTGTTTTTCTTTTCCATAAGGAGTATATCCCAATCTTAAATGTATAGTTTCTCCAGCAACCGCTCTAGGCTCTACTAAAGTTATATCATTCAAAAAAACATATTCAAGTCCGCTTCTTTTAATAGATAATTTTACTGATTTTATTCCAACTCTATTAAAATTATTACGTATAAAGAAATTAACAGGAGCTATTACTTGATCTATAGCATCTTTAAATGCATCAGTAGAAGAATAAGATAATATTCTATTACTTACTTTATAAGGCTCATCAAAATAATCTGTTTCTATTTCATAGCTTATACTAAATACACCCTCTTCATTTTCTCCAGCTGCAGAACTTACAGCACTATATATAGACATAGAGAGTATATCTGAAAAATAAGCAGGATCATTTAATACTCTAAAATTAAAATCTCTTGTAAGAAAAGTCTGATCTTCTATTTCTACTTTTACAGGAACCATTACATTTTCAGGAACTTCTCCATAAACACCTGAAACACCAAAAGCTCCGTCATAAACGGTATATCCTAAATAATTAGAATAAGCATATCCAAGTTTAAATGAAGAAGATACTGAAGCTACTATATGATTAATATATGCTCTTGATACTGGTGCTATTATTCTTCCTTTAGACCACATAGAATGTCCAAAAAGTAGGAATTTTTCATCATCTGTATGAGAAACTGTACCTATTCCAGCTAATGAAATATCTCCGTCAGCTAAAACTATGGCAACTGAATCACCAAATAAAAATTTGCTGGCCTGATTTGTATCGGATATAGAACCGCCTGCCTGCATAGGATAAAAACCAGCCTTTTTAAAAACAGAAGAATATTCATTAAAAGCTTTACTGCTTATACCTGAAAACATTAATGGAGTCTGAAGAGAATTATCATCTGCAAATCCCAACATAGGTGCTTTAGCATTAGTATCTTCATATAGTTTATACATTTCTTCTATAGGAGTAACACCTGCTATTGGATCTTTAGCATAATTCCAGCCAAATGCCAATGCTCCGGCTATTTTGCCATCAAAATATATAGGAGAACCGCTCATACCGGCAACAGTTCCTGAATGATCTAAATTAAGACCTTCACATCTTATAAGTATAGCATCACTATTATGCCATCTTTTTTTTAAAATAGATAATACTTTTACTTTAAATGGCTCTACATTTGTACCATGTATAACAGTATATCCTACTCCCTCCATTCCTTCATAAATCTCACTTATAGGTATAACTTCAGGATTCTCAGGAGGATAAGGAGGTAATTCTTCATTTGTTTGTGAAAATAAATTGAATGTTAATATAATTGACAATGTAAAAATAAAGATTAATTTTTTTCTCATAGTTCCCATCATATTGTTAAATTATTTATAAAATTTAATACAAAAACTATATTATAATTAAATAGTAAAATCATAATACATCAATTTTTAATTATATACAAGCATAATTATTAAATAAATTTTCTTGACAAATAATATATATATATTAATATTATATTAAATAGGTATATAAAAAGAGGTTTAAAAAGTGGTAGAAGCAAAAATACTTAATTTAGCAATTACAGATAAAGGTTTTGTAGTTATTCTAAAACCTGAAAAATCTGATAAAGTTGTACCAATATCAATAGCATATTTGGAGGCTCAGTCTATAATGTCCAGCCTTATAGGATATAAAATAGAAAGACCTCTTACTCATGATATCATATACAGTATATTTCAAAACTGTAATATAAGGTTAATAAATGTAATAATAGATAATGTACATATAGATACTTTCTTTGCTAAATTAGTTATAGAACATAATGCTAAAAATATATTCATAGATTCAAGACCTTCTGATGCTATAGCACTTTCTCTAAAATCAAAAGCTCCTATTTTTATAGAAGAACATGTTATAGAAAAAGCCGGCATCTTACTAGAAGAAAATGATAATTTAATGAAAGTAAAAGAAGGAATACCTTTTACTTATCAAAAATTTGAAAGAGATGAACTTATTAAAGAAAAAAATGGTGAAAATATATTTGTAAAAAAAGAACCTGAAGAAATTAATAATATAGATAATAATCAATTAAATAATAATAATAATAATAAAAAGAATAAAGAAGAATTGCAGAAATTACTAGATCAGGCAGTAAAAGAAGAAAGATATGAAGATGCTGCTAAATATAGAGATGAACTTGATAATTTAACAGAATAATATAAAATTTATTTTCTATTATTTATTTAATTTCATATATTATATATAGATAGAAAATAATCACAATTATAGAGGATATATGAAACACTATATTAAAATAATTTTATTTTTAATATTATTTAGCTATTCAGTAATATATTCAAAACCATCTGATAAAATAAAATTTGAAAAAGATCAACTTACAGAATTAGAATGCGATTTCTTTATAAAAGTTGATAATGGAGAAACTAACGATCTAGAACTTCATTATGATGGATTCATAATTGCTTCAGGTATTACAGATAAAGATGAGTTTGAATTCTACAGACAAAAATTAAATGATATAAGAAATTTTGCTAAAAAGGAATTATCTCAATATACCAAAGAAGGTGCGTATGCATTTGGTAAAAGACTTTTAAATTGGCTTTATACAAGCGGAACATTAAAACAATATTTTGAAACCTCCACACTATTTCAGGATTTAATATATAAAGGTGAATACAATTGTTTAAGTTCAAGTATATTATATTCTCTATTATATAAGGAATTTGGATTTGAAGTTACAGGTGTATTAACTTCAAGTCATTCATTTTGTACAATATATGCAGATGGTAAATCTGTTGATGTAGAAACTACATTATCAAGAGGATTCGATCCTGGACAAAAAGAAATAAGAAATACTGGAAATTCTACAATAGTTACTTTCGTACCTCAAGGAAATTATAGAGATAGAAACAATGTAGATATACTTACTTTAATAGCAACATTATACCCTAATTCCATTTCATTAAAAAAAATAGAGAAAGATTTAGAAAAACAGTTAGTTATGGCTAAAAAAGCATATTATCTTTCCCCAAATACAAAAATGTATAATGATAATTTGGTTAATGCTTATAACAGATTAGCTTTAGATTATCTAAATAAAAAAAACTTTGAAGCTGCATACAAAACATTAGAAGAAGCATATATGTTTGATTCTGATAATGCTATGACAAAAAATAATAAAATACATTATTATAATACAATAGGTACATCTTATTTAAGTGTAAAAGATTTTCCTAATGCTATAGAAACATATAAAATAGGAATATCTGATATTGGAGAAGGTGCTGATATATTAAAAAAAAATCTTAAAGTTTCATATTATAATTATGCCGTTACAGAATATAATCAAAGAAGATATAACAATGCAAGTATTATATCTGAAGAAGCTTTAAAATTATTCCCAAATGACCGAGATTTTATAAGATTATTATCATCTATACCGAAATAATATAAAAATAATTCCGAATATATTGTATGAAATTTTATTTTACAATTATAATATTTATTCTTATAACTTGTCCTTATAGTTTTGCTCAAAATAATTATAATCTTAATATAAAATTTAGAGTAATTGAAAAATTTGATAAAATTCTGTCATCTGATAACAAAGAATATGTATTTTATATAGATGCAAATTATATTTTCACAGATGAAGGTAAAACTATATACAGCAATAATATATACAATATTCAAAACACATTAAATGATTTGGAAAGGCAGGAAAAAGATGCAAAAACTCAAGCAGAAAAAAATGCTATAAATCAAAACATTAGAATGTATAAAGCATTGCTTGCTTATAACACTCCACCTAAAAAATTTATTACATTATTAATAAACAGACAAATACATCAATATATATCTAAATATCCATCTAGTTATATAGATGATATGATGCAGAATAATTTACAAGATTTCTATGATGATATAAGAAATAATATAGTATACAATGAAAGATACACAGGTAAATTACTTCCATAAGATTTCTTACAAAAGATAAATTCAGATATTTTACAGGAAGAACATGATTATAAGCTGTATTTAGATTTTACTTTTTCAATATCATATCTTGCTGTACCGCCTTTTACCTGAACCATTTCTTCAGACACGCTTGAAGCAAATTTCAATACATTATTAATATCAAGTCCTCTCAATATAGCATAACTTAAAGCAGCACAAAATGAGTCTCCAGCTCCAACTGTATCAACAACATTAACCTTATTAGAAGGATTAAATATATATTCATTATTATACAATACACTTGCACCAGATGCCCCAAGTGTAAGGAATATATAATCAATATTAAAATCTTTATTAATAGCCTTTAATAATACTTCATTATCATTTGGCATAGAAGTATAAAAAAGCTCTTTTATTATAGCAAGTTCATCATCATTAATCTTTAATATATTTATAAACTCTAAAGATTCTTTTATTTTTTCTTTAGTATAATAATTTTTTCTGAATGTTACATCACATACTTTATATTTAGCATTAATATTTTTGAATATGTTTTTTAATGTATTATAAGATTTTTCATTTCTTTGAGATAATATATTAAAATAAAATAAGTCATAATTTTCTTTCAAAGCATTTTCTATATTCCCATTATATTCTATATTATCCCAAGCTGAATTTTCATGAATTATATAATCAGGTACTTTCTTCTCATTAAGAAAAACAGTAGCTTTTCCTGTTTCATAATCTTTTAATATTTGTATTAAAGATTTATCTATATTTTCATTATCAATAAAAGATAAAGCATCTTTAGAATAATCATCATTACCCAATGCAGTTATAAACTTTAATTTGTCATCTTTACTTAAAAGCCTTGAAAGCTGAAGAGAATAATTAAAAGGAGCACCTCCTATAACTGAAACATTATCATAAACATCATATAAAAGTTCTCCGAAAGTAAGTATATTTAACATAAATAAACTCCTTATTTTATTATTTATTCTCTTGCTCCTTAATAGGTGCTTTTAATGATAATCTTATAATAGAATCATTAGTAACAGATGTACCTGCTTGCGGAGAAAAATCTGTTATATAGCCTTCGCCTTGTATCATTATTTTAGCATTATTATTTGATACAATATAAGATATGCTATTTAAAGCATCTCTCAAAGAAAGTCCATTCAAATTAGGCATAACATTATTTGTAATATTACTTGAATGAGGTACTAAACTCAAAAAATCATTAGTATTTATTGTATATATTTCTCCGTCAATAAGTCCCAAATAAGGTATAATCTGATTAGCAATTTTGGCAAACAAAGGAGCTGCTACTCTACCAGCTCCCTGAGATCCCTGTCCTTGAGGGTCATCAAGCAATACTAGTATGGATATTTTAGGATCTTCTAAAGGAAAACCGCCTACAAATATTGACTGATAATATTTTTCAGGTTTTTCTGATTCATTATTTCTATAAACTTCTGTTATTGCTGTACCTGTTTTACCAACAACATCTATATTAAGAAGATTAGCTCTATGACCTGTAGAACCAGATTCAACACCTTTTCTAAGAAGAACTCTAGCTATTTGAGAATACTGTTCATCTATTATTCTAGTTCTTTTTAAATTATTAGTTGCACTTATTTTTTCTATGCCGTCATAAAATGAATCAACAACATGCATAGGTACTTTCCAACCTCCATTCAAAAGAGGTAAATAAGAAGCAGCTATCTGCATAGGAGTAACACTTAAATCATAACCTATTGCTAAATAACCTTTTGAAAATCTATGCCATTTATTTAAAGAGTGATATATTCCGCTCCATTCATTCTTATAAGGCCCTACACCTGTAGGCTCTCCGAAACCAAATCTTTTTAAATAATCATAAAAGAACTGATTATCTATTCTTTCAGCTATAGTTACAACGGCAAAGTTGCAGCTGTATTTCAATATATCATTAAAGGCTACATCACCATGTGGATAATCACAATGTATTCTAGTTTGTCTGCTGTAATCATAATAACCTTTACAATGGAAAACTTCATCGCTATTTACAACTCCCTGCTCTATTGCAGCAAGTTCAGCAAATATTTTCATTGTACTTCCAGGATATATAGTACTCATTATACTTCTGTCCATTCTTTCATTATTTACATAAATAAAAGGATTATTAGGATCAAATGAAGGATAAGAATAATTTGCTACTATTGAACCTGTATTAACATCTGATACTATTACAGTTACAGATTGAGGGGATTTTTCAGCAACAGTTTTTAATACTTCATTTCTTACTATAGTCTGAACATCTCTGTCTAAAGTTAATACTATATCTTTTGGATTATCATTTTCTGAAGAAAGGATTGCTTCATAAGTGGCTTCAAGACCGGCATATCCTTCTGTTTCTGTTCTATTCATATAGCCTATTACATGGGCAAATATATCTTTATATGGGTAAAATCTTTTATAGCTTTCTATACCATATATACTTTTAACATTATATTTGTTTTTTATTTCTTTTATTTTTTTATAGGAATCCAAATTAATATTCTGTGCAAGCATTATAGTTCTTCTCTTAGTATTTAATAGATCAGCAAATTTTTCTTTTGTGATGTTTATAATATTAAATATTTGAGAATAAGCTTCATTGATATCTGTTTCATCATTACCATCTAAAGAAACAGATTCGGTATCCAAATATATTGTATATGCAGGAATATTTATTGTAAGAGGACGCATTTTAGAATCATATATAGTTCCTCTTGGTCTGTCGAGTCCTACTAATGATGATACAGATTTTCTTTCTTTTATAGTTAAATTGAATAATTGAATAAATATAGCTATTGTTCCTATAAAAAAGCAAATAAGGAATAAATATAATCTTTTAACTCGGCTGTCATTCATAGTTAGGAAAATGAGGCGGCGAACGGATTTGAACCGATGATAAGAGTTTTGCAGACTCCTGCCTTACCACTTGGCGACGCCGCCATATTTTTAGATGTCATTAATAATATAATACAATTAATAAAAAGTCAATAGATATAAAATAATAAATATTATTAATATTTGAAATATTATATAAATAAATACAGTAAAACAATATATATTCTTACAAACTATAAAAAAAATAGCTGACAACTTTATTTATTAGTTATCAGCTACTCTTTTATTATCTCAATTAATAATATTAATTTTCATCTAAATGAGCATAGAAGAACTTATGGAATCCTAATGGATTATATACAACATCTTTTAATTTAGGATTAACAAGTAAAGGCTCTGTGAAGAAATAAAGCGGTATGGCTCCCATATCTTCTTCTATAAGTATTCTTTCTGCTTCATGCATAGCCTGCATTCTTATATTATTATCATCTGTAGACATAGCCTGTCCTATAAGCTCATCATATCTTTTATTGCTGTATCCGCCATTGTTTTGAGTGTTATAACTAGTAAATAAACTCATCATTGACATAGGATCAGAATAATCTGCAGACCAATAAAGTCTTCCTATCATGAAATTCTTTTCTAATAAAGTTTGTCCAAGCAAAGCATTGTCTATTTGAGTAATAGTAGAATCTATATTAAGATGCTCTTTCCACATTTGCTGTACTGCTTCAAATATTTCTACATGGTTGCCCGGATCTGTTTTAAATTCTATAACAGGAAAACCTTCTCCATTAGGATATCCTGCATCAGCTAAAAGTTTCTTAGCCATTTCTACATTTTTAGCATATCCTTCTTTTGATACATCATAAAAATCACCGCCGTTAATTCTGAAATCGCCATTAACATCATTAACAGCATAAGGCACCCAACCACCTGCAGGTTTTTGTCCGCCTTTAGTAACTTGTTCTACTATATAATTTCTATCTATAGCAAGTGATAATGCTTTTCTTACTCTAGGATCTTTTAAATATTGATTAGTAACATTTATAGGATAATAGTATGTAGCTATAAGAGGCTTAATCTGTATCAAACCCTCTTCTGTAAGTGTAGGTATATCCTTTTGAGGAGGTTCATAAGCCATATGTAAAGAACCGTCTTTTATTCCGGCAACAGCAGCAGCTCCATTTTGCATAAATACAAATGTTATCTTTTCTGCAACTATTGTATCAGCATTCCAATAATTAGGATTTTTTACCATTATGATATTTTCATCTATATTTCTTTCAGACATAACATAAGGTCCATTACCTATATAAGTTTCAGGGCTTAATGTCCATTTATCTCCATACTGCTCTATTATATCTTTTCTTAAAGGTGAAAATGTAGGGAAAGCAATTACTTCCAAGAAATATGCTGTAGGAGCTTCTAACTCTACAACTAATGTATGATCATCAACAGCTTTTATTCCCAATGCATCAACAGGCAATTCTCCTCTTGTGATAGCCATAGCATTCTTTACAGGTTCATGCTGATAACTATACTCACTAGCAACTTTTGGATCAACCTGTCTTTGCCAGCTGTATACAAAATCTTCAGCAACAACAGGTTTTCCGTCTGACCAAGTAGAATTAGTTCTCAAGAAAAATGTATAAGTTTTTCCATCTTCACTAATTTCCCAACTCTCAGCAACACCAGGAACAATTTTATTATTTCTATCTCTTACTGTTAATCCTTCAAACACATGAGATATATAAATTACACCGTATATTTGAGCATTCAAACTAGGGTCTATAGTTTTCGGTTCTACACTTAAATTTACGATTATTCCTTGATCATTAGTATTTCCTTTTTTGGAGCAAGAAGCTGCCAATAAAAGCACAAGACAAATACCAATGAAAAAAGATATGAAAATCTTTCTACTTTTCATAATTGACTCCATTAAAATTAAACTTAGTAAATTAATTTTATATAATTTTACAAACTTAGTCAATCAAAAAAAAATAGAAAAAATTATTACTAAAATTAAATATTTTTTATTTGATTTATACATTTCCCTGTAATTTTAAACTCAAAAATATTATCAATAGAAATACTTACCATATTAAGTAATGCCTCATCTGTATAAAATGCAAAATGAGGAGTTATTATAACATTATCCATTTTGAATAATTCTTCAATAATTTCATCTTTTAAAACTATATCTTTTATATCTTTATTAACATATTCTATTTCATTAGAGTATACGTCTAAAGCAGCTCCGCCTATATGTTCGCTTTTTAAACCTTCAAGCAAATCTTTATTATTAACTATTCCTCCCCTGCTCACATTAATAATATATACACCTTTTTTCATTTTATTTATAGAATCTTTGCAAATCATATTTTCAGTTTCTTTACTATATGGTATATGATATATTATAGCATCACTATTTTTATATAATTCATCTAAACTGACATACTTTGCATATTGTTTTATTTCTTCTTTTTCTGTTCTTGAATATACAAATATATTCTTAGGCGAAAATCCTTTAAGATGTTTTACAGTTAAAGAACCTATTCTGCCTGTACCTATAACTCCAATATTTAAATTTCTTATCTCCTTTGCGACAAGTCCGGTTCTTGTATAATTTCTATTGTAGCCATTTATAAGAAGATTATTATAATTCTTAATAAGAGATAACAAAGAAAGAATAGTAAACTCGCTCACAGAATTAGGAGAGTATGAAGGTACATTTGCTATTTTTATTCCTATTTTATTTGCATAATCAATATCTATATTATCATATCCAACGGATCTGGTGCTCATATATTTTACGCCGTATTCTTTTAATTTATCAAGCACTTTATCAGTAATAGCATCTCTTGCATTGAAAACTACAGAATCAAAACCTTTGGCATCTTTGACATTATCAATATTTAAATGATGTTTATGTAATGTGAATTTGGTATTATATTTTTCTCCATTAATTTAAAAAATTTTGCTTCATCATCTAGAAATGAATATACAACTATACTCATAATTTTTCCTTAATAAACTACTATATAGTTTTTTTTAATATATTTATATACAAAAACATAATTTTTAAATATTATAAAGTCAATTATAAAAATTGTGAATCTCTGTAAAGTTCAATTTACAACACTTTTGCAACAGGCATACAGAACTAACAAACAATTTTTACTAGAAATAAACTATAAAAACTTATAGAAAAAGTTTGAATAAATAATATTAAATAATTAGTAATAAATCAAGTTTGAAAGAAGAATACATATACTATAGCAATGAATACAAATATGATAATAGCACCAAGTCCAAACATAATCAATTTAAAAGTACCAATCTTAGAAAAGATTCTTTCAAATAAACTTTTATTTTCCTCTTCCTTAGAAGGTTCTACATATAAATCTTTTTCAGGATTGAATAATTTTAATTTTATAGGTTCAATTTCTTCTATTAAACAGCAATATCCATCTATCAATTTTAATAAAATCTTAATAGATTTTTCTTCCACTGTTTTTTCTAAAACTTCAGCAGGAACTAAATATTTAGAATATTTATCTTTTTTTCCTTTAAGCTCAAGATATATTATATTTTCTTCTACTGTATTAGAATTTATAGTAACGATAACTTTATCACCTGGAACTATATCATTTATAGATTTTCCTCCTATAGGATCAACTACAAATGAAGCATTAATAAGTTTGTAAGTAGGAGGCTGAACTTCTTCTGCTTGTCCATTTTCAGCTTTAGTACCATCTCCAGTATTTTGATATGCTGCATGCATAGAATCTGTAGCTTCCATTTCTTTATTAACATTTTCTATAGTCGTACGTACAGCATTAATATCTATAATACTGCTGTTTATATCAAATGTACCTATATGAAAATCCATAAATCTATTCATGGTACTCGCAAATATATCAATAATAGAAATACTATTATTATTACTTTGATATATTATAATATTATTTATATTTCTATCTTCATTAAATATATTTGAAATAAGTTCATTAAATTTATCAAAATATTGATTTTTTTCATTGTTTAATTTATTGTAAATTTTTATATGTTTGTATAATTCCAATAAATCAGTGTATGCATTTAAAAAAGTTAAAAGTTTTTTATCATCTGATATAACAAATGCAATATCTATCAAACTGCTATTATATTTATCTATAAAGAAAACAAGATATATATATTTGTTTAAATCAGTATACTCGGCTAATATTTTAATAGCTAATACTTCATCATTTGGACTTATTTTTTGCTGTGACATAAATTTATACCTATCATCAAAAATTCTAGCCGTTATTATATCATAAGTAATATAATAAACAATACCAAAACATCATCATATCAAAAAATAATTATTAAAATAAATACTTGATTTTTTTATGTTTAATTATTATAATTGCTTATTCTAAATTAACAATTTTTAATAAATAGATTTTAAGAGGATTTTTATGTCTGAAAATACAAATAAATTGCAAAAAAATGCTGAATTAATATTCACATACATATATAACAATAGAATAATATTCATATCAGGATTCGTTTTAATAGTAGTAATAATAGCAGGAATTCTGCTTTATAGAGCAAATATAGAAAGCCAAGATGCTGCTAGTAATGTAGAATTTGAATCAGCATTAGCTTTATATAATGTATATCAAAATGCACAATTACCGCCGGAACAATTAAATGATCCTGCCATAATAATAGATATTACTTCAAGATTTCAAAAAGTATATGGTGCTGCTAAAGGCAATAATCTTAAATTGAGAAGTGCTTATGCATTGGGCTGTGTTTATTATGATATAAATAATTATAAAGAAGCTGAAAAATACTATCAGGAAGTAGCAAATTCTAGAGGGTTTTATTTACAGGAAACAGCAATGTATAATTTAGCTAATACACAAATAGGTTTAAGTAATTATACTCAGGCTGCATCTACTTTGGAAAACTTTATAAAAGCATATCCTAAAAGCTATTTGCTTCCTCAAGCAACTTTAACATTATCTGATGTTTATCTAGCACAAAATGACAGAACAAAAGCATTAAATACATTAAAATCTTGGACAACTAAAAACACAAATAATGTTGAATATCTTTCTTTATTTAGAGAAACTATCTCATTAATAGAAAATAATGTTTACTAATAAAATTATTATTATTAAATATTTCAAGTAAGGAAAAAAAATTGAATAAGAATGCTCCTCTCATAGTTCAGGGCGATGGTACTATTCTATTAGATGTAAGTACTAAACATTTTGAAGAAATTAGAAATTTCATGCTAGTATTTGCAGAATTGGTAAAAAGCCCGGAATATATACATACATATAGAATAACATTGGTGTCTTTGTGGAATGCTGCTAGTTTGAATTATACATCAGAGCAAATACTTAGTTTTTTGAAGAAATATACATCTTATGAAATTCCTAAAAATATAGTAAAGCAGATTGAAACTAGTATAGAAAAATACGGAAGAATAAAAATAATAAAAGAAGATGATAAATACTATCTTATAAGCGAAGATAAGAATATCATAGATGAAATTCTGCATTATAAATTGATGATTAAATATATAAAATCACAAATTAATCCAAACAAATTGGAAATAGACGCTACATACAGAGGACATATAAAACTTGCTCTTATAAATATAGGATACCCTGTTCAGGATTTAGCCGGATATAAAACAGGCGAAGAATATCATTTTCATATGAGAGATAAATTAGCATCAAGCGGAGATGATTTTGCTTTAAGAGATTATCAAAGAAATTCTGTAGATGCTTTCTATGCTGATGGAAAACCTGAAGGAGGTGCAGGAGTTATAGCTCTTCCATGCGGTACTGGTAAAACTGTTGTAGGAATTGCGGCAATGCATAAAACTCAGACAAAAACTCTTATAATAGTTACAGGCGTTACAGCATGTCGTCAATGGAGAGATGAAATATTGGATAAAACAGATATTCCTCCTGAAGATATAGGAGAATACAACGGACTCAATAAAGAAATAAAGCCTATAACAATAGCCACATACAAAATACTTACATACAGAAAAAACAAAGAATCTCCATTCGTGCATTTTGAATTATTCTTCCAGCATAATTGGGGATTAATAATATACGATGAAGTGCATTTGCTTCCTGCCCCTATAATAAAACTTACTAGTGAAATTCAAAGTATGAGAAGATTGGGGCTTACTGCTACTTTGGTAAGAGAGGACGGACTTGAAAAAGATGTATTCTGTCTTATAGGACCTAAAAAATTCGATATACCTTGGCGTGAATTGGAAGAAAAGAAATTCATAGCTGAGGCATACTGCTATGATATAAGAATACCATTAGATGATTCTCATAGATCCGATTATGTTGTATCAAGCGACAAAGTGAAATTTAGAATAGCAAGTGAAAATGTATTTAAATATACAATAGTAAAAAAAATCATAGAAAAGCTTGAAGGTAAAAATATCCTTATAATAGGTCAGTATTTAGATCAATTAAATGAGATGAAAAAAAGAACAGGATATACTATAATCACAGGAAAAACTCCTCAAAGTGAAAGAGATATAATATACAAGAAATTTAAAACTGGTGAAATAAAAATACTTATAGTAAGTAAAGTTGCCAACTTAGCTGTTGATTTGCCTGATGCCAATGTTCTAATACAGATTTCTGGAACTTTTGGTTCAAGACAGGAAGAAGCTCAAAGATTAGGAAGAGTACTACGTCCTAAAAAAGGTGAAAATAAAAGCTACTTCTTTTCAATAATCACTACAGATACAAAAGAAGAAGATTTTGCTCATAAAAGACAATTATTTTTAACAGAACAAGGATATCATTACGAATTATTAGACAAAGATTCATTTGAAGAATTGGAATTTAATAATTAAAAAAGTTTAACGAATAAAAAATAATATATTCGTTAAACTTTATAAATGATAATTATTATAGAGTTGTTACTCCTAGTTTTGCAATTTCATCATAAACATCTTTAACATTTTTACCTAAAACTACTTGATATTGTCCTGAATTATAGAAAACACCTGTTACACCTTCTATTTTTTCAACTTCGGCATCTTTAATTTGTTCTCTATTTTTTACAATGAATCTTAATCTTGTAGCACAAAAACTAAGAGATTCTATATTATCTTTTCCTACTTTTGATAATATATCTTCTGCTATTTTTTTATAATTTAGTTCCATATAAAACCTCTGCATATTTTAATATATTTTTATTTATTAATTATATATCTTTTTGATATATTTACAATAAATATAAAAAATTACTTTATTAAAAAATTAAGAAAATAAATCATTTAATCTAAAATCATAAATTAATATTTTGCTTATATCTTTTTTATTTTTAGTTTTTTGAAATCTAACGAATTAAATATCTAGTGAAAAATCTTCTTCAAGTTTTTTTCTTAATTTTACAATTCTTCTATTTTTATCTTTTGCAATAAGATCATATATTTCTTTGACATTATCTTTTGTTATAGTTATATAATCTTCTTTAGGATAAAATGCTTGCATATATATTTTAAGTCTTGTATGCAATTTATTTTCATCATCACAAATTAAAGTTATATCTTTTAATTTATCCAAATTCCAATGTTCTAAAGATTCATAATGATCAAACTTTTCTGCATATCCAAACATAAACTCTATGTTAGTTACTTTTTTTGTATCCCATTTATCAAGCGGCTGATTAAAACTTTCTGCTGACAGAAACATACAGCTCATATAGTTTACATTAGACACATTCCAGCTATTTAAAGGCTGATTAAAGTTTTTACAATTATCAAACATTCTACACATATTTTCAACATTTGAAGTATCCCATTTATCTAAAGGCTGATTAAAATTCTCACAGCTATTAAACAAATCTTCCATGTTTTTTACATTAGATACGTCCCAGTCATTAAGAGGCTGATTAAAAAAGGTACAATAACTAAGCATATTTGATAAATCTTCAACTTTACTAATATTCCAATTATTTAAAGGCTGATTAAAGTTTTTTGCCAGATTAAACATAAAGGACATATCTTCAACATTAGAAGTATCCCATTTATCTAAAGGCTGATTAAAACTTTCTGCTAACTTAAACATACCTCTCATATCTTTAACTTTAGATACATTCCAGTTATTTAAAGGCTGATTAAAGTTTTTTGCCAAATTAAACATAAATGACATATCTTCAACATTAGAAACGTCCCACTTATCTAAAGGCTGATTAAAACTAGAACAATAAGCAAACATATTACTCATCTTTTTAACTTTAGATACATTCCAATTATTTAAATTAGGATTAAAATCTATTCTTGATAAGTCTAAAATAAAATTAAAGTCCATAGAGGCAAACATATAAGACATATCCTCAACATTAGAAACATCCCAATCTTCTATGCCTTCAAAATCTTTTCTTTTACTTTCATGAAAAAGATAACTCATATCTGTAATAAGGCTTGTATCAACACAATCAAGCTTTATACCGTCTTTAAATACTAATTCTTTTAATTCTTCTTTTGTAGCTGGTTTGTATTTTTTCATAAATTAATCCTTATTTTAATTATGTACATTATATATACCTAAACAATTATATTTAGTCAATTTTAGTTCTTTCAATTTTACTGTTTGTGGTGGCTAGCCCCCACACCCCCAGTTCTTTTGTTGGCACAAAGAACCAAAAAGACTGCATTTTTTAACTTAAATCTAAGTTTGTTTATACTTTTCAAACATACATTCTTAATATAAAATAATATTTTATACTATTTATAAATTATAATTACATCCATAAAGAACTAAAAATTGAAAATTGTTTAGGTATATACCAAATTAAATAAAATATCTAACAGTTAATTATATATTTTATTATTCTTAAAAAGAGCAGATAACAAAAAATGATACCTACTCTATTATTCATATACAATTAAAATAAATCAGTCAATCTGAAATCAAAAATCATAAATACTAAAAAACTATAAACAAATCTTTTACTTATCTCTTCTTTGTTTTCGCCCTTTTGAAAATCAATAGTTATGTCTACCGGCTCATCATATTCTGTATCAGCATCTACTTTTGCAGATATAGTAAAAATATCTCCGTCATTTGCAGGAAATGTATATGTTATAGTTTCATTATACCCCACTACATCATTGGTATACATATCATATTTCTTAGCAAAAAATTTAAAAGCTCCGTAACTTGCCTCTATATTTTTTATCTTCTTTATTTCCTTTTTCAAATTATTTTTATCTAATTTTATAACTGTTAATTGATTTATAGGCTGTACTAATTCATAATCCTCTAGCTGTTTTTTCCATTTATTTATAGTATCATCGTCCATTTCTGCAGGAGTTGCTAAACTTATAAAATTATCAGCATTAATTTTTACTTCTTCATCTTCACAGTTTGAATAACTTCCATCGGCTGAATATCTAAAAGTCGTTATAAAGTTTTTATCTTTATCATGCAAGTTCCATATTAAAGCAGATGCAAATCTATTCATTAAATAATTATCAATAAATACTTCTTTAAATAAATCATAGCTGTATATATCTCCGTCTATTAATGTAATACTTAAAATACGGGCATTATGATTAATAAACTTCTGTACTTCTTTTCTTAATTCTTTTATTTCTTCTTTTAACTCTTTATCAAGATTTTGAGGAATCTTTTTTAATTCTTTATTATTTTTTATATCGAATAAAGTTAAACTATAATCAGTATTAACAATTAATTTATAATCATCATTTAAGATTTTTTCACCTTGGGAATTAAATCCGTAATTAGGTGTGCATCTTAATCTAAATTCAGTATAACCAATATTCATTTTTTCAATCAATTCATTAATCATTCTTCCTGCTTCGCGTCTAATTTCTGCTGTCTTTGTATCTGAATATATTTCATATAATAAACTCTGAGCATATCTGCTTTCTATATTGAATTTGATCATTATAAGGAAAACTTTTGAATCAATACCTAATGATATTAATTCAGATATCTCTTTTAAAGCTTCATCTCCTCCGTACATAGCATAAAGAAAACCGGCAATCTCTTTGTTTTGATTTTCTAAATAAACATCTCTAACAAACTTTAAAAATGATTCAAAGTCAAGCAAATTAATTATATTATCAATTTTTTCTAATCTGTTAATTGTTCTTTTTAAAGATAAATACTCTGAATATATATACTTTATAACTGTAATATCTACTTCTCTTGATTTATCTTTTACTAAAACATGGCAATCTTTTATAAATGTAAGTTTTTTATCTTCTCTTTTAGCATTGTATTTTTTTTGAGCATACTTTTCTGCTTTTTCTATAGTTGTAAAATTATAATCTTTTGTAACAAATGAAAGCTCTGATGAAAAATCACTTTCAATTCTTTTTCTTAATCTCACAATTCTTTTATTTTTATCTTTTGCAATAAGCTCATATATTTCTTTAACATTAAATTTTGTTATAGTTATATAATCTTCTTTAGGATAAAAGGCCTGCATATATACTTTAAGCCTTGTATGCAATTTCTCCTCGTCATCGCAAAAAGTACCAACTTCTTCCAAATTATCTAAATTCCAATGTTCTAAAGACTCATAACAATCATACTTATAAGCAAATCTGAATAATCCTACTGCAGTTATTACTTTTTCTGTATTCCATTTATCAAGAGGCTGATTAAAGCTTTGAGCCATATAAAACATCATATCCATATTTTCTACATTAGACACATTCCAACTATTTAAAGGCTGATTAAATTCAGTACATGAGAAAAATGTCTTTTCCATGTTTACAACATTAGAAGTGTCCCATTTATCAAAAGGCTGATTTAATTTGTCGCATTGCCTAAATAAAGAATCCATATTAGTAACATTAGAAACATCCCAATCATTAATATTCTGATTAAAAGCATCACAATATGCAAACATACTTGATAAATCTTTAACTTTTGATGTATTCCAAGTATTTAAAGGCTGATTAAATCTTTTTGCCCTAATAAACATATTAGACATATCTTCAACATTAGAAGTATCCCATTTATCCAAAGGCTGATTAAAAAATTCACATTCCTCAAACATGCCTCTCATATTTTTCACTTTCGATGTGTTCCAGCTATTTAAAGGCTGATTAAACTCTTTGGCACCGCAAAACATAAATCTCATATCTTCAACATTAGATACGTCCCAATTATCCAAAGGCTGATCAAAATTAGAACAATAAGCGAACATATTATTCATACTTTTCACTTTGGATACATTCCAATTACTTAAATCATGATCAAAATCTATATTTGAGTATCTTACCATTGCATTATATCCCATATAAGCAAACATCATATCCATATTAGTAACATTAGAAACGTCCCAATCTTCTATGCCTTCAAAATCTTTTCTTTTACTTTCATAAAAGAGTTTACTCATATCTGTGATAAGACTTGTATCAACATCATAAAGTTTTATACCGTCAGTAAATACTAGTTTTTTTAATTCTGTTTTTGTTTCTGGTTTATATTTTTTCATAATCTAATATCCTAATCATAAAAAATTAAATATAATCATATAGTACTATACTAAATTAAATAGAATTTGTCAAAATTAATTTAGTATTTTTATTATTGTTTGCTTCAGATAAAATATATTTTACAAATAAATAGTACATCCTAAACAACTATATTTTATCAATTTTATGATGTTCTTTTTCCCGCCGCACGCCACAGGCGGGCTTCGCCAAGAACCAAAAAATGCAAGGATAGAATTAGTACTAAATCATACTAAAATTGTCTACATGTAAGGTAATTTACTAATTTAAGCTAAAATATAGCCCTTCGCCGAAGGCGGGCTGTGCCTGCTTCTCGCCGTAGGCGGGCTTCGCCTGTGGCAATGCCACAGGCACTCCCTATGGTCGCAAAAGAAGTTGGGGTTCGGCACGTCTGTGTGCTTCGCAGGGCTAGTCCCCGAAAATAATAACAATATAAAAAATAAAATTGACAAAATATAGTTGTTTAGCTATATACTCTGTAACATATAAAAATTAAAATAAATCAGGTAGTCTGAAATCAAAAATCATAAACACTAAAAATGTATAAATAAATCTCTTGCTTATCTCTTTTTTATTTTCACCCTTTTTGAAATCAATACTAATATTTACTAAATCATCATATTCTACTTCCTCATCAACTTTTGCAGACATAGTAAAAATATCTCCATCATTTGCTGTAAATGTATATGTTATAGTGTCATTATCTCCTAATACATCATTGGTATGCATATCATATTTTTGAGCAAAAAACTTAAAAGCTCCGTAGCTTGTATCTATATTTTTTATTTTCTTTATTTCTTTTTTTAGATTATCTTTATTTAATTTTATAGATGTTAATTGATTTATATCCTGTGATAATTTAGAATCTTCAAGCTGTTTTCTCCATTTATCTATAGTTTCATCGTCCATTTCTATAGGAGTTGCCAAACTCATGAAATTATCAGCATTAATTTTTATTTTTTCATTTTCTGTGTTTAAATATTTTCCATCGCTTGTATATCTAAAATTTGTTATAAAGTTTTTATCTTTATCATATAGATTCCATATTAAACCAGAACCAAATTTATTCATTAAATAGTTATCAATAAAGACTTCTTTAAACAAGTCATAACTCAATATATCACCGTCTATTAACATAATACTTAAAATATGTGAGCTATGATTAATAAACTTATCTGCTTCTTTACCCAATTCTTTTATTTTATCTTTTAATTTTTTATCAAGATTTTGAGGTACTTTTTTTAATTCTTTATTATTTTTTATATCAAATAAAGTTAAAGTATAATCATTATTAACAATTAATTTATAATCATCATTTAATTTTTTTTCACCTTTAGAATTAAATCCCAAATTAGGCATACATCTTAATCTAAATTCAGTATAACCTATATTAATTTTTTCAAGTAACTCATTAATCATTTCTACTGCTTCTTTACGAATTGCACTTTTAGTTGAATTTAGATATATTTTATATAATAAACTCTGAGCATATCTGCTTTCTATATTGAAGCTTATCATTGTAAGTAGATTTTTTGATTCAATAGTATTCATTAATTCTGATATTTTCTTTAAAGCTTCATCTCCTCCGTACATAGCATAAACAAAAGCAGTGATAACTTCATCTTGATTTTTTAAATAAATCTCTTTAGTAAAATTCACAAATGATTTTAAATCAAGTAAATTAACCATATTATCAATTTTTTCTAATTTTTTAATAGTTTTCTTTAAAGACAAATATTCTGAATATATATACTTTATAAGATTGATATTCACTTCTCTTGATTTATCTTTTACTAGAACAGGACAATTCTTTATAAATTCAAGTTTCTTATCATATTTTTTAGCATTGTAATTTCTTTCAGCATACTTTTCTGCTTTTTCTATAGTTTTGAAATTATAATTATTTGTAACAAATGAAAGCTCTGATGAGAAATCACTTTCAAGTCTTTTTTTCAATCTTACAACTTTTTTATTTTTATCATCTGCAATAAGCTCATATATTTCTTTAACATTAAATTTTGTTATACTTATAATATCGTCCTTAGGATAAAATGCCTGCCTATATACTTGAATTCTTGTAGGTAATTTATCCATATACTTATCATCACAAATTATACTTATAGCTTGTAAACTGTCTAAATTCCAATTTGCTAAAGATTCATAATGATCAAACTTGCGTGCATAGGCAAACAACAACATTACACTAATGACATTTCTTGTATCCCATTTATCAAGAGGCTGATTAAATTCTTCTGTAAAAGCAAACATATGCTCTATATTTGTTACTTTAGACATATTCCAGCTATTTAAAGGCTGATTAAATTTACCGCATGCTCTAAATGCAAATTCCATACTTTCAACATTAGAAGTATCCCATTTATCTAAAGGCTGATTAAAATTTTCACAGTCCTCAAATATATGTTGCATATTTTTCACATTAGATACGTCCCAATCATTAAGAGGCTGATCAAAAGCTTTACAATAACGAAAAGTCTTTGATAAATCTTCAACATTAGATACATTCCAATTATTTATATTCTGATTAAATTTCAAAGCCACATTAAACATATTAGACATATCTTTAACATTAGAAACATCCCATTTGTCCAAAGGTCTATTAAATGCTTCACAGTTATGAAACATATCGCTCATATCTTTCACTTTAGATACATTCCAATTATTTAAAGGCTGATTAAACTTTTTAGCACCAAAAAACATGCCAGACATATTTTCCACATTTGAAACGTCCCATTTATTTAAAGGCTTATTAAAATATGTACAACCAGCAAACATATAAATCATGTTTTTCACTTTTGATACATTCCAATTATTTAAATTAGAATTAAACTCTGTCATTGAATATTGTCCCAAAACATTGTAGTTCATATATGCAAACATATAAGCCATATTCTCAACATTAGAAGTATCCCACTCTTCTATGCCATCAAAATCTCTTCTTTCACTTTTATTAAAAAGGTCGCTCATATCTGTAATAAGACTTGTATCAATATCACCAAGTTTTATACCGTTGTTGGTGAATACTAATCTTTTTAATTCTTCTTTTGTTGTTGGTTTATATTTTTTCATAATCTCATATCCTCATTATAAATTTTAATATATGTAAATAGTAGCAATCAATTAACTACCAATAATAATACTTATTTATATACTAAAAATTTTTAAGTTTGTCAATTTTTTTTATTCAACTTTTTCCCGCCGCAAAAAGTTGCTGCCGCAGGCACGCTTCGCGAAAGTGCAAGTATAAAATTAATACTAAATCATACTAAAATTGTTTTACATGTAATATAAACTATTAATTTAAGCACACCTTCCTCAGGCACGCAGAGCGAAAAACACATATACTATAGTTTAATATTTTAAGAATATGTATTAAAATACCATACTTTTAGCTCAAAAATGCAGTCTTTCGGCGTAGGCGGACTTCGTCTGGTTCTTTTGGTCATACCTAAAAGTACTTTCCTTAGGTCGCAAAAGAACTGGGGGTGTTACGAAGTACGCAGAGCGGTGGGGCAAAGCCCCCACAAACAATAAAATTAAAAAACTAAAATCGACAAACTTAAAATTTTTCAGTATATATAACATTAAATACAATTTCTAACAATTAATTATATATCTTATTATTAAAAAAATACAGAATGTTTCTTACAAAAACTTCATGCCTCCTCTTACTCATATAAAAATTAAAATAAATCTGTCAATCTAAAATCCCATATAATTAATACTAATAAAGTATAAACAAATCTTTTACTTATCTCTTTTTTGTTTTCACTCTTTTTAAAATCAATAGTAATATTTACTTGCTCATCATATTCCCCCTGGATTTTTGAAGTCATAGTAAAAATATCTTCGTCATTTGATGAAAATGAATAAGTTATAATACCATCATATCCAATTACATTACTAATATTCATTTTGTATTTTTTAGTAAAATATTTAAAAGAACTATAAGTTGCATTTATATTTTTTATTTTATTTATTTCTTTTTCCAAATTATTTTTATCTAATTTTATAACTGTTAATTGCTGTAAAGGCTGTGCTATTTCATAATCTTCAAGCTGCTTTCTCCATTTATTTATAGTATCATCGTCCATTTCTACAGGACTTGCTAAACTTATAAAATTATTATCATTAATTTTAACTTCTTCATCTTCACAGTTTGAATAACTTCCGTCGCCTGAATATCTGAAAGTTGTTATAAAGTTATAATATTTGTCATATAGATTCCATATCAAAGATGAAGCAAATCTATTCATCATAACATTATCAATAAAAATGTCTTTGAATATATCATAACTATATTTATTACCGTTTATTAATGTAATGGCTAAAATATTAGAATTATTTTTAATAAACTTTTTTATTTCTTTTCTTAATTTTATTATTTCTACTTTTAACTTTTTATCAAGATTTTTAGGAATCTTTTTCAATTCTTTATTATTTTTTATATCAAACAAGCTCAAAGAATAATCACTATTCAAAATTAATTTATAATCATCACTTAACTCTTTTTCACATTGAGAATTAAATCCGAAATCAAGAGCATATCTTAATCTAAATTCACTATAATCAATATTCATTTCTTTAAGTAATTCATTAATTATTTTTTCTGCTTCGAGTCTAACTTCTGTTTTCTTCGTAGTCATAAATATTTCATATAACAATTTAAGTGCATATTTACTTTGATTATTTAATTTAATTATTATAAGTGAAAGTTTTGTATCATGTGCTTTTTTATATATATTTTTTAAAGCCTCATCTCCTCCATATATTCCATAAACAAAAGCAGCAGTTTCTTTATTGGTTTCATCATAAATATTTTTAATAAACTTTATAAATGATTCTCTATCAAGTAAATTAACTATATTATCAATTTTTACTAATCTCTTAACATCTCTTTTGAGAGACAAATATTCCAAATATATATACTTTATAACATTAATATTAACTTCTCTTGATTTATCTTTTATTAAAACCTTATAATCATTATTTATAAAGCTCACTTTCTTATCATCTTTTTTATTATAATTATTTTCGATATACTTTTCTGCTTCTTCTATAGTTTTGAAATCATTTGTAACAGATGAAAGTACCAAAGAAAAATCACTTTCAAGTTGTTTTCTTAATGCCACAATTTTTTTATTTGTGTCTTTTAATATAGAATAGTATATTTCTTTGACATTATCTTTTGTGATAGTTAAATAATTTTTATTAGAACCATAAAATGCCTGAAGATATGCTCTAATTCTTAAAGGCAATTTTTCTTTATCATAACATAATTCATTCATATTTAATATTTTATTTAAATCCCAATTTGCTAATGACTCATAACAATCATAGCTTTTAGAATATTTAAACATTGAGTCAATTTTTTTTAATTTTTTTGTATCCCATTTATCAAGAGGCTTATTAAATGAAAGAGTATCGCAAAACATAGCTTCCATATTTTTTACATTAGATACATTCCAACTATTTAAAGTTTGATTAAAATCCTTGCATTGTACAAACATCTCATGCATATTTTCAACTTTTGAGGTGTCCCATTTATATAAAGGCTGATTGAATTTATAAGCTCTTCTAAATGTACCTTCCATAGTATTTACATTAGATACGTCCCAATTATTAAGAGGCTGATTAAAAACTTCGCACTCACAAAACATATAACTTAAATCTTCAACTTTACTAATATTCCAATTATTTATATTTTGATTAAATGATTTAGCATAATTAAACATAAAGCTCATAGTCTTAACATTTGAAGTGTCCCATTTATATAAAGGCTGATTAAATTTCATAGCTGCCTGAAACATACCGCTCATATTTTTCACATTATATACATTCCAGTTATTTAAACTCTGATTAAACTCTATTGCCCAAAAAAACATAAATGACATATCATCAACATTAGAAGTATCCCAATCTTCTATGCCTTCAAAATCTTTCCTTTCACTTTTATGAAAAAGATAACTCATATCAGTAATAAGGCTTGTATCTACATCATTAAGTTTTACACCGTCTGTAAATACCAAATTTTTTAATTCTTCTTTTGTTGCTGGTTTGTACTTATTCATAATTTAATCAAAATTAATTATGTGTATTTATTGTTTATAGAGCAGACATAAAACATGATGCCTACTCTATAAAATATCAAAAATTAAAATAAATCTGTAAATCTAAAATCCAAAATCATTAATACCAATAAAGTATAAATAAATCTTTTACTTACTTCTTCACCATTTTCATTAGTAAAATAAATATCTATTTTTACTCTGTCATGAAAATCAGTGTTTGAATTAACATTAGCATATATACTAAAAGTATCTCCATTCTTTGATTTTAATGAATAACTTGAAACTACATCATAGCCTATATACTCAGTATACATTCCATATCTTGCACCGAAAGCCTTGAAAGTACCATAAGCTATTTCTGAATTATCTATTTTTTCTAATTCGCTTTTCAAATTATCTTTATCTAATTTTATGATAGTTAATTGCTGTAAAGGCTGTGCTATTTCATAATCTTCAAGCTGTTTTCTCCATTTATTGATAGTGTCATCGTCCATTTCTATAGGACTCGCTAAACTTACAAAACTATTATCATCTATTTTTACTTCTTCATCTTCACAGTTTGAATAACTTCCGTCACCTGAATATCTGAAAGTTGTTACAAAATTATCATCTTTGTCATATAAATTCCATATCAAAGATGAAGCAAATCTATTCATAATAGCATTGTCAATAAAAATCTCTTTAAACAAATTATAACTGTATTTCTCACCGCTTGCTAATAAAACAGCCAAAAGAGAAGAAGTATTTTTCATAAAAGAAGGAATTTCTTTTCTTAATTTTGTTATTTCGTCTTTTAAATCTTCTGGAAGGTTTTGAAGAGCTTTTTTAAGTTCCTTATTATTTTTTATATCAAACAAACTCAAAGAATAATCACTATTCAAAATTAATTTATAATCTTCATTTAATACTTTTTCACCTTTAGAATTAAAGCTGAAATCAGGAGAAAATCTTAATTCAAACTCATTATAGCTAATATTCATTTTTTTAATAACTTCATCAATCAAATTATAAGCTTCATAACGTACTTCAGATTTTTTAGTATTTGAATATATTTCATGTAATATTCTAAGTGCATATTTACTTTCTATATTTAATTTGATTATTAAAAGAGAAAGTTTACTATCTTTTTCTTTTTTATATATATTTTTTATGGCCTTATCTCCTCCATATATACCATAAATAAAAGCAGCTGTTTCTTTATTAGTTTCATTATAAATATTTTTAATAAACTCTATGAATGATTCTTTATCAAGTAAATTAACTATATTATCAACTTGTGTTAATATTTTAATATCTCTTTTTAGAACCAAATACTCTAAATATATATATTTTAAAACCTTATTTTCAACTTCTCTAGATTTATCTTTTATCAAAACCTTATAATTGTCATTTATAAAACTTACTTTCTTATCATCTTTTTTATTATAATTATTTTCAACATACTTTTCTGCTTCTTCTATAGTTTTGAAATTATAATCATCAGTAATAGATGAAAGCTCTCCGCTATACTCTGTTTCTAATTTCTTTTTTAATGCCATAACTTTTTTATTTGTGTCTTTTGATATCGCATTATATACTTCTCTTACATTTTCTTTTGTGATAGTTATATAATCTCTTGATACTAAATCATATTCTTCTGATATAAAATCATATTCATCATCATCATATTCTTCATTATTTTCGATAGGAACATAAACTTTGTGAGAACCATAAAATGCCTGCATATATACTCTAAGTCTTAAAGGTAATTTTTCATAGAATCTTTCATAGTTAGCACAGAAATCACTAATATCTGATACTTTATTTAAATCCCAATTTGCTAATGAGTCATAACAATCATAGCTATCAGTATATTTAAACATTGAGTACATTTTACTTAATTTTTTTGTATTCCATTTATCTAAGGGTTGATTAAAAGAATCTGCAGAATAAAACATCGCTTCCATAGTTTTTACATTAGATACATTCCAGCTATTTAAAGGCTGATTAAATTGTTTACATCGGCAAAACATTTCATGCATGTTTTCAACTTTTGAAGTATTCCATTTATCTAAAGGCTGATTAAAAGAAAGAGCAGAATGAAACATTGCTTCCATAGTTTTTACATTGGATACATCCCAATCATTAAGAGGCTGATTAAAATAATCACATGCATTAAACATATAACTCATATCTGCAACTTTACTAACATTCCAATTATTTATATTCTGATTGAAAGCTTTAGCAAGACTAAACATACCTTTCATATTTATAACATTAGAAGTATCCCATTTGTCTAAAGGCTCATTAAAACTAAAACATTCTCTAAACATCCATGACATATTTTCAACATTAGAAGTATCCCAATCTTCTATGCCTTCAAAATCTTTTCTTTGGCTTTTCTGAAAAAGCTCGCTCATATCTGTAATAAGGCTTGTATCTACATCACTAAGCTTTATACCGTCTGTAAATACTAAATTTTTTAATTCTTCTTTTGTTGATGGCTTGTGTTTCTCCATTAATTCCTCCTGATTTTAATACTGATATATACCTAAACAAACATATTTTGTAAATTTTAGTTTTTTCAATTTTATTATTTGTGGTGGCTTTGCCCCAACCCCCCCAGTTCTTTTGTTGACACAGGCGAAGCCCGCCTGCGGCGAGAACAAAAAAGACTGCACTTTTTACATAAAACTAGGGTATTACACTAAGTTTGATGTATATTCTTAAAATATCAAGCTGTAATATATGCGTTTTTTGCTACTTTTTTGTGCGGCAAAAAAGTAGACAATATCTATATAAAATGTAGATGTTGACAAAGTACATTTGTTTTATGTTTAATATAGTTAAAATAAATCTGTCAATCTAAAATCCCAAATCATTAATACTAACAAAGTATAAATAAATCTTTTACTAACCTCCTCATCATTTTCATTAGTAAAATAAATATCTATTTTTACTCTGTCATGAAAATCAGTTTTTGAATTAACATCAGCATCTATAGTGAAAGTATCTCCGTTCTTTGATTCTAATGAATAACTTTTAACAACATCATATCCTATATATTCGCTATACATTTCATATCTCTCACCGAAAGCCTTGAAAGTACCATAAGCTATTTCTAAATTATCTATTTTTTCTATTTCGCTTTTCAAATTATCTTTATCTAATTTTATAATAGTTAATTGCTGTAAAGGCTGTGCTATTTCATAATCTTCAAGCTGTTTTCTCCATTTATTGATAGTTTCATCATCCATTTCTATAGGGCTTGCTAAACTTACAAAACTATTATCATCGATTTTTACTTCTTCATCTTCACAGTTTGAATAACTTCCATCGCCTGAATATCTGAAAGTCGTTATAAAATTAGAATCTTTATCATATAGATTCCATATTAAAGATGAAGCAAATCTATTCATCATGGCATTATCAATAAAAATCTCTTTAAATAAATCATAACTGTATTTTTCTCCGCTTGCTAATAAAACAGCTAAAAGAGAAGAAGTATTTTTCATAAAAGAAGGAATTTCTTTTCTTAATTTTGTTATTTCTTCTTTTAAATCTTCATCAAAGTTTTGAGGAATCTTTTTTAATTCTTTATTATTTTTTATATCAAAAAGACTCAAAGAATAATCGCTATTCAAAATCAATTTATAATCTTTATTCAACTCTTTTTCACCTTGAGAATTAAATCCAAAATCAGAAGAAAATCTTAATTGGAATTCATTATAACTAATATCCATTTTTTCCATCACTTCATCAATCAATTTATCAGCTTCATAACTGACTTCAGATTTTTTTGTATTTGAATATATTTCATATAATACTCTAAGAGCATATTTACTTTGCATATTTAATTTAATTATTAAAAGAGAAAGTTTTGTGTCATGTTCTTTTTTATATATATTTTTTACTGCCTCATCTCCTCCGTATATGCCATAAATAAAAGCAGCTGTTTCTTTGTTATTTTCATCATAAATATTTTTAGCAAAATTTATAAATGATTCTTTATCAAGTAAATTAACTATATTATCAATCTGCACTAATTTTTTAACATCTCTTTTAAGAAGCAAATATTCTAAATATATATATTTTAAAACTTTATTTGCAACTTCTCTAGATTTATCTTTTATTAAAACCTTATAATCATTTATAAAGCTTACTTTTTTATCATCTTTTTTATTATAATTATCTTCAACATACTTTTCTGCTTCTTCTATAGTTTTAAAATTATAATTATCAGTAACAGATGAAAGTTCTTCGCTAAACTCGCTTTCTAATCTCTTTTTAAATGACAAAACTTTTTTATTTGTATCTTTTGAAATAAGATCATATACTTCTTTTACATTCTCTTTTGTGATAGTTAAATAATCTTTATAAGAACCATAAAACGCTTGAAGATATGCTTTGATTCTTAAAGGCAGTTCTTCATACCTTTTAAAACATAAATTACTCATTTCTGATACTTTATTTAAATCCCAGTTTGCTAATGAGTCAAAACTATTATAACCTTCGGCAAAGTCAAACATGCCAAACATTGTTTTTAATTTTTTTGTATCCCATTTATCCAAAGGCTGATTAAAAGATTCAGTACCTCGAAACATAGATTCCATAGTTTTTACATTGGAAACATTCCAGCTATTTAAAGGCTGATTAAATTTTAAAGCCTCATTAAACATCTGATTCATATTTTCAACCTTTGAAGTATTCCATTTATCTAAAGGCTGATTGAATTTGAAAGCATTTCTAAACATACCTTCCATAGTTTTTATTTTAGATACGTCCCAATCATTAAGAGGCTGATTAAAATTGACGCATATACTAAACATATAACCCATATCTTCAACTTTACTAACATCCCAATTACTTATATCTTGATTAAAAGCTTTAGCATAATTAAACATAGCCCTCATAGTTGTAACTTTTGAAACGTCCCACTTGTCTAAAGGCTGATTAAAACTTTCTGCTACCTGAAACATACCGCTCATATTTGTTACGTTGGATACATTCCAACTATTTAAAGGCTGATTGAATTTCTTACAATTATCAAACATTCTAAATGTATCCTGAACATTAGAAACATCCCATTTATCTAAAGGCTGATTAAAATCCTGACAATAATAAAACATAAAACTCATATGCTTAACTTTGGAAACATTCCAATTATTAAGATTATGATTAAACTTAGCCTTAGAACGGTTTTCAAAACTATCATAACTCATATGGGCAAACATATATGACATATCCTCAACATTAGAAACGTCCCAATCTTCTATGCCTTCAAAATCTTTTCTGGTGCTGTTATGAAAAAGCTCGCTCATATCTGTAATAAGGCTTGTATCTACATCATAGAGTTTTATTCCGTCAGTATATACTAATTGTTCTAATTCTTGTTTTGTTTCAGGCTTGTATTTCTTCATCAATTTCTCCTCATAATAAGTTTACATAATTATAATACAGATTTATAGTATAATATATATCGTATAAATTTTCTAGATAAAAAAGAGTTTTATTTTTATATTATAATACTAGGCTTATATTATTAATTTATATTGAACATTAATTATAATTCAATAAAATATATGAAAATGTTGAGAAAATCATTTAATATGTTAAAATAAGATGGATTTGTATAATTTGGAGTAAAAAATGGCAGATAATAAAAGCATAATACAACGCGATGAGCTTCATAGCAAAATATGGAAAATAGCGGACGACTTGAGAGGAAGCGTTGACGGCTGGGATTTTAAACAGTATGTACTTGGAATGCTGTTTTACAGATATATTTCTGAACATCTAGCAAACTATATAAATCAAAATGAATGGGACTCTGGAAATAAAGAATTTAATTATACAGATTTAGACGATAAAGATGTTGAAGATGTAAAAGCTGATATTATAACAGAACAAGGATTTTTTATATATCCTAGCGAACTTTTTGAAAATATAAGAAAAGAAGCTAATAATAAAATCAATAAAGAAGACAGCAAAGACAAACATAATCTAAACGAAAGACTTCAGAAAATATTTAAAGATATAGAAAACTCGGCTAAAGGAACAAAAAGCGAAACAAAAATTGCAGGGCTTTTTGATGATATAGATGTAAACAGCAATAAATTAGGCCCTACAGTATTAAAAAGAAATGAAAGATTAATAAAACTTATAAATGGTATTGCTGATATAGAACTTGGAGATTTTAAAGATCATTCAATCGATGCATTCGGTGATGCTTATGAATATTTGATGGGTATGTATGCATCAAGTGCAGGCAAAAGCGGAGGAGAGTTTTTTACGCCTCAGGAAGTTTCTGAACTTCTTACAAGAATTACTGTTACCGGAAAAAGCGAAATAAGAAGAGTATACGACCCCGCATGCGGAAGCGGTTCATTACTTTTAAAGTTCAAAAAAATATTAAATGATGAAGAAAGAAAAATATTTTATTTCGGACAGGAAATAAATATCACCACATACAACCTATGCAGAATAAATATGTTTTTGCATGATATAGGTTATGAAAAATTCGATATAGCTCACGGAGATACTTTAACAGAACCCAAACATGTAGACGATGAACCTTTTGATGCAATAGTTTCAAATCCTCCATACTCTATAAAATGGGCAGGTGAAGACAATACTCTTTTAATAAATGATCCGCGTTATGCTCCTGCCGGAATATTGGCACCAAAATCGAAAGCAGATTTTGCATTTATTCTTCATTCACTTTCTTGGCTTGATACTGCAGCACTTGCGGCAATAGTATGTTTCCCAGGTATAATGTACAGAGGCGGAGCAGAACAGAAAATAAGAAAATATTTAATAGACAATAATTTTATAGAATGCATTATACAGCTTCCGGACAATTTATTTTATGGTACATCAATAGCCACTTGTATAATGGTATTATCAAAATCAAAGATAGACGGCAAAACTTTATTTATAGATGCAAGCGAAGATTATGAAAAGGCAACTAATAATAACAAATTAAGCGATAAGAATATACAAGATATTTTATCTTATTTTACCAAAAGAGAAACTAAAAAACATAAATGCTATTTAGCTAAAAAGGAAGAGATAGAAGCACAGGACTATAATTTATCAGTATCCACTTATGTAGAGCAGAAAGACACAAGGGAAAAAGTAGATATAAAAGTATTGAATAAAGAAATTGAAGAAATAGTTTTGAAGGAAGAGAAACTACGCAAAGAAATAGATAAAATCATCAAAGAAATAGAGGAATAATATATAATTAATGAGATTATCAGATGTATTATCAAAAAAAGTATCATCAGAGTTTGTACCAGTTGATAATTTTTTTGGATATAGAAAATATAAAATGGGTAAATCCAAAAAAATAGACATTGGTACTGTAGCATTAAACTTTTTTTGTGAAAAATGTGATGAATATAGAACTTTTTATTCTAGATATGAAGCAGATTGTATATACATAGATGAAAAAAAAGCTAATATAAATTGTATGTTATTTGATAAATGTAATACTTTTGTTGTTGTTATTTTCTTAATAGAGATAGAGAATAGTATAACTGATAATTTACCAAAAGTAAGAATATTAAAAAAATATATAAATAAATTTGATAATGTTAAATTAATTGATAATATATATGGAGAATATACAGATAAACTAGAAATGGCAAATATAGCATTTAATGCCAATTTAGGTGCTGGTTCTATTATATATTTACGAAAACTATTTGAATTAATTACAGAAGAAATTGCAGTTAAGTCAGGAATAAGCATTGATTTTACAACTAAAAATGGGAAAAATAAAAAGAAAATTTTCAAAGATTTACTTAAAGAAGTTGATGAAAAATGTAATATAATACCTGTAGAATTTTCAAAAAATAGATATGATTTATTTAGAAAACTTAGTGATATAATACATGGAGAATATGATGAAAATACTGCTATTGAAAAATTCGATGCTTTTTATAGATTAATAACTGGAATATTAGATAATATAAAAAATAGAGAAGAATTAATTGAAACTGCTAAAAAAGTGGGGTTAAAAAAAGATGAGTAATTTTGAAGATTTAATAAAAAACATTGTCCAGATGGTGTAGAATACATACCTATTGGTAGTTTAATGGAACGTGTTAAAGAAAAAGGTAAAGATGATTTAAATGTAAAACAAGTATATGTCGTTAGTAATGTAAAAGGAATAGTGAGATCTGAAGATTATCATGATAATAATATCCATAGTGATGATACTTCAAACTATACAATTTTAAGACAAGATATGTTTGCGTATAATCCTTCAAGATTAAATGTTGGTTCTATTGGTAGACTAAAAAAAACAATATCTGGTTTAGTCAGTCCTATGTACGTAGTTTTTTCAGTAGATAAATCTATAGTAGACGTGACATATTTTGAATATTTTATTAAATCACCTAAAATAATAAATAAAATAGATTCACTAAAGGAAGAAGGGGCAAGATTTAGATTTGATTATAATCGTTGGAATTGGATAAAAATACCAGTACCTCCAATAGAAATACAAAAAGAGATTGTACGTATATTAGATATTTTAACAGAATATCAAGATTACCTTAATGAAGAAGTAATACTTAGAAAAAAACAATACGAATATTATAGAGATAAACTATTTACTTTTAAGGAAAAGAAAATTAAAGATTAATAAACCGCATACTTACAGTATCGCTTACAGTGGGCGTTTGATAAGGTTAAGCGTTACCGTACGGGAAGCCGACACGAAGTGTACCCGTAGAGTATAGGCAAGTATAAAGGACATATCATTAAAGAGATTTGTAATAATAAAAATACAAATAAGAGGTTATTTTATGGAAAATAAAGAAAACATTGATATCATTAAAATGTCTGAGGAAAGTACTGTTGTCGCTAAATATATACCGGTAGAGAGAACAAGAACTAAATATCAAACAGAAGAAGAACTTGAACAAGAATTTATCAAACAGCTTACAGAACAAGGCTATGAATATATAAATATAAAAAATGAAAATGATTTGATTAAAAACCTTAGAAAGCAATTAGAAAAATTAAATAATTATACTTTTTTTGATACTGAATGGGAAATTTTTTTTAATACTACTATAGCGAATGGCAACGAAGATATAATAAATAAAACTGAAAGAATACAAGAGAATTATATTCAAGCTATAACTTTAGAAAACGGATACACTAAAAATATTAAACTCATAGATAAAGACGATATATATAATAATAATTTACAAGTTATTAATCAATATAAAGAAGAAAGTTCAGAGAAAAAAGCCAGATACGATGTTACTATTTTAATAAACGGCTTGCCTATGGTTCATATTGAGCTGAAAAGAAGAGGCGTTAATATAAGAGAGGCATTCAATCAAATAAACAGATACGGGGAAGAAAATTTCTGGGCAGGTTCAGGGCTTTATCAATATGTACAATTATTCGTTATATCAAATGGTACTAATACAAAATATTATTCAAATACCACAAGATATAGACATATAAAGAATAGCGAACGTCAAGTAAAAACTTCAAATACTTTTGAGTTTACGAGTTTTTGGGCTGATGCTAGAAATAAAATTATTCCAGACTTGGTGGATTTTACTAAAACTTTCTTTTCAAAATTTACTCTATTAAATATATTAACTAA
Organism: Brachyspira intermedia PWS/A; assembly: GCF_000223215.1. NCBI lineage: Bacteria > Pseudomonadati > Spirochaetota > Spirochaetia > Brachyspirales > Brachyspiraceae > Brachyspira > Brachyspira intermedia. Next base: position 2,072,381 of record NC_017243.1, read on the forward strand.
ATATTGTGTATTTACTTCAGACAAAGCACTTTTAGTTATGCGTCCTTATCAGATTGCAGCAGCAGAGAAGATCATAAACAAGATTATACTATCTGAAAATCATAAAATAAGATCAAAAAAAGAATCAGGCGGTTATATTTGGCATACCACAGGAAGCGGAAAAACTCTTACAAGTTTTAAAACTGCAACTTTAGCTAGATCGCTTAATTTTGTAGATAAAGTACTTTTTGTAGTTGATAGAAAAGACCTCGATTATCAAACTATGAAAGAATATGATAAATTTCAAAAAGGTGCAGCCAACAGCAATACTTCTACAAAAATATTAAAAGAACAATTAGAAGACGATAATGCAAAAATAATTATTACTACCATTCAGAAATTATCAAGATTCATTCAGAAAAATGAAAATCATGAAGTTTATAAAAAGCATATTGTTATGATTTTTGATGAATGTCATCGTTCTCAATTTGGTGAGATGAATGAGAAAATAAAAAAGGCTTTCAAAAATTATAATATATTCGGATTTACAGGCACACCTATTTTCAAAAAAGAAAAAGACGATGAAAAATATCCGAATCTAAAAACCACTGAAAATGCTTTCGGAGAAAAACTTCACACATATACTATAGTAGATGCCATTCGTGATAAAAATGTTTTGCCTTTTAGAATAGATTATATTAATACTGTGAAAGAAGCTAAAGATTTTGAAGATAAAAAAGTTAAAGGCATAAATACAGATGATGTACTTTTAAATGATGAAAGAATAAGATTAATAGTAAAATACATAATAGAACATTTTGATCAGAAAACTTACAGAAATTCCAATAATGCCGCTTATAGTCATGATATTATTGTAAATGTAGAGGATATGGCTAAATCAAAGCATAATACTGTTAAAGAAAAGAAAGAGAAAAGAGAAGTTAAAGGATTCAATTCCATTTTTGCAGTATCTTCTATAAAAGCAGCTAAGAAATATTATAAAGAGTTCCAAAAACAAATAAGCGAAACTTCAAGCAATTTAAAAGTCGCTACAATATTTAGTTTTGTACAAAATGATAACAATGACAATTATGATGATACAATTCAAGAGGAAAATTTTGAACCTAAAAATCTTGATGAAGATTCAAGAGAGTTTCTTGAAAGTGCTATAAAAGATTATAATCAAATATTTGAAACAAGTTATGATACATCTGATGAGAAATTTGAAAATTATTATAGAGATGTTTCATTGCAGATGAAAAACAATAGAATTGATATTTTAATAGTAGTAAATATGTTTTTAACTGGTTTTGACGCCCCTACTTTAAATACTTTATGGGTTGATAAGAGATTACAAATGCATGGTCTTATACAGGCATTTTCGAGAACGAACAGAATTTTAAACTCTGTTAAAACTTTCGGAAATATAGTTTCTTTCATGAACTTAGAAGAAAATACAAACAAAGCTCTTTCTGTTTTTGGTGATAAAGATGCCAACTCTATAGCATTGCTTAAAATTTATAAAGATTATTTTAACGGCTACGATGAAAACGGTGAGCATGTTTTAGGATATACAGAAATTGTTGATTTACTTAAAACTAAATTCCCTATTAATGAAGCTATTGTTACAGAAGACGATAAAAAATTATTTATTAAATTATTTGGGGATTTATTAAAAATAAGAAACACTCTTTCTGCTTTCGATAGTTTTAGAGAAGACAGAGAAAAAATACTGTCTGACATAGATTTTCAGGATTACAGCGGAAAATATTCTGATTTATATACAGAGATTACTCAAAGCAAAGAAAAAAATAAAAATAATCCTGAAATAGAAAATATACAAGATGATGTTGTATTTGAAATAGAACTCATCAAACAAGTTGAAGTAAATATTGACTATATACTTCTAATAGTGGCAAGATACAAAAATGAAAATAAAGACAAAGATACTATAATAGAACATGTTAGAAAATTAATTAATGCTGGTATTGAATTAAGAAGCAAGAGAGAATTGATTGAAAACTTCATTAATCAAATGAATGCTTCCGACACAGATATTCAAGAAGAATTCTATCAATATGTAAAAGAAGAAAAAGAAAAAGATTTAATAAAGATAATTAAAGATGAAAATTTAAAAGAAAAAGAAACAAATGATTTTATAACCAGCTGTTTTGAATATGGAGAAATAAGAACTTCAGGAACAGATATTGATAAAATACTTCCTCCAATATCAAGATTCAGCAAGCAAGGAAATAAAATCGAGAAAAAGCAAATTGTTGTAGAAAAATTGCAGTCTTTCTTTGAAAAATATTCAGGTTTAATATAGATAATTATTTATGCTTGGCATTATCTATTATTTTTTTATAAGGCATTAAAATATATTCATTCATTTTATTTTTCATTTTCTTTTGCATTGAAGGAATAGATATTAAAGCACCTACTAATTTTATCTGAAGCATTTTCATTCTCTGCTTCTGAGGGAAATCATATATATTATGTTTCTTATAATATTTATGATCCTCTTTCATAAGCCCCTGCATTACATATATTAAATCTCTGAATATTTTCATGCCTCCTACACCATAGAAATTTTTAGGACGAGTGCATTTATTATCTATAGCATATTTCATAATAGAAGATAATTTTTCAAGTTCATTATATATATCTTTATTATAATCATTAGCGATATGTGTTAAAAAATTTCCTCCTACTTCTGCACGCGATTCTATAAGTGTCTGTAAATTATATTCACTGTCATAATCACCACTTATAATATATCCTATAGGCATACCTTCTGTAACTGTTCTATGTCCATTGCAAAATTGTCTATCTTCATAAAGTTTAAAACTAGAATGTGTATAATGATTTTCTATAGTGAATGCATATATTATAGCATCAGCTTTTTGTATCTCATTACGAAGAAAATCATCGAATCCATCTTTATAAACACATTTACCTGTTATAGCACATCCGAAACAGCCTAAACATCCGCCATGAAAATTATACTCTCTTATATTTATCTCTCTTGTTTTATATGGAATAATATTTTTAAAATCCTCTATGATATTTTTTAAATTTTCATCATCTTTTGAAGTATTACTTAATATTAAAACATCTTTACTTCTGTCTTTATTCTCAATATTATTATTAAATCTTCTTTTATATATAATTTTATCTTGTGGTTTTGAATTAATGCTTTGTGTATATAGATTATTTTCTATAGAGAATATTAAATAATTAAAAAAGTTTATGGCATCATCCTGCCCTTCTTTTTTCATTAAATCTTCCATATCAGCAGAAAGCCCTTTTATATATTTAAATCCCAAATCCAAACAATTTTCCTCCAAAAACTTATGAGCAGTTACATCATAAAAATGCTTAGATGTAGAAAACTGCGTTGCAAATTTATCCTTAACTTCTGTATTATTTTCTTTTAGTAATTCTATAAATCTATGCAATTGATATGGTATTAAAAATGTATATACAGGATAGGAAAAAATTATTATATTTGCTTTTTCAAATGCTTCTTTTATTTCATTAAAATTTTTTTCATAATATTTTATTTTTTGCCCAACATTTAAAAATTCAAATTTATGTTCTATAAATAATTTCTCCAAAAATAATAATGTCTGTAATGTTATGCTGTTATTTCCTTTAGGACTTCCGTTTATAACTAAAATGTTCATAAATACTCCAAATTACAAATAAATATTAAATAATTATAATAATATAGAAAAAAATAACAACTATATTTGATAATCTATAATATTAAAATTAACATCATCTTGTGAAAATATATAATTACATAATAGTTTTTATTAGAAAAAATAAAAAACAATAATTTTAGTGATAAAAAAACAATAAAATGATATATTTGAAAATTTGTATTATAATTTTATAAAATAAAAAAAATATTGATTTTTTTACATAATTATAATATAGTTTTAACATTTATATAAAAAATATTTAAGGAAATATAAAATTGAAAATAAGAGAATTATCAAGAATAAGCGGAATATCACCAGCAACTATCTCAAGAATGCTCAAAGACCCAAATTCTGTTAAAGAATCTACTAGAAATAAAATTAATGATATTCTAAAAAATAATGATATTGATAAATACTTTAATACAAAATGTATAAAAAGAATAATGCTTATAATACCAGATTTAAGCAATACATTTTATTTAGATTTATTTAATGGTATAGTATCCATTGTACAAAAAAATAATATACCATTTGAAATATACCTTACCAATGAATCAATAAAAGAAGAAGAAAAAATTTTCTCAAGAATAAAAACAAGCAGAGATATAGGAGTAATATGGGTTCCGGCTTCAAACGAAAGAGATAAATTACCTTATGATAAAAATACAAACTTAGTGTCATTAGTTGATAGGAATTTACCATTTGATAATATATATATAAAAAATTTATCTGACAATTTTAATGCTGCCAAAAAATCTACAGATTTATTAATAGAAGGCGGAGCAAAAAACCCAATAATAATAACCGGCGGTTTAAGTCTAAGTAATGCTCAAGAAAGAAAAGAAGGATTTTTAGAAAGTATAAAAAATCATAACTTGGATAATGGCGTAAATAGAGTATATTACGGTGATTTTAATGACAGTGAAAGCGGTTATAATATCATCAAAAAATTAGTTAAAGAAAAATTTGAATTTGACTCTATATTAGCAGCTAATCAGATACTGGCTGTAGGAATATTAAAAGCCTTGAATGAATTAAAATTATCAATACCAGATGATGTATCTATAATAACTTTTGATAAACTTGTAAATTTATATTCATTCTATGAAAATAATAATATATCTGAAGTGGTATTTCCAGCATTCGATATAGGAAGTAATGCAACATCTATGTTATTAGAACAAAAAACTTTTAATATTCAAAAGCAAATATTCAATTATTCTGCTGAGTTCCATTTAAAAGGAAGCGAGAAAAAATAGGAATAAATTATGAAATATATAATAGGTATAGATGTAGGCTCTGGAAGTTCAAGGGCCGGAGTTTTCTCATTAGATGGAAATAGCCTAGGATTTGAAAGCATACCTATAAAATTACGCAAAATTGATGAGAATTTCGTTGAACAATCTTCTAATGATATATGGAATAGCGTATGTCAATCGGTAAAAAAAGTTATATCAAAATCAAAAATTAATGCTGATGATGTTATAGCCATAGGATTTGATGCCACTTGTTCGCTTGTAGCTTTAGATAAAGATGATAATCCTGTAAGTGTAAATAAAGACTGTTTAGATGATTGGAATATAATAATGTGGATGGATCATAGAGCTATAAAAGAAGCTGATGAGATTAATTCAAAAAAATTCGATGTGCTAAAATACGTAGGCGGAAAAATAAGCGTTGAAATGGAAATACCTAAAATTTTATGGCTTAAAAGAAATTTACCTGAAAATTATAAAAGAGTTAAACAATTTTTTGATTTGGCAGATTTTCTTCAATATAAAGCATGCGGAAGCAATATAAGAAGTTCCTGTACTGTTGCATGCAAATGGACATATTTAGCCCATGAAAATAAATGGGACGAAAAGTTTTTTAAGAGTTTAGATTTATATGATCTTATAGAAGAAAATAAAATAGGAAATATTATAAAAGAACCGGGGATATTTGCCGGCAATCTTACAGAAGAAAGCAGTAAAGAATTAGGTTTATCAACAAATGTTAAAGTAGCAGTAGGTATGATAGATGCCCATGCCGGAGGACTTGGCTCATTAATAGGAAAAGCTGAAAATACTCTTGTAATAGTAGCTGGTACTTCTGCATGCCATATGATGAATAGTAAAGAGGCAATATTTGTTAATGGAGTTTGGGGCCCTTATTATAATGCTATGGTATCTGGTATGTGGCTTAATGAAGGCGGACAAAGTGCTTATGGAAGTTTAATAGATTATAATATAAAAAAACATCCTTATTTTTATAACCTTATAAAAGAAGGAAAAACATTTAAAGATATATATAAAATTCTAAATGATGAAGTGTATAAATTAAAAAATATTAATAAATTTTATATAAAAGATATTCATATACTTGATTATCATTATGGAAACAGATCTCCTATAGCAGACCCAAAAGAAAGAGGCATTGAAATAGGTTTAGATATGTCAGAAGATATTATATCTATGGCAAAATTATATTGGGCAACTATAGATAGTATATGTTTCGGTACAAGAAATATTATAGAAACTTCAAAAAATAATGGCTATACTATAGACACTATAATAGTATGCGGAGGTGCTGCTAAAAATCCATTATTTATGAGAGAGCTTGCTGATATATGTCAATGCAAAATATACACAGCAGGACATGAAGAGTCTGTTGTATTCGGCAGTGCTATTTTAGCTTCTATAGCTTCCGGAGAATATAAAAATTATGAAGAGGCATTATCAAAAATATCTAAAAAAGGCGAATGTATAGAGGCTGATAAAACTATGAAAGAATATTTTGATAAAAAGTATCAAATTTATTTAGAGCTATATAAAGATAAATTAAAATATGAAAAATTAATGAGTGATTTTTAAGTTATTAAAATAATAAAAAAAATAGGCTGCCTGCATAAAACAGACAGCCTATTTTAATGAAGTTTAAGAATAATTAATTAATTTACAATTATTAAATTATTAATAAGCCTTCTTATATAAAGCCAATATATCATCTAATGTTACATCTCTAGGATTTCCGCCAGTACATACATCAGCTAAAGCGTCTTTTGCCAATCTTGGTAAATCTTCTTCTTTTATTTTTAATTCTCTTAAATTAGCAGGAATATTAACATCTTTAGAAAGTTTTCTAACAGCTTCTACAGCAAGTTTAGCAGCTTCCTCTTTGCTTAATCCATCAACTTTTTCACCCATTGCCACAGCTATATCAACATATTTATCTATACAAACAGGCATATTAAATTCCATAACAGTAGGAAGAAGTACAGCATTAGCAACACCATGAGGAATATCAAATATAGCTCCAAGTGGGTGAGCCATAGAGTGAACAATACCAAGTCCTACATTACTAAAACCCATACCAGCAACATACTGAGCAATGCTCATTCCATCCATATCAGTCATATTTTTATCTTTAACAGCACCTCTTAAGTGTTTAGAAATAAGCTGCATAGCTTTATATTCAAACATATCAGAAATAGTATGAGCACCTTTAGTGATATAACCTTCAATAGCATGAGTTAAAGCATCCATACCAGTAGCAGCAACAAGACTATTAGGCATAGAAGCCATAAGTTCAGCATCTACAAAAGCAACTATAGGTATATCTTTAGGGTCAACACAAACCATTTTTCTATTTTCTTCTTCATTAATGATTACATAGTTAATAGTAACTTCAGCAGCAGTACCGCAAGTAGTAGGAAGAGCCATAATAGGTACGCTTTTATTTTTAGTAGCAGCTACTCCTTCAAGAGATTTAACATCAGCAAAATCAGGGTTATTTTTTGTAATACCTATAGCTTTAGCAACGTCCATTACAGAACCGCCTCCAACAGCAATCAAGAAATCAGCACCTGATTCATTATATTTTGCTAAACCGTCTTTACAGTTCTTAATAGTAGGGTTTTGCTTAATATCTAAAAATGTATCATAAGATATACCAGCACCATCTAAAACATCTTTTACTTTTTTAAGAACTCCGCAAGAATCCAAAACTTTATCACTAACTAATAATGCTTTTTTAAATCCTCTTGCCTTAATTTCAGTAGCAAGCTCGCTTCTTATACCAATACCAAAATAACTTGTTTCATTTAAAATATATCTAGCCATAAAATTCCTCCTATTATATTTTTTATTTTATTATATCTTCTATAGCTTTAAAAGATTTAATTTATTTTTTAGTTTTTGCTTTAGATTTTGTTTTAGGTTTATCCTTAGTTTTATGCTTAACATTTAATCCATAGTTTTTGAATTTTTCCAAAACTATTTCCATTTCAGCATCAGATAAAACTGAATAATCCCCTATTCCTCTTACTCCCATATATAATCTTGCCAAATTCTCAACTTCCATCATTACATGATATGCTTTAGGTAAAGTTTCATCAGCAGCAAGAAGTCCATGATTTTTTAATATACAAGCTTTATATCCTTTCATAGATTCAGAAATATTGTCGCATAATTCCTGAGTACCATAAGTAGCGTATTTAACACAAGGAATTTTATTTCCTCCTGCAACACCTACCATATAATGTATAGCTGGTATATAATCTATATTTAATATAGAAACCATAGAAGAATAAATAGCATGATTATGTATCACAGCATTAAAATTAGGATTATCTTTAAGTATTGATAAATGGAATCTCCATTCGCTTGAAGGTATTTTATCTTTTTCAGGAGTACCATTTTCATCAACAAAAACAATATCATCTGGAGTCATAATCTCATAAGGCATACCGGAAGGTGTAATAAGCATACCATTTTCATATCTAAGACTGATATTACCGGCAGTTCCCTGATTAACTCCATCTTTTCTCATACTTAAACAAGCATCTATTATACTTTTAGCTAAATCTTTTCTACTATTTTTAGACATTTTTTCTCCTTAAAAAAATAAATAATTTATAATACTATATCATATTTCACTTATTTCAAAACTATTTATAACTAATTTTCTCATTTCTTCAACATCTTTTAAAACCCCTAAAGCTTTAAATTGTGATAAAATATTACCAGTAGCGGTACATTCTATAGGACCTATTGAAACAGTTAAATTAGTTTTTTCTTTAGTAAGTTCGCATATTAATTTATCTCTAGTTCCGCCGCCTACAATACATAATTTCTTAATATCTTTATTCAAAAGTTTTTTAAGACTATTAATATATTTAGCATAACTTTCTGCCAAAGAATTATATACGGAAGCTATTATAACACCTCTTGAATCTTTTGATACATTAGGCTGATTTGTATCTTTATAATAAGATAATATTTCATCTTCTATGTCTTTAGGATTATAGAATCTATTATCATTAATATCTATTCTGTGTTCATCTTTAATATTATCTCTTGCTAATTTCTCCATATCATTAAATGAGATTTGATATTTCTTCTGCAAGAGTTGTATAGTCCAAAGTCCATTAATATTTTCTAAGAATCTTATAGTATTATTATAACCCATTTCATTTGTGAAGTTATTTTCAAAAGCTTCATCAATTAATACAGCCTCTTTCAATTCCACTCCAAGCAAAGACCATGAACCTGAAGATAAATATGCTGTATTATCATCAAAAATAGGTGCTGATAATACAGCAGAAGCAGTATCATGGGAAGCAACAGATATAATATCAAATGGCTTGCATCCCAGATAATCTGCTATCTCTTGTTTTAATAAACCTTTTTTCGTACCAGCTTCAATTAAAGGAGGAAGCTTATTAATATCAAAATGAATTTTTTGCAAAATTTCTTCAGACCATACCTTTTTCTTCACATCTATTAATTGGGAAGTTGAAGATATAGTATATTCAGATGAAATATTTCCTGTCAAAAAATATCCGAATAAATCAGGAGTAAATAATAACTTTGAAGCATTATTTACAATATCTGCTCTGCCTTGTATATCTTCATATATTTGCATTATACTGTTAAAAGGCATGCATGATATACCAGTTATATTAAATAATTCTCTAGCACCTAAACCTATTTTCTCTAATTTTTTTATAGTATCTATAGTTCTAGTATCTCTGTAATTTACTGGATTAGATAACAATTCTCCATTTTTATCTATATAGCCATAATCAACACCCCAAGAATTTATACCTAGAGATGAAGGCTGCACTCCCATATCTACAACTTTTTTAATACCTTTCAATAGTTCATTATACATATATATAAAATCTGTATAATAATAATTATTAATTTTTATAGGAGTTAAAGAAAATCTGTGAACTTCTTCCAAAGACATTTTATCATTTTCAAATTTGGATAAGAATATTTTACCGCCAGATGAACCGAAATCGCAAGCTATAGAATAAACTTTATTACTCATAATAACCTACCATAATAAATATATGTTTATAATATAATACATTTTTGTTTCATATTCAATAAAAAAAGTGTTTTTTTTAACAAAAAATAAAACAAAACTATAAAAAATAAAAAAATGAAATTTATTTCATTTTTGATTCAAAAAAAACAATATGATATTGATTATGTCTTTTTTTTTTACTAGAATATAGAATATAAATAAAAATTTAAAACTTAAGGATTAATTTATTCTTATGAGTGATAATGTAATATTAAAAATGACAGGTATTGAAAAAAGGTTCAAAGGTGTTTATGCTTTGAAAAATTTCAATTTCTCTTTAGAAAAAGGCGAAATTTTGGCTTTAATAGGAGAAAATGGAGCAGGTAAATCAACACTTATGAAAATTCTATCCGGTATATACAAAAAAGATGCTGGAACTATAGAATATTTCGGAAAACCTTTAGAAGTATCTGGACCTAAAGAAGCTGAAGAAAATGGTATATCAATAGTGCATCAGGAATTAAATTTAATGAATCATTTAACTGTAGCACAGAATATATTCATAGGACATGAACCTTTAAATAAATTTGGATTGATAGATGATAAATTGATGATAAAAAGAGCAAGAAAAATATTTGAAGGTATGAATGTTGATATAAATCCGGCTGCTAAAATAGGATCTCTAACTGTTGGAAAACAGCAATTAGTAGAAATAGCAAAAGCATTGACTCACAATTCTAAAATATTAATATTAGATGAGCCTACTGCTGCATTAACAGAATCAGAAACAAAAGAACTCTTTAGAATAATTAAAGACTTACAAATAACAGGCGTATCAATAGTATATATTTCTCATAGATTAGATGAATTATTTATATTATCTGACAGAATAACTGTAATAAGAGACGGTGAATATATAGATACAAAAATCACTAAAGAAACAAATAAAGATGAAATAGTTAATCTAATGGTTGGACGTGTTATATATGAAACACCTAAAACTGAAAGTAAAGTAGCAAAAGATGCTAAAGAAATATTAAGAGTAGAAAATTTAGTTGTACCGGGTGTAGTAAAAGATGTAAGTTTCTCTTTAAAACATGGAGAAATTTTAGGATTTGCAGGACTTATGGGAGCTGGAAGAACAGAAACAGCAAGAGCTATTTTCGGAGCAGATAAATTTGAAAGCGGAAAAATATTCGTTGAAGGAAAAGAAGTTTCAATAAAATCACCAGTTGATGCTATAAAAAGCGGTATAGGTTATCTTTCTGAAGATAGAAAAAGATATGGTTTAGCATTAGGACTTCCTGTATTTGAAAATATGATGATGGGTAACTATGATAAATTTTCAAATATGCTTATGGTACAAAATTCAAAAGTAAAAAACATCGCTGAAGAAGAAGTACAATCTTTAAATATCAAAACTCCTTCCATAGATCAATTAGTAAAAAACCTATCAGGTGGTAATCAGCAAAAAGTAGTAATAGCTAATTGGCTTATAAAAGAATGCAAAGTATTAATATTCGATGAGCCTACAAGAGGAATAGATGTAGGTGCTAGAAGTGAAATCTATAACCTTATGGAAAAATTAGTTTCTATGGGCAAATCTATAATAATGATTTCCTCTGACTTAGTAGAGATATTAAGAATGAGTGACAGAATATTAGTTATGTCTGAAGGTAAAAAAACAGGCGAATTAGACATAAAAGGAACTACTCAAGATGATATTATGAAATATGCTACTATGAGATAAGAATAATATCATATAAAAATATAAAAAATAATAATTGGAGAGGTATATGTATAATATTGAAACTAACACTTTTACTGGAAAACTATGCTTTAAGGCTAAAATGAGGAGAAAAGTTAGAAATTCATTAATATATTTAAAGAAAAATGGATTACAAAAATTTCTTACTGTAGTAGCACTTCTTATATTGTATGTATTTTTTGTTATAGCAGGAAGAAACTTTTTTACATTCGATACATTTTCATTAATATTACGAAACTCATATTTTATCGGTTTTTTAGCTATAGGAGTAACATTTGTTATAATAACAGGCGGTATAGATCTGTCAATTGGTTCGTTATCTCTGTTTGCTGCAATGGTTGGCGGTGTGCTTATAACTAATTTTAAAGTTCCTATGTGGGCTATACTTATTATAGTTATAGCAGTGGCTACTTTGGGAGGATTTATAAACGGATTTTTAATTTCATATTTCAATTTGCCTCCGTTTATAGCAACATTAGGTATGCTTATGGTTACTAAAGGTTTATCTGGTATAGTTTCAAAATCTCAAACTATATACTACCCTACTATAACAGATCCAGATTATGGTTGGTTCAGAGTATTATTCAATGCTACAGAATCAAATTTCCCTTCCGGATTTATTATGCTAGCCATATTCACTATAATATCAGTATTGGTATTGACTAAAACAATAGTGGGAAGATATATATTTGCTTTAGGTAGTAATGAAGAAGCTGCAAGACTTTCAGGTATAAAAACTAATAAATGGAAAATAATAGCATATACAATATCAGGTTTCTTCTGCGGTATAGGGGGTTTAACTTTTGCTGCTAGTTATTCAAGCATAAGCCCTGGAGCAGGTCAAGGTTATGAATTTGATGCCATTGCTGCTGTAGTTATAGGAGGTACTTCTCTTTCAGGCGGTGTTGGTTCTATAATAGGTACAATAATCGGTGTATATATAATGTCAGTATTAAAAGTAGGACTTCCTTCAGTTGGTGTTGAACAGTTCTTCCAATACTTCACTATAGGTATAGTAGTTATTATAGCGGTTCTTATAGACGTTTACAGAATAAAAATGTCTAATAAAGTTAAAAAAGTAGATGTAAAAAAGAAAGACGAGAACAACTTGAAGAAGAAATAGAAGCCTTTAGAATAAAAATTGATTATATGATATCAGACAGCGGTAAAGATTATTCTAAAGAGATATCAGAAATACAATCAAAAATTAATAGCTTAATAGAAGAAAAGAAAAAATTAAAATAAAAACAACTTAAAAAAGGAGAATAAAATGAAAAGAATTTTATTACTAGCTACTACTTTAATAGGATTAACAGTTATGTTGGCAAGCTGCGGCAACAAAGAGCCTTATATAGCTGTTGTTTCCAAAGGATTCCAGCACAAGTTCTGGGTAACTGTTAGAGACGGTGCTGAAGCTGCTGCTAAACAAAATGGTGTAAAAATTAGCTTTGTAGGTCCTGAAACTGAGTCTGACTCAAAAATACAGCAGGATTTATTGGATAGTGAAATTAACAAATCACCTGATGCTATAGCTTTTGCTGCTGTAACAGGAGATTTCACTGAACAAATTAAAAGAATAAAAGAAAAAAATATACCTTTAATCGGTTTTGACTCTGGTATATTACCTGATCAAGCTCAAGGTGCTGTACTTGCTACTGCTTCTACTGACAACAGAGCTGCTGCTGCTATAGTTGCTGATAAAATGTTTGAAGCTTTAAAAACAAGAATAGCTACTTTCACTGCTGCTAATAAAGCTAAAATTGCTGTACTTCAATTAGATAACTCTGATACTGGTATAGGAAGAGCTGAAGGTTTCGTAAAAAGATTTACTGAATTAGCTGACGGTGATGCTACTACTGCTGGAAAATACACTTTACAAGTTATAGTTCCTACTACTCAAAATGAAGCTGATATAGCTAATGAAGTTAATGCTTTAAGAGGAAAAAGCTGCTTAGGTATATATTTATCTAATGAAGCTATGGCTAGAGGTTTCTTAGTAGTATACAAAAGTGCTGAAGCTGGTGCTGCTAACACTATAGTTGGCGATGCTCAGGATGGCGGTGATTTAATAGCTATGGGATTTGACTCTGGAAAACCTCAATTAGATGCTATAAGAAGCGGTATAATAAAAGGTTCTGTTACTCAAGACCCTTACAGCATTGGTTTCCAAGCTGTTACTTTAGCTTACAAAGCTTCTAAAGGTGAATCTGTTGCTAATGTTGACACTGGTGCTAAATGGTATGATAGTACAAATATAGATGATCCAGAAATAGCTAAATTATTATACGAATAATTTAAATTAAGGAGGATTTTTAATTAATTATGTTTAGAATGCAAAATAATTTACCAAAAGTAGGTATTAGACCTGTTATAGATGGTAGAAGAAATGGTGTTAGAGAATCTCTCGAAGACACTACTATGAATATGGCTAAAATAGCTGCAAAACTTATAGAAGAAAATATTAAACATCCTAGCGGTGAAAAAGTTGAATGCGTAATATCTGATACTACAATCGGTGGAGTTGCTGAAGCTGCTAGATGTCAGAAAAAATTTGATGAAAACAATGTTAAATTAACTCTTACTGTTACACCTTGTTGGTGTTATGGTTCTGAAACTATTGATATGACTCCTGCTATACCTAAAGCAATTTGGGGTTTCAATGGTACTGAAAGACCTGGTGCTGTTTACTTGGCTGCTGCTGATGCTGGACATACTCAATTAGGACTTCCTGTATTCTCTATCTATGGTAAAGATGTTCAAGATGCAGGCGATGAAAATGTTCCTGATGATGTTAAAGAAAAAATACTTAGATTCGTAAGAGCTGGTCTTGCTGTTGCTACTATGAAAGATCAATCATACATAAGTATGGGTTATGTTGCTATGGGTATTATGGGTTCTATGGTTGATGCTGAATTCTTACTTGACTATTTAGGAATGAGAACTGAATTCGTAGATATGAGTGAAATCAAAAGAAGATTAGAATTAGAAATCTATGATAAAGAAGAATTCAAAAAAGCTTGGGAATGGGCTAAACAATGCAAATTTGGTGCTGATAACAATAAAGTAAAAGCTTCTGATGAAGAGAAAGAAAAAGAATGGGCTACTTCTATTAAAATGGCTATGATTATGCGTGATTTAATGGTAGGCAATCCTAAATTAGCTGAAATGGGATATATAGAAGAAGCACAAGGTCATAATGCTATAGTTGGCGGTTTCCAAGGTCAAAGACATTGGACTGACTATATGCCTAACGGCGACTTTGCTGAAGCTATTCTTAACTCATCTTTCGACTGGAACGGTATAAGAGAACCTTATGTTGTTGCTACTGAAAATGACTCTTTGAATGGTCTTTCTATGTTATTCGCTCATTTACTAACTTGTAAATCTCAATTATTTGCTGATGTTAGAACTTATTGGAGTCCTGAAGCAGTTAAAAGAGTTACAGGAAAAGAACTTACTGGAAAAGCTAAAGACGGTATTATTCACTTAATCAATTCAGGTGCTGCATCTTTAGACTGGACTGGTGAAGAAAAAGTTAATGGAAATCCTGCTTTAAAAGAATTCTGGAATATCACTGAAGAAGAAGCTAAAAAATGTCTTGATGCAACTCAATTCTCTCCTGCTAACAGAGAATATTTCAGAGGAGGCGGATTCTCATCTACTTTCTTAACTAAAGGTGAAATGCCAATGACTATAATCAGACTTAACTTAGTTAAAGGTTATGGTCCTGTACTTCAAGTAGCTGAAGGTTATGCTGTTAATATTGATGATAGTATATTTGATCCTATTAACAAAAGAACTGACTCTACTTGGCCTACTACTTGGTTTGCTCCTATACTTACAGGTAAAGACTCTTTCAAAGACGTTTATTCTGTAATGAATGATTGGGGTGCTAACCACTGTGCTGCTGCTTATGGACATATAGGTGCTGATTTAATTACATTAGCTTCTATGTTACGTATACCTGTAAGCATGCATAATGTTAGTGAAGATAGAATATTTAGACCTAAAGCTTGGAAAGCATTTGGTACAAAAGATTTAGAAGGTGCTGATTTCAGAGCTTGTAAACATTTTGGACCTTTATTTGGAAAAGTAACTAGGTAACAATATACAATCTTTTTTGATCCCATTTAATATGTAACAATATTAAATGGGATTTTTATTAAAATTAAATTAAAGGATTTAAATATGTTAAAAGGAATAGATCCTGTTGTTTCTCCTGAACTATTAAAAATATTATGTGAAATGGGTCATGGAAGTGAAATATTATTCGCTGATGGAAATTTTCCTTCTTATGATTATAATGCAAAAAAAATAATAAGACTTGATGGTATAGATATACCTACAGTTTTAAAAGCAATCATGCCTTTATTTCCTTTAGATACTTTTGTAGAAAGCCCTGTTGTATTGATGCAGCCTAATGCTGATTTTGGAAGGGAACCTGATGTATGGGCTAAATATAAAGACATCATAGGAAAACATCAAAAAGTAAATTATGAATATTTGGAGAGATTTGCTTATTATGACAGATGTAAAAATGTTTATGCTATTGTAGCTACAAGCGAACTTGAAATATATGCAAATATTATACTCAAAAAAGGCGTAATTTTTCCAGACAAAAAATGATATCTCCAAAATATAAAAGCAAGTCTTTATTAATTTAAAGGCTTGCTATTATAAATTAAATAAAAATTCTCTACTGCTTTAATATAAAAAACAGACTTATAATTATATTTTAAAATGCTGCAATTCCAGAATCTGTTCTTCCATCGCATCCTGCACAATAAACATTATTATAATTATTTAGTATAACTTGTCCGCGTCCGAAATATCCGAAATTTGTAATATGAGGCTTTTTAGTAATATTATGCCCCAATGATGAAAGCTCTGAAAATAATATATCATCAAAATTATATTCTAATTCAATATTCTTCTCCCCTACCCATTGCCATCTAGGTTTATCTAATGCCGCTTGAGGATTTAAATTATGATCTATTAAATTACTCATAACCTGTAAATGTCCCTGAGGCTGCATGAAAGCTCCCATAACACCTAAAGCTGCATAAGGTTTTGAGTCCTTACATATAAATGCCGGTATTATTGTATGATAAGGCTTTTTATGTGGGGCTATAAAATTATCTGAATTAGGGTCTAGTGAAAAATTAGCTCCCCTATTTTGTAACGCTATTCCTGTTTCTGGAATAACTATACCAGAACCGAATGCACAGTAATTACTTTGTATATAAGAAACCATATTTCCTTCACTATCTGCAGTTGCTAGATACACAGTGTCGCCTGATGAGAATATATGATTTATAGGTTCTAATGCTTTATTTATTCTTATTAATGAAGCCCTTTTCATAGCATATTCTTTTGAAAGCATTTCTTCAATAGAAGTTTTCATATGATAAATATCAGCAACATATTTTTTTGTGTCTATGAATGCCAATTTTAATGCCTCTATTTTATAATGAGTACTTTCTAATGGTGTCAAATCTTTTAAATCAAAATGAGATAGAATATTTAAAGCCATTAATACTGTAATGCCATGTCCGTTAGGAGGTATCTCATAAATATCGTATCCTCTGTAATTGGTTGTTATAGGAGTAACAAATTCAGGATAATATTCGTTTAAATCTTCTTTATATAAATATCCTCCATACTTCTTCATAAATGCATCTATCTTTTCAGAGTACTCTCCTCTATAAATACATTCTGCATTTGTGTTTCCTATATCTTCTAAAGTTTTGGCATGATATGGAAGTTTAACTATTTCACCAAGTTCCGGAGTTCTGCCATTAAAGGTAAAGGTATCAAACCAATATCTGAACTCTTCTTTTTTTAATTTATCAGATTCTTTTAAATATGTATAATAAGATTCTTTCCAATCGAGAGCCACTTGAGGCTGAACTGCATAACCTTCATTAGCATATCTAATAGCAGGTTCAAGTACATCTATAAGTTTTAATTTTCCGAACTTTTTTACAAGTGTTGCCCAAGTTGCTGGTATTCCTCCAACAGTTACAGGTAAAAGTCCGTAAGTAGGCATTTGATCAAGATTAAGCGATAATATTTTATCAACATCTAAATTCTTTGGAGAAAATCCGCTTCCATTGATAGCATATAAATTATTTTCAAAATTTATTATAGCAAAAGCATCGCCTCCCAAACCGTTTGAAGTAGGCTCAACAACTGTAAGTGCAGCTGCAGTTGCAATTGCCGCATCAATAGCATTTCCTCCTTTTTTTAATATTTCAAGTCCTGCCTGAGAAGCTAATATATTGCTTGTAGAAACTATATTTTTTCCAAAAACTACATTTCTTTTAGATGGGTAAGTATTATCATAAAAATCCATAATAAAATCCAATACTTTATTTTAAATATTAGACTTGCAGCAAAACTTCTTAAAAATAATGTTTTATAATATTAGCTTTACAGCAAGTCTATTATGTACATATTTTATTATACTAACAAAAATATAATTGTCAAAAATTTTATATATTCAATTTTTCTAAACATTCTTTTGCTTCATCATCATAAATATTGATTTCTAAAATTTTTTTGTAACATTCTTTGGCATTTTCTTTATCATCAATTTTTAAATATAATTCAGCCATTTCTTTTAAAGTATCACATCTATATGGACGAGTCTCAAAATATTTTTTATCAATATCTATAGCCTTTTTATAATATTCTTTTGACAAGTCCTTTTCATTAATATCATTATAAACTTTAGCAATTGATATATAATACTCTTCACGATTAGGTTCTAATGAAACAGCATGTTTATAGCACTTTAATGCCTTATTTTTATTATCTATTTTCATATATAAATCGCCTATCTTTCTTGAATAATAACCTTTAAATTCTTTTCTCTCCCATATGTTTTCTCTTCTGAACATACAACTAGCACTTTTTATTTCAAGTTTTATAGCTTTTTTATATGCTTCAATAGCTTTGTTTTTATTACCTATAGAATTATATAAATCTCCTATACTCTCTAAATCCCAATAATTTTTATCTTTTTTATTTTCATAAATCTCTATTGCTTTTTTATAATATTCTTCTGCATTTTCCTTTTCTCCCAAGCTTTCATAAATTTCTGCAATAGATGTAAAATCATACTTATATTTTTTATTATCATCTAATAAATTTATATATTTTTGATAATATTCAATAGCCTTATATTTTTCGCCTATATGCAGATATAACTTGGCAGCATTAATATACTTATTATTATCAATATAATAATTAAGAGCTTTATTAATAAATAAATCTCTTTTATCCATTTCTGAAACCTGCTCATATAAATCCAATAATTTTGCCATATTACAATAAACATTTCCACTGCTTCTGCATTCAAAATTCAAATATTTTTCGTACATCTCTATAGCCTTATCATAATTTTTAATTTCTTGATAAATATGTCCTAAAAGAGAATAATAATAACTATCAAAATCATTAATTTCCATAAGTTTATTACACATTTCAATAGCTTTATCATATCTATAAATCTCTTCATATAAATGAGCCAGAGTTCCATAAACTTGATGTTTAATATTATCAGTATTATTTAGTAAATATTTCTCAAGTACATTAGCCGCTTTATCAGATATTCTCAAATCATAAGAATATATAGTTTCTAATCCATCATAATATTCAAAATTACTAGGCTCTTCATCTATAAGCTGATTAAATGCTTCTATCAAATATTTATAATCTTCAATATCTTTATTATATAGATATCTTATCCAACGCCATTCATGTTTTTTAATATATTCTTTATATGCATCAATACCTTTCTGATACTCTCCTAAAGCCATATAAGATTTAGCTAATGCATTTATTGCACTAGTATTTTCAATATAATCACAAGAAGGATGAATTTCTAATACTTTCTCATAATTTTCTATTGCCTTATCATATTCTTTTTTCGCAAAATATGATAATCCTAAATACATAAAATCGCTTTGATCATGTCGAGGAAGTTTTATTATTTCTTTAAACACTTTTATTGCTTCATCATATTTACCCAATTTAAAATATGATTCTCCTATCACAGTAAGATAATATTCCATATAATTACCATCATCAACAACATAACTTTTATTTAACTTAACTGCTTTTTCAGAATACTCTATTGCCGCATAATAATTTTTATTTTCCCGATTAATATATCCTAAAAGATGCCAATATGCTGAATCATTTGCATTTAATTCTATAGCCTTTTTAATAAGTTTTAATGCTTCATTATATTTTTCATTTCCTCTAAAATTATATAGATAATTGACTGCTGTATAGTATAATGCTTTATCATCATTAGGGTTTATTAACAAAGCTTTTCTAAACTGCTTTTCTGCTTTTTTATTATCTCGATTAGAATAATATGCTCTTCCTAATAGAGTTAAAGCTTTTACATTATTTTTATCTTTTTTAATATACTCTTTTAGTACTTCTATAACTTGATCAATTATATTTTCATTATTATCTAACTTGTCATCTGCTTCAGTTGAATCAGTTTCATCAACTTCATAAGAACACTCTTTGTTTATTATATTTTCAATTTCTTCTAAAGTGTAATTTTTATTTTGCATTTTTTATTCTCCTTAAAATTATTTTCATTCTAATAAAAAATTATTAATATTATGACAGTAAATGACATCTAAATACAAAACTTTTTTAATACCATTTCTGTTTGACCATGTTGAATATATTTTCTATGAGATAGTTTAAATATATTGGCGGTTATTATTTTATTTCCTGATTGTATATCTTTTATTTTATCTGCTGCATCATTATATTTATCTATTTCTAAAATTCTTTTATATGTTTTTAAAGCATCGTCTTCTTTATTTAATTTTATATAAAGCTCTGCAATAGATTCTAAATAAAATATACTATCCTCACTATCTGTTACTTTTTCCTCATATATTTTTATAAGCTCTTCATAGGCAAGATTAGATTCTTCATATCTTGAAACTTTTTGATAGAATAATGCTAAATATGATAAATCTTCCATACAAAAACTTATTTTATCTTCATATTCTTCATCTGTATCTGATATTTTTGTCTTTTTAAATCTTTCTATTTTTTTGAGACAAAGCCCTATAGCTTTATTGTATATTTCAAATGCTTTTTCTTTATTATCAATTTTGACATATAAGTCACCCTGTTTTTCTAAAAGCTCATAGTCCTTTTTATTTTTTAATATTTCTTTATCATACTTTTTTATTAAATCATGATATATTTCAAATGCTTCTTCTTTGCATCCGATTTTCATATAAATATCAGCCATTTCTTCTAAATACATTTTTTTATAAGATTTATACTTTTTTATAAGTTCTCCACATCTTTCAATAGCTTTCTCATAATAGAGATTTCTATTTTCTATATCATTTAACTTATCATATAAATGAGCAATATTTTTTAATGTATTTAATTTAAAGCATACTGTATATAAAAATGAAACCTCATGCTCATTATTAACTATCTTTAAATATTCCTTATATGCTTCTATTGCCTTTTCATATTTTCCAATATTTTTATAAGCTTCTGCCAATTTTTTATAATATCTGCATGGCCCATTATAAAGTTCTATAGTCTTATTATAATAATTGGCGGCTTCTTCATAATTTTTTATCTTTTCATAAGTTTCAGCAATATTAATATAATAGTCTGTATTTTTACTATCAGTTTCTATAGCTTTTCTATAATAATTAATTGCTTCTTCATAATTTTTTATTTTTTTATAAATATAGGCAATATTAGAATAGTAACTTGAAGCATCATCTGGATACATATTTATAAGCATTTTATATATATCTATTGACTTATAATAATTTTTAGTTTTCTCATATATTGTAGCTATATTTTCATAACTATCTTTAGATATTTTATTATATAATTCTATAGCCTTATCATATTCTTTGTATAGTTCATAGAAATATGATAATTGATGTATATAACCTTCTGCATTATACGAATTATTTTTTATAACATTAGTATATGCTTTGACTATATCATTGTAAATTTCGCTTCCTTTGAAATTTTTATATTCTTCTTTTCTATTAGGAAAAGGTATAAAATAAAATGGAATATATGAATCTTTTTCTATACTATTTTCTAATGCATATACTGCTTCATCATTTTTACCTAACTTTTTATATAAATCGTACAATGATTTTACCGTGTAAAGACTGCCGTAAAAATAATCGTCTAATCTGGTGTCTGCATTAATATACAATGCATTTTCATAACTTTTTACAGCTTCATCATATTGATTATTTTTTTCATAACTCAATCCTAAATAATACCAAGCATCAGAAAGGTTATAGCTATAGTCAAAATTATCTATAGCCTTTTTCAAATTTTTTATAGCATCTATATTGCTTCCTACATACAAATTTATTTTTCCTAATTCATAATGATAATATTTTTTACTATTATACATTGTTTCTGTATAATTTATTTCAGCGGCTTTTTTATAACAGAATATAGATTTATCATAATCTTTTATATGATAAAAATATGTTCTACCAAGTAAGTACCAATATTCAGAATCTCTGTCATTTAATTCTATGGCATTTTCCAGTAATTCAATAATTTTTTTAATTAATATTTTACTATTAGGTTTATTATAATAATATAATACCGCTAAATAGTATAAAACTTTATCTTTTTCATAATCTAATCTCAAAAGTTTTTTAAATGTTTCTATTGATTTTCCTTCATCTCCACTAGAAGAGTAAATACCATACTGAACTAATCCTAATAAAAATAATAATTCTTTATTATTAACATCATTTTTTAACTGTTTCTTTATTATTTTTTCAGATTCTTTATAACAATACTCATCATCTTCTTCAATATCTTCATTATTTATACCTTTATTTATTAAGTATTTTATTTCTTCTATTGTATAATTTTTATAATTTTTATTTTCCATTTTTTATTCTCCATAAAAATATGATTATTGTTCTAATTTAATGCATCTAATTTTTTCTTTTGCCTCATCATTATCCGCATCTCTTTCTAAAATTTTTTCATACATTTTTAAAGCATTATCTTTTTGATTTAATTTCATATAGAACTCTGCAACAGTTTTTAAATAGAATACATGCTCAACATCATCTGTCATTTTATCTTCATATATTTTTATAAGCTCTTCATAAATAGGAATGTACTCATCATCTCTTGAAACTTTCTCAAACAATAAAGCTAAATTAGATAGATACCTAATATAATGAAAATCAATTTTTTTATATACATCTAATTTTGATATATTTCTATATTCATCTATTTTCTTTGTTAATAATTCTATAGATTTATTATAATTTTCTAATGACTTTTCTTTATCATCAATTTTTAAATATATATCACCAAGATATTGATAAATACGATAGCATTCTCCATATTTTTTTAATTTTTCTCTAAATACTCTTATAGCTATATCATAAACCTCTAATAATTTTCCTTTCTCTCCAATTTCCAAATAAATACTTTCTATTTCTTCTAAATCTTCTTTTGTATCATATTCATCATATTCAACTTTTATAAAGCCTTTTAGTATTTCAAGATATTTTTCATAATACAAATTTCTATTTTCTATATCATTGAGTTTATTATATAAATTGGCAATATTTTTTAATACATAAAAATCATTTTTAGAAAAATCAATATATTTTGTATAAAAGTATATAGCTTTACTATATTCATTTATATTTTCATAAAGTTCAGCAATTCTTCTGCTGCAGCCAAGATTTCCTTTTTCAAAAGACTTATTATAATAATTAATAGCCTCTTCATAGTTTTTTATTTTCTCATAAATATAGGCAATGTCAGAATAGTAACTTGAATCATCATCAGGATATATTTTTATGATAGTTTTATATGTATCTATTGCCTTATCATAGTTTTCATCTTCTGCATACATTCTAGCTATATTTTTATAACTTTCTATAGATATTATTTTATACAATTCTTCAGCTTTATCATACTCTTTATATGTTTTATAAAAATCAGCAAGCTCTTCTCGGCATGGCATAATATATTGCATGTTATGAAAGCTCCTTTCTTCGATTCTTAAAGTATATGCCTGAACTATATCATTATAAGCATCACTTCCTTTAAAATCTTTTTCTTCTATATCTGAAGGTATAATTTTTAAAGGATATGATATATCGTATAAAATACTTGCTTTTAAAAATCGAATAGCTTCTCTATTTTTGCCAATCTTTTTATACAAATCATATATGGATTTTATTATATGCTCTCTATTTCTGTCAGATTCAATATCGATACAACTGTTTTGATAAATACTCCATGATTTTTTATAACTTTTTATAGCTTCATCATATTGTCCATTTTTTTCATAGCTTAATCCTAAATAATGTATATAATTAGCTTCTTCATCACGGGATATTGAATATTTAAAATATTCTGATTCTCTAAAATCTTTTATAGTTTTTTGAAAAATTTCTATTGCATCATCATAGTTTCCTAAATATAAATTCACTTTTCCCAATGTGTAATAATATTTTTCTTTATGATTTTTTATTATTTCACTATGATTTATTTCATAAGCCTTTTTATAATAGTATAGAGCTTTATTATAATCTTTATTAGTGTATAAATTTATGCCTCCCAACAAGTACCAATACTCAGAATCATTATTATTTAATTCAATAGCATTTTCTATTAATTTGCATATCTCTTCTATATTGATTTTAGCAGAAAAATGAAACATACTTGAATCTTCATAATATAACGAAGCAAGATAATACATAACTTTATCTTTTTGATAATTTACATCTAAAAGTCTTGCAAATATTTTTTCTGCTTCTTCTATATAATTTCTGTCATATTCCATTAATCCTAACATAAATAATAATTCTTTATTATCAGGATCATTTTCTGAATATTCTTTTAATGCCTTATATGCATCTATTTCATAATAAACTGTATCAGCATCATTATAAATGATATCATTATTTATTTTTCTATTTATTAAGTCTTTGATTTCTTCTAAAGTATATATTTTTTTCATAGTATAGCTCCTATATTTTATTTATTAAGCTTGAAATAGATAATACAAAATAAATTTTACTTATTGAAAAATTTATTTGCTTCATGATCATTAGGGTTTAATATTAAAACTCTTTTATATATATCTCCTACAGCTTTCATTCTTTTTTCTAAATCTATTTCTATATTATTTTCATTTTCTAAAAATGATTTTGCTAATTTTCTTAAACGTTTAATATATTTAGGATCTTCAGCAAAACGTTTTTTAAGAAGTTCTGTATATTTGTTATAGTATTCTTTTGCTTTGTCAGGCTGATTTATTTTCTTATAAATTTCTGAAATTGTTTCTAAGACATATATATCTTCTGGATTTTCTATATAATATTTTTCATAATATGATAAAGACTTCTCATCTTCATCAATTTTAGCATATAAATCGGCAGTCTCTTCAAGATAATATTCTATACTCTCTTTTTTATAAAGTTCTATTATCTTTGAAATTAAAATATCTCTCTCTTCAAATCTTGATAATTTATTAAACACATATATAATTCCCTCATAACAACGTATAATATTTTCATCATCTAAATGTATAGCTTTATTATAATATTCTAATGCCTCATTAAATTTATTCATTTTATAACAATATATATCAGCTATATTCAGAAAAATTCTGTTATTATTATTATCAGCATCCATTATGTTTACAGCTTTAATATAATATTCAATAGCTTTATCGTACTGTTTTGTTCTATAATATAAAAAGCCTAGATCATAATAAAAATCATAATCAAAACTATTATTTTTCTTAATACAATCTTCACATACTTCTATAGCTTTATTCAAATCAAAAATAAATTCATACACACCTGATAACCCTTCATAATAAACTATTTTATGAGGTTCTTCTTCGATAAGCTCATTATACGCTTTAATACAATACTCATAATTATCAATTTCTTTGAATCCTGTAGTAAATTTGAAAAACCTATATGCTATAGATGTATCTTCTTTTATATATTTTTTATATAACTCTACAGGCTTTCTATATTCTTTTATTTTTGTATAGACAAGAATCAAAGAATCAAAAGCAGAATGCATACAATGAAAATATGACTTATTATTTCTTTCTAATATTTCATTGAAGCATTTTATTGAATTATCATATTCTTCATTTTCTAAATAAGCTTCTCCCAATACACATAAAGTTTCATCATTATTATAGATACTAATCAATCTTTTAAGGAAATCTACAGCATATTTATGTTTTTTTAATTTTAAACATGTTTTTAATATTAAATTAACTCCATAAGATAAAACTTCTGATGAAATAGATGTATTATTAATATTTGAAGCCTTTTGATAATTATAAAATGCATCATTATGTTTACTCATACGAGTATAAATGAAGCCTAATATATAAAAATAGATATAGTCATTATCATTTATTCCTATAGCTTTTTTAATATTTATTAATGCCTTTTTATGTTCACCTATACAGTAATAAGAATATGATAAATAAAACCAATTTTTATCATCATAAGCATCTAATTTAACAACTCTCTTTAATATTCTAATAGCTTCTTCTGACTGATAAATACTATTATATACCTTAGCAAGAAGAAGCATTAACTTTATATTTTGACTATCTTTTTTTAAGTATTCTTCTAGTATTTTTGCTATATATTTTTTCTCATCTAAAATTTGTATT
The DNA here is from genome assembly GCF_000223215.1 of Brachyspira intermedia PWS/A. Taxonomy (NCBI): domain Bacteria; kingdom Pseudomonadati; phylum Spirochaetota; class Spirochaetia; order Brachyspirales; family Brachyspiraceae; genus Brachyspira; species Brachyspira intermedia. Next base: position 2,098,863 of record NC_017243.1, read on the forward strand.
ATATCTTCATTTTCATCTTTATTTTTATTAACTCCTCTTTCATTTTCATCAATAATTTTTTCAATTTCTTCTAAAGTGTATGATTTTTTCATAGTGTAGCTCCTATATTTTTATTATTTTTAATTATATAGAGGTACAAAAAACGGCTTTCAAGGGAGGTTTTTAAATAATAAATCAGTATAAATGATTACAGCTTATATAAAAATATCTTATAGCCTTTTAAATATCTTTCTAATTTTCTTTTATATATTTTTTTAATACATAAAGATATTTTTCAATTTCTTCTAAAGTGTATGATTTTTTCATAGTATAGCTCCTGTATTTTTATTATTTTTTAATTGTATAGAGGTACAAAAAACGGCTTCACGGGAGGTTTTTAAATAATAAATAAGTATAAATAATTACAGCTTATATAAAAATCTCTTATCACCTTTATAATATCTTTCTATAAGTTTATCCCTGTCTAAATGTCTTGTATAATTCATAATATATCTTAAAGCCAAATCAATATACTCTTTGGAATTATCTTTGTAATTTTCTTTGATATATTCTTTTAATACATAAAGGGCTTTATTAGGAGCAAATCTATGATTAGGACTGTAACCCAAAATATAATCATATAATAGTTTGTCGCATTTCTCTTTTATATCATCATTTATAGAATTATTAACTTCTTCCCTGTCTTTCATCAGCTTTTTATAAAAATGCTCAAATAATTCATTGTATCCTGTTATAAAAAATGGAAATGAAAATAAATCTCTATTTTCAAAATAATAATCAATATCTTCTTCATCATATATAATATAAGTTTTCATACAGTCATCATCATCTGTGATATTGTATTTATCCAATTCTCTTTGGTATTCTTCTTCCCAATGTTTATCAAGCCTTTCGTCAAAATACTTCATTGCTTCATTTTTATTTTCGCTTCCCCATTCCATATACCATCTTCTTGAATCAACTTCCCCACTTTCAAAAAACTCATCAACTAATTCTTTAGTTTCAAAATATATAACTCCATTTTTCCTATATTTTTCAGAAATCATCTCTTCTTTAGCATATTTTTTATCATCTTCTTTTTCTATAAAATCTCTGTACTCGCCATCATCATATTCATAATGCCAAGAAGGAATTAATAGTTCATAGCCTCCAATAAAATTATTTTCTTCACTAGGCTCTGAATATACATGCAATTCTGAAAACTCATCATCTAGTATAGGAAATTTATCATTATGATACTCTTCATAAATATCTGGAAATTTATCCTTTTCTAATAAACATTTATATTCACCCCAATCCAATAAATCTTTCTGAGTTTCTGGGTCTGGATGCACAAACTGTTCAAAGTTAATTCTTATTAAATATTTTTCTAATACTCTTATAAAAGTATATACTGAACAATTATGATGATCATTTATTATGAGTTTATCTTCTTCTTTTATTTCTATATTATTTTTCTTTATAAGTTTATCAAGTTCTTCTAAAAAATAATTTAATGAATGTTTAGTAGAATAGTAATCGTTTTTATCTTGTATAATATATTTTTTATTTTGTCTGTTTAATTCTTCCATAAGATTATATCCTTTTAAATTTTTAATTTAATTATAATCTGTAGGTATGACAAATTTTGACGCTTTTTTGAATATAAATTTAATAGAAGAATTTTTTTTAATTTTTTTATCACTTTTTTATAAAAGCAAAATTATATGACAATTTTTGTCATAGTAATATGCTATGTTAATAATCATAAAATAAATATTAAATACAGGAGGCTTTATATGGCTCAAAATTTTTACTGCGAATACTGCGGAACAATATATTCTTCAATAGGTGCTCTTACAGGAGGAGCTTGTATCAAACATCCAGATGGCCCAAATAAAGGAAAGCATAAACTATATGAAGGCGGAGAAAAATCAGATTATTTCTGTAAATATTGCGGAAATAAGTATCATACAATAGCTTCATTAACAAATGGACATTGTATTAAACATCCAAATGGTCCTAACAAAGGGTATCATTCACCAGCTTTATAAACAAATTATTTTTTATTTTTGTGCATAGTAATTGATTTTATTATGCACATGTTTTATTTATCAATAAAGTAAAAACTCCTGAAAATATGGCTGCAAAAATAATAGATATAATTAATGCCATATCTAATGAATTTAATAAATAAAATTAAGTAATATTAAAGTGCTTGATTACGGCTTTTAATCAGGCACTTTAAAAATTATTTATTATGTTTACTAAACAGCTTATTAAAAAATCTGTCAATAAAATATTCTATATAACCCAATAAAGCAAAAAATAAAGTTATAAAAAATACATTTCTTAATACCGTTTTAAGTCCATATTTATTTATATCAACAAAAAAGTAAGGATAATAACTTCCATCAGAAAAAGGACTTCCTATTCTAGCCCTTATAAGTATAAAAGCAAAATATACAAATGGAATTATAAGCCAAAGCAGAGGATCAATTATTTTATAAATTCCTTTCTTATCAAAAATTATATAATCAAAAATAGTCATAATTGGAACTATATAATGAACTATTAAATTTCTTATATATGACAAACCTTCATATTTATCAGCTGTAGGACTTAATAAAAAATGATATACTAAAAATGTAACAGTTATTGACATTGTAACTGCACCTTTAAATCTTGGATAAAATGTTTCTTTTTTATTTATAATAGTAAAAATATCCAAAATAAAATAAACTATTACAAGTATATTACTTTGATATGTAAAATAATATGCAGTTTCTATATCAAGCTTAAAATTATCATAGAAAAATCCATGAAGCACTGCAAAAGTACCAATTATAATAATTATTATTTTGTATATTATAGAAAAATTAGTTCTTGTCATCTTAATTCCAATAAATATAATTATTTCAAAAATTTATAGCAAATATTTATTATCAATTCTTTATTAATTAAAATATCAATCCAATTAGTTGGAATATTGTCTATACTATAATATAAACCAGCAAGCCCTCCAGTAACTGCCGCAGTAGTATCAGTATCATTTCCCAGATTAACTGCTTTTAATACCGCGTCCTTATAATTTGAAGTATTTAATAATACCCATATAGAAGCCTCTAATGTATGTACAACATATCCGCTACTTTCTATTTTTGTATCATTTAGTTTTTTAAAATTAGAGTCAAATATTCTTTTGTAATTATTAATCTCTTTTTCATTTTTATAATAATTGAAAGAGTCTTTTAATGCTTTATTAATAGCTTCTTCAATATTCATGTCATTTATTAAATTCAATGCTATTGCAGTATATATTACACAAGCTATCAAACTTCTTTTATGAGAATGAGTTAATGAAGAAATATTATATATTATATTTATAACTTCACTATTATCAAATAATTTACCATAAAAATATTTATTTATATAAAATGCAATAGGAAGTATCCTCATAAGAGAACCATTTCCATTACTATATTCATCAGAAAGTCCGCATTTTATAGGATTTTTTTCGCTTTTATAATTATTTATAGCATCACTTGTAGTTATTCCAATATCAAATGTATGTCCGTCAGCAGTATAATAGCCTTTATCATACCACATAGCAAAACTATTCATAATATCATTATAATTTATATTTTTATTATTCAAATTATCAAGTAAACATAATGTTAAACTTGTATCATCAGACCAAGTACCTGGCTTTTTATTATGAGTACCGTATCCAATCATATCTTTACAAGGATCTTTTTTAATAATATTTCTTGTTATAAATTCATAAGGAACACCTAAAGCATCTCCAATGGCAAGTCCTAATATTGCAGATTTTAACTTATTTTCTAAACTCATATAAAATTAAACCTAGCATCAAATATAGTAAATTAATAATTATAATAAATATACTAAAACTATCAATAGATTAAATAAAAAATATATAATAAAAAAGCGTATCTAAAAATATTAGATACGCCAGGGTTAGTGAATTTCTTATTAATTTAATTACTTAGCAGGAGTTAATTTAGTTAAAGCATCTTCTACTAATGCAACCCAAGTAGCACCGCTTACGCCGTCAACATAAATGTTGTTAGCTTTGATCATTTTGTCATAAGCAGCTTTTCCTCTTGCAGGACCACTGCTGTGTCCACATTTTGTTAACACAACTTTTGTTAATTTACCGCCAGCAACAGTAACTTTAGCTTGATAGTCGCCTTGTCTTGTTTTATAAGTAGCTTTGTAATTTCCTAAATATGTACCGTCAGGTATTTTAGCCAAGTCAATTTTTCCTTGAGCAAATAGGAATAAGCTAGCTGCAAAAAGAACAGTAACTACCAAAAATAAAACTTTTTTAAGACTCATACATTTCCCCTTTTTAATATAGTTGTCTATTAAAACTACATAAGTAAGAAAAAGTAAAAAGTTTGTAAAACTAATTTAACATTTTTTTATATTTCCATTTCTAAGCAGTCCCAATAAGTTATTATATTCTACAGTTGTCTTTATTTGGCAGTATCTATCATCTACAAAGCTAGAATATTCCACTTTTATATATTTTTCTACTATATTTTTTAACTCATCATTTTCATATTTTTTATTTGGAAGTTCTTTGGCAAAGGCATTTTCTATTTTTACTTTTGATAAGGCTAATGCGGCATTAAAAGCACTTGTTTCAATTTCATCTTTAGTTACAGCATAACCATTAGGATATCCTATAGAAGTAGCTATAAATTTATTCTCATTAACCCAGCCTTCATTAAAATTTATATTATTATTGACAGTTTTTTCAGCGGATTTGCATGATACAAGTAAAGCAAAAATAATTATAATTATATAGCCGTATTTCATATATCCTCCAAATTTAAAATAACTCTCCCAAATATTCGTCAAAATTTTATTTTTTTTAAGCACATAATTATACATAATTATTAATTTTAGAGTATAATAGTTCCGAATATATAGAAAAATATATAAATATTAGCAGCGGGAATTATTATGAAAAAGTTATACATTATATCTATAGTATTTCTTTTATTATGTGCAAGAGGTTTTACTCAAATATACACATTTCAAATCGGAGAAAAACTAAATAACTCATATATTTTATCAGAAAGCAATTATGCAATTATAATAGAAAAAAATAATGCTAATTCTGGAAAAACTTTTGATATAATATATAAAGATGCCAGATTAACAGGTTATAAAGATGCAGGCAGTATAAAAATACTTCCTAATGGTACTTTAGTTGCCACTATGCTAAAAACTTCTCTTGGTAAAGATATGTGGGTTTTAATATATGGAAATGTTGAACAAGAATTTGACTCTATAGAGAGAGAAATTTACTCAGGAAACAATTCTATAATATTTACTAGATTAATGAATTATGGAATAGCTGTTATAAATGGAGAAGCTAAAGTACAGTATTCTGAATTATATGACAGTGTTATTAATGATAATTCTTATGCTTTCTCTTATTCAAGAGACGGACAATATTTTGTTAATATTAATGGTGAAGAAAAACAAGTATCAGCTAAAGCGGACAGACTCAAATTCTCAAATGACGGAAATAATATAGTATATGTTATAGAAAATGAAGGAAATGCTGTTATATTTACAGGAAGTACTGACAGTGAAGGTTTTAGATTAGTGGATGATTTAGCTTCATTCAACAATAACAGTATAGCTTATGCTGTAAAAGCTATACCGGGAATGGATACTAATTCAACAAATATGATTAGTTCAAATGATTCTATGTCAAATACTTTCATTACAAATAATATGACTAATGAAGTTATAACAAATACAACAACAATAACAAATTATAATCTTTCAAATATCAGTGTATATACAAATGAAGAAGGTGTAACAGTAAAAGGACAATCAAATACTATAGCTTTAATGGTTGTAACAAATGTAATAACAAATATAAGATATAATGAATTAACAGATCTTCCTGCTGCTGCCGTTTCTACAAATTCAATTATAAGCAATGAATTTATTATGACTAGTGTTATAGCTAATGGAAGAAATTATGGAGAATTTAATTTAGTAACTAATATGTCATTCTCTCCTGATGGTAAAACATTAGTATTTGTAAATATTAATAGTAATAACACTATGCAGCTATATGTTGGCGGTAATATGACTACTAATTATGATATGATACATAATTATAAATATTCAGACGACAGTAAAATATTAGCCTACTCTGCACAAACAAATAATGTATCATTCTTAGTAGTTAATGGTAAAAGACTTCCTAGAACTTTTGATAAAATAAATGATATATATTTCTCTACAAATAATAGCTTAGTTTATAATGCTTCTATGAATGAAAGAGAATATATAATAGCAAATGACTTTGAAAGCCCTTCCTATAACAAAATAACTTCATTCAAGTTTGTAGGAGATTCATTTGCATTCACAGCAGAAAGACTTGGAAAACATTATTACTTTATATTAAATAAAAACAACTCTGTAAGAAGAGAATTCGGCGGATATGATTATGTGTCAGCTATGGATAATAATCAAGAAGATGCTTTATCAATAGTATCTGACGGAAAGAACATTTTTATAATAAAAAATGGCGTAATAGTAAATAATCAACAATAGTTATTATAATCTTCTACCTATATTTTAATGCGTAAATCTGGATAAGGTTTACGCATTATGTTTTTAAACCTATTTCTTGTAAAAAATTATAACTTGACTTAATTTCGATTATAGTTAAAATAAAAAATAAATTTGAATTTTGTTTATAGTAATTTAAATATAAAGTAGTTAATGAATGAATAATAATAATGATAAAATAAGAATCATACCTCTTGGCGGAGTACAAGAAATAGGTATGAACATGACTGTTATAGAATATGGAAATGAACTTTTAATAGTAGACTGCGGATTTATGTTCCCAAGATACCATATGCTAGGTATAGATTATGTTATTCCTGATACTTCATATTTAGAAGATAAAAATATCATAGGACTTATACTTACTCATGGGCATGAAGATCATATAGGTGCTATACCTCATTTCCTTAGAAAATTCCCTGATATTCCTATATACGGTTCAAGACTTACTTTGGCTTTTTTAAGAGCTAAATTAAATGATTATAAAAACGAATACAAAGATACAAAATTATATGAAGTTGAGCCTAGAAATAAAATACAATTGGGAATGAATTTTGATATAGAGTTTATAAGGGTTAATCATAGTATACCTGACGGAGTTGGAATAGCCATAACAACACCATTAGGAGTTATAATACATACAGGTGATTTCAAAATAGATTTAAACCCTACAACAGATAAATTTATAGACCTTTATAAATTTGCTGAATATGGAGAAAATGGTGTTCTTCTTATGCTGGCAGATTCGACAAACTGCCAGAGAGATGGTTTTTCTATGAGTGAAAGTGTTGTCCAAAACAATATGACTCCACTATTCGCTTATGAAGACGGAATGATTATTGTTGCAGTATTTGCAAGCAGTATAGAAAGAATACAAGATTTAGTGACTGCAGCAAAAGTCAATAATAAATTTGTGGCATTCTCTGGAAGAAGTTTAATCAAATTCACAAAGATTGCACAGGATATGGGTTATTTAAATCTTTATGATATAGTTATACCAATAGATAAAATAAACAAATATCCTAGAGAAAAAATAGTATGCATAACTACAGGAACTCAAGGAGAACCTTATTCTTCACTATCTCTAATAGCGGCAGAGGCACATAAACATATAAAAGTAGAAGACGGCGATATGGTAATATTCTCATCAAGCGTTATACCTGGTAATGAAATGGCTGTTACTAGAATGATAAATAATCTCTTTGATCTTGGGGCTAAAATGGTTGGAGAGGATAAAAAACTTCTTCATGTATCAGGACATGCTTCAAGCGAAGATTTAAAATTAATGTATAGATTAGTAAAGCCTAAATATTTTATTCCTATACATGGTGAGAAAAGACATTTAATCACTCATATAAAATTAGTTGAAAATTTAAATGGTTTAGATACAAAAGGATTCCTACTTTATAACGGAGATGTACTTGAAATAGATGAAACTTTAGAAGCAAAAATCACAGAGCCTATAGAGATAAGAAATATATATGTTGATGGAAAAGGTGTTGGAGATTTAGAAGAAAGTATATTCTATGACAGAGAACAATTATCACTTAATGGAGTGGTAGTTGCCAATGTTGTAGCAAAGAAAAATGCCGCAGGACAATACGATATAAAAGTAGATTTGGAAAGTAAAGGTTTCACATACACCGGAGGAGAAAAAGAAAGAATTATCAATAAGACTGAACAGTTAAGAGAAGAGGGAATAAGCTCTGCAATAGAAGCAGTTAGAAAATTATTAAATAGAAATAAAAGAACTCCTTCTACAATAAAATATGAAGTAAGGGAAGCTCTTCGTAAAAAATTTATTCAGATAATAGGAAGAGAACCTGTAATATTTGTATGCCTATATATGGATCATGTTTATATAGAACAATCACATAGCAGTAATGATGATAATGATAATATTGATAAAAATAATATAGAAAATATAGAAATTGAAAACAATAATGATGAGGAGAAAGAAAAATGTCATACGAAGAAGAAAAAGAGAATCAAGAAAACAGTGATAAAGAAGAATACATCACAGATAAAAAGATTGAAATCAAAAAAGAAAAAAGCAGTAAAAGAGAGCTAATATTTACTCTACTTATAATAATATCAATAATAGTTGGGGCTGCAAGTATATTTTTAAAAAATGAAAATAAAAATATATCTGTCAACATTAATTCTTCTGAAAAATCATATTCCGTTTTAAAAGAAGGAATAGCAATAATAGATTTGAATGGAATAATAACTCATACAAAAAGAAAAAATGGTTTAGGTATAGAATATCCTTCTGTAACAGAACAACTTGTTTCAGATTTTGAATATTATTTACAGCATCCAAAAGTTAAAGCCATTGTACTTCAGGTTGATAGTCCTGGAGGTTCTTTAACTTCATGCGAAGAAGCTTTAAAATATTTGAAAGAATTAAAAGAAAAATATCCTAAACCAATAGTAGCTTCTTTCAGATCAATGGCTGCAAGCGGAGGATATTATATATCTATGATAGCAGATAAAATATATGCTAATGAATCTACTCTTACAGGAAGTATAGGGGTTATATCTCAATTCTTTAATATATCAGAATTGATGGATAAATATGGAATAAAAATGTACACTATAAAAAGCGGAAGGAATAAAGATTCACTCTCCCCTTTCAGAGCACCTAGAGAAGATGAACTTGCATACTGGCAAGATATGACAGATGAATTTGTAGGACAATTTACAAATGTAGTTGAACAGTCTAGAGGTGATAAAATAAAGGGTAATAGAGAAGATATATTTGATGGAAGAGTATTCAGCGGAAAAAAAGCATTAGAAATAGGACTTATAGATTCTATAGGAACTCTACATGATGCTGTAAAAGATGCTGCACAAATGGGCGGAATAGAAGATGAAGAACCTTATATAATAAAGAAGCCTAAAGAAAAAAATGATGTACTTAATTTGTTTTTCTCAAATATTTCGGAAGCTATTAAACCTAAATCAAGCTTTCCTTTCCCTTATGAAGAAATAATGAATACTAAATATATTGGGGTTCCTATGTATATTTATATTCCAAATTATAATGGAGCAAATTAATGCAGTTACATGAAGCTATATACTATTATTTATTAAAACCTAAAGAAGCTATAAAAAAATCTATAAATTTTGAATATTCTTTTTTTGTATATTTATTGGCTTCTTTAAGTATATCTATATCAGCAATATATACTATTAATAATAAATCTAATATATTAAATTTATTAATATTGACATTTGGAATAGCTGCATATATGGCAATATCTAATATAGTAAAAATAGCTGTTATCAATTTAACAGTATCATTATTTTTCAAAAATAGTAGTAATAACATAAAAATATTTATTAATAATTGTTTTGGTATATATGGTATATTTATATTTATACTGCCTATAACATTATTATTTAGCAGATTCTCAACTCTTTACTTTATTCAAGTTATCATGTTTTTTATATTAGGATTATATTATATTGTATTGATGTTTAATAATATAAAACATTCATTTAATATAGATAGTTCATTTAAAGCATTTTTAGTTTTAATTACACCTATAATATGTGATTATTTAACTTACATATCATTAGGAATATTAATATTTGGAAGTATTATTAATTATATATAATTATGAAAAAAATTAATAAATATATTATATTAGAAACTATAGGACCTTTTCTAGCAGGTATTTTATTTTTTACATTTGTATTTGTAATACAGCTTTTACCTGAATTAATAAGACTCATTGTAAATAATGGTGCTCCTTTATTAATGTCATTAGAAGTGTTTGTATATATGCTTCCTTTCAATATTGCCATAACAATACCTATGTCTATACTTATGGCAAGCATTATCGGATATGGTCGACTTTCTTCAGATAATGAAATAATAGTAATGCGTGCTTTAGGATTTCCTCATATGAGGATATATATGCCTATTATAATATTGGGATTTATTACTTTTTGTTTTTCATTATTTTTTAATAATGTTGTTATGTCTGAATCTAATTATAGGTATAGAACCTTAATTTCATATATGGTAAATATCAAACCTTCCATTGCTGTTGGAAAATTGGAATTCTCTGAAATTAAAGATATGGGATTATCAATAGGTTCTAAATATGCTAATGATACAAGTATGTCAAATGTTGTAATATACGACAAATCCAAAACTAAAAGAGTAATTACTGCCAAATATGGACTTTGGAAAAATAATGAGGCAAATGCTCAAGTAGTAACTTTAACTTTATATGATGGTGTTGTACAAGAGATGCCGGATTATGGTTTTGTATCTAATGATTATACCGTATTTGATTCTATGGATATTAATATTGTTAGAAATGTCAGCACATTAACCTCTCATGAAAGAGGATTAAGAGAAATGCCTTCTTGGAAAATTATGGAAAAAATCAAAGATTCAAAAGCGGCAGCAAATAAATCTGTAGATGAACAAATAAGTGGAATGATAAATAATGCGTATAAAAATGTAAAAAAAACAGGAATAGATATTACATCTTTTTCAAATGAATATATACAAACAAATGCTGCTGAATTAACATCTATAAGAGAAAAAGCTATTGATGAAGCTGCACCGTATTTTTATTATGTAGAGTTTCATAAATTTATTTCTATACCGGCAGCATGTTTATTTATGGTTTTAATAGGAGCACCTTTAGGAATAGTAGGAAAAAGAAGCGGTAAAGGATTTGGATTTGGATTATCTGTAATAGTAGTTGTTATATATTATTTGCTTATAACTGCTGCCGAATTAATGGCAGGAGGTAAAAAAGTACCTCCGCTTATTGCTATGTGGTTCCCGAATATAGTACTAGCTTTAATGGGAAGTTTTCTTATGATAAGATCTTTCTTCAGTAGAGGAAAATAAAACTATTTCTATACAATTACATTTATACAACGCACGCAGAATAAAATATTAAATATATACTTAATAAAAATTATAACACAATTTATATATTTAAATATGTCATATCGTGCGTTAAATAATTTTTTTAATCTAATAAAAACTTGGGCGGGAATGCTTTTACTATTAAAGCTTTAAATATAAATAAATATTATCAAATGTAAATAAAGTAAAAAATATAAAGGGCGGGGTATGTAAGTAAAGTTTTAAAATTTATTTACACTCCCCACCCTCTAGGCTTTTTAATTTACTTTGCAATTTTTATCTTTTTTTCTTTATAATCTATTTAGAATTTAAAGCACCCACCCAAGTTTTTTTTAAAATTAATATTTCCACAACGCACGCAGAATGAAATCTTAAATATAAATTTAATAAAAATTAAAATATAATTTATATATATAACTATGCTTACCGTGCGTCAATTTATTATTTAATTGAATTAGAAAAATTTTCTTTTGCCTTATCAAGACCTTCAGCAGCTTTTTTCAAACCAGATTCTATAGATTTAGAGGCTTCATCCATAACTTTAGAAGGATCAACTTTTTGCATAGCATCCTCAACAGCTTTTGAAGCATTGTCTAATGTTTTCTCTGTAACATTTCCTGCCTTTTCTATACCGTCCTGAGCAGCTTTTGAAGCATCATCTATTTTTTCATTTATAGCATCTGTAGCCTTATCAATTACACTTTTATCTTTTTCACATGAAAAAGTAAATATTGATAAGATAATAACTAAACAAAATATAATATTCTTCATCATATAATCCTTATAATTTTTTACATGATTATAATAATTAATACATATTTGTCAAGATATAGGAGCATTCGATATATAAACATTAACTTTATATTTATTCTTCATATTTTTTGAATTATATATACTTGTAGCCTTTGCAAGCCTATCATTAAACTTTTCTACTAAAAAGTCAGCATCATCAACCTTAGGTGCTAATATTACCTCTTTCAAAGATTTATTATCAAATATATAAAGATAATTTTTATAAGAACGCTTCATCTTATCATCTATATGCAAAGGATTACTGCCGTATTCTACAAGCTGTATTATACGCATTTCCTGCTCTTCTATGAAAGATGAATCCTTTATCAAATATTGAATATTCATAAGAAGCTGATATGATAATGATAATTCCTCTGAATTAAATTTTTTTATGATTTTAAATATAGAATTAAATATATAACCTATATTATTTTTTAATTTATCATAAAATTTTTTATCATAGCTCCAAACATCATATTCTTTATTTAAATCAATAACAATATTATCATAATCAGATTCACAAGGATTGAATATTATTTCATTATTCTTAGCATTATAATATAAAACAAAATATAAAGGTAAAGTCTGTTCATTATAAAATTCTATATTAGAATAATTGTTTTTATCATAAGAAAATGAAAATAGTATACTGTTATTTAAATTATTAAAAGAAGTATCAAAAAAAGATTTATCAAAAACTAAACAGCAGCCTGTACCCTCTTTATTATCATATTTACCATATAATCTGTACATAGTTAAAGAATCTTTGCATCTGCTGAATGATGTTTGCAATGCAATAAAATTATTAATATTTCCGTACTTGGAATTAAGCTTATTATTTCTAAGAAGCTGCATCAATATCTTTCCCTCTTTAGGATCATTTGCATTTTTTATGCTTGTCATTCTAAGTTTGTTTTTCTTTAGATATGTATTGTACCTTGAATTATCTGATTTATCGTATCTCTTATCAAATGCCATATCATCAAAAACTTCTATACTTGTATAATGTGATATCTCATTGATTTTATCATCATCTTTTACAGAAACCAAATATAAAAATATATACTGAAGTATCCAAAGCTTTTTTAGTTTTGATATATCTTTAATATCACGAACTATAAAATTAAAATACTCCTCTTTTTCTTCAGTCCAAAAACTATTTTCATTCAACACTATATCAATAATTTTTTCTATGTTTATATATTCTATAAATCTTGATATTATATTAAATATGGTAACATTTCTTGATTCTTTAATATCTAAAAGTAAAGTCAAAGCATAATCATACTCTTCTAATCCTATCAATGCTTCTGACTTTAAAAAATATATTCTGTCATATATAGTATCATTTTGCATGACATTCAATTCTATATACTCTTTATTTTTTACTATGGTATCACCCTTTGAATTATTCTCATCTAAAATATAAAGTGCCTTATCAAGACATTCTATAGCTTCTTTATATCTATTTATATTTATAAGAAGACTTGCTTTATTTAAATACAACACTTCCAAAGATTTATTTATTTCAAAAGCCTTATCATAAATATTAAATGCCTCATCTATTCTGCCTAATTTTTCTAAAACCATAGCAACATTCAAATAAGCATAATCGTATCCAAGCTCTAAAGCTTTGTTAAAATAAAATAATGCATCTTCATAACGTTCTAATTTTGAATATATGATTCCTATATTAAAATAGCATATCTCAGATTTATCATTTATTTCCAATGCCATATTAAATGCATATAATGCTTCATCGAATGCCATTAATTTAGCAAGTATTATACCTTTATTTATAAAAGCCTTTTCATATAATGGATTAATTTCTATAGCTTTACTGTAATACTCTATAGACTCTTCATATCTGTTTAAATAATATAATGTTAATGCAGTTTTATAACAGCTTCTTGCAAAATATCTATCTACATAATTTGTATCAAGTTCTTCACAATTTTTTTCAAAACAATTTATTATCTTTAAATATATTCTAAGTGCTGAAGAATATTTTTCTAAATTAAAATAAAATCTAGCCTGAATAAACATATTTTCTATTCTATCTTTCAGCATAAATAATTCTCCAATATTAGTATAATTTTATTATAAACTATTTTTTAATTATATAAAATTCTTTAATTATATCAAAACACTATTGACAATTTTTTTATAAATGTTAATATTACTATATAAAGTATTATTTCTTATAAAAATATTTTAATTAAGGATTTTATATATATGAAGAACAGTGATAAAGGTTTTTTCGGTAAATTCGGAGGAAGATTTGTACCGGAAGCATTAGAAAAATTATTAATTGAATTGGAAGAGGCTTTCCTGCATTATATTAATGATAAAGAATTTTTAAGCGAGCTTGAAGAATTGAGATCTGATTTTCTAGGCAGACCTACACCATTAATGTACGCCAAAAACTTGTCAGAGAAAATTGGCGGAGCAAAGATATATGTCAAACTAGAAGGGCTTGCTCATACAGGGGCACATAAAATTAATAATTCTATAGGACAGGCATTACTTGCCAAAAAGATGGGTAAGAAGAAGATTATAGCAGAAACCGGAGCCGGACAGCATGGACTTGCCACCGCTGCAGCCTGTGCCAAATTAGGACTTGAATGCTCTATTTATATGGGTGAAATAGATGTAAAAAGACAGCAGCCTAATGTAGCTTCTATGGAGTTATACGGTGCTAATGTAGTATCCGTTACTAAAGGAGGACGCGGACTTAAAGATGCTGTTGATGCGGCATTAGAAGATTGGGTTAAAGATTTAAAAGATACTCATTATTTACTTGGAAGTGCTGTTGGCCCTAGCCCTTATCCTGATATTGTAAGAACTTTTCAATCTGTAATAGGAAGAGAATTGGATAAACAGATACAGGAAAGGAATTTAAATGTTAAAGCATTGATAGCATGTGTTGGAGGCGGTTCTAATGCTATAGGATTTTTTGAGCCTTTTATAGAGAGAGAAAATCCAAAACTAATAGCTGTAGAAGCTGGCGGAATAAGTATGAATCTTGGAGAAAATGCTATTAGAATGACAAATCCTTATGCCAAAGATATTGCTGCTCAGGGATATATGAGTAAATTTATCTTAAAAGAAGACGGAGAAATATCTGAAACCATGTCTATATCTGCAGGACTTGATTATCCAGGAGTTGGTCCTCAGCTTGCATATTTAGGAGAATCCGGAAGAATAGAATTTACTTATGCTACAGATAAAGAAGCAATAAATGCAGTAAAAGAATTCGCAAAAAATGAAGGTGTTATATTTGCATTAGAAAGTGCCCATGCCGGTGCTAAAGCTATAGAATATGCGAAGCAGTACACTAAAGATGATGTTATTATAGTTAATATGTCAGGCAGAGGAGATAAAGATATATTCATAACCTCACCTATTTTCAGACCTGATAAATGGAAAGAATTCTTAAAAAGTGAATTAGAAAGATTAGAAAAAAATATAGATATTCACAAATTTTAACCTCACAATTATATATTTTTGTTTATAGGTTTTTGTTTATTATTATTTAATATTCAAAAACCTATTTTTTATTATATTTAATATTAATAATAAAAAGTTGAAAAAATAATAGCCATAATATAAAATCAAAATATAAGGGATAAATATTTATATATAGTTTATTTTTCCTTATAGAAAGGTATTATTTTATGAAAAGAAATTTAATATTAAGTTTAATAATAATATTATTAATAATATCATGCAAAAAAATAAATTTACTTGGTCCTAATGATATACCTCCTCCAACAGAATTCCCAGATACAGAATACCCAACACCTACTCCGGTACCTGTTCCTCCTATTGATATAGAAGAAAAACCAATAACAGTAAAACCAGAAATAGTTTCCGGTAAAACAGTATTTGGAGGTTATGCTAAAAGATTTAAATATAAAAATGAATGGTATGTACTTGCCACAAATGAATATGAATATGATACTGATACTAAAAGTTTAGAAAAAACAGGAAAAGCTGCTTTATTAAAAATAGCCAATGATGGAAGCACAATAACAAAAATTAGAAGCATATCTCCTCTTATGGATCTTGAAGATGCCGATTATTGGACTAATTTAATTTCTGATAAACTAGTAATAGAAGCAAATAAGGTAAAAGTATTATCTGAAGCATATACAACATCAAAATTTATATGCATTGAAAATCCAGATTTCAAAAAAGGTAATATAGTAAATTATAGTATGTCAGGTACATTTATAATTATAAAATCATTCAATGAAAATATTAAGTATGTAGAATCTGATGACTTAATAAATTGGAATTATTATTTGAATCCTATTACAAAAGAATATAATATGCCTAATACCAATCATATAAATCCTAATTTTTTAGGAAGATACGGCATAAATACAGATGAATATTTTATTGTTTATTTTAAAGAAAAAATATTTTTATATACAAAATATAAAAGTATTTTTGATGAACATCCTGATGGAAATAGAGATCCTAGCAAACCTCCTTTTGATTATTATAACAATGAATATTACATTATTGATTATGGTAAAGACATGAGTGATGCTAAGAATTGGACTACAAACTATTTTCCTGACTATAACAATGAAAAACTATTAGTTACAATGTATTTTCATACTGATAATGAAAAGCTATATTTCTCTCAAGGTATTTTTGGTGATAATAAATTTGTATACAATGAAAAATCAGGAAATTGGTCGTCTGAAGCATCAATTAAATATCAAAATATATGTTTTTCAACAGAAGATGGTATAAATTGGAAAGCAGATACTCTTCCATCTTCTGATAAACTTACAGATATAAGAAGTTATGTTTTCTCTTATCCTAATTTTGAATTCAGAAATAATATGATAGGTTATGAAGAGCCTAATGCTGCACCTTTAGAGCCTTCATATACAGAACTTAACGGAAAATACTACAGAACTATTAATACCACATATCCTGTTCCTCCTATAAAAGAGATTATTGAAACTGCTAATAGATTAGAAACAAATTTCACAATCACAGAAGAACATATAAAAAAATCCGGTACTTATCAATTACAGGTATCTTCAGTAGATCCTAATAAGGCTCAGGAATCAGATTGGGTTAGTATAGTACCAAAAAATGAAATAAATTCAGTTATAGGCTGGGAAAGCGGCGGCGGAAATTTATTTACTTTCAATAATAAGATAGTACGTTTAGCTGATTATGACAGAGAATTTCAAATAAATAATCAATATGAAAACGCTTTGAACCTATCCCAAAAATATTATAATATGCTAAAAACAGCTCCAACTATGGAAGATTATAAAAACTATAATTATTATTTTCTTTATTATAAATCTGTAGCTGATATGATAAAAATGATTAAGGATAAAGGAAATGCATATTTTATGCCTGATAAAGTTTGTACACATTATACATTTGAAGTTGGAAATTAATCTTTAATTACTATTAATTATTATACAGATTTATTTTTTCTATTTTTGAATAATATTAAAACTATAAACATAATTATAGGAAATATTACAGCAAATAATATACCTGTTTTTAATCCTGCTTGTATATAATCGCTATTAATTAATACAAAACTAAATCTGTCAGCAATATTTCTATTATTTGAAACAAGCCCAACAATACCGGGACCTATAGAACAGCCTACATCTCCGGCCAAAGCAAGCAATGCAAACATAGCAGTTCCTCCCCTATTATAATTTTTGGCAGCAAGAGAAAATACAGAAGGCCACATTATAGCAACAGAAAGTCCTGAAATACCGCATCCTATCAATGATAAAAATGCATAAGGACTAAACACAGTTACAAAATACCCTACAGTGCAGAAAAATGCTGATACAATCAAAGCCTTTTCTATATTAATGCTTTCAGACCTCATTCCATAAATAAGTCTTACTATACCCATACAGAATGCGAACATACAAGCACCGAATATATCGCCCACATTCTTATTAACATTAAGTCCTAATTCAGCAAATAATGATACCCATTGTGCTATTGACTGCTCACTTGCCCCAGCACATATCATAAGTATAACAAATACCAAAACTATTTTTACCGATAATAATTTCCTTATAGAAACGGTATTATCACTATTCATATTATCTTCATGAGTTTTTAATACATTAAGAGGTACATTTGAAAATAAAAATATATTGATAAATGGGATAATAGCCCAAATCATAGACATATATCTCCAATTTTCAATGCCGAATATATTGAAATATAAAGTTGAAAATATAACTACAGCCATAGAACCCCAACAGTAAAATGAATGCAGTATATTCATAGCTTTAGTCTTTTGTTTTTCAGGAAGTGCCTCTACGATAGGACTAACTAAAACTTCTATCAATCCTCCGCTTATTGCATTGATAAAAAAGCATACGAGTATTGCAGTATAAGGATCAATATAAAAAGGAAGTATACCAAGTAAAAATAATCCCAAAGCTGAAAATATATGTGCAGCTACTATAGGTATTCTATATCCGATTTTATCTATAAATTTAATTGCCAAAAAATCTATAATCATTTGAACGGCAAAATTAAAAGAAGAAAGCAAACCTATATGAGTTAATGATATATTAAAATCTTTCTGGAACATTATAAAAACTAGAGGAGGAAATATATTTATAATAGCCTGATTCACATATCCTATATAACTAGCATATAATGTATGAGTATAATTAAGTTTCATAAAAAACTCGGTATAATATAAATTGATTTAGAAATATTTTTATTATTTAGAAATAACTTTTCCATCTATATTTGAGAAATGAACATTACCGAAATCTCTGCTGTCATAACCATAATCTCTATTATCAGAAAGCACAAAATATTCATTATAGCCTATGATATAAGGGCCGAAATTATCTCTTGTGGACACTTCAGCATCTAATATCCTACCGTCAAATTCCACATTAGCCCAAGGCTCATTGAGAACTTCTCCATTTATATAAACAACCTTATTTCTTATCTCTATAGTTTCATTTGGAAGCCCTACTACTCTTTTTATTAAATATCTGGTATTTGATATATTAACATTTCCAAAAGTTACAAAATAAACAAAGTATGAAGCAAATCTTTTTAAAAAGAATTCTTTTTCAGTTCTGGGATCTATCATAAATATAATATCTCCCCTCTTAGGCCTTGAAAATATAATAGTTTTTCCGGTAAGAGATGAAACAAAAGGTTTTAATGCAATACCATATCTTAATTTAGAAGTGATTAATATTTCATTAGGCTCTATGGTATTCATCATTGTAGAACTTTTCATTCTATCAATTCTTATAAACAAAGTAAAAATACCAAATAAAACAAAAGCAATAATAAAGCCTAATATCAATCTGGCAACTACCCTATAAAGCAGGCTATTGCTCCTATAATATATAAAGATAAAAGGTTTTAATACAGCTTTGAGTGCATTAAGTTTTTCTTTTTTTAATTCTTCTCTATCATAAGAATAATTCATCTATAATTGATGACCTCTGTAAATTAAAAGTAATTTTTTATGATTTTTTAGCCTGATGCTCACTGTTTTCTAAAGCTGCAGGAACTGCTGGAACTACAATATAACCGTATTCACCGCTTCTGCATAAGTCCATTATTACTTCATTATCTAATGTAGGACCTTGAACATCTTCTCTTAAATATTCAGGTAAATCTATAACATGATATAGAGGATCAATACCATCAACATTAACTTCAAATAATCCTTCTATAAACTCTAAGTCTTTATTTAATCTATCTAACATTTCGTCTTTTTGACTTTCTTCTATTCTTAATCTTGTTTGATATAAAAGAGCTTCTAATTCTTCTCTGTCTGTAGTCATTATTATATCCTTAAAAATTATAATTATAAACATAATATACTATAATCAATAATTTTTCAATAGTTTATATATTTTTTTAATATCATTGATTATCTTTACAAAAAACATAAATTTTATGTTTTTACTATTTAAATTTTATGTAAAACAATGTATCATTTTTCAAAATTAATTAACATAATATTAAATTAATAAGTAAAAAATATACTAAAAAATACCGTTATTTATACTATTGATAAAAATTTTTTGTTAATATAATATTGTAAATATTAATAATAATTCTTAAAAGGTAAAAGGTTTATTTATGAATTTTTTAGAGATAGAATTAAATAAAGATAAAAAAATAATAAGCGAAGATTTTAAATATAGAAAAAGATTAATAGTGGTATTTATAATATCAATATTGGTTGCTGCATTATTATTGATAAGATTATTCTATTTACAAATAATACAAAATGAACATTATGACAGTTTAGCAAGAAACAATAAAGAACAAATTATACCTATAGATGCATACAGGGGTGAAATATACGATAGAAATGGTGTTATAGTAGCAGAAAATATAAAAACATACACGATGTATATGATACCTGTTTATTTACCTAAAAATTATTTTGAAAGAGAAGAATTATTATACAGAGTATCCAAAGTATTTAATATAGATTTAGGACATATAAAGTCTAGTTTGGAAAAAGTATCAAAAAACAGCTATGAATCAGTAGAGATATCAGAAAATATATCAATGTCACAGATGAGTTATTTAGCTGAAAGATCAGAAGAATATCCGGGAGTATACTATGGAAGTAAGTCCATTAGGCATTATCCTCTTGGTGAAACTATGACGCATGTACTTGGATATATAGGAAACATATCTCAAGAAGAATTTGAAAGCAAACAGGCTGAAGGATACAGAAGAAACAGTGTTATAGGTAAAGAAGGCGTTGAACAATTCTATGATAAAGAACTTAGAGGTATAGACGGTTATGAACAATGGATAGTAGACTCAAGAAACAGAGTAAAAGAAACTATAACTCCAGCTATAGGAAAGCCTATACCGGGAAAAAAACTTATATTAAGTATAGATTCTAAAGTACAGAAAGATGCGGAAGATTTAATAAAAGGACAGGTAGGAACTATAATAGTATCAAAACCTACTACAGGTGAAATACTAGCTATGGTAAGTTCTCCTTGGTATGATCCTAACATCTTTATAGGTAAAATAGACAGACAAAAATATGCAGAGCTTATAAATAACCCAGCAAATCCATTCTGGAATAAGGCCATAAGAGGAAGATATCCTCCAGGTTCTACATTCAAACTTGTAACAGCGGTAGGAGCATTAACTGAAAAAAGAATAGGCGTTAATACAACAAGATTCTGTGGCGGCGGTATGCTTCTTGAAAATAGATTCTACAGATGTACAGGTCAGCATGGATATGTAAATATGTATAAAGCTATACAGTATTCATGCAATACATATTTCTATAACCTAGCTTATGAATTAGGACCTAATTTCATTAAAAGATATGCTGAAATGTTAGGTTTCGGAGATGTTACAGGTATAGATTTACCTGGTGAAAAGGTTGGAGTTGTTCCTAGTGCCGATTGGAAAAGAAGAAAAATTGGAGAATATTGGTGGGATGGTGATACTATTCAATACGTTATGGGACAAGGTTATATGTCTGCTACTCCTATAGCGGTTCATATGGCAACTTCAGCTATAATCAATGACGGTGTAATGTACAGACCTCATGTTGTTAAAGAGATAAGAAGTTCTCAAACTGATGAAGTTATATACAATAATGATAAAGTAATAATCAAAAAATTAGATATAGACAAGAATATATTTACAGTAGTAAAAGAAGGTATGAGAATGGCTGTAACAGGTGGTACTGCTAGAAATGGTGCTTGGTCGCCTAATATTAAATTAGCAGCAAAAACAGGTACAGCACAAAACGCACAAGGTAAAGACCATACTTGGGTTACAATATTCGGACCTTATAATCCTAGACCTACTGATGATATGATAGCAGTTACAGTTATGCTTGAGCATAGCGGTGGCGGTGGCGGTACTACTGCAGGTCCTATAGCTACCGCAATGCTTCGTTCTATATTAGGCGGAGAAGATGCTGTAGAGGCTAGAAATGTAATTTATGCTAGAATGCAGTATATATATCAGCAGATAAGACTTGCAAGAGAAAAAATGAGAGCAGAGGCAGAAGCTAAAGCAAATGAAGAAAATGGAGAAACATTAGAAAATATTGACGGAGAACAGCAAAAACAAGAAGAAAAAACTGAAGAAGACGAGAGGATAAAATATGAATGATAAAAAAGAATTAAAAAATTATTTGTCTTCGATTGGAAAATATTAGCAGCTGTAATATTTTTAATGACTGCAGGGGCTATTGCTGTATATTCTTCAACATACTCACCTGAGTCTGGAAAAACTAGCTGGATGTTTTTGAAGTTTATATTCTTCTGTGCCACTGGTATAGTTTTAATATTTATAAGTATGTTTATAAACTATACTAAATTGGCAGAACATAGAATGTCTTTATATATACCTATGCTTGGGGTATTAATATTAGTATTGATACCTGGAATAGGAACTACAGTAAACGGCAGTAGCAGCTGGTTATTTGGTATGCAGCCTTCTGAATTCGGTAAAATAGTTGTTATTATATTCCTAGCCGGTTATTTAGATCAAATAGGAGATAAGATAAAAGAAATAAAATATTTTGCTTTGGCAGGACTTTTTATTTCAATACCTATAGGTTTAGTATTACTTCAGCCTGACTTAGGTACTGTACTTGTATATTGTTTTATAGTATTCATAATGCTTTTTGTGGGCGGCGTTCCTACAAGATATATTATAGCTTTAATAAGTATAGGTGTTATAGGGCTTTCAATACCTATGTTCCTTGAATATAAAAGAATGTCTGATGATATAGATAATATACTATTTAACTTCTTATCTCAAAGAATATATATAGGCTATTTGGCAGGAATATTTTTATTTGTATCTGCCCTACTCCTTACATTGAATTTCTATATGAATAGTAAATATGTTGGTTTATTAGCATTTACTTTCTTTGTATTATTCTTATGTATGGGAGCAGCATTAACTTTTGACATAGGATTAAAAGAGTATCAAAAGCAAAGATTATTAGTATTTATGAACCCTCAATTAACTAGATTAAGTTCCGGTTATAATATAATACAATCTCTCATAGCTGTAGGAAGCGGAGGATTATTTGGAGAAGGATTTTTGAACGGAAGTCAATCACAATTAAACTTCATTCCGCAGCAGGTAAATGACTTCATATTCTCAAATATATGTGAAGAATGGGGATTTATAGGAAGTGCTTTGGTAGTTTTGGCTTATGCTGTTATATTTATAAGAGGAACAATGGCTGCATATTTTGCTAAGGATAGACTCGGAGCTTTGATAGTATCCGGAGTAATAGCTATGTTTTTATGCCATGTTATTATTAATATAGGAATGGTTGTGGGAATGATGCCTATTACAGGATTAACCTTGCCTTTTATAAGCAGCGGAGGTTCATCTATATGGACTTTCTCAATATCAATAGGTTTAATATTTAATGTAGAAGCAAGAAGGTATGTTCATTAAAAGTTGTTATTATGAAAAATAATATTTTAACAGAAAAAATTTTAATTGTAGATTCCAGTATAGACTATGCTAAATTTCTTCAAAACTTTTTGAAAGAATCAGGATATTTATGCTACATAGCTTTATCTTATGATGAGGCTATTACCATGTCTTATGATAAAATACCTGATTGTATATTGGTTGATTATATGCTTCCTAATGCAGGTGCATGCCGACTTTCACAGCATATAAAAAATGATAATATGTTAAAAAATATTACTATACTATTTTTGACAGCAACTAATAGTAAATCTGAATTTTTAAAAGCTTATGAATGCGGTGCTGATGGTTTTTTCTTAAAATCATTAGATACAGATATTCTATTATCAAAAGTAAAATCATATATAAGATTAAAAAAAGCTATAGAATCTAATATAATGTATATGAATATGTTAAAACAGGATATTGAATATGCATCAAAATTGCAGAAATCTATACTCTCTTATGGAAATACTTCAATACCTAAAAATGATATATCTATTTTTCATTATGCTCCTAATGAAGTATCAGGAGATTACAGCGGAATAAAGAGCATTAATGATGGTTGGTACTCTATACTTTTGGCAGATGTATCAGGACATGGTGTAGCTGCTAGTATGCTTACAATACTTATAAAATCTTTTTTTGATTCTCATATTGTAACCAATTCTCATAATACTTCTCCTGCCAATTTCATAAAGGAGTTGAATCAATTTTTTATAGAAGAAAATTTTGATAAGAATTTATTCGCTTCTGTATTTTATGCTACATATAATAATGAAACTGGAGAATTAATATGCTCATCAGCAGGCTCCCCTAAACCATTATTCAAATCCAAAGATGAAATACTTGAAATTGATGTAGGCGGTCCTTTAATAGGAATGACAGAGGATATTGAATACACTGAAACTAAAATACAATTAAATCATAATGATATATTGTTTATATTCACAGATGGTGCTTATGAAATATTTGATAAAGAAGGTAAAATGTTTGGAGATGAACTTTTAAAAAATGTATTCACAAAACATTCACATAAAGATGTTAATGTAATAAAAGACAGCATAATAAAAGAATTAAAATCATTCTCAGATAATATATTATCAGATGACATAAGTATGATAATATTAAGAAGAACTAATTAATAAAATACAAATCATACATTATTAACTAATATAAAACATATTATATCACAATATTTACATCTTTTTGTAAAAAAACAGGATTTATTTACATATTTAATTGACATGTAAAAATATTTTTCTATACTAAGTTAATAAATAGAGTATAGGAGTATTTAAATGAACAATGAAGTAAAAGTAACACAAACATTAGCAGACCCTTCGCCGTATGGTTTATTTGGTCTTGCGGTAATCACATTCGTGGCATCTACACAAAAATTAGGTCTCACTACAGGTGTATCTGGTCTTATACCTTGGGCTATATTTTTGGGTTGTATTCCTCAATTTGTAGCAGCCATTGTTGACTTTAAAAAAGACAATGTATTTGGTGCAACTGTATTCGGAGCTTTTGGAGTATTTTGGTTTGCAGTAGCATTTATTTGGCTTATATCTATGGGAGTATTTGGAGAAGCTATGAAAAGTTCTCTTGATATGAAGCAATTTGGTGTGGTATGCATAGGATATTTCTTTCTTGTAGGTGCTTTAACTTTCGGTGCTGCTGAAGCTCATAAAGTCTTATTCTTTATATTTCTTGCTGTAGATGTACTTCTTATAGCTATGGCATTAAATTATTTAGGAATAGCTCCTAAAGAAACTCAACTTATAGCTGGAATAGCTGAATTTGTTACTGCTTTAATAGGTTTTTATGGATGTGCTGCTGGAGTATTAAATAAAAACTTAGGAAGAGTAGTATTACCTGTTGGAAAGCCACTAGGAATATTCAAAAAATAGTATATATAGTATATTTTAGAAAATAAGGTCATATATAATTATTTATATATGACCTTTTTTATATGATATTTTTATGTAAATAGTAAAAAAATATGATAACTAAATATTTTATTATTACGATAATAATTATGATAACAAAATATTAGTTGACATATTATTGTTTTTTCTATATTATGTTATTATATATTTATCTATTGCAATAAGGTGATTAAAGGTTATGAAATTAAAAATAGGAATTTTGACTATAGTAAACTTAATAGCATTTATAGCACTATTATATATGTTTGATATATTTGGTGTTGTTAATTATTATACTTTAATGCGTAATAAAATAGCACCTAATGTACCGGGCTTTTTAACAAGATTCACTCAAAAACCTAGAGTAGAAGATATGACTCTTTTAGCAAGAGAAGATCTTAATAAGATGAGAGAATCATTCAATTTAAGAGAAAAAGATTTACAGGCTCAGGAATCTTTAATAGCAAGTAGAGCAATAGAATTGAATACTCAATCTGAATTAATAGAACAAGACAGACAAAATCTTTTAAATGCTTGGTCTAATTATCAGGCTACTATGGATGAATCTTCTCAGTATCAATTAGTATTGACAGATTTAGCTAATAAAATCAATAGTATGCCTCCTCAAAACTCTGTTGCATTACTTAATCAGTTGGCTGCCAATGGTTCTGATGACTTAATCATAGATGTATTATTAGAAATGGACTCTATAGCTGCTGCTGAAGGAAGAAACAGTACAACTTCTTATCTTTTAAGTTTGATGGATCCAAATGTAGCTGCTAGAATATTAGAGAAATATGAAGCAAGATCTAATCCTGGAAATAATACTGTACCTTCTTCGCCTAATGACTTCCCTAATTATTTGCCTGATCAGATGAATAATGACGCTATGCTTAATGAAGGCATAATGGATATGGGAGCATAAAACTTTATATTAAAAATAATAAGCCGTTTCTAAATATTTAGAAGCGGTTTTTTATTTTAACTTGAGTTTAAAAATCAATATTGACAAATAAAGGCTTATAGGGTATAACTTCATTTATCATCATTGGAGTTTTTTATATATGCTAAGATTAGCATTAATATTTGTTATATTATTTTCTTTTAATATTTATTCTCAGAATATTGATGATAAGCCTATGAAAATAAATAAGAATTATTTCACTGATGATGGTAATTTGAAAAACAATAGAAACTTATCCGTTTATGCTATTAGAAAATTAGATTTACAGATAAATAATTTTATGAGATGATAATATAAAAAATAATTATAGAAACAGAGTTAATGAAACAAAATATATAAATTATGGAGATTATATCTATGAAAAAAATTATATTAATATTTTTAGCAATATTTTCTTTTAATCTTTATTCTCAGAATATTGATGACAAGCCCATGAAAATAAATAAAAATTATTTCACTGATGATGGTAATTTGAAAAACAATAGAAACTTATCCGTTTATGCTATTAGAAAAATTAGATTCACAGATAAATCATCTTATGAAATGATAATATTAAAAAATAATTATTGGTATTATTACAGTCTATTTCAAATAGAGCAAAATAATAAATACAATTATATAGGAACTATAGCTTTTAAAAGTTTTAATCAAACAGAAGGACTTGTTGGAAATATAGTTTATAAAGATAATTTTTTCACTGTAGAGCATACTGTTATGTCTAATCTAAAAATGTATATAACATTCAAATATAATGATGATAAAAAAATATATTTAGATAAAGCTAGTATGATTGTAGATATTATTGATAATAGTACTATATCAAATACTAATGAAGCCAAAACAACTTCTAAGCAGGTTAATGGCAATGTAGTACCTAACAAGATTTTATACGAAGATGTTACAATGGATATGATATCAAAATTATTGAGTCTTGATTTATAATTATATTTTGTAAAAAATTATAGAAATATAATAAAAAATACAATATCAAAATCATTAAACATAGAGCTTAATAGTATGAGAGCATTTTTAGCATTAAACTTAAATAAAGAAATTAAAAATAAATATTCTAATATACTTAGAATAAATGAAAATATAGCAGAATTAAAAAAAGTATCAAAAGATAAAATGCATATAACGTTAGTATTCTTTGATAATATAAAAGAAGAGCAAATAGAATTAATAAAAAAAGAAGTGATAAACTCCTCACCTACCCCATTTAATATAAACTTTGAAAATATTTCTTACTTCACAAATAAATTCAAAGATATAAATGTAATATTCATAAAAGCAGCAAGCGAGGAATTAAAAAACTATGTCAAAACTTTAAGAAGCAATTTAGATAATATAAACAATCTTAAATACGACAAAAAAGATTTTAAATCTCATATCACATTAGCAAGAGTTAAAAAAGTTTATGATAATGAAAAATTAAAAGAAACTATTGAAGAAATAGATTTTACTTCATCATCTTTTATAGCTGATTCTATCACTTTATATTCAAGCGATTTTTATAATTATACAGAAATTTTCACTATCAATTTTTAATTAGTATAAAAATTATTATATAATTATTCTATGATGTAGCTATCAACTATCTCACCATAATAAGCTATATGATAATCTTTATTAGAACCGTAGAAACTGCTTTCAACATCTTGAGGATAAAATTGTTTCTTTATATCTTCCGGTATTTCTTTACTATCTTGCATTTGTTTATATATAACCTTACATTCAAGAGTCAAAGGAAGTTCTCTTAATCCGGGAACAGAAACTATATTAGAATCTTCCAAAGTTAAATTAAGTTCTTTTATTTTATCTGTATTAAGTCCGGATTTAGTACCGCATACTTTTATGATATTTCTATCTATATTATCAACAGGAATATTAACTGTAAACTCCGGATTTTCATCTAATAGTTTTCTTGTATATCTATTTTCTCTTATAAAGATTATAAATATATTTTTATTCCACTCTATTCCCAAACAGCCCCAAGAAACGGACATACTATTTACTTTTTCATTAGCTTTAGTTGTTATTAGAACACCTTTTTTAACTTCTTTAAGTATATGGCTTGCATAATCTAAAACATCTATTTTCTTTTTCATTTCAATTAACTCCTTAAAAATTAGATAAATTGTATAATAAATAATATAAAAAACAATGCATCAAATAAATATTTTTGAAATTTAATATTATTTACATTTTTGTCAATTAAAGTATAATTAAAAAGATAAACATAATATTTAATAATTACAAAGGCAAATTAATTTATGAATAAAATAAATAGAATATATATAGGCTATCCTCCATTTGAAAGCGACAGAGGAGTAGCATTATTATCACAGAACAGACAATTTCAATGGTTCAAGAGTCCTACATATATTTATCCTGTTGTTCCTGCAACTGCCGCCACTATGATAAAAAATGCAGGATACAATGTGGATTTCATTGATGCTATAGCTAGAAACATGACTACTAAAGAATGGCATCAATATTTAGAAGCAAATACACCTGATTTATTATTCTTTGAAGTGAAGACACCTGTTATATATAAAGCTTGGAAAATAGTTGATGATTTAAAAGAAAAATATCCTAATATGATTGTTGTTATTGCAGGCGATCATGTTACTGCTATGCCTGAAGAGACTATGAATAATTGCAAAGTTGATTATTTACTTACAGGCGGTGATTATGATTTCTTGCTATTAAATCTAATAGAATATTTAAATGGAAAAGCTCAATTAGAAAAAGGCATATACTACAGAGAATCAAACACTATAAAAAATACAGGCTTCTTTGAATTAAGACATGATTTAAAAAGCCTTCCATTTATAGACAGAGATTTAACTGAGTGGCAAAGATACGCTTATGATAACGGCAATTTTAAACGCATACCGGGAACTTATATAATGGCGGGAAGGGATTGCTGGCATCATAGATGTACTTTCTGTTCTTGGACTGGAATATATACAAATTTCCGTGCTAGAACTGCTGAAAATGTTGTTGATGAAGTGGACTTTCTTTACAACAAATACAATATAAGAGAGATAATGGACGATACAGGTTGTTTTCCAGTAAAGAAATGGCTTAATGATTTCTGTAATTATATGATAGATAAAAAGCTAAATAAAAAAGTTAATATAGACTGTAATATGCGTTTCGGTGCTTGTAATGAAGATGAATACAGACTAATGAAAAAAGCAGGATTCAGATTTTTATTATTTGGTTTAGAATCAGCAAGTCAAAATACATTGGACAGACTCATAAAAGGAAATAAAGTTGAAGAGATACTTCCTTCTTGTAAAGCAGCTTCCGATGCTGGACTTTCCCCTCATATCACAGTAATGCTTGGTTATCCTTGGGAAACTGAAGAAGATATTGAAAAAACTTATGAACTTACTAAAAAACTTCTTCTAAAAGGTTATGCTAAAACTATGCAGGCCACAATAATAATTCCGTATCCTGGTACAGAATTATTTAATCAATGTAAGAGAGAAAATTGGCTTACTACAGAAAATTGGGAAGATTATGATATGCGTACAGCTATCATGAAAACCGATGTAGGCGAAGAAAAAATAAAATCTTGGATACAAAAACTTTATAATCTTAGTTTTACTCCTCAGTTTTTAATGCATAAAGTATTATCAATTAGAGATTTAGACGATATAAAATACTATTTAAGAGCATTTAAAAAAGTATCAAAAGTGCATTTAAAAGACTTTGAATAATTTTGTTTTTATTATAAAATATATAGAACTATTAATCATAAATTTTTATTAATAAATTTAAATAAGGAGTTATTTATGGCTAGAGTTAAATTTATGGAATATGAGGAAGCTCAGGGAAAAGTAAAAGAGGCTTTCGATTATCAATTAAAAAAAAGCGGCAATGTTACAAATATGAAAAAAGCATTATTAAATGACTATGCTACTTATGAAGCATTTATGGGTTGGTATGTTTCATTCGACAGATTAGTAGAAGTTGTGGGTAAAAGAGCTGCTATGATATTGGCACATTCTGTTTCTACTACTAATGGATGTATGCTTTGTTCTTTATTCTTCATCAGAGATTTAAAAGCTATAGGAGATGATCCTAAAAATCTTAAACTTGATGAAAAAGAACAATTATTATCTCAATTAGGTATGCAAATGGTAAAAGACCCTAATGGCGTAACTGATGAACTTATGAATAATTTTAAAAAACATTTCAATGATTCTGAAATAGTTACTATAGTTGGTTTTGCTGCTCAAATGATGGCTACTAACAATTTCAATGCTGTATTAAAAATAGATTTAGATGAATCTTTGATACCTATACAAGGCGAGTTTGAAAAAGAAACTTGGAGAGCAAAAAATAATTAATATTTAAATAATTATTAAAATAAAAAACAAGGGGAATAATTCTCCTTGTTTTTTTGTCAACTTTGTAATTAATAATAATACCCATAAAACAGGTATGTATATTAAAGCTTATGAGTTATGTTCTTCAGTATCCAAATTACCTACAAACTTATCAAAAGTATAAAGATTTCTTCCTTCCAAATTTCCCAATATTTTTATTTTTTTAATTATATCATTGAATAGTTCTTCCTCTTCAAGCTGCTCTTCAACAAACCATTCTAAAAACTTCAAAGTAACATAATCTTTATTGTCCATTGCTATACCAACTAGCTTATTAATGCAAGAAGTAATATATTCTTCATGCTTAATTACTTTCTCAAATAATTCTTGAACAGAATTAAAATTACATTCAGGAGCTTTCATCTCTCCCATTATAGCCTGTCCTCCAGCTTTATTAATATACTCTCTAAACTTTTCTAAATGAGTATGTTCTTCTGCTGAATGATTATATAAAAATTTGCTGCATCCTTTAAGTCCTTGCTTTTCGCACCAGCCAGCCATATTAAAATAAAGATTTGCTGAATAATGCTCTTCATTTAAATGGTCATTTAATAATTTTACTGTTTCTTCTTTTATTATAGGCATAATAATAAACTCCTTTTTTAGATTTAACTAACATTATTTTATAACGTTCTAACATTTTTAACAATATATCTTGATTATAAAAATATCCTAATATTATATTTTTTAATATAACATTAGGATATTATAAAACATATATAACAATTATAATATTAATATTTTAACTTAAAATATTCTATAGATCTCACCAATTCATTAGCCTCACTAAGTAATGATTCGGAAGCAGAAGTAGCCTCAGTAACTAATGCTGCATTTTTCTGAACAGCAGTATCCATATTACTTATAGCTATATTGATTTGTTCTATTCCTCTTTCTTGTTCCTGAGCAGCTATATTTATTCTATCCATCAAAGATGAAGCCTTGTCCATTTTATCTGAAATTTCATCAAATATCTCTTTAGATTCTTGAACACTCTTAGCAGCTAAATTTATTTTTTCATTACTGTCTGTTATCAATGAAGTAATATTTTTTACCGATTCTTGAGTAGTTTGAGCTAGATTTCTTACCTCACTTGCCACAACCGCAAAACCTCTTCCCTGATCTCCGGCACGTGCTGCTTCTACAGATGCATTCAAAGCAAGTATATTTGTCTGGAATGCAATTCCTTCTATAAGTTTAGTAATATCCATGATTTTATTACTAGACTCATAAACATCATTCATTTTGCTTACACTATCCTCTACAATATTACCGGCTTTAACTAAATCTTCCTTAGCTTCTGATACCATATTTGTACTAGTAGATACATTTTCAGCAGATTCTTTGATAGCACTAGCCATTTGATTCATTGATGCTGCTGTCTCTTCCAAACTTGCGGCTTGAGATTCTGTTCTTTGAGATAAATCATTGTTTCCAATTAATACTTCATTTGCAGCGGTAGAAACCTGTTCTGCAGAATTTTTAACAGTATTTATTACATTGTTAAAATTCTTCATAGCTTTATCCCAGCCTCTAGCAATATCACCCCATTCATCTCTTCTCTTATCAAAATGTTTAGGTATTTCTCTAGTTAAATCACCTTCAGACATAGCCAAAATATCTTTAGATAAAGAAGATATTATACTAGATACTTTTCTTCCTATTATATATGGAATAAGCAATAATAATATTACAATTATAGAAATCAAAATTATAAGAAGAACATAGCTCATAGCAATACTATCTTTCAATACTACATTTTTTGCTGAAGCCAATTCCAAACACCAAAAAACTCCTTTAGATATCTCTATCGGTGTAAATTCATATAAAAGCTCTTCCTTAGAAACATCACTATATCCCTCTACCATTAATGGTTTACCATTTTTAATATTCTCTAAAACATTATAATCTTTATAATGAGGATATACTTCATAAACATTTTTAGATACATTATCCATATTATAACTATCATACACTACAAGTCCATTTTGATCATATAAAGCAACAGTTGTATCCTCAAATATATTAATATTTCCTAATAGAGCAACAATAGAATCAGCAAATATATCAACATAAATAACACCTATAAATTTATTGTTAGGCATTATAGGAATACATAAAGTAAATAATACCGTATCAGCATTAACTGTGGAATTATAAACCCCAGATACATATACAGACCCTGTTCTTTTAGGTTCTGTATAATAATCTACATTAAAAGTATCTATTCCTAAATATGACTCTCCGTTTCTTGATATATAATAATTAAATCTTCCATTAGCGGCTCTATATTCGGAATTGGTATAATCTGCATCATTATCTAATGCATTAGGTTCAAATGCTATTGACAAACCATTTATATCATCTGGAAGGCTATTAAAAAATACTGAAGTTAATTGTTTATATGTCGCTCTATCTCTTATTCCTCTGTTATAAATATTTTCTATATTAACTTTAAGACCCAAAACACTATATAAATGTTTTTCTATATTAAATTTTATATCATTAGCTTCTTTTAATGAGGTTTCTTCTAATATTTTATACGACAAATTTTTAGTTATCTTACCTACATACAACATAATTACAGTATTTGCTAATATAATAATTACTATAATTGGAACTAATATAATAGCTGTAATTTGAAATTTCAATCCGACTTTTTTAAACATAATAACTCCATCTAAAATTATTTTATTGAAATAAAATAATTTTTATTAAGATAATGATAAGGTCCGACAAAGAAATAAACCCTAACATTTTATACTATATAATAGAAAAATAAAAAATACAAGCGTATAAAATTTAATGATAAAAAATAAAAAAATACTTGATTTTTTATCATTCTACTAATAGAATGCATGATTATATTTTAAAAAGTTTATTTAAACAATTTTATTAAATGGAGAAATAATTATGAGTTTCAGAGAAAATAGTTCTTTAAGAAGCGACAGAGTTTTAAAAGGTGATGAAAGAGCACCAAACAGATCATTGTTCTATTCTATGGGATATACAGATGAAGAATTAAAAAGACCTCTGATTGGAATTATTTCTGCATACAGTGAAATTGTACCCGGACATATACATCTTGATAAACTTTCTCAAGCTGTTAAAGCCGGTGTATTAATAGGAGGAGGTACTCCAATACTTATACCTGCAATAGGAGTTTGCGACGGAATAGCTATGGGACACTTAGGAATGAAATATTCACTTCCTTCAAGAGAATTAATAGCTGATTCTGTTGAAAGTATGGTTATAGCTCATGGTTTAGACGGAGTAGTTCTTGTACCTAACTGCGATAAAATAGTTCCTGGTATGATAATGGGACTTTTAAGAATGAATATACCGGGAATAGTGATAAGCGGAGGAGCTATGCTTCCAGGTGATCATGGCGAGGAAAAAGTAAGTTTATCAAATATATTCGAGGCTGTAGGAGCTAAAAAAGCTAATCTTATAAATGATGCTGAATTGGAAGAATATGCTCAGCATACATGTCCTAGTTGCGGTTCTTGTGCCGGTATGTACACTGCTAATAGTATGAACTGTCTTTCTGAGGCATTAGGTATAGCTTTACCAGGAAACGGAACAATACCTGCTGTATATTCTGCTAGAACTTTACTTGCTAAGAAAGCTGGTATGCAGGTTATGGAATTATTAAAAAAAGATATAAAACCTTTAGATATAATAACTCCTGAATCTTTCAAAAATGCACTTGCTGTTGATATGGCTTTGGGATGTTCTACAAATAGTGTACTTCACTTACTTGCTATAGCTAATGAAGCAGGAATAGAATTAGACTTAAAAATCATAAATGAAGTAAGCGACCGTACTCCTAATCTTTGTCATTTAGCACCTGCCGGACATAACTATATAGAAGACTTATACAAAGCCGGCGGAATACCTGCTGTTATGAAAGAGCTTGATAAAGGCGGATTTATAAACACTTCTCTTATGACTGCTACAGGTAAAACAATAGCTGAAAATATAAAAGATGCTGTTAACAAAAATAATAATGTATTAAGAAATATAGAAAACCCTTATAGTAAAACTGGCGGTATAGCAATACTTTGGGGCAATATAGCTAAAGACGGATGTGTTGTTAAACGTTCTGCCGTTGCTGATGAAATGCTTGTACATAAAGGACCTGCTAGAGTATTCGACAGCGAAGAATCTGCAATAGCTGCTATATATGCCGGTAAAATAAATAAAGGCGATGTTGTTGTTATAAGATACGAAGGCCCAAAAGGCGGACCTGGTATGCGTGAGATGTTAAACCCTACTTCTGCACTTGCCGGTATGAAATTAGATAAAGATGTTGCTTTGATAACTGATGGAAGATTCTCAGGTGCTTCAAGAGGTGCATCTATAGGTCACGTTTCACCAGAAGCTGCAAGCGGCGGAGAAATAGCATTCATAAAAGAAAATGACATCATAAGTATAGATATACCTAATCATAAAATCAATTTAGAAATCTCTGATGAAGAAATGGAAAAAAGAAGAAAAGAGACTGCTATTAAACCTTTAGAAGAAATTAGAGGCTGGCTTGGAAGATATAGAAAACTTGTTCAGTCTGCTAATACTGGTGCTGTATTGAAATAATAATTAATAATTAAAAAATAAATTGATGTTATAGATATTATTCTTAAATACCTATAACATCAAATAAGCACTATTAATCTAATAATCTAAAAGTCATTATAAAAAATTAATATTACAGACTGCTTGAATACCTATCTTTTAAGCCAGGATAAAAATCATTTAGTTTATAGCTGATATAAGCTTGGACTAAATTTATTTTAAATAAAATTTTTTAAAGGAGAAAAATATGATTATCAAAAATTAATTTCTGAAAATAAACTTGTTTCAAGTGTTTACATAATAAATATATAAACTAAATAAAAAACAAACAACAATAATAAAAAATAATATTAATTAAAGGATAAAAAAATGAGTTTAGAAAATTTATTTCTGCCTAACTTTAGTATAGGAAGCGATGCATACAAAGATATATATGATGTATGTTCAAATTATGGAAAAAGAGCGGTTATAATATCCGGCAAAAAATCTATACAAGCATCAATAGAATCAATATTAAACAATATAAAAGATATAACCATAACAGGAATGTTCCATTACGGCGATAAATCCACTTTTGAAAATGTTGATTTACTTAAAGAAAAGAAAGCAGTAATGGAAGCTGATATGATATTCGCTGTAGGAGGCGGAAGAGCATTAGATACATCAAAAGTTTTAGCACATACTATAAATAAGCCTATATTTACATTTCCAACATTGGCTTCAAATTGTGCCGCTGTAACCAGTCTTTCTGTAGTTTATAATAATGACGGGAGCTTCAAAAAGATGTTCAGCGATAAAAGACCTCCTTTGCATACTTTTATAAATACTGATATCATATTAAATTCACCTGAAAATTATTTTAGGGCCGGTATAGGTAATGCTGTTTCTAAACAGTATGAATCATTATTCTCAACAAGAAATGAGAATTTAAATTATAAAAATTTCTTAGCAGTAGAGATAATAAAAAACTGTTCTAATGATATATTAAAACATTATTCAGAAGCTATAAACGATTTTCAAAACAAAAAAGTAACTGATGTTTTAAATAGAGTAATACTTCATATAATATATACAACAGGCTTAAC
Source organism: Brachyspira intermedia PWS/A (assembly GCF_000223215.1). NCBI lineage: Bacteria > Pseudomonadati > Spirochaetota > Spirochaetia > Brachyspirales > Brachyspiraceae > Brachyspira > Brachyspira intermedia. Next base: position 2,135,609 of record NC_017243.1, read on the forward strand.
TTCAGTAATGGCAAAAGATGATCATCATATATCTTTAGCACATGGCATGCATAACGGACTTACAAAAGTAAAAAGAATAGGAGACAATTTGCTTCATGGTGAATTGGTATCCTACGGCATATTATTACTTCTCACTATGGACAAACAATTTGAAGAAAGAGAAAATATTTTTAAATTCAATAAATCAATATCTCTTCCAACATGCTTAAAAGATATAGGAATAAATAAAGCTAGTTTAGAAGATGAAGAACTTAATAATGCTTTAGAAATAGCTCTTGCTGGCAAAGACTTAAATATCAGTCCGTATAAAGTTGATAAAAATATGATATTAAAGGCTATAATCGATTTAGAAGATTTCAATAATAAACAATAATAAATAATAACAAAAAATAATTTATAAAAAGGATGATAAAAATGAAAACATTAAAACAAATAAGTAATTTCTTCGGTAAGTATATGGCTGTGATAGTATTAATAGTAGCTGCTGTATCATTATTCTTTCCAAAAACAGTAAGCTTTATTAAAACAAGTTATGTTAACTATCTTCTTATGATAGTAATGTTTGGTATGGGGCTTACATTAAAGCTTGAAGATTTTAAGGTAGTATTCACAAGACCAAAAGATATAATAATAGGAGCAATAGCACAATTTACTATAATGCCTTTACTTGCTTTCCTGCTTTCTATTATTTTTAAACTTCCTCCTGAACTTGCTGTAGGAGTTATACTTGTAGGAACTTGTCCGGGAGGAACTTCATCAAATGTTATGACATACTTAGCTAAAGGCGATGTAGCTTTATCTGTGGGTATGACTTCAGTATCAACTATACTTGCACCTTTTGCAACTCCATTACTCACTTTATTATATGCAGGACAAAAAGTTGATGTTAATGCTGTGAGTATGTTTGTATCAATAGTACAGGTTGTTATACTTCCTATAGCTTTGGGCTTCATAATAAATAAATTCTTTTATAAGTTTACAAACAGCATAAAAGAAATACTTCCTTTAATATCAGTACTTGCTATTGTGGCAATAGTAGCTGCCGTTGTATCTGCAAACTCACAAAGATTAATGCAGGTTGGATATTTAGTTATAATAGTAGTTGTACTTCATAATTGTTTAGGTTATTTGCTTGGTTATTTATTAGGAAAATTATTCAGATTAAATAATGCTAAATGTAAAGCAGTATCAATAGAGGTTGGAATGCAAAACTCAGGACTCGCAACTTCACTTGCTGCAACTCATTTTGCTTCAATGGCATTAGCAACAGTACCTGGAGCAATATTTAGTGTATGGCATAATATATCTGGTTCAATAGTAGCTAATATAATGGCATCAAAAATAAAAGATTAAATTAATTATAAAAAATAAACAATGGAGTTATTTTATTAATTCCATTGTTTAAATAATATTTATGCATTAATAATTATAATCTCTAAATATTGATATATACTGAAAATTTTTAACTTTGTCAAATATTCGCCATATGGGCTTTCCTCACGGTATTGCAAATCATTATGTATAGCCAACTATACGTGCGGCTGATTACTCATTAATATACAAAAGTTAATAATTTATATTACATGTAAAACTAAATTAGTATTATTTAGTACTAATTTTTAATTGCACTTTCGCCTGCCGTATGTACACTTCATGATGCGGACTTCGTAAAAGAACCTTATATCCTCGACAAGCTCGGATACGCTTCGCGAAAAATTGCATTTCTTATCTAAAATTAAGGTATTACACTATATTTGATACATATTATTAAAATATAAAGTTTTAGCAATTGCGTTTTTTGCTACTTTTTTGTGCGACAAAAAAGTAGATAAAATTTACATAAAGTGCATTAGTTGACAAAGTTAAAAATTTTCAGTATATACCTAAACAACTACATTTTGTCAAAAATAAATTTTTTAAATTTAAAATATTTGCAGGGCTTTGCCCCGCACCCCACTTCTTTTGTTGCCACAAAGAAGCAAAAAGGCTATATTTTAGCTTAAATTAATAATCTATCTTACATACAAAACAATTTTAGTATTATTTAGTACTAATTTTATATCTTGCACTTTTTGCAACTTTTTGCGGCGGGAAAAAGTTGACTAAAAAAATGACAAACTTAAAAATTTTCAGTATTTACTAAAATAAATCATAAAAGAAAAAGCAATGGACTTAAATAATATATTCAAGCCCATTGCTTAATCAAAAAACTCCCACTATTATTTATATTTATTCCCTTACCCTATTGGCAGCATCATTGATATCAAGTTTATAAAGCTCATCTATAAAAGCAACAGAAAAACTAGCAGGCCCTTCACATTTCTTTGAAGCTTTTTCACCAGCTGAAGCCATTATGCACATAGCTGAAGAAGCGGCAATCAAAGGCTCGGCAACCGCAAGCATAGCACCTGTTATAGCAGTAGATGTACAGCCCATACCGGTATTAACAGGCATTAAAGGAGAACCTCCGCTAACATATAAAACTTTATTACCATCTGTTATAATATCAGTTTCACCGCTTATGCTTACAACTGTATTATATTCTTTGGCTAAATGCTTACCTGCCTCAAGTGCCATATTAACATTAGCTGTGCTGTCTACTCCTTTAGTTTTTATGCTCTCTCCGGCAAGCACCATTATTTCAGAAGCATTTCCTCTAACAACTTTAGGATTATAATTTTTAATCAAATCAATAGCTGTTTTAGTTCTCAATTTTGTAGCTCCTGCTCCTACTGGATCAATCACGAAAGGAACATTTTTTTTATTTGCTATTTCGCAAGCCTTATGCATAGCCTCAATAGAAACAGTAGTTAAAGTTCCAATATTAACAACAAGCGATGAAGCAATAGAAAGCATATCTTCAAACTCCTCTTTCTCGAATGTCATCACAGGAGAAGCTCCAACTGCAAGCAATGCATTAGCTGTAATTTGCATAACTACAAAATTAGTAATATTATGAACTAATGGAGATTTTGACTTCATATTTGTTATGGATTGAAATATTTCTTCTTGTAATGTACTCATTTTATAACTCCTTATAATTTAAATAAAAATCTCAGAAATACAATATAAACATGCCTTTCCGGCTATCTTTAATTTATTATTTTTAATATCGCAATATAAAACTCCTGTTCTTGGTGAAGCCTGAAATGCAGTAAAATAATCTTTATTCAATTTCTTTGAAAGCAAAGGTATAATATGACAATGTCCTGATCCGCATACATCAACCTCATCTGCATCCAATTTAGGACCGAAAGTTCTAGTTATGCTGTCATATTGATTATTCTTTTTATATTTTACATCAGATGTTATATGAAATAAAAGTCCGTCTAATTTCTTTATAATTTCTAAATTTGGTTTTGCATTTATAACCTGATTTTCATCTTCCAATACACATACAATATCGCGTCCTATATAAGCCTCTAAAGGTTTTATTCCTCCTATTGCTTCTATTATATCAGATGTAATTTCTATAGGCTTCAAATCATAATTAGGAGTATCCATTTCATATAGATCATCTTTTTTTCTAATAGTTAATATACCCTCTTTAGTATTTAAGCTCACCTCATTAGATTCTTTTTCAGCAAAATTTAATATAGCATAAGCCACAGCAAGTACAGCATGTCCGCAGAAATCTATTTCACATTTCGGAGTAAACCAATACACATCATAATTATTTCCATTCTTTATAGTGAAAACAGTTTCTGAAATATTATTCTCCATAGCAATATTTTGCATAAGTTTATGAGAAATGTTTTTTTCTAATATGCAAACTGCTGTAGGATTACCTTTAAAAACCTCATCAGCAAAAGAATCTATAATATAGTATTTCATAATTAATCTCCCACTTATTATATACTAAAAATTTTTAACTTTCTCAAATATTCGCCTATACCCATTGGGTACGCTTCGCGTAGGCTTTCCGCACGGTATTGCATACTCTTATCAAATGTCCGCTATACGTGCGGCTGATTACTCATTAATATACAAAAGTTAATAATTTATATTATATGTAAAACTAAATTAGTATTATTTAGTACTAATTTCATACTTGCACTTTCGCCTGCCGACACCTGCTTCGCAAGATGTACTTCGTATGGTTCCGCAAGAAAAAGAACAACAAAAAAATTACAAAATATAGTTGTTTAGGTATATACTAATTATCAACTAAGAAAGAAATATGCAAAAGGCACAGCGAATAACAATGAAAGTATTATTCTCTCAACCCATATTATCATCATATCTCTTATCTTTATAGGTATTCCTACAGCCAATATTACAGGTATAGGAGCAGCAAAATATAAAATCTCAGCAACGCATACCACAGCAACTACAGACTTAGCAAATTGACTAGCATACATTACAATACTTGAAGAACATGACATTTCAACTAATGTAACAGAACAAGCCTTTGCAACTATATAAGCCTCATCTCCAAGTCCTAGCAATTTAGTGATAGGTAAAAATATATAGCTTATAACATCAAACAAAGGAGTATAATTAACTATTAAAAGTCCTATAAATGTTATAGCCATAAAATTAGGCATTACTGAAATAGAAACTATAAGTCCTTCTTTCAAATTCTTAACAACACTATTTAAAACACTATCTGAATGACTGGCAACTTCAGCAGCTTCATTCAATGCCAGCTTAAAAATATTTCCTCCTTTATATATAGGTTCTTCTGCAACTTCTTTATCCATATATCCGTCGCTAGGTTTATTTCTTAATGGATAAAGTCTTACAGTTATAGCAGTTACTATAAAAGTTATTAACATAGTACCAAAAAAATATATATTCCATTTATCTATAACGCCGAACATCTTAGCAACAACTATCATAAAAGTAGTGGAAACTGTAGAAAATCCTGTAGCTATTATGCAGGCTTCTTTTTTGGAATAAAAACCTTTTTTATAAACTTTACTTGTCATTAAAAGAGCAATAGAATAACTTCCTACAAATGAAGCTATAGCATCTAAAGATGATCTTCCTGAAGTTTTCCATATAGGCTTCATTATACATCGCATAAATATACCGGCAAATGACATAAGCCCATAATCTACCAAAAATGATAAGAATATAAAACCTATACTATTAATCAATGCTATTTGAGTGAGCAGATTATAAGAAAAAAGAAGCATATTAGGTTTATGAAAATCAGCAGGTCCTAATCCAAAATATGCCATTATAATAAATGGTATTGATGTAAGTTTGATAAATGAAAATACTATTTCTGTTTTATTTTTATTCCAAGACTTATTTATAAATGGATATATTCCTCCAAACATAGTTATCAATATACCATAGTAAGGATCTACAAAAGGAATTTTTCTTATAAAACTTACTAAATGATCTATAGGTATTGATTTAACATCGCCTATTTTAATTGGTATAAATAACATAAATATACCAATAAAACTAAGTATAATAAATTTTAAATAAACTGATTTACTAAATTTAATATTAGCTAAATCATCGCTGCTTAAAACACTTTCAGAATTTGAAACATTATCCATAAAAATTTCCTTAAATATAAATTAATATTTTATAGAAACCTTAATGAAAATAATGAGTGTATAAGAATTAAAAAGAAAATAATTTTAGAAAACTTAATTTAAAATAAAAATATTTCCCTACACTGGCATTATCCAACAGGTTATAAGGGTCTAAGTTATTAAACTTACTCTCAGCCTTTTAAGCTCCCCTAATTTTTTATATATTATATAACAAAATAAAATTATTTCAATTACTATTAATGATATTTTTTAGATTTTATTATAATCAAGCACGCTTCAAAAACATCAAATTTCTTTTGGTAAACTCTATAATCTCATCTTCTGTCATCTTATCAAATCCTAATCTTTTCTCCTCCTCAAGCAATTTTAATTTTTCTTCGCGTTCCTTTTGCATTTTGATTAACTCTATTTCTTTAATCTTCTCTTCTCTTTTTATCAATTCTTCTTTACTGTAATGTCTTTTAATAGTGTTTTCTCTATCGCCTTTAATCAAATAAATTTTTAAATAACTAAGAAAATCAAGCCATATACCTGATAAGTTATCTTTATCTTTAACTTTTTTCTTAGCTAAATTAATACAGTCTTTCCAATCAAATTTCCTATCATCGAAAATTGATTTTATTTCTTCCTGTTTGTATTTAGTTTTAAAAGAATGTACTTGATATAATTTACTAGCTTTACTTCCTGTAAGAAAATTAAAAGTATTAATAAGCTCATTAACAAATGAATCAAAACTACTAGAGAGAGAATTTATATTATCTGTTTTATTTATTTTATCTGAATCATTTTTATTATCTGATTCATTTTCTTTATTATTTAAGTTATTATATTTATTATTATCTTCGACTTTTTTGTCTATACCGTCTGTAGAATTTTTACTATACCGTATAGGCATTTTTGATATACTTAATTTTTTATTTAAATATATTTTTCTTTTTTCATTATTTTGCTTACTCTTATCATAAATGCATTTTATATAATTATATTCCTCTAACTGTCTTATAGCTCTTGAAATGGTATCCTTGCTCACAGAATAAATTTCAGCAAAGTAATTATTATTAGCCCAACAGTAACCTTTATCATTAGTAAGTGCCGTTATCTCTCCGTAAATGAGTTTTGATAACGGCTTTAATCTCTTATCGTATCTTACAGCAGAAGGTATTATAGTATAATAGTTTTTATTATCTTTCATTAAATTACACCTTTAAAAACTTTATACTATATACAAAAAATATAATAGATTATAAGTTTATATTAATAATTTTTTATAAATTAATCAATAGTTACATCTAAAGATTCTATTTTTTTAATCTTATCTTTTATAATGCTCTTTAATTTATTTAGAACTTCAGTATAACTAGGATCTTTAACAACATTATTTAATTGTAAAGGATCTTTTTTCAAATCATATAATATATAACTTTGATAATTCAAACTGTCTTTATCTTTAGCAGGATTCTTATTTGGATCACAAATAGCATAAGTATATTCAGGAGTTCTTATTGCTCTGCCCACGAAACTTTCACTTATTTGTAGGAAGGCAATATTCTCATGATTATTATCTGCAATGATATTTTGTATAGCTTTTCCGTCCATATCTGCATTTTCAATACCTGCTATTTTTAATATAGTAGGAGGAAGATCTATTAAACTTACTATCTTTTCTTCTCTTTTTGAACCATTAAATGAATCGCCTTTTATGATAAGAGGAACATGAATTGCAGCATCTTCGCAGGCTCTTTTATAATCATCATATCCATTTTCAGGCAAAGTTTTATTTCTAGTTCTGAAATGAGAACCATGATCGCTTGTATATATTATAACTGTATCATCTAATAAATTTTTCTCTTCTAATTTTGCTCTTATTCTTCCAAAATTATAATCTATAGAATTACAAGCTCCTAAATAATCAGCATAATTTTCTCTTGAATCTCCATATCCTAATGCTTTAACATCTTCAGGTATTTTACAATTTCCAAACTTTTCTTTTGAATATAAAGGACCTTCATATTTATTTTTATTGTTTTGATGATGAGGCTCTAAATATGATATAAATAAGAAGAAAGGTTTATCATTACTTCTCTTATCCAAAAAATCTAAAGCATAATCAGTAACAGCATCAACTCTATATTTTTCAAACTCTACTTTATTCATATCTTTATCAAAAAAATATCCTTTGAATCCATCAGAAGTAAATTCAAGAACATCTGAAGCTACCCAATAATTTTTATATCCGCCTCTTTTTTTCTCCGGTATAGGATTGAATATATAATCTTCTTTAGAACTGTCTCCTCCCAATCCGTCAGTAGCTAAATGCCATTTACCAACATATCCTGTTTGATATCCATTGTCATTCAATAATTTTGCTATTGTAGTGATATTTTCAGGCAAAGATATAGCATTAACAAATACTCCAGCCTTTGAAGAATACAACCCTGTTTGTAAAGATGCTCTAGCAGGACCGCATACAGGCTGACATGTAAATGCATTATCAAAAATAGTGCCTTCTTTTCCTAATTTATCTAAATTAGGAGTTACATCCAATTCCTGACCATATATGCCCATTGTATCCCATCTCTGCTGATCTGAAAAAACAAATAAAATATTTTTTTTCATAGTTATATTCCTCCATAATATTTAATGCATATTTTTATATTTATTATATTCTTCTAAAATTCCTAATCTTATATACTCCTCTATAGGAGCTTCATTTTCTATCATTAGTAATACCATATTCTTAATCATTTCATTTTTTATAGAATCATCTTTTATAGGATTTTCCTGATGAGGATCATTCTCCAAATCATATAATACCCAATCCAACTCATCTATAAGAGTCATTTTTTTAGGTAAAGTTAAATATTTTATCTTCATAACCTTACAGCCTTTAGTAAAGCTGAAAGCATCATGAAGTTCAGTAGTTTTTAATTCATCTATGCTAAAGAAATTTACCATATGCATAGGCATCAAAGTATAATTATATAATTCTGTATCATTAGATCCGTCTTTCTTAAGAGCATAATCTTTCATAAGAACATATCTTCCGTCTGTAATACATATTTGATTGGCATGCATTCCAAACAAAGCATATTTTCTTACTTCATTGTCATTGTCTATAGTTTCTTTCAAAGAAAAACCCTTCATATCCTTTGTCTTTTCAATACCAAAATAATCTAATATTGTAACAGGTAAATCTATAGTCTGAACTAATGCTTTTCTTCTATTATTTATATTTTTTTCATTATGTTTTTTAGATTCATATATAAATAATGGTATATTTGATATTTCATTGTATAGCTGATGAATGTTCTTACCCCAGCAATTATGCTCGCCTAATAAAAAGCCATGATCTGTGTTAACTATCAAAACAATATCTTCTTTTGAATTATCAATATAATCTAAAAGCTTACCAAGATAATTATCGCACATAGATAATAAAGCAGCATACATATATCTGCAATGCTCTATCTCATCATTAGTTTCTTCTACTTTTGAATAGTTAGGCCAGTCAAAGTATAAATCGCCATAATTAAAATCATAATTATCTTTATACTTATCATAAGTGAAATATGGCTCATGCGGATCAAAACATTCTATTTGTAAAAACCAATTATCATTATTTATATTCTTATCCAAGAAATCAAATGCTGATTGAAATATCTTGCTTAAAGGATGATCTTTTTCATCTTCCATATATTTCCTGTTTATTTGATCTTGTTTATTAATATTGCCTAGATATTTTTTAGGTAAATCTTTGAAATTTAATACAGCCTTCCAATGATCAGCTTCCTGGCCTCTCACTATTTCCCAGCTATTATATCTATTATGATAAGTAGCTCCTCCGTCTTCCCAATAATGAAGATGATCGCTTATCAAATGTGTATATACCCCGTTTTCTTTCAATATTTCTACAGCAGAATCATCGAACGGCTCTAAAGGTCCCCAGCTTCTATGAAGAAAATTATATCTTGCTGTATGAAGTTCTCTTCTTGCCGGCATACAAGGCAAACTTCCAGCATAACAATTATCAAAAGTAACTGCTTTATCTGCTAGTCTTTGAAAGTTCGGAGTTTTAGTCCAAGTACAGCCATAAGGTTCTAAAAAATGTTTATTAAGAGAATCAAACATCAGCATTATAAGCTTCATATAATTCTACCACCATTTGATTAAATCTGTTACATAATTTCTAAGTCTTACAAATTCTTTATCTGCAATATCTCTAGGTCTAGGCATATTATTTTCTACTATTGTTTTTACTTTTGTAGGCTTATTAGTAAGAACCATAATATTCTCACCCAAATAAACAGCTTCTTCTATATTATGAGTGATAAATATAACTGTAGTTTTAGTTCTCTGCCAAAGTTTTACCAATTCATCTTCAAGTTTATATCTTAATTCTATATCTAATTGGGCATAAGGCTCATCCATAAGCAAAAGCTCAGGATACATAGCAAAAGCTCTAGCTATAACAACCCTTTGAAGCATACTGGCTGATAACTCATAAGGATAATATTTTCTAAACTTACTAAGCCCTACTATCTCGATAAATTCATCTACCCTTCTTTTCTTTTCTTCTTTAGGTATCTTTTTCACATCAAGACTAAATGCCACATTCTCCTCAACATTTCTCCAAGGCATAGTTGAATTTTCTTGAAATATATATGCTATATTATGTTTTTTCAAATTTACAGGTTCATCATCAATAAGTATCTCACCAGATGTTATATCATAAAGTTTAGTTAAGCTATTCAAGAAAGTAGTTTTTCCGCAGCCTGTAGGTCCAACGACACATAATAAATCACCTTTATTAACATTAAATGAAATATTATCTAAAACAAGCAAATCACCAAATTTTTTAACTAAATTATTAACTTTTACTTTAATTTCTTTTTCCATAAAATACAACTCTTAATAATAATTAAACTATTCTATCAGATACTAATGCAGATAATTCTTTCCTTAAACTTAAAAACTTACTATCTACATAGCTTCTAGGTCTAGGCAAATCAATAATATACTCTTTATCTATAGAAGTAGGACATTCATTTAAAACTATAATCCTGTCAGCAAGATATATAGCCTCTTCTACATTATTTGTAACGAATACTATTGTTCTTTTTTCTTTTTCCCATATTCTAATTAACTCTTCCTGCATAAGATACCTAGTTTGTGCATCCAAAGCTCCGAAAGGTTCATCCATAAGCATAACAGCAGGTTCATTGCAATAAGCCCTTGCAATACCAACTCTCTGTTTCATACCGCCTGAAATTTGAATAGGATAAGAATTTTCAAAACCTTTAAGTCCAACCAAATCTATATAGTATTGTGCTTTTTCTCTTCTTGTTTTTTTATCAACGCCTCTGATTCTAGGTCCATACTCTACATTGCCCATCACTGTATACCATGGGAATAAAGATATAGTTTGATATACTACACCTCTATCTATACCGGGACCTTTAACAGGATTATTATTAACTATAACCTCTCCGGATGTAGGCTTTTCAAGTCCGGCAATTATGTTAACAATCGTAGTCTTTCCGCATTGACCGGGACCAAAAAAGCTAAAAATTCATTCTCTTTAACTTTTAAATCCAATGATTTTATTACTTCAAAATTAGCATTTTTAGTAACAAAAGTTTTAGAAATATTTTTCAGTTCTATCATGTTTTTTACGAATTCTTGTTCCATGAGCATAATTTATCCTCTACTTTTCTCATAATGATAGCCAAAATATATCCAACGATACCTATTGCCATTATACCAACTAATATCTGTGTAGTATTATTAGTTTCCTGTCCATTAATTATAACCCAACCTGCTCCTTCAGAAGATCTCACCATCTCAGCACCAACAACAGTAGCCCAACTAACAGAAACTGCCACCTGCAAACCAGCAAATATTACAGGTACAGATGAAGGCAATACCACAGTAAATAAAGTTTGTAATTCATTAGCTCCAAGCATTTTTGAAGCACCTATTAATGTTTTATCAACACTTTTTGCTCCGTAATAAGCATTCAAAGTTATTGTATTGAAAGCAGCTAAAAATATTAAAAAATATTTAGAAAGCTCTCCAAGTCCGAACCATAATATAGCTATTGGAATCCAAGCTATAGGAGGTATAGGTCTTATTAATTGATATATAGGATCAAATATAGCACAAATATATTTATTCCAACCCATTAAAACGCCTAAAGTAATGCCTAATATTGCAGCAGCAACATAAGCTATTAAAACCCTAGACAAACTCCAAGCTATATGCCCTATAATAGAATATTTACCAATAGGTTTTACTAATGTATAGAAGAAATTATATATTACAGTAAAAGGACCAGGCATTAATTTACCCAAATCACTAAAAGAAACTGCTAACTGCCATAATATAATAAAAACTACAATAGATGTTACAGCAGCAAAAAATGATAAATATGCTTCTTTAAATTTATTACTTTTCATCACCATTTTGCTCCTCTTAGTATTAATTTTTCAATCAAACTTATTAAATATGTTAATATTGACCCTATAATACCTATAGCTATCATTCCAGCTATAATAATATCTGTTCTATACATACCTCTTGACTGCTGTATCATAAAACCAAGTCCTTTAGTAGAAGCTAATAATTCTGCAGCTACCAAAGCAGTCCAAGAAGCTCCTAATGCAGATCTAACACCTGTCAAAATCATAGGTATAGAAGTTGGTATAGCTATCATATATAATAATTGCCAATTAGAAGCACCTGAAGTTTTTCCAACCCAAATATGAACATCTTTGGTTTGTCTAATTCCGCTATAAGAATTAACTACGCATGCTATAAATGAAGATAAGAATATTACCATAGCTTTGGACATTATACCTATACCAAAAAATATTATCATAAGAGGTATCCAAGCTATTCCGGGAATCGGACGAAGCAAATCAAAAAGAGGCCTTACAAACATATCTACGGGCTTATACCAAGCCATTAATATCCCCAATGGAATTCCTATGATTAAGCCTAAGAAATAACCTATTAAAGTTATCTGCAAGCTTGAAGCCATATGCTCTATCATAGTAGCTCCATCGGGCGAACTGTCATACAGTTTCACTATAAAAGTCTTTATAACCGTTATGGGGCTAGGGAGCAGAGATGGTGTAAATATCTTCATCACATCAGTAACTAAATACCACACGAATAATAACACAAATATTGACAATACCGATATTAAAGTATATTTAACACTTTTCATGTATCCCCCTAGTTATTTATTTTAATTATTGATCAACTTTCACATCTATTCCTAATGCTTCTTTTATAACAGAAACATCATAGGATTTTTGAACATTTGGTAATGTATCTTTAGATATTTTATTATCTTCATAGAAGAATTGTGCTGTACCTGTCATACCATCACCAAACACATAAGTTTCTTCCTGCATCATAGCTGGAGTAACATAAACTTTATACTTAATATCATTATCTAAAGTTTTGTCATCATAAACTCTTCCGTTTCTTTCAAACCAATCTTTCTCAAAATCATATCTTGTTTTATAGTCAGAAAGTATTTCAGAAGCTTTATAAGTTGCTTTAATGAATTTTACTACTTCATCTCTTCTGTCTTCTAAAAATTTATTACCTACATATATACCATCCATAGATACAACATCAGTAGCATCTTCAAAAGTAGCAGCCAAAACATATCCAGCATCTCTAGCTTGGAAAGAATGAGGAGGACTAGCAGCTATAGCATCTCCCTCTCCTGCTACGAATGCCTGATAAGCAGGACCATTATCCATATGTATCATTTTAATGTCAGTTCCGCTAAGTCCAAATTTCTTAGCATAACCTATAGCATTAAATTGAGCAGTAGTTCCTAAAGGTCCGAGTATATTCAAACCTTTTACAGTTTCAACACTACCTAAAATACTAGTGTTTCCTGCAACTTTTCCTACTTCTTTAGCTATTGGGCTGTCTTTTCTTACAAAGATTCCCATACCGCCTGTAGTATTAACTTCACCAATCCATTTTGCATTACCTTGAGCTAATGCAAATACTGAAGCCAAACCGCTTGCAGCAATATCTATTTCGCCAGCTGCAAAAGCTTCATTTATTGGCGCACCGCTTGCAAAAGTAAGTATTTCTATTTCAATACCTTCATTAGAATACATGCCTTTCTCTAAAGCATAAGCTATAGGCAAAGCAACAGTATTTACCATAGTACCTACTCTTATTTTTTTTGATGAAGATGCAGTTTTTGTACCGCATGATATCAAAAAAGAAAACAACAACAACAAAGTAAGAATATATTTTTTCATATATTACTCCTTAATATCATACATTAGCTCCATTAATAAAAAAAAAAAATCAAGCAAAATATATTTTTTTTGTAAAAAATATAGCATATTAATATGCAAAATTTTTTTTACATTTTTCATACAATATATATACATAAATTACATAAATATTATAATTAGTACAAATATATTGAAATTTATAAAATTATGTATTAATATTAAATCTATGAATAATGTATCAGTTTTAATCAAACCATCGTCATCTTTATGCAATATAAATTGTAAATACTGTTTTTATATAGATGAAGCCAAAAACAGAAAAATAGAAAATAACGGCATTATGACTGAAAAAGTAATGAAAGCCATAATAGATAAAGTTCTTCAAAATGCTGATAAAAATGCATTGTTTTCATTTCAGGGCGGAGAGCCTACAGTAGCCGGTTTTGAATATTTTAAATCGTTTATAGATTATGTGAATATCAGCAATAAAAAGAATATCAATATAAATTACAGCATACAAACTAACGGTTTATTGATAGATGATAAATGGTGCCAATTATTCAAAGAAAATAATTTTTTGGTAGGGCTTTCACTAGATATAATAAAAGATATACATGATAATTACAGAGTAGATAAAAGTAACAATGATACTTATAACAGAGTATTAGAAACTAAAAAATTATTCGATGCCTTTAATGTAGAATACAATATACTTACAGTGCTAACATCTGAATTATCAAAATATCCTAAAGACATATACAAAAAAATAAAGAAGCTGAATATTAAATATACTCAGTTCATACCTTGCCTATCTGAAATGAATTCACCTAGCACGGAATATTCTATAAAACCTAAAGAGTTTTCAAACTTCTATAAAGAAATATTTTCATTATGGAAAGAAGATTTTTTTAATAATAATTATTACAGCATACAGTTCTTTGACAATATCATTCCATTATTTTTCGGAGGCTATCCTCCTATGACTTGCGGTATAAATGGTACTTGCACAAATCAAATAATAATAGAAAGTAATGGGGATGTTTTTCCATGCGACTTTTATTGTTTAGATGATTATAAAATAGGCAATATAGCTGAAGATGATTTAATGCAGATTTATTCAAGCAGTAAAGCAAAAGACTTTATAAATGAAAAATCAAACAGAATAAATGATGATAAACATACATTATGCCGTTCTTGTAGATATCAAAGAGTATGCAGCTGTGGATGCAAGAGAATGGAAAACAATATGTATATAGATGAAAGCGGAGAGTTTTGCGGATTTAAAGATTTTCTTGACTATGCTATAAATGATATGGCTATAGTATGGAAGATGATATCAAGATAATTTAATTTAGGTTATTTGTGGGGACTAGTCCCCCGAACACCTACTTCTTTTGCGACCGTAGGGAGTGCCTGCGACCATAGGAAGTCCTTTAGGGTGGTATTGCCACAAAAAAGCTATATCCTCGATAAACTCGGATACGCTTCGCGAAAGGCTACATTTGAGCTTAAATTAATAATCTATATTACATATAATATAAATTATTAATTTTGTATAATTATAAGTAATCAGCCGCACATATAGTTGACTATCCATAATGATTTGCAATACCGTGCGGAAAGCCCATATGGCGAATATTTGACAAAGTATAGTTGTTTAGGTATATACTACTCATCAATACAAATAGATTATTTATGAAAATGATCATATATATTATTTGCTGCTTTATAGCTTATTCCGGGTATATTTCTAATGCTTTCAAATGATGCATTTTTTATATTGTCTATATTTATAAAATGAGAATATAATTTCTCTATAGTTTTCTTACCTATTCCCTCTATGCTTTCAAGTTCGCTTCTGACCATCTCTCTGCTTCTTTTCTTACCATGACTGCTGTTAACCCATCTGTGAGTTTCATCTCTTACCTTCTGTAAAAATAATCTTGCAGGCTCATTATCGCTAAGCTGTACAGGTTCATTTCTATTAGGCAAATATATTTCCTCAAACTTTTTAGCTAATGCCATTATAGGCTGTCCTTTTATATCAAGTTCCTTCAATGCCTCTATAGCTGAATTAAGCTGTCCTTTACCTCCGTCTATAAGTATTAAGTCTGGAAAAGTAAGGTTCTCATCTCTTAATCTTTTGTATCTTCTGTAAACTGCCTCTTTTATTGAAGCGAAGTCATCTATGCCTGTAACTGTTTTCATATTAAATATTCTATAATTTTTATTATCTGAAACTCCATTAACAAATCGCACCATACCAGCCATAGTATAGCTTCCCTGAATATGTGCTATATCGAAAGACTCTATTATGCTAGGTGCTTTTTTCAATTTGAATATTTCCTGAAGTCTTGTTATGCCTAAAGGTACTTCTCTAATCAATGCTTTTTCTTTAAATAAATGTTTGGCATTTTCATTTGCTATTGCCATTAAACCTTTTCTGCTTTTATCTAATTTTATATCAACATCTCTTCCTGAAACCTGCTTTAAATAATCCTTTATTATATCAACATCATTAAGAGGAAAATCTGTAGATATAGAAGCCGGTATCAAATTGGCATGAGTATAATATTGAGTAAAGAATGCAGAAAGTATTTCTGAATATTTAGACATATTATTTTCATTATAATAATCTTCATCATTAGGAGACTGCATACTAAAAGTTTTTCTGTCTGCAAGTTTACCGCCTTTAACCGATAAAATCACTATAGTATAATTGCCATTCTCTCCATAAGCTCCTATTATATCAATATCATCGCTTTCAGGAATATAAATACTCTGTTCTACTGTTATATATTTAAGTAAGTCAATTTTATCTCTCAAATCTTTAGCCGCTTCAAACTCCAACTTTTCAGCATGAACAAACATCTCTTGTTTTAATCTAGCCACCAATTCATCAACATTGCCCTCAAGCACCATTATGGCATCATCTATAGTTTTATCATAATCTTCTTCTTTAATTAAATCAGCACAAGGAGCGGTACATTTTCCTATATGATGATAAAGGCATGGTCTTATAGGTCTTTTAAGCGGAAAATCATATTTACATCTTCTTAATTTGAAATTATCAATTATAAACTTTACTATATTATCCGCCCTTTCAGCAGCAACATAAGGTCCGTAATACTTTTTATATTTTCTGGCATTATCTTTATCTATTACATTTCTAGCCTTTATAACCCTTGGAAAATGCTCATTTGTAATCGCTATAAATGGAAATGATTTCTGATCTTTAAGAAGTATATTATAATGAGGCTTATGCTTTCTTATCATCTCAGCTTCTAATATCAAAGCCTCAACTTCATTTTCTGTAAGTATATATTCAATATCTCTTATATGCTCAACTAATGCTGTAGTTTTAGCATCTTTATTAGAATTATTAAAATATGATGAAACTCTTTTCTTTAGAGATTTAGCTTTACCTATATAAATTATTTCGGATTTGGAGTCCTTCATAAAATATACTCCAGACTTATCCGGAATACGTTTTAATTTATCATGTATGTAACTTTTAACTTCCTGATTCATAATTATCAACTTTTTATCAATTATACATAAAATAAAAAACTTTGTCAAAGCAAAAGTATACTATATATTACTTTATCTTTAAATATAAAAAAACAAACATATCCTATAGAAATATAAGAAAATGTTTGTTTTATTTATAATATTAAAATTTATAATTATTTACTAGATGATTTAGTCTCCCAAGGAAATAAAAGCCAATTATCATGATTAATATTTTTATAACTATATCTAGGCTTTATCTTGCTTGTATGCTCTCTTACAAATAAAGTAGCAATATCAAATTTCTGATCATCAAAATATTTTAAAGTCTCACCAGTATCTGATATATCATCAACTATTAAAGCGGCTTTATTCTTTACTTTCAATCTCCAAACCTCTTCCATATTTAAAACCATAGGGATTTTAAGTCTATGAGAAAGCATAACAGCAGGTACTAATCCGCCTCTTGCCAATCCGTAAATAACTTCATAATGAATCTTTGAATCTTCTATTTGTTTAGCTAATATTTCTATAGCTTCATCTATATTTTCCCAAGTGATTATATCGTATTCCATTATAAAACCTCTTTTACAAATTAAGCTCTTAAATTAATATCAAATCTTGTTTTAAGCATTTCAAGCAAAGATTTTTCTACACTGTTAATATCTTCTTCTCTTAAAGTTTTATTAGGATCATAATAAGTTATAGATATTGCAATTGACTGTTTTCCTTCTTCTACCTGTTCGCCCACATATCTATCAACTACGCTAACATTCTGTATAATATTATTAAATTTACTTATAGATTTAATAACTTTGCTGAACTCTATATTATTAGAACAAACCAAAGCTAAATCTCTGAATACTGCAGGATATTTACCTATATCTTTTAACTTCTGTTTTTTAACTCTCTCTTTAACCAATTTCAAAGTTTTTCTGATATCAATATCCAAGAAATAAACTTCACCGCTTATGTCAAAAAGTTTAAGAAGTTTAGGATGAAGTCTTCCAATAATACCTATTTTCTCACCGAATATAACAATTTCACCAGACATAGTAGGTATAAACCATTTATGCTCTTTAGGTATTAAATTATAATCAGTGCATTTTAAATCTCTTATTAAAAGCTCTTCAATAACTCCGCTCATATCAAAGAAGTCATAAGCTCTAGCTTCTTTATTCCATAATTTTTCTTGATAAAGCCCGAACATTACAGCAGATAAATGCTTTTCTTCCATAAAGTTTTCATTTTCTTTATAGAATATATTACCTACTTCAAATAAAGCACCGTTTTTATGTCTATGATTCTGATTATAAGCAACACTATCAAGAAGAGAAGCTAAAGTTGTAGGTCTTAAAACATCCATTTCATTAGTTAATGGATTTACTACTTTTATAAGTTTTTCTTCCTCTATTCCCATAGACTTAAATACATTACTATCACCCATAGAATACTGCTTAGTTTCATAAAGTCCGTAAGAAGCCATTCTATGCTTAACAAAGCTAACTTCAGAATAATCTGTATTTATAGGATTACATTTGATATGAGGTACATTTGAAGATATATTATTATAGCCGTAAACTCTAGCTATTTCCTCTATCAAATCCTCAGCTATAGATAAATCATGTCTGTAATAAGGTATTTCTACTTTAAGGTTATTCTCTCCAAGTGCTACAGCTTTAAATCCGTATCTCTTGAATATAGAAGATATTTCCATCTTATTCATATTAAGACCTAAATATCTTTTTACAAGTCCGCAGTCAAATACTATTATATTAGCATCAAACTGCTTAACATTAACCTCTTTAGATCTTGAAGCTATTTTACATCCATTATCTAGAGTAACTATTAAATCAACAACCCTATTCAAAGCTGCAAGAGTAAGAGTATGATCTATATCTCTTTCAAATCTGTATGAAGCATCTGTTTTTGTTTTAGTTGCTATTGTAGATTTTTTCACAGCTATATGATCAAAATATGCACTTTCTATTAAAATAGTTTTAGTTTCGCTTTCAATCTTTGTATTATCTCCGCCCATAACTCCGGCAACACCTATAGGCTTTTCACTGTCGGCTATAACTAAAACATCATCTGTAAGATCTATTTCTCTGCCATCAAGTAAAGTGATTTTTTCTCCGCTTCTAGCATTTCTAACTATTACTTTACCGTCTTTTATTTTATCAAAGTCATAAGCATGCAAAGGCTGTCCGTATTCAAGCATAACATAGTTTGTAACGTCTACTATATTATTGATAGGATTGATTCCGCACATCTTTAATCTTTTCTGCATCCAATCAGGAGAAGGTCCTACAGTTATATCTTTTATAAGCCTTCCTACATATTTATAGCAGCTTTCCTGATTTTCAACTGTTATATCTATATTACCG
Source organism: Brachyspira intermedia PWS/A (assembly GCF_000223215.1). NCBI lineage: Bacteria > Pseudomonadati > Spirochaetota > Spirochaetia > Brachyspirales > Brachyspiraceae > Brachyspira > Brachyspira intermedia. Next base: position 2,155,295 of record NC_017243.1, read on the forward strand.
CCTGCAGCATCATAAGTATTAACAGATGGAATGCTTACTCTTCTCTCTAAAACCAAAGAACATTCTCTAGCAAAACCTATAATACTTACTAAATCGCCTCTGTTTGCTGTGATTTCAACATTGAATATATGATCTGTGCTTCCTACTATAGTTGAAAGCGAATTACCTAATATACTGTCCTTATCAGCATGTACTTTTTCTATATCTTCATCTAATATCCAAATTCCATAAACACCTTCAGCTTCTTCATAACCTAATTCGGTTCTGGAACATATCATACCATTACTTTCAAAACCTCTTATAGAAGCCTTTTTGATTGTAAGTCCATTAGGAAGTTTAGCACCTATCATAGCTATAGGAACATATATACCTTCTCTTACATTTGAGGCACCGCATACTATTGAGAGTGTATCTCCATCACCAACATCAACTTTACATACACTTAATTTATCAGCATCTGGATGTTTATGTACAGATACTATTTTACCAATAATAACGCTTGGTATATCCCCTCCAGTAGTTTCTATTGATGAAATTTCACTTCCGGCAAGTGTTATTTGTTTGGCAATTTCTTCTACACTAAATCCGTCTAAATTAACAAATTCTTTTAGCCAACTTAATGGAACTCTCATTATTATATCCTCAACTTAATTCACTTATAAAAAATATTTTTATTTAGTATGCTAACTTTTTATTATCTATATAAATCAGCCTATAAAGCTTAATTAAATATTTTTTCCTACTATTTACCACTGCTTTAAGAAATCTATATCATTTTCATAGAACATTCTTATATCAGTTATACCGTATTTAATCATTGCAACTCTTTCTATACCCATTCCAAAGGCAAAACCTGTATATTTAGTTATATCATAACCAACATGTTTAAATACATTAGGATGAATCATACCGGCACCCATTAATTCAAGCCAGCCTTCTCCTCCGCAGGTTTTACATCCGCTTCCGCCGCATATTACACAAGTAGCACTCAAATCAGCACCCGGCTCTACGAATGGGAAATAATCCGGTCTTAATCTTATTTGGGTTTTATCTCCGAACATTCTTTTACAGAATAATTCTAATATACCTTTCAAATCATTAAAACTTATTCCTTTATCAACCATAAGTCCTTCTACTTGATGGAATACAGGAGAATGTTTTGAATCTATAGCATCTCTTCTAGCACATTTACCTGGAGAAACTACCGCTATAGGAGGAGGTGTTTCAAGCATAGTTCTTATCTGCATACCTGATGTATGAGTTCTTAATACATGCTCTTTAGAAATAAAGAAAGAGTCATGGCTATCTCTTGAAGGGTGATAATAAGGAATATTTAATGCCTCAAAGTTATGAAAATCATCTTCTATTTCATTACCTTCCACAACTCTGAAACCTATTTCTGTTAAAATAGATACTATTTCCTCTTCTACTCTAGTAAGAAGATTAATTGATGCAGATTTAGGTCTTCTTCCTGGCATAGTTATATCTATTTTATTTTTCTCCAAAGAAGATAAAAATTCCTGTTCGGATATGGCATTTTTCTTTTCGGATAAAGCATTCTCACAGTAATTCTTTATCTCATTAATCTTTTTACCGAACTCTTTTTTCTCCTCAATATTATCTATAGAAGATAAACTTTTCAAAAGCTCTGTTATCTTTCCTTTTCGTCCTAAATAACGAATCCTTATATCATCTATTTCTGCTTGAGTATTAGCATTTTCTATGCTGTTTTTTAAAAAGCTATGAAGCTCCTCTAGATTCTCCATTGATTTTTCCTATTAAAACAAAATTAAATACTTACAATATTATATCATAAAATTATTTTCAATACAATAAAAAAATAATATAATATATTAATGAAATTTATGAGTTATAATTTACAAAATTTTTTGAATATTTTCAATAAGAATTTTAACTTTTTCTAAAATATTTTCATCATAAAATATAACATTTTTTATATCTTTATCAAAATTATCGGGTATTTTCCTGCATAATTTTAATGCATACTGTATAAGTTTCTTCTCTCCCACATGAAGTTCTTTATTTAAAGCGAATAAAATATCAAAATATGATGATAATATAGCACTAATTCTATGATTAATGCTTACAATATCATTTCTTTTTACAGCTTTCTCCAATTGTTCATAAAATGACGCTATTTTTTTGCCGTACATAACATTGAAATTCTTTTCTATTATATTATTTTTTAATTTTTCAGGATATTCTAAGTTTAATTCATCTTGAAATTTCTTGAATTTTCCTTCTTTATCATAAAGTATATTAGAATGTTTAATATTGTATAAAAAAGCAGTAGTATACCCTATTTTTGAATTGCATCCTCTCCACACATATTCCATCTCTCCTTCAATCCAAGACAAATCTCTATACATAAAATCCAAACATATACCGCTTTCTTTAAGTATCATCTCATCACCATGCTCAAAATAATCATTGCCTATTTCAAAGTAAGATGCATACTTAGAGGCAAACTCTTTTCTTGAATCCATATCCTCTCTGCTCTTTGCTGAAGCCTTACAGTAAACATAAATATCATAATCTGACATATCATCATTAATCAAGCTAGTTTTTGAACCTGATAAAACTATAGAATCAATATTATTATTTTTAGCCATTATTTTTATATAATCATCTATAATATAATTAATATCATTTATATTCATAAATTTATCCTAATTTTTAGATATTATAATCTGAAATAAATAGATAAGGAACAATACAAAATTATTCTATATAATAAAAAAATTATTTTCAAGTATTTACAAATTAATATTTAAACTCCACAGTATAATGTGTAACAGCCTCATCAGGCATAATATATTCTCTATTACTTTTCAAAAGCTCAAGCATATCAGCCCTAGCATCATACTCCATACCAAGAAGTACATCTTTTATATAATCATTGGCAAAATCACTCCAATAAGTTCCATCTCTCAATTCTTTTGCTGTTTTTCTTAAATAATTTATTACAATAGAATATTCTTTAATGCTATTGTACATAGCTTCTATTTGCCTATAGTCTACAAGCTGAACTGCCTTATTATTAATATTAAGCATAACTTTTTCGCCCCCGCTCTGCCATACCATTAATTTATCTGTATAGTCTATAGGAGTGATAACTGTCCAATCTTCATCTTTATTCGGCTCTTTATCCTTGGTTAAAAACTGATTAAGCCCAGCACTTTTTATATGTTCTTCTGTAATAGTAAAATATTCCTGCCCACTGTCATAAGCAGCTCTTATTTCTTCATAAGGAGGTATAGGAACATAATAAGTTTTATTATTTATTGTATAAGTTCCATAAGGCGAGTTATCAGATTTATAATATCTTCCATTATCAAGTTTTATCCAATCAGGTTCTTCAGGAGTTTTTATTCTATTTTTTATATAAGGTAAATTTCCTCCAACAGCAATATCATAATAGGAAGATATCTCCTCCGCATTATCATAATCCGCAGAATTACGCTCTATATTCCAAGTTACACCATCAGTACTTGACCATATAGTACTATCATTTTCAAAAGATTGCTCTTTAGGAGTCCAATAAGGAGGACCTATCCATTCCCAATATGATCTTTCACCTTTTGTAACATATATTTTATCTTTATCATATCGAACATTAAGACTACTTCTTTGTCCCCAAAGAGTATTAATCTTCTCCCAATTAGCACCTATAGAAGTATCTTTATTTTTATCTATTCTGTAATAAACGTTCTTACTTACAGTAAATGGTCCCTGATTTTCATTTCGGCATCCATCTAAAGCATTTTGTTCTCTAAAATCTTCTTCTAAACCTATTAAATATATATAATCTTTAAACTCTACAATTTTATAACCTCTAGCTCCATATCTTCCTTGAAAGCTAGCATTAGGGTCTGTACTTACTGAAGGAAAAGCTTTATAAACGTTATTTCTAGAACCTTCTGTTGTCCAATTTATTAAATCTGATGATGTTCTTATCTCATTATTAAAAGTTATGCCTGTGCTAAATGTATGATAATCTTCTTCGCCTTTACAGTCTGTAGTAGTAAAAGAACTTGAAGAATATGAATAACTTCCATAATAATCATCTTCATATAAAACTCTGTTTTCTTCTATTACATTCATTCTTAATAAATAACGATAGCCCTTACTGTCTTTATCATAAACTACTATATTTCCATTATTATCTATTTGAAGTATTATATCTTCAGCTTTTCTATTTAATGTTTTAGTTTTAGGGTCATAATCATACATATAGTCAGCCAATACATACCATTTGCCTTGATATTTAAACTTCCTCTGAAAACTTCCAAATACTTCTCCATTTTTAGCGGGCATTGGATTAACATCTATATGTCCGGGTATAGTGTCTTCAGGCAATCTAAAATCAGTTGGAGGCGGTATATTGTTTGGACCTAGTATATTTATTTTCTTACAAGATATCATCAAAACTATAATAAGAATCAATAAAAGAAGTATAAAGTATAATTTTTTGTTTTTATTAATTAAGTTCTTTATCATATGCTAATCCTACTATTATTAGTTAAGGAATATTTATATATGTTATATTACATATATGATTTTTTCAACTTATATTTTATATTTTTTGTATATTTAAGAATTAGTTATTATATTATTGCAATTGACATAATTTCTACAGCTTTTATATTTAACATATATTATTAATTATAAAAGCTATTTTTAAGTATATTTATTTATAGCATTATTGTCTTTTTATTTTAAAAGCGTATTTATGAAAATATATGCATGTTGGAATTATACCAACAGCCCAGCCTACAGGATTAGCAAACCATACTCCTATATATCCAAAAGGTATTGATAAAAGCAAAGAACCTCCTATTTTAATAATAATTTCTGTAATTCCAGATATTAAAGGAATCAATGCCTTTCCTATGGCTCTTACAGAATTATTATATAAAACTATTATACCTAAAAATGGATAGAATAAAGAAGATATTCTTAAATAACCCTTACATATTTCTGATATTATATCTATATATTCATCTTTGCTTGATATGAATATTCTAACTAAATGATCGCCGAATAAAAATATTATTACAGTGGCTAATATGCTCAATGATAAAGAAAGTAATATTATGCTTTTAAAACCTGATTTTATTCTGTCAATTTTACCTGCTCCGAAATTTTGTGCTGTGTATACGGCAAAGGCCTCCGAAATAACAAAAAAAGCCATAGAAGCAAATTGATTTATTCTGTTTCCTGTAGTATATGATGCCACAACATTAGTACCGAAAGTATTAACTACACCGCTTATAATCATCTCGCCTATTGATAAGAATATAGCCTGTACACTCATAGACAAGCCTATTTTTATTATCATAAGTAAATTATTAGAATCAAATGACATATCATCTTTACTCAATTTCAAGATAGGAAATTTCTTTATAATATAGAGTATACTCAAAAAAGCCGAAATCATTTGAGATATTACAGTGGCTATTGCAACACCGGCAACATTCATATTTAATAAAACTACGAAAATTAAATCCAATATAATATTAAGTACAGTTGTTAGTATTAAAAAATATAAAGGAGTTTTACTGTCTCCCAAAGCCCTTAATATACTAGCTGCACCATTATAGAAAAGCTGTCCGAATGATAAGCCTACGCATATTCTCAAATAAATTATGGAGTTTTCTATTATATCATCAGGAGTTTTTAAAAGAATCATCAAAGGCTTTAGAAAAAATAAACCGAATATCAAAAGTATTAAAGAACTTCCCAATGTTACATAAATAGAGTTTAAAAAAGTTTTTCTAAGCATATTATCATTCTTAGCACCGAAGAACTGTCCCATAACTATAGCAAATGCATTTGTAAATCCTACTGCAAATGATAAAAAGAAAAACATAGTAGAAGTTGTAGCCCCTATAGAAGCTAAAGCCCTAGAACCTGCAAATTTACCTATTATAATGGTATCTGCAACACCGTAAAACTGCTGAAATATTCCTCCTATAAGCATTGGTATGGAGAAATATATTATAGTTTTGAATGGACTGCCGACAGTCATATCTTTTGTCATAACAAATCCTAAAATTTATCTTCTTCTCTTGACAAAAAACTTCATTACATCATTAACATAATCGCTGGAAGTATCAAGGACAATACGCTCTATAGAATTTCTTTTCAAAAAATTGAGTCTTTCTTCCATGATTCTATTCTGTTCATTAAAATATTCTTCTCTTATTTTTTTATTGGACATATCAAAATAAACATAATCGTCATTTTCTAAGTCAGACAACACCAAAGTACCACCCAAACTAGGAAGATGATATTCCAAGCTATCATTGACTAAGCATACTATAAAATCATGACGTTTTCTAGTAATATCTATTTCCTTTTTTGGAAGTTCAGAACAGGCATCTGTAATCAAAAAAGTGATACTATCTCTTTTCTGTATTCTATTAAAATATTCTAATGCACTTGCTACATTAGTTTGAGTGCTTTTAGGATTGAACTCTATAAGCTCTCTTATTATTCTAAGTACATGATTTTTACCTTTATTTAAAGGAATGAATTTCTCTACAGTATCTGTAAATATTAAAAGCCCCACTTTATCATTATTTTTTAAAGCTGAAAAGCTAAGCAATGCACTAAGCTCTACTATTAAATTATGTTTTGTTTTAGTGAATCCGAAATCTGTAGAAGCCGAAAAATCTGCAAGTATTACAACGCTAAGTTCACGCTCTTCTCTGAAACGTTTAATGAAAGGCTCATTATATCTAGCACTAACCTTCCAGTCCATAGCCCTTACATCATCGCCTATAGTATATTTTCTTACTTCATCAAACTCTATACCCTGACCTTTGAAAGCAGAATGATATTGTCCTGCAAAATAAGAGTTAACTATTTTTGAAGTTTTTATTTCTATTTGTCTTACGGATCTAAGTAAATCCTGAGTTGTTATATTGCTGTCTTTAAACATTAATACCCTAATTATTTTTTTATTGTGAATAATATTATATTATTAATGAGTAAAAAAACAATACCCATTAATCATAATGAATGATTAAAAATAATAATTTTTAAATATTGTAAAGCCAACTATAAAAATTGTGAGGCTCTGGCAAGTTTACTTGACAGAGCCTCAGAGCGAACAATTTTTATTAGCAATAATAAAGAATAATAATTTTAATTGTTGCAAAACTCATATACAAACATCAAATAAATTATTTAATCAATATTATTATTATTAATATTTTATGTATATACAATATTAATAATAAACTAACTTACTTTTTATAATATTAAAAATTATTTTGCTCCATTAGCTTTAAGAAAATTCACCATCTCTTCCTGTTCTTTTTCTTCAGCCATACTTAATGCAGTCTTTCCATCAGATGCTTTATGATTTATATCGGCTCCTGCATCTAGTAAAACCTGTGCCATTTCCAAATTTCCTCTAATAGCGGCCCCCATTAATGCAGTATATCCTTCATTAGTAGTAGCTTCAATATCCGCACCAGCCTTCAATAAAGCTTCAACTATTACTATATGATCCTCTATGGCAGAAACTATCAATGGACGATATCCCACATTATCAGCTTTATTAATATCAGCATTGTTCTTTATTAATTCTTTTACAATATCACTATGTCCGTCTATACAAGCTGCCAATATAGGAGAAGTACCATCATCAGCTGTTATATTAATATCAGCATTATTCTTTAATAATTCTCTTACTACATCTGTTCTTCCAAATCTAGCAGCATATATTAAAGCAGATCCGCCATTAGAACCTTTTTCATCTATATTTGCACCGGCTTTTATTAATTCTCTTACGATGCTGACATCTCCAATAATAGCTCCCATCATTATTGCAGTATCACCGAATTTATTCTTTTCATTAACATTAGTATCTAATTTTATAAGCTCTCTTACAATATCAGCATATCCACTGTCTGAGGCCACCATCAAAGGAGTACTTCCATTAACATCTTTTATATTTACTTCAGCCTTTGCATTAACAAGCATTTTGAGAACTGATAAATTACCATTAACACAAGCCCACATTACAGCAGTCCAGCCATCTTTATTTTTTAAATTTAAATCAGCTCCTTTTGATATTAAAATCCTTACAGTACTGCTTTTTCCCTCTAATACAGCAGCCATTACAGGAGTATTTCCAAAACTATTTCCCATATTAATATCAGCATCATTTGATAATAATTCCTCTACAATCTTATCAAAACCAAGAAGCGAAGCCCATATAAGAGGAGTATTACCTTCAGCATCTTTAACGTTTACATCTGCCCCATCTTTTATTAATTTTTGTAAAGTTTTAATATCATTGTTGGCTATAGCTTTTATTATTGGTATGCTCACAGGAGGGTCTTGAGATTCCTGAGAATATAATATACCAGCAATAAAAAGAAAAATTATAATTAATGACTTTCTTAACATAATACTTTCCAAAGCATAAGATTGCATCATTATAACATATATAAAATATTATTATAATCACTATTATATAATTTTTTCATTTTTTTCATAAAAAACAATTATTCATATTGACATTAGTACGTATACGTATTATTATTTAATTGATAAGGAGGTATGAATTTATGTTATTTTGGCAAAAAACTTTTTTCATTTATTTAATATTAATTTTTTCAGTGTTTGCAGCTGAAAAGACTCCGATGGATTACCTAAACGATAATACTCCTCTAAAACCAACTAAAGTATTTGATAATGTATATTGTATAGGCACTGTGAGTGTTGTCGCTTGGGTAATAAGTACATCAGACGGCTTAATATTAATAGATTCTATGTGGGACGACAGAGATGCTAAACTTATAGAAGATGGTATTAAAGGCTTCGGATTGGACCCAAAACAATTAAAATATATAATATTAAGTCATGGACATGGAGATCATTACGGCGGAGCTAAATATTTAAGAGAGAAATACGGTGCTAAAGTTATACTTACAAAAACAGACACCGATTTAATGTACAATTTAAACACTGGAGCCAATTCTCCTCGTTCCCCAAAAACAAAAGTTGATATATATTCAAAAGATAAAGATATAATAAAACTAGGAGATACAAGCATAACTATATTAGAAACACCTGGTCATACTGCAGGATGTACTTCTTTTATATTTCCTGTAAAATTCAGAGGAAAAGAATATACTGCTGTACTTTGGGGAGGAACAGGACTTCCAAAAGATAGAGATTTAATATCAAAATATAAAACTTCAGCTGAATACTTCAAAAAAGAAGCTATATCAAGAAATGCATCTGTATCATTAACAGCACATTTATTCGCTGATAATGGATATGCTAATTTAGAAAAAGTAGGCAATCTAAAGGCAAATGAACAAAATCCATTCATTATGTCAAAAGAGAATATGGAAAAATATTTAAACTCTTTAATAGAAAGAGCTGAAAAAGAATTAAATAAATAAAAAACAGCAGCAATTATTAACAAAAAATAAAATATATGCTATCATAATATCAGTTTATGATAGCATTTTTTATATAAGGAGTTTAATATTAAAAATATAGGATATGATGTTTGTTATACTGCTAGAAAAATATATCAGTATATAGGCAAACAAATAAATGAATTTGATATTACACCGGAACAGTTAATAGTATTAAAAGAACTTGCAAAAGAAGAAGGAATATCTCAAAAAGAATTATCATTCAGACTAGATAAAGATCAAAATACTGTTAAAGCTATGATAGACAAATTGGAATTAAAATCTTTTATAATTAGAAAAGAAAATAAACTTGATAAAAGAGCCTTTTCATTATTTCTAACAGATAAAGCAAAAGAAAATCTTCCTATTATGGAAACTTATGAAAATAAAGTTTTGGAAAATATAGTAAAAGAATTGACTGAGGAAGATGCTGATAAATTTATATCAATATTAGAGAAAATAAGAAAAAATATATCAGATGTATAAAGGCAAAGGATAAAAGTATATTATAAAATTATCCTTCACCTTGAAATATCATTTATTGCTGAAATAATACTGCTTTGAAATTTTTAGCTATATTACAAGCTACTTCATAGAAATGTTCAGCCGGTTTTTCTTCAAACACTTGATTTAAGCATTCTTTAAACAAATCAAGCCAAACATCAAAAAGTTTAATATCAAAAGGAAGTAAATTAATATGAGGCTGTACAGGATTTCCCATATATAAATTTTCATTCAAAAGCATAGTCTTCCAAAATTTAGCTATTTTTTCTTTATGTCTTTCCCAAGAAGCATCATCAATACCAACTGCCCCATTAAATATAGGTCCTAATTGTTCATGTGTTCTAATTTTGGCATAGAATATATCCATTAACTTTTCTACACCTTCATTGTTTATTTCACTGTATTTCATATTTTATCCCCATTTTATTATTTATATATAATATAATAAAAAATTTTAATATTATTGAATATTATAGTATTATAATAAAATTTTTTATAATTTTATTAAATTCTTGATAATTTCATAAACTAATATTATTTATAAGAATACCACTATATAAAATATAAACAATACAAATAAAAATACAATATAGTTCAAATTATTATTTTTTATTATTGTTATACTCGCCCACCTGTAAAGGTGTCTACTTGTTCGCTAAAGGCTTCACTTAACACCCCCTGAGTCCATATGGGAATGGCTTTTCAGATCGGTTTTTATATTTTTATTCTAATTATTATTTCATTATATTAAACAACTATATTAATAAAAATAAAAATAAAAAAATACGGGAAGATAATTTGCATATCTTACCCGCATTTTTGATATAAATGAGTAAAAATAATATTATTTCTTAGTATAATCGTAGAAACCTTTTCCAGTTTTCTGTCCTAGTAATCCGCCTCTAACCATTTTTTTAAGTAAAGCACTAGGTCTGTATTTAGGATCACCTGTTTCTTTTTGTAGAACTTCCATAATAGCAAGAACTATATCAAGTCCAATTAAGTCACCTAAAGCTAAAGGTCCCATTGGGTGATTAGCACCTAATTTCATAGCATTGTCAATACCCTCAGCTGAAGCAATACCCATAGAATATAACTCAATACCTTCATTGATCATAGGAACAAGTATACGGTTAACTACGAAACCAGCTGTTTCTTTAACCTCTACAGGAGTTTTTCCTATTTCTTCAGATATTTTAATGATTTTTTCAACGATATCTCTAGGAGTATTAAGACCTGAAATAACTTCAACCAATTTCATAACAGGAGCTGGGTTAAAGAAGTGCATACCTACAACTGGTCTGCCTATTCCAGCACTTATTTCTGTAATAGAAAGAGAAGAAGTGTTAGAAGAGAAAATACAATCAGGTTTACAAATTTTATGCAACTCAGAGAATGTTGTTTTTTTAACTTCTAAATTTTCAAAAGCAGCTTCAACAATTAAATCTGCATCTTTACAAATTTCTTTTAAACCAGTAGTGATTTTAGCTAAAATTTTATCAGCATCAGCCTGCTGCATTTTACCTTTAGCTACTCTACCAGCAAAACCTTTAGCAATTTTTTCTTTACCACCAGCAGCAAATTCTTCTTTTATATCGCATAAATAAACTTCATAACCTTCTGTTTGAGCAAAAGCTTGTGCTATACCAGAACCCATAGCACCTGCACCAATTACACCTACTTTCATTTTATAACTCCTTAAATTTTAGTTTTGTTACTATAAATTAATTTTATAGTTTAATATTATTTATTAACAAATTTTTCAACTTTTCTTTTTTCTAAGAAAGCTTTCATACCTTCTTTTTGGTCTTCAGTTTCAAAACAAGAACCGAATAATTTTTCTTCTATAACAATAGCTTTATCCATATCAACTTGTAAGCCCTCGTTAATAGCTTTTTTACAATTACGTACAGCTATAGGAGCAGCTGCAGCTATAGCATTAGCTAATTTTTCAGCTTGAGCCATAAGATCTGCTTGAGGATAAACAGCATTAACAAGACCTATTCTTAAAGCCTCATCAGCTTTTATATTTTTAGCTGAATATATGATTTGTTTAGCCATACCAACACCAACTATTCTTGGAAGTCTTTGAGTACCTCCGAAACCAGGAGTAATACCAAGACCAACCTCAGGCTGACCAAATATAGCATTTTCAGAACAAATACGTATGTCACAGCTCATAGCTATTTCACATCCGCCGCCTAAAGCAAAGCCATTAACTGCTGCGATTACAGGAATAGGGAAAGTTTCTATTTTTCTAAATACATCATTTCCTTTTTTACCGAAAGCTTCTCCTTCTGCTTTAGTACATGTACTCATTTCAGCTATATCAGCACCAGCAACAAAAGATTTCTCACCAGCACCTGTTAATATTAAACATCTTATATTGTTAAGATCTACTGCATCAAAAGCTTTTTCGATTTCATTTAGAACTTCAGAGTTAAGAGCATTAAGAGCTTTTTCTCTGCTTATGGTAATAATACCAATCATACCTTTTTCTTCATATTTAATAAATTCCATTTTTTTCTCCTTACCACAATAAAATTATTATTATGAAGCATAATTTCATATTTATATACTAGCCTTTGTATTAAAAAATCACATTACAAAGGCTAGTATTTAATAACCTTACTTTTTAAAAGTTATTTCATTAAATAAATCAGACTTAAACACTATCTATTATTAAAAAGTACTATTTACTATTCTCTTTCTACTATAGTAGCACAACCCATACCGCCGCCAATACAAAGAGTAGCAAGACCTCTCTTAGCATTTTTAGCTTCCATTTCATGAAGTAAAGTAACAAGGATTCTACATCCAGAAGCACCTACTGGGTGTCCTAAAGCTATAGCTCCACCATTAGGGTTAAGTTGTTTCTCTACATCGATACCTAATTCTTTACCAACTGCAACTGATTGAGCAGCGAAAGCTTCATTAGATTCAATGATATCGAAATCTTTAATAGTTAATCCTGTTTTAGCCATTAATTTTTTAGTAGCTGCAACTGGTCCGATACCCATAATTCTAGGTTCAACACCACCTAAACAGCCTGCAATCCAAGTAGCCATAGGTTTAATACCTAATTCTTTAGCTTTTTCTTCGCTCATTACTACTACTGCAGCAGCTCCATCATTAATACTAGAAGAATTACCTGCTGTAACTCTTCCACCGTCTGGTTTGAATGCTGGTTTTAATTTAGCCAAGCTTTCTACTGTAGTTCCAGCTCTAGGGCCTTCATCTTTATCAAATACTATATCGCCTTTTTTAGTTTTGATAGTTACAGGTACTATTTCTTTTTTGAAAGCTCCAGCTTCCTGAGCTTTAACTGCTTTCTGCTGAGAATTAGCTGCAAATGCATCTAATTCTTCACGAGTAAGTTTCCAATCATCACAGATATTTTCTGCTGTAATACCCATATGGTAATTATTGAATGCATCTGTTAAAGCATCATTAACCATAGTATCTATTACTGTATCATTACCAAGTCTGTAACCATAACGAGCTTTTTTAAGAGCATAAGGAGCTAATGACATATTTTCAGTACCGCCTGCTACTACGATATCAGCATTTCCTGCAGCTATCATATTAGCAGCTATATTCACTGCATCAAGTCCTGAACCACAAACTACATTTATTGTCATAGCAGGTACTTCTACTGGTAATCCTGCTTTTATAGAACTTTGACGAGCAACGTTCTGACCTTGTGATGCCTGTATAACACAACCCATATATACCATATCAACTTGATTAGGAGCAACTTTAGCTCTATTCAAAGCTTCTTTTATTACTACTGCACCCAACTCTGCAGCTGGAACTGTACTTAAAGATCCGCCCATACTTCCTATTGCTGTACGGCAAGCACTAGCTATTACTATTTTTCTAGACATTTTTAATCTCCAAAGAATTATTAAATTCCACATTTCTATTGATGTGTTGCTTTTAGTATAGTACATTTTTTTATCAAATTCAATTAATTCTTTATATTTTTTTTATAATACCTGACTATAGTATATTATTTACTTATTTTAGTTAATAAACTAATTAAAATAACTATATCATTAGTACATAATTATGAAAAATTAATATTACAACTTATAACAAATATATACATTAAAACATATATATATTTGTTATATCTTTTTATTAGTTTTTATGATAAAATACAAAACTATGATTAAAAATATTATAAAATTACCGCAATCTGTGGCTAATCGTATAGCTGCAGGAGAAGTTATAGAAAGACCAGCTTCTATGCTTAAAGAATTATTAGAAAATGCTATAGATTCGGGGGCTTCAAATATAGAAGTTTCTGTGGAAGAAGCAGGTATTAAATCCATGATAGTAGAAGATGACGGTAATGGAATAAGATTCAATGAACTTCCACTAGCCATAACCCATCATGCTACAAGTAAAATACATTCTATAGAAGATTTGGACTCTATATATACTCTTGGATTTAGAGGTGAGGCTTTGGCTTCTATATCCGATGTTACAAATTTAGAAATAGTTTCAAAGAGCGTAGAAGAAAGCAATGGAGGAAAAATAGTAGTAGAAGGCGGTAAAATAATAGAACATAAACCTGCTGCTGCTTCACAAGGCACAAAAATCATAGCCAAAAATCTATTTTTTAATATTCCAGCTAGATATAAATTCTTAAAACATATTTCAAGAGAGTTTTTCTTAGTTAAAGAAGTTTTTGATATGGAAGCATTAGTTCAGCCTAAAATATCTATGAAACTTAAAAATAATGGTAAAGTTGTAAGTTCATATATAAAAGTTGATACTCTAAAAGAAAGAATAGAAAATTATCTCTCTGACAGCAATGTATTTAGAAATTTAATAGAAGTTGAAATAGAAAAAGATGATGTGTCAATATACGGTTTATTTTCAAATTCTAAAATAAGCCAATCTATGAGAAAGAATAATTTTATATTCTTAAATAACAGACCTATAGAGAATAGAGTTCTTGCCTATGCCATAAAAAATGCATATTCAAATGCTATACCTAAAGAGAGATATCCTTTCTTTTTCCTATACATAAATATAGATAGCAGTAAAATAGATGTAAATGTTCACCCAAGTAAAAAAGAAGTTAGAATAAAAAATGAAAGAGAGATTTCAGGAATACTGTATAATACTATAGTAAACAATATTAATTCCGGAAACAATTTTGATTCTGTTAATATAGAAGTTGATCTTGATAAGGATATTACCCCTACTTTTCCTATACAACAGAATAATAATTACAATACATATAATACTCCAAACTATAATACCGAATCAGCAGATGAAATAAAATACGATAATACAAGCTATTCAAATAACAGTTATAATAAAGATGATTTAAATGTAGAAAATAACAATATAAATGACAATATAATAGAAGAAAATAGTATTAATAAAGAAATAAATTTAAATAATAATAATTTTACCTACAATAATATAGAATTTGGAGAGTATACAAGGGCCATAGGACAGGTATTTTCATCATATATAGTAGCTGAACGCGGCGGAGAAATGTATATAATAGATCAGCATGCCGCTTATGAAAGACTCAATTATGAAAGAATATACAAAACTCTTATGTCAAAAAAAATAGAATATGAAAAACTCCTTATACCTTGTGAAATTGAGTACAGAGATTATGAAATTGATATTTTAAATGCATCAAAAGAATCTATAGAATCATTAGGAATAAGATTTGAATCTAATTCAAAACATAGCATTATAATAGAAGATATACCAATATACATTCCTAGAAATCAAAAAATTGAAAAAATCATAAAAGACATTTTGGATATATACATTTCAAAGGGCGACAATAATAATTTAGAAAAAGTTATAAAACATACCTGCTCTACTATATCATGCAAATATTCTCCAAAGGCTGGAGATAAACTTTCAAACAGCGATATGCAGACATTACTTGATTTGCTTGAAGAAGAAAACATACTTACAAACTGTCCTCATGGAAGACCTTTTGTATTAAGGCTATCAAAAGAATATTTAGATAAAAAATTCTTTAGATAATACGATTTTTTATTTTACTACTAATAAACTTATTAAAAAATAGCTTGTTAATTTATGATTAGAACATTAGCTTTACATTTATAGTTATTTTAGTATAATAAAGTTATGAGAAATATTAATGTTTTGAATGATTACTTTATGCGTTATATGTTTGCCAAAGAAGGACATGAGCATATTTTATTGAATTTAATTAATGCCGTAAGAACTGATTACAATCAAGAGCCTTTGAGGAAGTTAAGGTACTTAATACTTTTAATCTTAAAGAAACAATTAATGATAAACAGTCAATAGTTGATGTAAGAGCTGTCACTAAAAGCGGTGAAACTGTGTTAATAGAAATACAAAGAGTTGGAAATCAATCTTTTGTTTATAGAAGTTTATACTATTGGGCTAAAGGCTATATATCTAATTTAAGAAATAATGAAAAATATAATGATTTGAAACAAGTAATAGTAATTAATATATTAGACTTTAATTTGTTAAAAGATATAAACAAAGAACATAGCTGTTATGTAATTAAAGAACTTGAAACAAATCACATACTAACTAATCATCTAGAAATGCATTTTCTAGAATTACCTAAATATTTATCTTCAAGTTCTAAATTGACAGATAAATTATATGCTTGGTTTTATTTTTTAACAATTAAAGAAAAAAGAGAAAAAATGGAGAAAATTATGGAAATGTTAGTTAAAAAAAATCCTATAATGAAAGAAGTTTATGATGAATATAATAAATTTGTAAATACAAAAGATTTATTTGAAAATTATTCAGAATATGAGAAGAATTATTTTGATATATTGGCATTAAATGAAGAAAGAATAAAAGGGAGAGAAGAAGGTCTTAAAGAAGGCATAGAACAAGGCGAAAAAAATAAAGCAATATCTATGGCAAAAAATATGAAAGCTAGAGATATGGATTTAAATCTTATCAGTGAATTAACAGGCTTGAGTATAGAAGAAATAAAAAAATTATGAGCGTCTGCTAAATTTATTTAGCAGAGCCTTTGAGCGAATAATTTTTTATGAATATAAATAAGAAATAAAAATAAAAAATTATGAGCATATGACGAATTCAACTAAGGCATCATATACTATACCAAAGGTACGCAGAGCGAGCAAATAATTTTTTATAAAAATAAAACTATAATAAAAATTTCTTATTATAATAAACATCATTAAAAATCATAAAACAAATTCATTAATTTCATATTTAATAAAATCCATTTTAATTGACAAAGCATAATAATTAATATATAATCCAGTGGTATGCTTAGGGGGTATATATGAAAAAAGTATTTATTATATTATTCTTGTTTAATATACTTTTGTATTCTCAGACTTTAGATGAATCGTTATTTTTAGCTGTAGAAGATAATAACATAGAAGAAGTTAAATCATATTTAGCTAAAGGAGCAAATCCAAATGCTCGAAATGAATACGGTCTTACATCATTAATGACAGCTGCTGTAAGCGGAAACTATGAAATGGTTAAATTTTTATTAGAAAATGGTGCTGATATAAATACTAAAGACAATGATGGAAACACTGCGTTATATTATAATATTTGCTATGATCATTATGGAGAAGAAGAAAAACTAGAAAATGCTAAAAAAATATTTAATTTATTAATAAAATACGGTGCTGATGTAAATACTAAAGACAATGATGGAGCATCACTTCTTAATAAATCTTATAGAGCTTCAACAGCATTGGCACAAAATAGAGAAATGTTTAAAGTATTAGTAGAAAATGGTTTTGACTTAGAATCAAGAATAAAGGCTGGGGAGCATTCTCCTGATGATTATGATTATACTCCTTTAATGATAGCAGCTTTAAGAAATGACTATGATATGGTTAAATTTTTAGTTGAAAAAGGTGCCGATGTAAATGCTAAAACACATTATAGTTCTGAATATAGCTCAGTAGTAACTCCTCTATTACTCTCATTAGATGATGAACATATTGAATCTAGATATGATGAAAATTCATCTGTTGCAGAATATTTAATAAATAATGGTGCTGATATAAATGTAACAAATGAGGATGGAGAGACACCTTTAATGTATGCTTCCAAACTTCATAATATAAAAGTGGTAGAACTTCTAATACAAAAAGGGGCAAATATAAATGCTTTCGATAATTATGGAAATACAGCCTTAATATATGGTGTAAATAATTTAGAAACAGTAAAATTATTAGTGGAAAATGGTGCAGATGTAAACTTTTATAAAGGAGGGAGTACTGCTTTAATATCAGCATGTGAGTATAGTCATGAAAGAAATATAGATGTAATAAAATATTTAGTTTCAAAAAATGCCAATATAAATGCCCAAGATAATAAAGGAGACACAGCTTTAAATAAAACTCTTGATACTTCAGATGAAGGAAGTATTGATATACTAGACTTTGAAATAGCTAATTTTTTAATAGAGCAAGGTGCTGATGTAAACATAAAGAATAAACGAGAATATACTCCTTTGATATATCTTGGTATGGGTGAAGGTAATTTTAATAATAAAAGTTTTCAGGAATATCGTATAGAATTAGCTGAAGTTTTATTAGAAAAAGGTGCAGATATTAATGCTCAAGATTATAATGGATACACTTCTTTAATTTGGGCTTGTGCATCATCAGGATCAAGATTTGCTGAACCATTTGTTAAATTTCTAGTAGAAAAAGGAGCCGATGTAAATATAGAAGATGACCATGGAGATACTGCTTTAGATATAGCAGAAGATCTTAAACTTAGAAAAATTGCAGGTATTCTAAAAAAAGCTCAAAGAAATAGAAAGTAAATTTTATTTAAATAAATTAAAATCTTCATTATAAAATTGATATAATTTATAATGAAGATTTTTTTAATATGATTAATTATATAATAATTCTGTAATATATACCTAAACAATTATATTTTGTCAAAAATAAAGTTATATTTTCTTTTTTATATTTGTGGCTTTGCTTCGAAGCACACAGTCGTTCCATACTCTACTTCTTTTGCGACCGTAGGAAGTGCCTGTGGCGTGCCACAAAGAAGCTATATCCTCGATAAACTCGGATACGCTTCGCGAAAGGCTACATTTGGGCTTTAATTTAATAAATTATCTTACATGTAAGACAACTTTAACATGATTTAGTACTAATTTTATACTTGCACTTTCGCAAAGCGTGCCTGCGGCAGCAACTTTGACGAAGTCCGCCTCGCTGTGCGTGCCTTCGGCAGGCGTGCGGCGGGAAAAAGTTGAATAAAAAATGACAAACTCTAAAATTTTCAGTATATACCTAAACAATTATATTTTGTCAAAAATAAAATTATATTTTCTTTTTTATATTTGTGGCTTTGCTTCGAAGCACACAGTCGTTCCATACTCTACTTCTTTTGCGACCGTAGGAAGTGCCTGTGGCGTGCCACAAAGAAGCTATATCCTCGACAAGCTCGGATACGCTTCGCGAAGGGCTATATTTTAGCTTAAATTAATAACCTATCTTACATATAAAACAAAATTGGTATTATTTAGTACTAATTTTATACTTGCACTTTCGCAAAGCGTGCCTGCGGCAGCAACTTTGACGAAGTCTGCCTCGCTGTGCGTGCCTTCGGCAGGCGTGCGTCGGGAAAAAGTTGAATAAAAAAATGACAAACTCTAAAATTTTCAGTATATATACATAATCAGTTTATAAGTTAATTAATAAATAAAAAATTTTTAATAAATTCCATTTTATTGTATAATACAAATAATGTTTTAAAAATGATATTTAGGATTTATTAATATGAATAAAATAGAAAGCTATTTTTTACAGCAGAATAAAATAAAATTCTCAAATGTAGTTTGCTCTCAGCATAATAAAAAAATAATATTAAGAAATCCAAAAAAAGCAGTAAAAAAAGAAGAAAAAGATATTAAAGATGAAGGTATTGAATTAATGAAAGAAATACATAATGAAGAATTAAAAAAGATATACAGCGAAGTAGAAAAATGCATGAAATGTGAGGCTTTATGTAATAGCAGATTAAATGTTGTATTTGGAAGAGGAGATGAAGAACCTGATATAGTATTTGTCGGAGAGGCACCTGGAGCTGACGAGGATAAACAAGGACTTCCATTTGTAGGAAGAGGCGGAAAATTATTGGATAAATGGATTGAAAGAATGAATATCAATAATAAAAAATACTATATTATGAATGCTTTAAAATGCCGTCCTCCTGAAAATAGAGACCCTTTGCCTGAAGAAAAATCTAATTGCAGAGATTATTTTGTAAATCAATTAAAAATACTTAATCCTAAAATAATATGTGCATTAGGACGTCATGGTTTTGGTAATTTAATAGATTTTGATTTGAAAACACCTTTTGGAAAAGCTAGAAATAAAGTTCATTACTACAATAATAATGGAAAAGATGTGCCTGTAATAGCAACTTATCACCCTGCTTATATTTTAAGGAATCAAAAAGAGGAAGATAAAGTTATATCCGATTTAGAGTTTATGCTTAGCGAATTAGAAAAAATTGAAAATAATTAAAATAATTTTTATAATAGGAGTCTGCTATTGAAGAAATATTTTATTTTAATGTTAATAATATACCAATGTCTAATGCCTAATTCATTCGACAATATAATAGATGCATCCGATTATCAAACTTATGAAAATATAGAGTATTCCAATATTCCCAAAAAGCCTACTATATTTGATTATATAAATCATAAAAATGAATTATCTGATATTATAGAAAGAATAAATAAATATTTGGATAATAATGGAGATATAAACGCTGTAAATAAAAATGGTAATACTCTTCTTATGGAAGCTGTAGCTATAGGATACTATGATTTAGCTGATTATTTAGTAGAAAAAAAAGCTGATATATCTATAACTAATGCTAATGGAGAGAATGCTTTAATACTTTCCGCACATTATCCATATATAATGAATCTTCTTATAAATAACAATGCTGATATAAATACTGCTGACAATAATGGCAAAACAGCTTTACATTATGCATGTGAATATGGAGATTTATATTCAGTAAAACTTCTTATAAAAAGCGGTGCTGATATTAATAAAAAAGATATATTAGGAAAAACTATTCTTATGTATGCAGTTGAAAATGAACATCTTTTATTAATAAAGTATTTAGTTGAAGATTTACAAGTTGATATTAATGAAAAAGATGATTGGGGTCAAAATGCCATGTTTTATGCCACAAAAATAGATATAGCAAGATACCTTATTTATAATGATATGAATTATACAGATGTTAACTCAATAGGTTTGAAGCCTTATGAAGTTATGAAATATAACGGCTATATAAATGTATCAAATTATCTGCAAAAGTTAGAAAAAAGGAGATAACTGATAAAAAATACCTTTAAGTATTTTTTTATAAACCGAGAATATTTACAGTATATTGGAGTTTATATGAATATCAAGGTTATTTTACTATTTATTACTATAAATATGCTTCTTTTTCCTCAATATCTGTCTTTAACTAATAATAATATATTAGTTAATATAGGTGAAGGAAGAGTTGACTATACTACATATACGATATATGCAGATGCAACAGCCGATTTTGTTACAGATACTCGCTTACACCCTGAAGCATTATTAATATTGCAGCAGCAGGCTGAAGAAGAAACTATGAAAACTTTATACGACACATTAGGAAATATACCTATAGACAGTGAAGATAATATATACAGCATAATAGAAGAAAATAGATTATTGAAAGAAAAAGTAGTAAATTCTATAAATAATGCTAGATTAGTAGGTATATCATACCCTACAAGAACAAGCGTTAAAGTACTTATGGCATTGGATATTATAACAAATAATCTTATGTCAGATTTAATAAATAACATACATATATACAAACCTGAACCTATAGTAACATATTTTGATGCCGGTACAGATTATGACAGCCTTGTTATAGATGCTAGAGGCGTAGGTTTTAAGCCTTCATTATTTCCTACAGTATATGATGAAGATGGTAATGAAATATATAGTTTAGCTTATATAAATAAAAACATTGCTTCTACAAATGGATATATTACATATTCTACAAATTCTTTCCTTACTAATCAGAATATGACAAATACAATAGGAAAAAAACCTTATAACATTGTAGCATGGAGATCCAGAGGCAGACTTTCAAGCGATTTAGTTATAGGAAATGAGGATGCAAGTATAATTATGAGCAGCCCTAACCTAAAAAATGCTATAAAAAATTGTAAAGTTGTATTTATAATAGATTAATTTATTATATTTTTATTATTCATTTTTTTTCAAAATATGGTATAGTATCTATTATATTTTTAGGGTTATTTCTTATGAGTATTATAGATAGTTATATAGATGATATTTTTAAAAATCATCCGTATAAAGATGATATAAAAAAATATGTCAATAATGAAAATGACAATATAAATTTCGATACTGAAGAAACAAACCTGACTATTTCAAATAATCGTTCGATATATTCAAATCTATTAGAGCTATATGCCAATGATAAGCAAAATGAAAGTTTAATTAGATTATTCAAAGTCATATCTATGCAAAAAATAGAAAACATATATATTTTTGAAATGCTTATCATTAATATAATATCCGGTATGAATGTAAAAGATGCATTATTAAAATGCATATCTATAAAGAAAATAAATGATTGGAACAGAGATTATAAAAAATATTCATACAATGTAAATCCTATTTCAAATGAAATAATGAATGCTAAAATTAATATACTCATTTATTATTATTATGCTGAAAAATATTTTCCAAAAGAAACCAATGAATATATGGAAAATATATGCTCATCCAATATAGATGATATTATAAATGAATACGGTGATAATATATTAATTCCATTGATGGCTTTAACTATAAAGATATATTTTGGAGATTATAGTAAAATATCTGCTATACTAGAATATTCACAGAAAGTAAATTATTTAGATTCTATAATTTCTCTTTTTATTATTGTAAATATAGATGATAATATATCAAAAAGATTCAAAGAATTAATAGAAAATAATATGCTTAGCGGAAATGAGAATTTATTTATCAGCTTAGCATATATGATAAAATTATTTTTCCTAACAAGAAAGAATTATAGTGAAAAATTTAAAAATAAAAGTTTTGATGATTTCATATATGATCTTGTAGATTTTAATATACCAAAATATTTCATCTTCCTTATAAAATATTTGGATACCAATTTATCAATTAATTCAAATAAAGTATTTGAAGGGATAAAGAATTTATACAGCAAAGACAAAGAATCATTTTATAAACTTTATGATATATTAAAAAAAGTTGAAATACCATACATTATAGAAATGAAATCAGTATTAAATTGTGTTCTTTTGAATGCTAAAGATGATAATGCTGATGTTACAGTTCTTGATAACAGCATAGATTATTTCATAGGAAACATTAAAAAAGAATTAGAAAAAATATATGATATAAAATCTGATAATATATTTGAATTATTAGAAAATGAAAATATAGATAAATATGATTTGTCTGTTAATCTCAGCAATGAATTAATATTTACAACAAAAATCGTAGTTCTTATGTATGATTATAATGAAAAGGCAAGAAAAATTGTTCGTGCTTTACTTAAATCATTGCCTTATAATTTAGCTATACCATTGATGATTAAAGATAGAAAAGAGTTCTATGATATTAAATTAAAAGAGATACTTGATTATTTGCAAGGGTATGATTTAGATTTGAAAGATTTAATAATAACGTATCTATACACCTACCCTATTTATATTTTCAGCACAAAATATATATTAAAACTAGTTACTAAAAATGCTGATTATACAGTAGAAATGTTCCATGATAAAACATTTTTGAAAGCAGCTTCATATAAAAGTTATGCTCTAATAGATTTCTTAGAACTTCTATACAAAAAAGATAAAGCAGGATTCACAAACTATTCTGCAATTTGTTATGTACTGCATTTAAAAAATAAAGAGATAATAAACTGTGCTTTAAGTTTGATAGAAGAAGATGAATACAATTCTAGAGCTTATGTTGAAAATAGTATACATGCCTATAGAGAAGATGTACAGTTTGAATTGAAAAAGATAATAAAAAAATGGAATTACAGAAGAAAAGGATTTAAGTTCAAAACTTTAGATGATATAAATCAGTATATTGATGATTATTATGAAGAAAGTTACGAACATTTAATTGACTTTATAGATGAATCTTTAATATCTGATGTAGTTTTAAGAAGTGATAAGAATACTAAAGTTCCTGTAAAAATTATTAAATATATACTTTTAGAATATATGCTTCTTAAAGAACCTTATAGAATAAAAGATATAGACAGAATGATAGATTTATTCGATATGAATTCCATAAGAAGTACATTTGAAAACGTATATAAATATTGGACTGATAATAATTGCGAAGAAAGCAAAAAGAATATCATTCTACCTTATTGTATTTATGCTGATTATAGCCAGATAGTAAATTTATATGATAAAATAGAATATTGGCAGGAGAACTTTCAATCATCTTTAGCAGCATATATAATACCTGCAATAGCAATGAACGGTGAAAAATTTGCATTGATGATAATAAACAATATTATATATACTTCTAATAATAAAGTAGTAAAAAATGCTGCAATAGGTTCTTTTGAAAAGGCAGCAGAATGTTTGAATATACCTATTGATAATTTATTTGATAAAGTTCTTCCTAATTTAGGTTTTAATGTAGAGAGAAATAAAGTTATCAATTATGGAAAGCAACAATTTACACTTCAGTTGTTAAGCGATTCATATTTAGAAATAATCGATAATGAAAATCATAAAATATTAAAAGAACTTCCCGATGCTATAGATGGAGATGATGAAATAAAAGTAACAGAAGCCAAAAAAGATTTAATACATATAAGAAATTCATTAAGAGCTATAATAGCATATCAAACAGATAAACTAAAAAAAGTAATGTTTAATGCAAGAAAATGGGATTATGAAACTTTCTTTGAAGTATTTGTAGAGAATCCCGTTATGCAGTATTTTACTCTGGCATTTGTTTGGGGTGTATATGATGAAGATAACAATTTAATAGAATGCTTCAGATATATGGAAGATGGTTCCTTAATTTCAATAGATGAAGATTTATATGAGCTTCCTAAAAATATAAAATATTATATAAGTTTATATCATCCTATTGATCAAGATGAAGATTATCAAAAAGTTTGGACTTATCAATTAGAGCTTTATGAAATAAATCAGCCTATAGAACAAATAAAAATAAAAAGATATATATTAAATGACAATGACGTTGAAAATGATTCTATAATATCTTTAAAAGGTCAGAAATTATCATTAGAATATATGGAAAAATTATCCAAAGAGTTGGATATGAAAACAGAATATTTTGATGAGTATGTATCTTACTATATGGCAGATAATGTTTTAAAAATAATATGCGAAATTAACTGCAGTATATCTGATGAAGACATGATAATAGATAGTATAAAATTTTATGAATTAGAAAAATATAATAAATTTGGCAGAGTAATTTCTCCTTTTGATATAGAAAAAAGATTTATTAGTACAATGATTTATTATTTATCTTTAGGTTTTTATGATTAATAATTCTTTATCAGCAAATACTTCTATAAGAACTGCAATAAAAAATGATTTAAGACTCAATTATCAAACTAGAGTATGGCTTGATGTTATATCATTACCTGCTATAGAGCTTAAAGAAAAGATACAAAAAGCAATGGAAGAAAATCCATTTTTGGAATATGATTTCAATGATAATTATTCAAAGTCTTCTTCTTCAAAAGCATCAAGCGATATTAATTCTATAATAGAAAACACAATAGAAAATAATAAAGAAAGTTTATTTTCTCATTTAAAAAGTCAAATAGATATTACCTTTGATGATAAAAAAGAAATAGAACTTGCAGAGCAAATATGCAGTTTTATAAATGAAGACGGATATTTAACCATTGAAAGCGGAGAGATATCAAATATATTAAATGCAGATATAAAGCAAATAGATAAAATAATTTCTATAATAAAAACATTTGATCCTTACGGGGTTGCTGCTAAAAATATCAATGAATGTCTTTCCATACAATTAAAGATGAAAAAAAAAGAAGCTGATGACAAAGAGATATATGATACAGCAATAAACATTGTAGAAAATTATTTAGATGAATTATCAAAAAAGAATTATGAGAAAATAGCTTTAAATTTAAATATAGAAGTAAATACAGTATTAAAGGCTTTAAAATTAATACAAACATTAGAACCCTACCCTGCAAGAGAATATGATACATCATCTGTTAAATATATAGTACCTGAATTATTTATTTTTAAAGAAAATGAAAATTGGATTGTAAAAACAGATGAAACTTTTATCCCCCACTTGAAAATTAGCAAAAAATATATTAAACTATTAGATAGAGAGGAAAGTAAAGATAACATAAACTTCTTAAAAGAAAAAAAGAAAGAAGCTGAAAGCCTTATAAATGCATCTAATGATAGAAAAAAAACTTTATTAAAAATAGGCGAAGCTCTGCTTAAATTTCAGATAAATTTCTTTGAGTATGGAAAAGAGTTTATGAAGCCATTAACTTTGAAAGATATGTCTTTGGAGGTGAATTTAAGCGAATCTACTATAAGCAGAATAGCTAATGGCAAGTATCTTAACACTGTTTGGGGTACATTTTCTATAAAATATTTTTTCTCTAGAGCTGTAAATGGCGGGCTTGGTTCTAGAGGCGTTAAAGAAATTATAAAAAGAATTATAGAAAACTCTCAGGCAAAACTAAGTGATGAAAAAATCCGACTCATACT
The DNA here is from genome assembly GCF_000223215.1 of Brachyspira intermedia PWS/A. NCBI lineage: Bacteria > Pseudomonadati > Spirochaetota > Spirochaetia > Brachyspirales > Brachyspiraceae > Brachyspira > Brachyspira intermedia. The sequence goes on from NC_017243.1 coordinate 2,182,133, forward strand.
TAAAAGCGAAGGTATTGATATTTCGAGAAGAACCGTAGCTAAATATAGAAAAAGTATGAATATTTTTTCATCAAGAAACAGATAAAACAAAAGGAGATTTTATGCATCAAAATATCATTGGAAAGAACGTAAGAATCACTAAAAATGTTAGAGAACATATAGCAAATAAGATGCAAAATATCAAAATACATGCTGATAGAATAATAGACGCCAATATTATCTGCGACTATATGCATGGTGAATATACTGTACAAGGCACTATAGCTTTCGGTAAAAAAGTATTTCATGATAAAGAAAAAGAAAAAGATTTATATGTAGCAATAGATGCTATGTTTCAAAAGATAGAAAGAGAAATAAGAAAATCAAAAGAAAGAAATATAGACAGAAGCCAAAGAGCTGTTGTAGATAAATCAGTACAGGCAGATGAAGATGATGATGCTTATTCAATCAATTCTGTAGGAATATACGAAAAACCTTTAGATGAGCTTGATGCTGTATTACACTTTAATAGCGATAAAAAACCTTATATGGCTTATTTACCTATTAAACAAGGTGAAGATTTATTCAGCATAAAAATAGGAAAATTCCCTGTATTCTTGTTTAAAGGCAATGACAATAAAGTACTTGAAGTATACAATAAAGATGAAGAATATTGGAACATCGATGAAGTTAGTGTAACTCCTGATAATCATATAGATGCAAGTAAAAGCGAAAATTATTTGATAAAAGAATACAATGTAAGTGAAGCTGTAAATTATCTTACAGAAAATGCTGATAAAAAATTTGTTGTTTATATAAGCAGCATAACAGAACAAGCAGAGGCTTTATATAAAGAATCTGATAATTCATTTGTTCTAATAAGAATGTTTGATATTTAATTTATTTATTATATAATTAACCATTTTGGAGGGTTTGATAATGAGTTTGATAGATTACATAAATAAAGATTCCATAATGATAGATGTTCAGGAAACTGACAAAGAGCGTCTTCTCTCTAAAATGGTTGAGCGATTAGATGAATGCAAATTACTCGTCAGTAAAGATGATGCTGAACATGCTATTATGGCTAGAGAACAATTAATGAGTACCGGAGTTGGTAATGGTATAGCAATACCTCATGCTAAAACAGATGCTGTAAAAAGTATTGTACTTAGTGTGGCAACTATAAAAAATGGTATAAATTATAAATCTGTAGATAAGAAAAAAGTATTTGCAGTTTTTATGCTTCTAGCCCCAAAAACTTCAGCAAGTGAAAATTTAAAAGTGCTTACTGCAATAGCTAAAATATTAAGAGACAATCCTCATTTCTTGGAAAAACTTATAAATGTTGAAAAACCTGAAGAGATTATGGAACTCATTGCTAAAGAGGAAATGAAAATATAATGTCTAAAATAAGCGTATCTAAATTCTTAGAACTTAATGAATTAAGAAATAATACTCTCAAAATAAGACGTTTAACAGGTCTTATAGGAATGGAAAATAGTATAATAGGCTATGATATAAATAGACCTGGTATGGCTTTGTTTAAATATTTCAAAGATTTTGCATATGAAAGAATACAAATATTAGGAAAGGGTGAAGCTAATTACATAATAACCCTAGATGAAGAAAATAAAATAGATGTATTTGAAGAAATGCTTAGTTACAAAATACCTATATGCATATTCACTTACAATATAACTCCTCCTGAATCATTCATAGAAATAGCTAAAAAAAATAATATATGTGTAATAATAAGCGAATTAAAAACATCAGATATGATTAGAGGTATAGAATCCCTAATAGAAGAAGAATTTGTTGAATCTTTCACTATACATGGCGGACTTGTAGAAGTTTTCGGTGTAGGAGTTTTAATTTTAGGTAAAAGTGGAGTTGGAAAGAGTGAGGCTACTTTAGAGCTTATATCAAAAGGACATAGACTTATATCAGATGATACAGTTGAATTTAAAAAATTAAAAGATGGTAGAATAATTGGAAGAAAAAACGAATATATAAAGCATAACATGGAAGTACGAGGAATTGGAGTAGTAGATATAAGCAGACTTTCAGGTATGAGTGCCATCAGAGATAAAAAAAGACTTGATTTAATAATAGAACTTGAACATTGGAAAGATAATGAACAATATGATAGAATGGGATTAATCGATAAAACTTATAATATATTAAATACTGAAGTGCCTTATCAAAAGATTCCTGTTCGTTCCGGAAGAAATGTATGCATACTTATAGAAACCGCTGCTAAAAACTATAGACTAAAGCAGATGGGATATAATAGTGCTAAAGAATTAGATAAGGCATTAATAGCACAAATAGAAAAGAAGAGAACAGATTCTACAAATAATTATTGATTGTTATTATTTTGATCTTCTATTTTTAGATAAAGTATATCATTTTTATCGCCGCTTACAGAAGTAAATCCGTTTATTATAGCTGTTTCTATAAATCTATTAGGAGATGAATATTCTGCTTCCTCTGCACTAAGAACTTTAACTTCCTTTTCTAAACGTTCTATTTCATTATCTAATTTTGATAATTCTATAAGTATTTCATTAGCTTTAACATTCCTAGCAAATGTAAAAATACTTATCACTATAACAAATAATATAATAACTATAAAAAGAGAACCTATAGAATAAGTTTTCTTTTCATTTTTATCTATATTTTGCTTATTTTCATTCATATTTATCTCCAAAATTACAGCTTTTGAGCTATTCTCATCTTAGCACTTCTGCTTGCAGGATTAGATTTTATTTCTTCATTTGTCGGAAGTTTAACTTTATTATTTAGAAGTTTAAATATACCATCTTTATTCTTAGTTTTCTCATTTTCTTTAAAAAATCTCTTTATTATCCTATCTTCTAAAGAATGATAGCTCATTACCACAACTACCCCATTGGGTTTAAGTATAGAAGGTATATTTGATATTGATTTTTCAAGTATATTAAGCTCATCATTAACTTCTATTCTTATAGCCTGAAAAACTAAAGTTGCAGGGTGAATTTTACCGTATCTTTGAGATTTATCAGTATTATGAAATATTATATTTTCTAATTCTCTTGATGTTTCTATTTTTCTTCTATTTCTTTCTTTTATTATAACATTAGCCATTTTTCTAGCATTGCTTATTTCTCCGTAATCTCTAAATATTCTCTCCAATTCTTCTTCGCTATATCCGTTTATAACATCATAAGCACTTTTTTCATTGAGTCCAAGCCTCATATCAAGTCTTACATTATCTTTAAAAGAAAAGCCTCTTTCAGCTTTTTTGAAATGAAATAAAGACACACCCAAATCATAAAGCATAAAATCAACATTTCCAATTATACTATCATCAAGTTCTTCTATCATCTTATCATAAGTATTATTATAGTAATGGAACTTGTCATAATTTTTAAGTCTTTTTTTAGCTATTTCAAGAATGGCTGAATCTCTTTCAAAACTATGAACTTCAAGATTTAAATCGAGCATTGCCTTAGTATGTCCGCCCTCTCCTAATGTGGCATCAATGGCTATTTTAGCATTCTCTGGTATGAAGCTCAAAACTTCTTTAAGCATAACAGGTGTATGCACTATCTCTAATTCTTCATTATTATCCATTTGTAAATATTATCGGAACAATTAACATTAAAATAATTTCAATAAAAAATTAATTTAAAAATACTACAGATTTTTATATTGATTTTTTTATACATTTTATTATCATATATAGATTAATATTTATAAATAAAGGAGTTTTTATATGGGAAAATTAGGAAGAGTTCTATGGCTCATTTTTGGCATTCTATTAATAATATCAGGAATAGCTACATTATTTAATCCAATAGAAACCGTTTTGATGTTAGCTTATATAATAGGATTTTTAACAATATTCTCTGGAATAAGTGCTATATTCTATTACTTTAGTTTAAGAGATAAATCAGGTTCTACCTTAATTTTATTAGATGGTATAGTATCAACAATATGTGGTATTATAATTATTTCTAATTTACAAATAAGCGGTGCATTTGTACCTTATATGGCTGCTTTCTTTGTAATAGTAAGAGGAGTTGTTGCAATATCTTCTTCTATTGAACTTAAGAAGTTCGGATATAATCAATGGGGTCTTTCTATGTTCAGCGGAATACTTACTTTGATTGCAGGGATAATTTTAACTTTCAATCCTATACTCGGTGCTGTTTATGTTAGTGTTGTACTTGGATTAGCTTTAATACTATATGGTATAATAACATTACAATTATGGTTCGCTTTCGGTAAATTCTTTAAAATATAAAATTATACCGATAAAGATGTATTGATTTTATTTACTAATATTGTTAAAATAAATCAATTATTAATATGGGAGAAAATTTATGTTTGAAAAGAATTTAAATAGCACTATATGCTTTTGTAAAAATATAAAATATAAAGAAGTTATTGATGCAATTAAAGAAAATAACTATACAACATTAGAAGAAGTTATGCATCATACAAAAGCCGGCATTACCTGCTGGAGCTGTAGAGGAGATATCAAAGATTTATTAGAAGAGTACAAAAAAACTGGAAAAATATTAAGTATAAAAAATCAATAATAAAAATCGGAGATATATACATTGACAAATAATGATTTTATATGCAAATGTAAAGAACTTTCTCTTGAAGAGATAAAATCTTTAGAAAAAGAATACGGTATAAAAACATTAAAAGAACTTGTACAACATACCAAAGCAGGAACAGAATGTGGTGGATGCCGAAATAAATTGAAAGAAATATTTAAATTCAATTTAAAATAATGTTATTAACATATAAAAAGGAGGGTATTAAAAAATACTCTCCTTTTTATTATAATTAAATCATTAATTATTTAAAAGTATCATAAATAGCCTTTGCATTAAGACCATATTTATTAATAAGCTCTTCAACCGTTCCTGATTCGCCGAAAGTATCTTTTATACCTACTCTTATAAGTTTAGCAGGATATTCATCAGTTAAAACTTCAGATATAGCAGAACCAAGTCCGCCTATTATAGAATGCTCTTCAACACTAATAAGTTTTTTATGTTTCTTAGCCATCTCAACAACAATTTCTCTGTCTATAGGCTTTATAGTATGAACATCAACAACAGTAACAGATATTCCGTCTTTTTCAGCCATTTGAGCAGCCTCTAAAGCCTCTGATACCACTATTCCACAAGCAAATATACATACATCTTTACCTTCTCTAAGAACATTAGCTTTTCCTATTTTGAAAGGTGTATCCTCTTTTGTTATTATATTAGTAGCAGGTCTAGCCATTCTTAAATAGCATGGTCCGTCATATTCAGCAGCGGCAAATACAGCTTTTTCAGCCTCAACAGCATCGCAAGGTACAATAACTATCATATTTGGTATAGAACGCATTAAAGATATATCTTCAATACTTTGATGGCTAGCACCGTCTTCACCAACTGATATACCAGAATGAGTAACTGCAACTTTAACATTTAATTTAGGATAGCAAATAGAGTTTCTAATAATTTCAAAAGCTCTTCCTGCTCCGAACATAGCAAAAGTAGAAGCAAAAGGGATTTTTCCTTCAATAGCAAGTCCTGCAGCAGCTCCCATCATATTTTGTTCAGCTATTCCCATATTAAAAAATCTATCAGGGAAAGCAGATTTAAAAAGTTTTGTCATAGTAGAACCAGATAAATCAGCGTCTAAAACTACAACATTTTTATTTATTTCTCCAAGGCGTTTCAAAGCCTCACCATAAGCATTTCTTATTGCCTTTTTTTCCATAGTAATTATTCCTTAATATTTTATACTTAAAAATTTTAATTAATCAAGTTTATTCAACTCTTCCATAGCCTTTTCATATTCTTCTTTGTTAGGAGCTTTTCCATGCCAGCCTACATTATTTTCCATAAATGATACGCCTTTACCTTTAACTGTTTGAGCAATTACACATTTAGGCTTTCCAGATACTTTTTTATTAAATACTTCTTCAAGTTCTTTTTCATTATGTCCATCAACAACATAAGTTTCAAAACCGAATGCTTTCATCTTAGCTTCTAAATCACCTAGACTCATAACTTCATCATTCTTACCATCTATCTGCAATCCGTTATGGTCTATAATAAGAGTATAATTATCAAGCTTGTAATTAGCAGCAGCCATGGCAGATTCCCAGAAAGTACCTTCCTGAGCCTCTCCATCTCCAGCTATAACAAAAACTTTAGCATCTTTTTTATCTAATTTATATCCTAAAGCAGCACCTAAAGCTATACAAACACCTTGTCCTAAAGAACCTGTAGAAGCCTCGATACATTCTAAATTCTTTTTGGAAGGGTGCCCTTGAAGTCTTGAACCTAATTTTCTATAAGTTAAAAGCTCATCTGTTGAGAAAAATCCTCTATGTGCTAATGTAGAATAAAGTACTGCAGAAGCATGTCCTTTAGACATAATAAATATATCCCTGCCGTCCATTTTTGGATTTTTAGGATCGATATTCATAATCTTAAAATATAAAGTATGCATTATCTCTACCAATGATAAAGAACCACCTATATGTCCTGAATTGGCATTATAAACCATACTTACTATATCTTTTCTTATTTGAGTATTTAAAGAAGACATAATAATTCCTTATTTAATATAATTTTTTGTTTAATGATACAATGCAAAAATATTATTGTCAAATAATATAGTTTGTTTGATAACTATTCTTTATGAAATATATTATTTATATGTTCTATATCCTTTTTACTAACACTTCTAATACTTATACTGATGTTAAGATCTTTCTTTTTATTTTTCATTTCTTTTATATAATAACTTTTAAGGAGTCTATTATTTTCTATAAACATAGTTTTTACTTTTTTATCCATAGTCTTTATATAATGCTCTACACTCAAAGCAATATTAACATTCTCAACCTTCCAAGCCGAAAGATATTTTAATGGCTTACGAAATTTTGTATAATTAGCTCCCCTACCCTTTGCGTGTTTATTAAATCTATTGACAAGATCATTAGTAATGCCTGTATAGTATGAATTATTTTCACAAAGTATTATATAGACATAATAACTTTTATTATCTTCCATTTCTTATATCGCTTATTATAGTATCAACATCTACATATATATCATTATTATATTTTTCAAAGATTTTACATACATTATTATAATCTTCAATAGTATCAACTGTAGTTCTAAGTTCAGGCATAGCAAATTCTTCTTTAACTTCAGGATTTTCTATTTTGAATTTATCAGGGTTTCTATAATGATACTGTGTGATATGCTCATGCTCAAAAGCATCTTTGGAATTATCATCGGCAATTTTTAAAGCCTCATAATTTATCACTTCCACACCGCTGCCATAAGGAAGTAAATCATAATGGCTCAAATCAGCATTTTTTTCTATATGATAATCTATAATCATATCCAATGCTTTAACACTCACCAAAGGATTATCTCCTGTAGCACGCACAACTATATCAGCATTAAACTCTTCAGCGGCTTTTCTATATCTATTTAAAACATCTTCTTCACTTCCAACAAAATAACTGCATTTCAATTTATCAAATATATTTTTAAAAGCCTCATAAGATTTTTCTTCAGTAGCTACAATTACATCATTAGCCCTTTTAGAACTTCTTAATCTTTTAATAATAAGTTCAAGCATACTATCGCAATTAGCCATAGGTTTTAATGCCTTTTGCGGAAGTCTTGTAGAACCCAATCTTGAAGCAAGTATAATAACTATCTTTTTCATATTTTTAATTAATTTTCTCCTATTCTAAATCCCTAAAATTATTCGCTCGCTCTGCGTGCCTGCGGCAAGGGCTCTGCTAAATAAATTTAGCAGACGCTCATAATTTTAGGAAATATATTTTTAAATTTATTCAACTTTTCCTGTTGCCCACCTCAAGAGGTGAACTTTGTCAAAGTTGCAAAAGCACATGTTATTTTAATATATACTGAAAATTTTTAAGTTTGTCAACCGATGCACTTTATATAGAATTATCAACTTTTTTGCCGCACACGCTCTGCGGACTTCGTCAAAGTTGCTGCCACAGGCACGCTTAGCGAAAATGCAATTGCTAGATATTAAAAAATACTTATTACATATAGGATATATCCTATATGTATACCAAAATGCAGTTGTTCGCGAAGCGTATCCGAGCCTGTAGAGGATATAGGTTCTTTTATACCAATAAAAGAACTGGGGCATGGCACGACTGTGTGCTTCGCAGCAAAGCCCCGAATATCAAAACAAAAATATAAATTTATCATTGACAAAATATAATTGTTTAGGTATATACCAAATCTGGTAAAACGTATTTAATTTAAGCAGAATATATTTTATTCAATAACTTAACAATAAATTGTATACATTAATTACAAACTCTTAACTAAATCATTGATCTTTATAACCTTAGTCCACAATTCCTCAACCTTATTCAAATCAAATATAGTGCCCGAATCTGAAGGGCTTTTATCAGGATTAGGATGCACCTCCATAAATACAGCGTCTATTCCCAAAGCAACAGCCGATTTCAATATAGCAGGTATGAACTCTCTAGCTCCTCCAGATTGTCCATTATTAGCAGAAGGCATTTGAAGTGAATGAGTAGCATCATACATAACAGGTGCATAATTTTTCATTATCTCCAAATTCTTCATATCTACAACTAAATTACCATATCCGAACATAGTACCTCTTTCACATAAAAAAAGTCTATTTTCATTGATAGCATCAGTACATTTATCAGCTATATATTTACAATCGTAACCGCTTATGAATTGTCCTTTCTTAACATTAACAGCCTTTCCAGTTTCGCATGCCGCTCTTAACATATCAGTTTGTCTGCATAAAAAAGCTGGTATCTGCAAAAAGTCAACATATTTAGCAGCTTCTTCAGCATCTGTAGGAACATGTATATCTGTTAAAGTAAGAAAATTAAATTCTTTACCAACATTCTGAAGTATTTGAAGTCCTTCTTTCATTCCAAGCCCTCTGAAAGATGAAAGAGATGTTCTGTTTGCTTTATCAAAACTTCCTTTGAAAATTAATTGTATATTTAATTTATCCTTTATCTCTTTTAATTTTTTTGCTATAGTCATTGTCATTTCTTCGCTTTCTATAACACAAGGACCAGCAACAAATATTAAATCTTTATTTTTATTAGTAATGCCTTTATAATCAAAAATCATATTATATCCTTTAAAAATATAAAAATTATGTTTATATGATACAATATTAATACTTAAAGTCAATGTACTAGCTAGTATTATACAATGGTATATACCTAAACAACTATATTCTGTCAATTTTTGATTATTTTTGAATTAATTATAATTTATAAATAATATAAAATATTAAGACATAGCAGTAAAATATGTTTTAAATATGATATGAAACTACATATTTATACAATAATAAGTAATCAGCCGCACGTATAGTGGACGTTTGAAAGAGTAGGCAATACTGTGCGGAAAGCCTCCGCGAAGCGTACCCAATGGGTATAGGCGAATAGTTGACAAACTTAAAAATTTTAACTATATTCACAAATAATAAAAAATAAATCAAATATCAAAAATACTGTATTTACTTAATTCTAAAAATAGTATATAATCGGACTAAATCTAATATTGGAGTTTTTATTATGATTAAATTGATTGAAATGAAAGAAAATTTAGAAAACAGAGATTTTTATAAGCAATTATATAACGATGCTTTTCCTCCTGAAGAAAGATGGAATTTCGATATGACTTTAGAAAATAAGGATAATCATAATTATAAATTTTATGCTATATTAGATGATGATGTTCCTATAGGCTTAACTATGCTATGGGATTTGGACGATTTCAATTATGGTGAATATTTGGCAATAGATAAAAATTTAAGAGGCAAAAAATATGGTTCTGAAGTACTTACTAAAATACTAGAAATACTAAGCAATAAATTAATAGTTATAGAAGTAGAGCCTTATGATTTAAATGAAATCGCACAAAAACGCATAGAATGGTATAAAAGATTCGGACTAATACTCGCCGATCATGAATATGATATGCCTTGTATAAATGAAAATCAGGAAATATCAACTATGAAAATGAAAATAATGACAAGCAGAAAGATACAGGATAAAGAAGAGCATGACAATATCACAAAAATAATATATAATAAGGTATACAAGCCTAGATTAGATGAAATAGATAAATGGAAATAGAATTAATAGAAAGTATTGATTCTTCAAACTATAATGAAGAAATTATAAAAGACTCTTTTAATATCCGTGAAAATTGGAGTTTAAAAGAGTCTTTAAATAATAACAAAATCAAAAAAAATCTTTATGACATTAAAAAAGATAATATCCATATAGGCGTTTGCTTGTCTTGGCTTCTTGAAGAATTTACATATATAGAATATTTCGCCATAGAAAGAAAATATAGATGTATGGGTTATGGTTCTGCTGCATTGAAAAAATTAATAAAAATGTATGATAATATAATATTAGAAGTTGTGCCTGAAGATACTAATGACTTAGCATATAGGAGAGTAAATTGGTATAGATCTTTAGGCTTCTATTTATATAATGATACATATCCATATCCTTATTTTCTTGATAATGGAGAAGTTACATTTATAGATTTCAGATTAATGTCATCGAATGAACTTACAAGTTATGAATACAAAAAAATAGTTAATCTTCTTCATAAGAATATATATAATTTATATTGATTTACTAAAATATTTATACTATCATATAAATATAATAATCAAATTTTGAGGTATTGAATTATGAATGATAATAAATACTCGCAAAAAATAAAAGAATTAATGAAAGAAATGACTTTGGAAGAAAAAGTCTCTCTTTTAAGCGGTAAAGATTTTTGGTCAACAAAAGCAATAGACAGATTGAAAATAGACTCTGTATACTTAACAGATGGACCTCATGGAGTGAGAAAACAAAGCACTGAATCCGATGAATTAAGTTTGCAAAAGTCCATTTCATCAACCTGCTTTCCTACCGCATGCTGTTCTGCCTGCTCATTCGATCCTAATATAATGTATGAAATGGGTGAAGCTATATCAAGAGAAGCAAAGGCAAATAAAGTTTCTGTAGTATTAGGACCAGGAGTAAATATTAAACGCTCTCCTTTATGCGGAAGAAATTTTGAATATTTTTCAGAAGATCCTTATCTTGCAGGAAAAATGGCTAGTGGCTGGATAAATGGTTTGGAGGATAATGGAATACAGTCAAGCCTCAAACATTTTGCCGCTAATAATCAGGAAACTTTAAGGCTCATAATAGACAGTGTAGTTGATGAAAGAGCTTTGAGAGAAATATATTTATATGCATTTGAAATAGCCGTGAAAGAGGCTAAACCTTCTACTGTTATGTGTGCCTATAATAGTGTTAATGGAACATTTGCATCAGAAAATAAATACTTGCTTACAGATATACTTAGAGATGAATGGGGATTTGATGGAATTGTTGTTTCAGATTGGGGTGCTGTAAATGACAGAGTAGAAGCTTTAAAGGCTGGACTTGATTTACAAATGCCTTCAACTAATGGAGAAGATGATAAAAAAGTTTATAATGCCGTTAAAGAAACTATTATAGATGAAAAAATATTAGATAAAGCCGTAGAAAGACTATTATATTTCTCTTTATATTCTATGGATAATATTTATGATAATTTCGATTATGATAAAGAAGAACATCATAATATAGCTAGAAAAATCGCTGAAAACTCTATAGTATTATTAAAAAATGAAGATAAAATACTTCCTGCAAAAAAAGAAAGTAAAATTGCTGTGATAGGAGAATTCGCTCAAAAACCTAGATATCAAGGTAATGGAAGCTCTCTTATAAATGCTTACAAAATAGATACTGCAGAAGAATATTTCAAAGAAAACAATATAGAATTCAATTATGCTAAAGGATACGATTCAAATTCTCCAGATATAGATAATGCCTTAATAGAAGAAGCTGTAAATATATCAAAAGACAAAGATATTGTAATAATATTTGCAGGGCTTATAAACTCTTATGAATCTGAAGGATTTGACAGGAAACATCTAAACTTACCTGAAAATCATAATCATTTAATAGAAGAAATTTCAAAAGTAAATAAAAATGTAGTTGTTGTGCTTTCTATAGGTGCACCTGTTTTAATGCCTTGGATTGATAAAGTAAAAGGAGTGCTTAATTTATATTTGGCAGGAGAAGCAGCTGTCAGTGCCGCATTTAATATAATATTTGGTATAGTTAATCCTAGCGGAAAATTGGCTGAAAGTTTCCCATTAAGTTTAGAAGATAATCCAAGCTATAAATATTTTCCTGGAGGCAATAAGGCTGTTGAATACAGAGAATCAATATTTGTAGGATATAGATATTATGATAAAGCACAAAAGAATGTTTTATTCCCATTCGGATTTGGTTTATCATATACGACTTTTGAATTCTCTAATTTGATTGTTTCAGATGCCAACACTATTGCAGGACTTGATAATATACATGTGGTATTCGATATAAAAAATACTGGAGATGTATTCGGATGCGAAGTTGCTCAAGTTTATATATCTGCTCCTGAAAACAATGTGTTTAAACCACAAAAAGAATTAAAGTCTTTTATAAAAGTATTTCTAGAACCTGGTGAAACTAAAACTGTTATATTAAAATTAAATAAAAGAAGTTTCTCTTTCTATAATGCTGATACTAAACAATATGAAATAGAAAGTGGAATCTATACAATATATATAGGAAATTCATCAAGAAATTTATTATTGAGTAAAACTATGGAAATAAACTCCATAAATTATTATCAAAAAAGAATTGATAATTATTTCAACTTTAAAGATATAAATATTTCAGATAATGAATTCCAACAGCTTTTGGGAAGAAAATTAAAACCTATAAATATAAAAGCATCTAAACCTTATCATCTTAATAATAATTTAGCAGATTTGCTTGATAATAATATAGCAAAAGAATTTTATAATAAACTTTTATCAGGACTCAATGATATGTTCAAAGATGATAAAACAGACACTAAAAAAATGTTTGAAAGCATGATGCTTGAAACTCCTCTTCGTTCGCTTCATACTATGAGCGGAGGTATTATCTCAAGAGAAGATGTTGAAAATTTAATAAACACTTTGAATAAATAATTAATTTAAAAGTAAAAAAGCGGTAGATATTATCATCAATTCTGCCGCTTTTGTTTTTTCATTTTTTATTTTTGCATTATTGATTAATCATCAAATTGCTGTCCCATTATTTGTCCGTTTCCAGAAACCATAACTTCCATCATATTATTTAATTTTAATTTATAATTGCCCCATTCTTTTTCTGCATCAATAATAGCAGCTTGAGGATATGCTTTTTTTACAGCTTGTAAAACAGCAGGAGGGAAAGCAGCATCAGGTATAGGAGCATATTCACTATCTATATTTTCCCAATCTCCATTACCTAAAAAATCTATAGATACTCCATTAGATAAATTTACATCAAATTTTGCTCCATCTCTTTCAACTTTCCAAATTTGAACGCCAGGAAATACTCTATTTATAAAAGCAGTAGCTTGCTTAGGCAATGCTGAAGGCGGAACTACCATATCAGCAAAAAGACTAGAAGCTGATAAAATAAATAATGATACTAAAAAGATAGATAATTTTTTCATGATTTACTCTCCTTAATATTAAACTACATAAATTATCTTTATAGTTATAAGTATAGCACTTTTATAATATTTGTCAAGTTTATTTACAATATTTTTACTATTTTTTTACATTTTTTATTTTAATCATATAATTATGGGTAGAAGACTTCTCCTACCCACAACAAACAAACTTAAACTAACAAATATTAGATAATTGTACCGCTTTTAACTATTGTATTTTTAGGAATTATTACAATACCATCTCTAATACAATAGAATTCACTATCTTGATGCTGTATTTTCTTTTTATTTGTGATAACAACATCATTGCCTATTCTTACATTCTTATCTATAATTACATTTTTAAGAGTACACTTTTTACCAATACCGATTTTAGGAATATGCTTAACATTTAGTCTTTCAATATCATCGCTATCCTCATAATAGTCACTACCCATCATAACTACTCTTTCCAATGTAGAACCGCTTTGAACTACCGAACGAACACCTATAACACATTCTTTAATAGTAGCATTCTCTATTCTGCATCCATCAGCTATAATACTAGATGTTACTGTAGCCTTTTCAACTTTAGAAGGAGATAAGTAACGAACATGAGTATATATAGGAGCATTTTCATCATAGAAATCGAAAGGAGGATTTTTGCTTCCGAAAGATATATTAGCTTCAAAATAAGCCTTAATAGTTCCTACATCTTCCCAGTATCCTTGGAATGCATAACTAAATACCTTATATTTCTTGATAGCTTCTGGAATAATATCTTTACCGAAATCCATCATAGATACATCTGATAAAATTTCTTTAAGTACATTTCTTCTAAATACATAAATACCCATAGAAGCCAAATACTCTTTCTCAGGATCTTCTATATTAAACATTTTCTTCTGATCTTCACTTAATTTTAATGAATCAAGTTCTTCAGCTTCTTTAGGTTTTTCCATAAAGTTAGTAATCTGACCTCTTTTATTTACTAACATAACACCAAAACCTTTTGCATCTTCTCTTACAACAGGTACAGTACCTACAACTATATCAGCACCTGTTTCAAGCATATGCTGAAGCATAACATTATAATTCATACGGTATACTTGGTCACCTGAAAGTATCACTACATTATTAACAAATTCATTATCAAAATGGGCAAGATTTTTTCTAACCGCATCAGCTGTTCCCTGATACCAATCTATATTAGTATCTGTCTGTTCAGCAGCAAGTATACTTACATGACCGCCTGAAAAGTTATCAAATCTGTAGGCATTGTATATATGATTATTCAAAGATGCACTATTAAATTGTGTTATAACATATATATTTCTAAATCCGCTGTTTATACAATTAGATACAGGTATGTCTATCATTCTGTATTGACCGCCTAAAGATACTGCAGGCTTAGAACGTGCTTTTACTAAAGGATAAAGTCTTGTTCCTCTACCTCCTCCAAGTATCAAAGCAACAGTATTAAATGCTCTCATAAAAAAACTCCAATAATTTTTTATTATCTAAATAATTCATATATTATAAGTATAGTAAAAAATTATTGACTTTTCAAGAATTATCAATTATATATTATAATACATTAAAATGTTTTAAAGCATTATAAACGCCGTCATTATCTACATCATCTGTAATATAATCTGCTACCTCTTTTACTTCTTCATTAGCATTACCCATAGCAACACCTATAGAAGCATGCTTTATCATAGTAATGTCATTTCCGCCATCTCCGAAAGCCATTGTTTCTGATAAATCTATGCCATAATATTCTATAATCTTATCTATACCTATATGCTTACCGCCGCCTTTTGTATTAACATCTGTAAAGTCTGGATGCCATCTGCTTGATTCGCAATTTTTGAATATTTTACTCATTAATTCTTTTTCTTTTTTAGCATCTACAAATAAATTTATTTGCAAAATATCATTTATATTTTCTTCTAAAAAATCATAATAATTATCAACGGCCGGTATAGGAAGGTTTATGGACTCAGAAACTCTTTTCACTTTATCTGTAACATAATTAATATATATACCGCTATTCATCATTACAGAGCATGGAAATTGTTCTTTATTTTTTAAATAATCCATCAAAGAATATACTTCTTCTTTAGCTATGCCATGTCTGTAAATGGACTTATCGCCTATATAACAATCAAAACCATTAGCTGTTATATATCCGTCAAATTCTATACCGTCTACATTGTTTATATGATTCTTTATTCTTCCTGTAGCTATAAAAACTTTTATACCCTTTTCTTTTAATAGTCTTATAGCCTCTTTAGAAGAATCTGAGACTTTATGTGTATTAAAGCTAACTAAAGTACCATCTATATCAAAAAATACTGCTTTTATCATAAAAAATCCTCACATTTCTACATTAATCTAATATATTAAAATGTTTTAAAGCATTATATATTCCGTCATTATCCACATCATCTGTGATATAATCTGCTATCTTTTTTACGCTTTCATTAGCATTTCCCATAGCAACACCTATAGCAGCATGCTTGATCATAGAAGCATCATTTCCGCCATCTCCGAATACCATTGTTTCTGATAAGTCTATTCCGTAATACTCAATTATCTTATCTATTCCTATGTGCTTGCCTCCGCCTTTTGTATTAACATCTGTTAAAGCCGGATGCCATCTGCTTGATTCGCAATTTTTGAATATTTTACTCATCAATTCTCTTTCTTTTTCTTCATTAACAAATAAATTGATTTGCAAAATATCATCTATATTTTCTAATAAAAAATCATAATAATTTTCTGCTACATTTATTTTAAGATTAATAGATTCTAAATATTTAGCAACTTCATCAGTAATATAATTAATGAATACTCCCTTAGCCATCATCACAGAGCATGGAAATTGTTCTTTATTTTTTAAATAATCTATAAGTGAATATATTTCTTCTTTAGCTATAGAATGTCTGTAAATGGACTTATCGCCTATATAACAATCAAAACCATTCGCTGTTATATATCCGTCAAACTCTATATTATCTACATTATTTATATGCATTTTGATTCTTCCAGTTGCTATAAATACTTTTATTCCTTTTTCTTTTAAAATTCTAATAGCTTCTTTAGAAGAATCTGAAATCTTATGAGTATTAAAACTAACCAAAGTACCGTCTATATCAAAAAATACCGCCTTAATCATACAAAAACCTTTATTTACAACAATCAATCCAATATATTAAAATGTTTCAAAGCCTTATATACTCCGTCATTATCAACATCATCTGTAATATAATCTGCTATTTTTTTCACATTTTCATTAGCATTACCCATAGCAACACCTATAGCAGCATGCTTAATCATACCTATATCATTTCCTCCGTCTCCGAAAGCCATTGTTTCTGACAAGTCTATTCCATAATATTCGATTATCTTATCTATACCTATATCTTTACCGCTATATTTTGAATTTACATCTGCAAAAGAAAAATGCCATCTGCTTGACTTAGAATTTTTTAATACATTATCCATTAAATATTTTTCTTTATTTTCATCTACAAAAATATTAAGCTGGAGAATCTTATCATAATTATTTGGTACATAATCATTAAAGTCTCTAGACTCTGGAACTTTCACATTTGCCATACTATAAAGATGTGCTATTATATCATCTGTATAATTAATAAATAAATTATCGCTTGTTATTACTGTACAAGGAAATTTATCTTTATTTAGATAATCAACTAAAGCAAATAAATCATCTTTATCTAAAGAAACTCTATATATTTCTTTATAATTTCCATTATCTTTTACTAAACAGCTTCCGCCATTTATCGTTATATAGCCGTCGAAATATAGACCGTCCAAATTATCTATTTGAAATAAAGCCCTTCCACTTGCTATAAAAACTTTTATTCCTTTATCTTTTAAAATTTTAATAGCCTCTTTGGAAGAATCTGAAATTTTATGCGTATTAAAACTCACCAAAGTACCATCTATATCAAAAAATACTGCTTTTATCATTTGTTAGTACCATCTTTTATTTTATAAATTTGAAATCTATTAAGAATTAAACAATAATACATTGTTAATAAATAAAAGGCCCAATCAATTATAGGCCTTTCATTTATAAAGATTAATTAAGATATATTACTCAATGCACCTACAATAGCATTGGCAAATTCTTTTGAGGAAGCAGGACCATTAGCTGTTATAATATTTCCTGAAACAACAACATTGTCCTTCAAAACGTTGGCATTACCATGTCTTACATGCGATTCATCTGCAGGCAAACAAGTAACATTAATACCGTCTAATATTTTAGCATTAGCCATAATTACTATTCCGCTTCCTATACCTGCAACTATTTTTTGATTATCTAAAAATAATTTAGCAAGTCCCTGAGTACGCCAATCATCCCATAAAGTTATACATCCTATACCGCCTATAAATATTACAGCATCAAATTCTATAGCATCAACTTCACTGAATAGTAAATCAATATTGGTCATACCACCCAATTTTCCCTGAGCTGTACCTATAAATGTAGATGATACTTCTGTTTTATAACCGGCATTATCAAAAATCTTTTTACTCTCAAAATACTCTTCATCCTGAAAATTCTGCCCGGACATAACATACAATATTTTATTAGTTTTTCCCATTATATAATATCTCCAATATTTATTTTCCGTAAATCATTATAAACCGCAATTTCTATCATAATTATTTTTGTTCAAAATAGCAAGTTCATAAGCCTTAACATATTCTTTAGCACTTTTCTCCCAAGAATTATCTATTTTCATAGCCCTTTTCTGCATAGCAGTAAATCTATCTCTATGATCATAATAAACACTTACAGCCCAGCCTATAGTATTATATAATGCTGAAGGAGTAGAATCATAGAATTTAAATCCTGTACCTTCTCCTGTCTGTTCATTATAATTTTCAACAGTATCTTCAAGTCCACCTGTAGCATGAACTATAGGCAAAGTACCATATCTTAAAGAGTACATCTGATTAAGTCCGCAAGGCTCGAATAATGAAGGCATTACAAATAAATCACAGCCTGCTTCTATTAAATGTGATAATTCATTGCTATATCCTATATAAGAACCTACTCTACCAGGATATCTTTTAGGTATATCACCAAAGAAACTTTCAAGACCTTTATCACCTGTACCAAGTATACAGAACTGAACTTTCATATTATTAACTAAAGAATCTATTATAGAAGATATAAAATGATATCCTTTCTGATCAACAAATCTTCCTATTGCTCCTATCAAAACAACATCATCATCTTCTTCAAGTAAGAATCTTTTTTGAAGTTCTCTTTTACATACTTTTTTACCTTCCATCTTATCTGCTGAATAATTTGCAGGTATAAATTTATCTTTTTCAGGAGACCAAACTTCTTCATCAATACCATTAAGTATTCCGAAGAAACTTGTTGTTTTATTCTGCAAATAAGGTGCCATACCATGTCCGCCATAAGGTGAAGCAATTTCTCTAGCATAAGTAGGGCTTACAGTAGTAACTACATCAGAAAAGAATATTCCACCTTTAAGGAAATTTATATTGCCATGATCTTCAAAGGTATCTGGACTAAAGTTATTCCATCCTAATCCTAAATAATCATAAGTGGTAGTAGCATTATATATACCTTGATAATTTGCATTATGTATAGTAAGCATACTAGCAGCATGACCTATTTGATCATTCCAATGCCAAGTTTTAATATATGCAGGAATAGCTGCTGTCTGCCAATCATTAGCATGAACAACATCTACATTTAATTGTAAATCCTTACATAACTGCAAAGCAGCTCTTGAAAAGAATCCGAATCTCCAAGCATTATCTTGATAATCATTGAATGAAGCATCATGATAAAGTCCTTCTCTACTGAAGAAACTATGATGTTCTATAAAATAAAAATCAATTCCATCTTTTACTGTCTTAAATACTGAGCACCACTCTTCTCCATTACCCATCCATACTCCCATAGTAGGAAGAACATTCTCTAAATAACAATCCTGAAAATTAATATCTCTATATTTAGGAAGTACTACACAAGCTTCTACATCAAGCTTCTTTAAATAAATAGGCAAAGCACCAACAACATCGGCAAGTCCACCTGTTTTTATAAATGGGGTTGCTTCAGATGATGCTATCATAACTTTCATTTTTGACATATAAAACTCCTAAAACGTGGAATATATTTTTAAATATATAACTTTATTTAAAAACTTCAAGTCAAATTATGATTTTAGAATATTATTATAATAAAAAGTTTAATAAAAAATAAAAGAATTCTATTTTTTATTAAATAGAATTCCTTTTTTACATAAAATTATTATAAATCAAATACTAATCTCTAATATCTCTAAAACCTTATCTCCAGCAGGTACTTTTATAGTAACAACATCGCCAATTTTTTTACCTAATAATCCTTTAGCAATAGGAGTTACTATTGTTATTTCATTTTTAGTCATATCTGCTTCTAATTCGCCCACTATTCTATATTCAAAAACAGCATTTCTAGTTTTATCTTTAACTTTTACTCTTTTACCGAAAGTTACAGTGTCCTTATCCAAATTAGCAGGATCTATTATTTCACAGCCTGCCAAATCACTTTCCAACTTTGATATCTGAGCATTCAATAATCCCTGTCTTTCTTTAGCAGCATGATACTCAGCATTTTCTTTTAAATCGCCTTTTTCTCTAGCCTCTGCAATAATAGCAGGCAAAGTTTCAAACTCAGCCTTTAATTCAGAAAGTCTAGCTTTAGCTTTATCATATCCTTCTTTTGTTATTGGTTTAGCCATTTTCAATATCCTTAAAATTAGTAATTTTGATATTATAAACTATTTTTAAATATTTACAAACAAAAAAGATTAATGATTAATATTAAAATTAGATAATTTATATATTGTTAAATTCATATTTCCAATGATTTTAAAAGAATATTCATCAGGATAATATCTAGTAGAAAAAACAATCTCACCATCATTTACAAATATCTCTATAGCTGATGTATCTATAAGTATTCTCAAACTTTCTAACTTTTCTAAATCACAACTTCTTTTATATCTTCCGCCGCCTATTTTCTTTCCTATATCATTTATAAACTCTAATATGAATCTATTATTTTTATATTTAATAGAAACACCTTCAGAAATTAATAATTCAAAATTATCAGAACTTTTTATATTATCAATTAGAACTTCATAAGAATTAATATCTTTAGAAATCAAATTATCAGACAATAAATCATAAGAACATGATTTTTCAAATATTTTTTTCTCTCTTAACTTCTCTAAACTTCTATGAGGTTTTTGATAAAGTTTGCCATTTTTAAAACTTAATTCTCTTGCCACAGTTAAACAATGCTGCCAGCCGTATTGAACAGTTAGATTTTTATGATCATCTTCTGTATCAGGAACACCCATCCAGCCTATTATAACTCTATTTCCGTTCTCATCTAAAAAAGTCTGAGGAGCATAGAAATCAAATCCTCTATCAATAACTGTAAAATTATTAACTTCTATATGTTCTTTATTTTCATAATCATCATTAATCAAAAAATATCCTGAAAGATAAATATTTTCATATACATTTTCAATTTGCTCTACACCTTGAGGGCAAGTAATTAAAATATTCTGTCCGTCTAAATTAAATAAATCAGGACATTCCCACATATAGCCGAATCTATTTTTAGAATTTATAGTGCTTGTATGCTTCCAATTTCTTTTATCTTCAGATTTGAATATTAATACTTCTCCAATATCATTATCTCTATCTTTTCCATATTTTCTAGCACCTTGAACCATATAATAAGAATCATTTTCTTTCCATACTTTAGGATCTCTTATATGATTAGTTATATCTTTAGGATAATCTTTCATTTCCATTAAGCATTCTTTTTTAGAGAAGTTAATACCATCTTCGGAGATTATAAGCATGGTATTAGCTTCTCTTCCGCTTTCTATGTAATCATGTTTGCCTAGAAGCTTTACATTACCTGTATAGTATATGTATAATTTATCATCTTCTGTAAGGGCAGAACCTGAATACACACCATGGCAATCGTATTTTTCATCTGGATATATTGATACTCCCACATATTTGTGATTGATTAAGTCTTTAGTTATATAATGACCCCAAAATTTTAATCCGCCTTCAACATCAAATGGAGAATATTGAAAAAATATATGATACTCTCCTTTGAAATATGATAAAGCATTAGGATCATTAAGCCAGCCTACAGGAGGCATCAAATGAAAATTTAATCTCCATTTATTATTATTATCTTTAGAATATTCAATTTCTTTTTGTTTTATCGCCTCTTCAAATACTTTACTAACCAGCCTCATTTCATTTCCTCGTATTAATTGCATAATAGTACTTAATATCATGTATTAAGAACTAATACATGATATTAAGCGAATAAATTATTTTATTGGATTTATGTAGAAATTATTGTGTAAACATTGTCTTTTTTAATTTTTACTCCTCATCTTCCTGCATATACTCATCAGGAACACCAAAGAACCAAGTAATAGTAAATGATAGGAGAACTGTAACTAAAGCAACAGCTATATAACCAACTAATTGCTTTCCATCATAAATATAAAGCAATGCTCCCGGTATTCCTGTAACTCCGTTTGCAGTAGCTTGTAAATTCAATAATCTTGCGATCAAGCCTGTTATACCCGCAGCAATAGCACCGCAAACCATAGGCTTTATTCCATATCTTATATTTATACCAAATATAGCAGGCTCTGTTATACCAAGCCAAGCTGATAATGTAGCACCATATCCCATAGCTTTTACGCTTTTTCTTCTAGTTTTTAATGTAACGGCTAAACAAGCAGCACCTGCAGCTAAATTAGCAACGGATAAAAGAGGATTAATAGGATTAAACGTAGTAGCAGCAAGTAATGATATTTCTATTAAGTTCATTATATGATGTACTCCTGTTACAACTATAAATATTATTCCAAACCCTATTATAAATCCTCCTATTCCAAAAGGTAATGATAAAGAAAAATTTATAGCTATCAATATCCATTGTTCAACTATATGAAAAATAGGGCCTATTACAGCTAAAGATAATATCAACATTATAAGTAGAGTCAAAAAAGGTGTTGCTAGTATATCTATTATATTTGGAATCACTTTTCTTAAATTCAATTCTACTTTAGATCCTATTATACCAGCAATAAGTGCAGGAAGTATGCTTCCTTGATATCCTACTATAGGTATAAATCCAAACAACATTATAGGTTTAACTCCACTGTCTGGGTTGGCTACCAAATAAGCATTAGGCAAAGCAGGTGAAACAAGCATTAAACCTAATAATATACCCAATATAGGAGAACCTCCGAAAACTCTGAATGTTGACCAGCATACCAAAGCAGGTAAAAATGCAAATGTCGTTTCTGTTAAAACACTCATAAATGTCATAACAGAAACGGGAATATTAGACACTTGCAAATTAAATAAACCTAAAAAACTATCATTTATTAAAGCACCTTTAAGCCCTAAAAATAAACCAGTTGCAATCATAGCTGGCATTATTGGTACAAATACATCAGCAAATATACGGATAAACTTTCTAAAATTATTTTTCTCTCCCACTTTTTTAGTTTCTTCCGTATTTTGTTTTGCAGCTCCTGTAACACCTAAATTAACAACTTCAGCATAAACCTTATTTACAACTCCTGTACCTAATATTATCTGATATTGATCTGAATTAAAAAATACTCCTTTAACACCTTCTATTTTTTGAACATCTGAATCTTTTATACTTTCTCTATTTTTTACTATTAATCTTAATCTTGTGGCACAGAAAGTTGCGGAAATAATATTATCTTTATTCACTACTCTAATAATTTCTTCAGCAGTTTTTTTATAATTGATAGCCATAATAAAAATCCTATTGAAATTGTCATCTATGTAACCTGTTACATAATATATTATAGCAATATTTTAATATTTGTCAAGCATTATGTATTTTTTTATAAAATAATTATATAAATTTGTATTTAACAATAAAAAGTATATACTTTATTAATATCAGGATAATGGAATATGGCTACGAATAAAAAAATTACTATGAAAGAAATAGCAGAAATTGCTGGTGTTACAAAAACTACTATATCTAGATACTTTAACGGCGGATATTTAAAAGAAGAAACAAAAAAAAGAATAATGGAAATAATATCAGAATATGATTATGAGCCAAACACATTCGCAAGATTAAAGGCAAAGAAAAGCCATATAATAGGAATAATAGTACCAGCTTTAGACTCTATAGTTGGAGCAAGAGTATTAACAGGGCTTGAAAAAACTCTTAGAGAAAAACATTATATGCCTATAATAATGAATACAAATCATCAGCATAAATTAGAACTTCAGTATATAGAAAAATTAAAAAGATTAAATGTTGATGGGATAGTATTGAGTGCAACATATATCACTGAAGATCATAAAAACATATTGAAGAAATTAGATATACCAATCGTAATTTACGGACAGGAATGCAGCGAGGGAATAAGTATAGTTAATGATGATTATAATGCAGGTGTAGATATAGGAGAATATATAGGCAGCAAAAATCATAAAAATATAGGATTTATAACAGTAGATGAAAATGATATTGCTGTTGGAATAACAAGAAAAAATGGAGTATTAGACGGACTATCTAACTATGGGATAGAAAATATAAAAATAGAAATAGCAGATTTTTCTTATGAGAAAGCAAAAATAGCTACAGAAAAATTATTAAAAAATAAAAATATAGATGCTATAATATGTTCAACTGACAGACAAGCTTTGGGAGTATATAAAGTATTAAAAGAAATGGGATTAAAAATTCCAGATGATGTATCTGTAATATCTTTTGGAGGATATGATATTGATGAGATAATAGAGCCTGGACTTTCAACAATAAAATTCGATTCATTTAATGCCGGAGTATGCACAGCAAATACTTTAATAGATTTAATTAACAATATAAAAGTAAAAAAGTATTGTATGTTAATTATGAATTCTTAGAAAGAAATAGTGTAAGCAATAAAGAATAATAAAAAAATAACTGACTAAAAAATCATAGCCAGTTATTTTATATAATAAATATTTTTATATTAATTACAATCAATATCTATATAATCACCTAATTTGAAATGCTTATTAAAATCAGCATAATGATCTAAACTTTTTCTCTTTATAAATTTACCATCTCCTTTATTTCCTAAGAACTTATTGTCTTTGCATACAATTTTACCTCTTGATATAACTGTATCAACAGAGCATAAAAGTTCCATTCCTTCATAAGCAGTATAATCACAAGCACCATGCATATTTGATTTTGTGATAACAGATTTTTTATTAGGGTCTATTATAGTAATATCAGCATCGGCATTTGGAATAATAGCACCTTTTTGAGGATAAAGTCCGTATATTAAAGCTGGATTATAGCATAAAGTTTCAACGAATTTATTTATGCTTATTCTTCCTTTCATAACACCTTCAGAGAACATCAAAGGGTATCTCTCCTCTACTCCGCCTGCCCCATTAGGGCATTTAGTGAAATTATCTTTTCCTTTCACCTTATCAGTTTCATAATTGAAAGGACAGTGATCTGTAGCTATTACCTGAATATGTCCGTCTGCAATAGCTTTCCATAATCTGTCACAGTCTTCCTGTTTCCTTAAAGGAGGAGACATTACAAATTTAAGTCCGTCTTCTCTGTCATATTCTTTATCAGTTAATACTAAATATTGAGGGCAAGTTTCAGAGAAAATATTTTTATGTCCTAAAGCTCTGGCATTAACTATTTCATCTACACTCTTTGAAGCGGAAGTATGAACTATATAAACAGGAGCATTTCCGGCTACAACAGATAAATGTATGATTCTATTAACTGCCTCAGCTTCAGCCTCTGCAGGTCTGCTTATAGGGTGATAATGTGCAGAAGTTTTACCTTCTTCAACAAATTTCTTCTTTAAATATTCTACTACATAATGGTTTTCAGCATGGAAAGCAGAAACTCCATTAATCTCTTTCATCTTCTTTAATACTCTCACAACATTATCATCTTCTATTTTATAATTATAAGTTAAATATAATTTTGTACTTTGCAAACCTTCTTCTTTTGCTAATAATTCAAGCCCTTTAAGCACATCTTCATCAACATGCTGTAAAACTCCATGAAAGCTATAATCAATAACAGCCTTATTATCAGCAAGACTATGATAATGCTTTAATTGATGAAATACATTGCAGTCTTTAGGTCCAAATCCCATATGATCAACTATAGTAGTAGTACCGCCGCAAGCAGCAGCAATAGTACCAGTATAAAAATCATCAACAGCACGTCCAATTCCGACATCTATATCCATATGAGTATGAACATCAATACCTCCTGGCATTACATATTTGCCTGAAGCATCAATTATTTCTGCCCCTTCGCATTTTAAATCAGCACCTATTTGAGAAATTTTTTCATCTTCTATTAATACATCAGCCTTATAAGTTTCTGAAGCATTAACTATAGTACCATTTTTTATAATAATCTTTTTCATTTTATAATCCTATATTTATTTGTTTATTAAAATAATTACTAAATTTATATGAATTAAATAAAGCATATGCAAGCAAAATTCAATATACTTATAATTTTTTTATTTATCTATAAAAACTTGTCATATATTCATAAGTCTTTTATTTCTTCTATACTTAAACCTGTAATTCTGCTTATAACATCAATATTCATATTTTCTTTTTTCATTTCTTTAGCTATATTTATCTGGCTTTCTTTATAACCCTTTTCTATACCCTTTTCTATACCTTTTTCTATGCCTTGCTTAAATCCTATTTCCATACCCTCTTTTTTTCCTTCTGCTCTCTCATACTGAAGCATAGCAGCCTGTCCATAAAGAAAAGTATCTCTTTCATTATAGGCAGACATCTCTTTTTCATCAGCTACAAATCTTTTATATTTATCTATTACTTTACTCATAATATGATTGCCTCCTATAAGTTTATTAATATCTTTTTCTAAATCTTTAGTAGTGAAAAAATCAATCCAAGATAAAAGTTTATTTTTATTATAATCATCTATACTAGCATTTTTTAATATTTCTGCAAATCTTTTAATCTCTATAAAATGTATCTGAAAATCATCTAATTTAAGGCTAGGATTATTAATATCTGATAATTGAAGACATTTATGCTCTTTTTTTATATCAGTTTCACTTCCTATGTTTAAATTAAAATTTAAAAAACTAATACTAATCATTTGACTTATATTAATATAGTTTTCATTCTCTTTTAATTCAGAAGCTATATTTTTAGCTATATAATATAAAATTCTTTTTATAAAATTATTATTACCTATCAACTGTATTTCAATAAGTATCTTTTTACCATCTTTAGTTTTTGCTTTAACATCAAGAATAGACTCTTTTAAATTCTCATTTTCAGGTAGGTTGTAAGGATTAATAATTTCAAGATTGCTTACAGATTCAAAACCAGCATCATTTAAAACAGCATTAACAATATTTTCTAATATATCCTCATCTCCTTCAGTACCAATTAGATATCGTACGAATAAATCATTAAGTCTGTTAATTTCTTTCATAGATTAATTATACTAAAAATTTTATTAATATCAATTTATATTTATATAATTTTCATTCATCAAAAACTAATACATAAAATTATCATATATTTTTAATGAGTATATTATATAAATTATAGTTATATTGACATAAAATAATTTTAAACATATAATCCCGTATATACTTAGGGGTATATATGAAAAATATTATTTCCATTATTTCTATTTTTGTTTTAATAGCCTGCAGCTGCGGTAACAGCGGCAATACTAAACAAACAGAAAATACTCAAACTAATCAAACTCAAACAAATGAACAAGTATATATTAATCCAACAACTACAAATACTAATGAATATGTTCAAGGTATAAAAATGTATCCTATGTATTCTCAGACTTTAGGTGGATCGTTATTTTTAGCTGTAAAATATAATAACATAGAAGAAGTTAAATCATATTTAGATAAAGGAGCAAATCCAAATGCTCAAGATGAATACGGTTTTACAGCATTAATGTACGCTACTTTAATCGATATAGCAAAATTACTTATAGAAGAAGGTACTGATGTCAATATTAAAGATAATGCAGGTGCTACATCATTAATGTATGCTGCTAGAGATACAAATTATGAAATGGTTGAATTTTTATTAAAAAATGGTGCTGATGTAAATATTAGAGATACATCAGGAAAAACTGCATTATATTATAGTATTCAGCATGATAGTTTCGGACAAGAAAATGCTATAAAAATACTTAATTTATTAATAAAATACGGTGCTGATGTAAATACTAAAGACAATGATGGAGCATCTCTCCTTGATGTATCCTATAGAATTTCAGAATCTTTTGATAAAAATAAAGAAATGTTTAAAATATTAGTTGAAAATGGTTTTGATTTAGAGTCAAGAATAAAGACGGGTAGATCTGATTATGATTATACTCCTTTAATGATAGCAGCTTTAAGAAATGATTATGATATGGTTAAATATTTGCTTGATAAAGGTGCCAATCCTAATACAGTAAATAATGAAAACAAAACAGCTTTAACGATTGCTAATGATTATGGAAAATTTGATATTTCAAAATTACTTATACAACAAGGTGCAAATATAAACACACAAGATGAAGAGGGCTGTACAGCATTAATGAACGCTACTATGATAGGAGACTATGAAATGGTTAAATTTTTATTAGAAAATGGTGCCAATATAAATACTAAAGACAATGATGGAAACACTGTATTATATTATAATATTCGCTATGATCATTACGAAAAAGAAGAAAAACTAGAAAATGCTAAAAAAATATTTAATTTATTAATAAAATATGGTGCTGATATAAATACTAAAAACAATTATGGAGCATCACTTCTTGATACAGCTTATACAACAGAATTGGCACTAAATAGAGAAATGTTTAAAGTATTAGTAGAAAATGGTTTTGACTTAGAATCAAGAATAAAGGGTGGGGAGTATTATTCTCCTGCTGATTATGATTATACTCCTTTAATGATAGCAGCTTTAAGAAATGACTATGATATGGTTAAATTTTTAGTTGAAAAAGGTGCCGATGTAAATGCTAAAACACATTCTGAACATAGCTCAGTAGAAACTCCCCTATTACTCTCATTAGATAATGAACATCCTGACTATAGATATTATTATTATAAAAATGAAAATTCATCTGCTGCAGAATTTTTAATAAATAATGGTGCAGATATAAATGTAACAAATGAGGATGGAGAAACACCTTTAATGTATGCTTCCAAACTTCATAATATAAAAGTGGCAGAACTTCTAATACAAAAAGGTGCAGATATAAATGTAATAAATGAGGATGGAAAGACACCTTTAATGTATGCTTCCAAACTTCATAATATAAAAGTGGTAGAACTTCTAATACAAAAAGGTGCAGATATAAATGCTTTCGATGATTATGGAAATACAGCCTTAATGTATGGTGTAAATAATTTAGAAACAGTAAAATTATTAGTTGAAAACGGTGCTGATGTAAACTTTTATAAAGGAGGAAGTACTGCTTTAATATTAGCATGTAAACCTAGTTTGGAAATAAATATAGACGTAATAAAATATTTAGTTTCAAAAAATGCTGATATAAATGCCCAAGATAATGAAGGATACACAGCTTTAAACAAAACTCTTACTACTATGCCAGACTTTGAAATAGCTCATTTTTTAATAGAGCAAGGTGCTGATGTAAACATAAAGAATAAAAACCAATATACTCCTTTGATACATCTTGGTATGCTTGAAGGTAGTTTTTATAATATAAGTTTTCAGGAAAATCGTATAAAATTAGCTGAAGTTTTATTAGAAAAAGGTGCAGATATTAATGCTCAAGATTATAATGGATACACTTCTTTAATGTGGGCTTGTACAAGAAAATCTAATGAATCATTTGTTAAATTTCTAGTAGAAAAAGGAGCCGATGTAAATATAGAAGATGACGATGGAGATACTGCTTTAGATATGGCAGAGAATCTTAAACTTAGAGAAATTGCAGATATTCTAAAAAAAGCTCAAAGAAATGTAAAGTAAATTTTATATTTAAATAAATTAAAATCTTCATTATAAAATTGATATAATTTATAATGAAGATTTTTTAATATAAATAATTATATAAGAGTTATATATACCAAAAATTTTTAACTTTGTCAATTTGTTTATTGTTCTTTTTCCCGCCGCAAAAAGAACCAAAAAGTGCAAGTGTAAAAATTAGTACTAAATCATACTAAAAATGTTTTACATGTAATATAATTTATTAAATTAAAGCCCAATATAGCCTTTTTGCTTCTTTGTGGCAACAAAAGAAGTGGGGTTTGGGGCAAAGCCCCAAATATAAAAATAAAAATATAAATTGATTTTTGATAAAATATAATTGTTTAGGTATAATCTAAAATTAATTATCTATTATATAAATACATCATAGCAGTAAGTACGGAACCGCCTAAATTTCTAGCCTTATCAGAAATGGTAAAGCAATTATCATATTCAGATTTTCTAGGATCAATATCAGCTATTTTCAAACCCTTATGAACTTTGAAACCATCTTTTATAATGCCTCTTAAAAGCCCATCAAAAGTAGCAAGCACTTCTATTTTTTCATTGTTATTATTTATATATGCTATAACTTCTTTTTCTTTAACAAAGTCGCCTATATTTTTCACGTTTTCAATAATGCCGTCAGAACTTGCATGTATTACTCTTTCAGCTTCTTTACCGCCTATATTACCGGGAATTCCTGTATTAGGTATAGCCTCGCCTTCTAAATACATTCTTCCAAGATTATGACCTCGCATAGTTTCTATAACAATATCACAGTCTTTACCGGCAGTAAAACCTGGACCTAATGCTATAGTATATTTAGCCATAGATTTATTGGTACCAAGATTTTTTTTAGCAATTATGGCATCAATTAAAAATGTTGGTTTTATATTTTTTAGTATATCACAATTAGGATCTATAAGAATAGGAATCTTTTTATAATTTTTATTTGCAATTATATTAAGAGCTTCTTCATAGCTTTTTACCAATACAGATTCAATATCCTCAACTTTACTTTCACCATCATAAACAGCTTCGGATAATGCAACCCTTCTTCTAATAGAAGAGGGGTATTGTGTTTCTAATACAATAACTTTGAAATGAGCCTTGTATAAGGAATACACAATACCTGTAGCTAAATCACCAGCTCCTCTTACAATTACAAGTTCATCGTTAAATAAACTCATAATAAATAAAATAAATTATCTTGAATAAGGAGTATTTTTAAGTGGTAGTTCTGTTTGGAACTCACCGTTAAACTTATAATAAGCTAAAGCAACAGCAGGAGCAGTAGGTATACTAGAAATCTCTCCTATACCTGTAGCACCATAACCATAAGGAACACCAGGTTTTTCTATAATAATAGATTCAACATCTGGAGTTTTATCAGCTCTGAATAATCCTAAAGTACCGAATTTAACTTTAGGAACACAATCTTCAAGCGGGAATTTTTCTGTCAAAGCATAACCTAAAGACATAACAACACCGCCTTCAATTTGTCCTTCCAAAGCTATAGGGTTAATAGCCTTTCCTATATCATGAGCAGCAACTATTTTATTTATAGTACCGTCATCATTAAGTATACATACTTGTGTAGCATAACTGTATGCAACGTGAGAAACAGGATGAGGTTTATCAACGCCCATTTTATCTGTAATAGTTAACCATTCGCCGTAATATTCTTTTCCTTCTAAATCTTTTAATGTTTTACCAGCCAAATCTTTCTTAAGGTCTTCACAAGCTCTCTTACAAGCTTCACCTGTAATAAGTGTTTGTCTTGAACCTGAAGTAGTACCGGAGTCAGGAGAAGTTGCAGTATTAGGCTGATGAATTATTATCTCATCATCATTCAAATCAAGAGTTTCTCCAGCTATTTGATAAAGTACTGTAGCAATACCCTGTCCTATACAAGAAGCAGCAGAGTATACATTAACTTTTCCGTCTTTTACTACCAAACGAACTCTTCCTGTGTCAGGCAAACCAACACCTACACCAGAGTTTTTCAAAGAACAAGCTATACCAACATTTTTATTATTATAATAAATGTCTTTAACAGCTTCTAATGTTTCAACAAGTCCTGTAGCCTCATCAGCTATTTGATAGTTAGGAAGCACTTGACCAGGACGTATAGCATTTCTATATCTTATTTCCCAAGGATCTAAACCGCACATTTCAGCAAGCAAGTTTATATTCATTTCAGTAGCAAAACAAGACTGAGGTACGCCGAATCCTCTGAATGGTCCAGTTGGAGGGTTATTAGTATAGAAAGATTTACCCTCTATATCTATAACTTGATAATTATAAGGACCAGCAGCATGTGTACAAGCTCTTTGAAGTACAGGGCCTGATAATGAAGCATAAGCACCGGCATCTGTAATTAAAGTAGCTTTCATAGCTGTAAGTATACCGTTTTCATCACAAGCAGTAGTCATATCTATGCTCATAGGGTGACGTTTTGGGTGCCAGTTTATACTTTCTTGTCTTGTAAGTTTAAATTTAACAGGTCTTTTTGTTCTATATGCCATTATAGCTGCATAATGCTGAACACTCATATCCTCCTTACCACCAAATCCGCCGCCTACATATTTATTTTCTACTACAACTTTTTCTGCATCTATACCTAAAGCCAAAGCAACCTCTTTTTTAGTATCATAAACACTTTGGTCGCTTGAATATACAAATATTCCATCTTCATTGAAAGGCATAGCAACAGCAACTTCTGCTTCCATAAATGCATGCTCTGTCCAAGGAAGTTCATAATGTTTTGTAACTTTATATTTAGATTTAGCTATTACTTCATCAGCATTACCTTTAACTAATCTTTCATGAGTAAGTAAATTGCTTTCTCTTTCTTCATGAACTAAAGGAGCACCCTCTTTCATAGCTTCCTGAGGATTTCTTACCAATGGTAATTCTTCATATTCTATTTTTACTAAATCTCTAGCTTTTTTAGCAGTAGCTTCATCTTCAGCAACGATTAAAGCTAAACCGTCAGCGATAAATCTTGTAGTTTCGCCTTCACCGATAAGTACATCCCAGTCATGGAAAATATGTCCGATTTTCTTAGCACCAGGTAAATCTTTAGCAGTTATTACATCAACTACGCCTTTTAAAGCTTTTGCTTCGCTAATATCTATTTTTAATATTTTAGCTCTTGGATATTTAGTTCTTACAGCAACCCCATGAAGCATACCTTCTAACTCTATATCATCACAGTATTCGCCAATACCTAAAGCTTTTTCTTTAGCATCTACTCTAGCAATATTTCTATCGCCTAATTTTACTTTACCTTTGTATTCTTTAACATCAATATTTTCTCTAATCATTTTAGCAGCTAATTCTATAGCATCAATGATTTTTTTGTATCCTGTACATCTGCAAATATTATTTTTAATAGCAGCAACAATTTCAAGTCTTGTAGGATTAGGATTTTTATCTATTAATCCTTTAGCACATATAACCATGCCAGGTATACAGAATCCGCATTGAACGGCCCCTGCAACTGCAAAAGCATGAGCATAAATATCTTTTTCTCTTTGAGTAAATCCCTCTATAGTTTGTACGCTTTTACCCTGCAATCTTCCTATAGTTTGTATACATGCTTTAGTAGGTTTTCCATCTATCAAAACAGTACAAGTTCCGCAAGCACCTTCAGAACATCCGTCTTTAACTGATTTACATTTACAGTCATTCCTAAGAACATCCATTAACTTTCTGTCTGAGTCAAAGCTCATCTCTTTACCATTAATGATAATCTTGGCAATCTCGCCCATATATTCCTCCTTATATATTAAAATCAAATAAACATAACAAGGGAAAGATACTTACCTCTCCTTTGCTATGTTATACAATAATCAATATAAAGTCAATTATTTTAATATTAAATACTTATAGTTATTAAATACGGCATCAACTATAGTGTAAACACCATTGTTCTTTCCGCCAACTTTATAAGATTCTTCTTTACCATCAATTCTAAGTTTAGCATTTCCTTCTTTATCTAAGAATAAGAAACCATCATTTTTAGAATTTTTCATATCATCTTCAGTAGCAAACAATGTAAATTTATCTTTATAAGGAGCAGAACTATAAGGACAGAATGTTTCACAGTTACCGCATTCATTACACATATAATCAACGTGTATGATTTGTGATATCTTAGCATGTCCTGCAACTTTTATAGATACATTAGCTCTGTTAGGACAAACTTCAGTACAGCTTTCACAAATATAATCACAGCTTAAACATCTAGTAGCTTCAGGGTCTTTTGATACTTCTTTCAAATTACCTTTTTTACTATAAGATATTTCTTCAGTAGAAACAGAAGGCAAATCAGGAGCAACTGCTTTTCCTAATATAGCTTCAGCAACAACTTTAGCATCTCTTATAGCTTCAACTATAGTAGCAGCACCATATAAACCATCACCAGCAACATAAACATTTTTGATAGATGATTCATTAGCAGCAGAACATTTTGGCTTGCCTTTATCATCAACATCTATACCATTAGATTTGTAGAAGTCAGATTCAATTTGCTCACCAATAGAAGCTATAACACTGCTAGCAGGTACTTCTACTGTTTCGCCAGTTTCAACAACATTTCTTCTGCCTTTTTCATCATAGTCAGATAATTCCATTTTTTTACAAAGAAGTTTACCGTTTTCTAATTTAACAGGTGCAAGTAATTCCATAAACTCAACACCATCTTCTAAAGCCTCTTGAAGTTCTTCTTCTAAAGCAGGCATATATCTCTTAGTTCTTCTATAAACTAATCTAACATTTTTAACGCCTTTATTTTTCTTAGCAGCACGAGCAGCATCCATAGCAGTGTTACCGCCTCCAATTACTACTACATCTTCTCCTAAAGCAACGTTTCCATTAGTTTTATTGAACTCTTCTAAGAATTTAAGAGCGTTCATAGATTCGCCGGCTTCAAGTTTTAAAGGCATATTTTTATGAGCACCTATACAAACAACAGTGTAATCATAATTTTTAGCAAATTCTTTTATATCTTTAATTTCTTTGCCTAATTCAAATTTAACACCCATTTGCTTACATAAGCTAACATCATTTCCAATCTCTTCAGCACTTATTCTGAAGCTAGGTATAATATTAGCAACTACACCGCCAGCTTTTTCTCTCTTATCGAATACTGTAACATCAACACCAGCACGAGCCAAGAAGAATGCAGCAGAAAGTCCGGCAGGACCAGCACCTATGATACCAGCTTTTTTACCTATAGAAGCAGCAGGTTTTAAAGTGCCTATTACTTTACTATATCCAGCTTTAGCAGCTTCTAATTTGCAAGCTCTAATGCTTACAGGCTCTTCATAGAATTGTCTAGTACATTTATCCATACAAGTATGAGGACATAATATACCTGTAGCAAATGGAAGAGCGTTTTTCTCTATAATAACTTTGAAAGACTCTTCATATTTTCCTTCAGAATTAAGTCTTATATAAGTAGTAAGGTCTTGATGAATAGGACAAGTTTCCATACAAGGAGCTATATAACAATCGATCAAAGGTACTTTTTTATTAACTTTTCTGCTAGCAAGAGGCTTAACAGGTTTAATATGATGTTTGCTTTTTTTGCTCCATTCAATGATTTTTTCAGTTTTAGCTACATCTACTTTAGTAAATGCTTTTGGTTCTTTAAGGTTTTTAGCTATTTGCTCGCCTCTTTGATAACCGCCTGATTTTAAGAAAGTAGTAGCCATAGTTACAGGCCAAATTCCTGCATCTATAACATCATTGATATTGAAATAATCACATCCGCCTGAATACGAAATTCTCAATTTTCCGTCAAAATCTTTACTCAATCTTGAAGCAACTGTCATAGAAAGTGGGAATAAAGATTTACCAGACATGTACATTTCTTCAGATGGTAATTCTTTTTGTTTAACATCTACAGGGAATGTATTAGTTATTTTTACACCGAATGCAAGTGAATTATCTTCAGCTAATTTTTGAAGTCTTTGAAGCATAGGAATTGCATCGCTGTATTGTAAGTCATCATTAAAGTGGAAATCGGTAAATGATATATAATCATAACCCATTTCATCTAAAGTTTTTCTAGCATATTCATAACCTAATAAAGTTGGGTTACATTTAACAAAAGTATTTAATTTCTTTTCTGTGATTAGGTATGAAGCTATTTTTTCTATTTCTGTAGGAGGACATCCATGAAGAGTAGATAAAGTAACAGAATTACATACATCAGCATTGATTTTATCTATATCTTCTTTTTTGAAGTTTTGGAATCTGCTGATATTATCAGTTAACCATTGTTTACATTCTTTGAAAATAGGAGTATTAGAAGCATCTTTCATGCCTTCAATGAAAGTATCGATTTTTTCAGTTTTAATGCCTTCATAATCATAACCAACAGACATATTGAACTGAAAACCGTCCATATCTCCTAAATCCCATTCTTTAGCAATTACTTTTAAAGCAACCCAAGCCTTAACATATTCATCAAAAGCCTGAGGAACATAAAGTTCTGTAGACCATTCACAGTTATAACATTCATCATTAGCTGTGATACAAGGTTTAGCAACGCATTTGCTTAATTCTTCTCCGTCCATTTTCTGAACAGTTTTAAGTTCAAAGAATCTGCTTCCTGTATAATAAGCAGCAACTATGTTTTGAGCTAATTGAGTATGAGGTCCTGCTGCAGGTCCTATAGGAGTTTCTAATTTTCTTCCAAAAATTTCGTA
Organism: Brachyspira intermedia PWS/A; assembly: GCF_000223215.1. Taxonomy (NCBI): domain Bacteria; kingdom Pseudomonadati; phylum Spirochaetota; class Spirochaetia; order Brachyspirales; family Brachyspiraceae; genus Brachyspira; species Brachyspira intermedia. The sequence continues at coordinate 2,218,647 of NC_017243.1, forward strand.
ATATTTAGCTTTATCAGCTTTAAATGCTCTTGAAACACCAAATACTTTACCAGATTTTTTTTCTTCTAGAATCCAATTCATAAGGTTTCCAAAAGGTATGGGTGTCATTACATCACTCATTATAATTCCTCCAATTAATTATTACTGTAATTTATTAAAATACCAAAAAAATTCTATATAAAAATCAATTTTATATAGAATTTCATGATATTATTTTTTATTTATTAATCTGTTTCCAAAGCTTATCAGCTTCTTCTCTTATCTTAGCATAAGCAGCTTCTTCATCAATCTTAGTGAGTTTTCTATCTCTCATCAATACTTCACCGTTACAAACAGTAGTATTAACATGTCCGCCGTTCATACCGAATAATATATGTCCATTAATATTTTTATCACTTAATTCTGTATAGTTTTTATAATCTACAATGATAACATCAGCAGCAGCACCCTCTTTAAGTACGCCAAGTGGAGTATCGAAATAACGATTAGCCATTTTAGCATTATTTTCAAATAACATTGTAGGTATTTCGCCCCAAGCAGCATTTGGATCGCAAAGGCTATGTTTATGAAGTACATTAGCTACTTTGTATGATTCTGTCATATCATGAGTATATCCATCAGTACCTAAACCTGTTAATATTCCTTTTTTCATTAATTCCATTGTAGGAGGACATCCGCAAGCATTACCCATATTAGATTCAGGGTTATGAGAAGTCATAGTATCTGTTTCTTTGATTAAATCCATTTCATGGGGATTGATATATATACAATGTACAAGTATAGTTTTAGGACCTAAAACTTTGAAATCATAAAGTCTATCAACTATTCTTTTACCATGTTCTTTCAAACAAGCATGTAAATCTTCTATACCTTCAGCAACGTGAATATGGCAGCCTATACCTTCAGGTAAATCTTTCATACAAGCTTCCATAGTTTTATCAGAAATAGTGAAAGAAGCATGCATTCCCATCATACCTTTAATCATATCTGTTTTATCAGCCATAGCATGTTTAATAAAATCAAGGTTTTCTTTAACTGAAGCTTTTGACTTAGCCTCTCCATCTCTATCAGAAACTTCATAACATAAACAAGAACGAACACCCATAGTTTTAGCAGCTTCTTCTATAGCGAATAAAGAACCTTCAATATGACCGAAACTAGCATGGTGGTCAAATACAGTAGTAACACCGCTTTTAATAGATTCTATATAAGTAGCCATAGCACTTTGTTTAGTTTGTTCTAAAGTAAGGTTTCTATCTATAGTCCACCACATACCATCTAATATTTCTAAAAATCCTTTAGGATTATAACCATTAATGCTGAAACCTCTAGCCATAGCAGAGTAAATATGTTCATGTACATTTATGAAAGCCGGCATAATAATGCTTCCTTTAGCATCTATATACTCAGCATCTTTATATTTTGCTTTCAAATCTGAAGTTTTTCCAACTTCTTTAATTAATCTTCCATCACAAAGAACTGCACCATCTTCAATAAATGGCTTAGCAGGATCTCTAGTAATTAATTTTCCCCCACCTATTAATAACATAAGCTGCCTCCTAAATTTATATTCGAGTAATTATTTATATACATTTTAATAGGATATTAAAAAAAGCACATTTGTCAACGAATTTTCAAAAAAAATTTAGATTTTTTCTTGAAAATCTAAAAAAAAATTAGTATACTATAAGCATATTAATTAACTATTATAAAATATTTTGGAATATTTATGAGTTCTAATATAATACTTGAAACATTAATAAGCGTTGCTCATGGCATAGCAAGACAATTTGGAAATAATTGTGAAGTTTGTTTACATGAACTAAAAGAAGATGACTTGGAACATACAATTATTTTTATTATTAATGGAGGTATAACTGGAAGACAAGCAGGAGAAGGTGCCTCTAATATCGTTATAAACACCATAGAAAAACTAAGAAAAGGGGAACCAATAGTTGACCATTTATCATACCTTACAAAAGCATCAAATGGAAAAATATTGAAATCTTCAACAGTTTTTATAAAGGATATGAATGGTAAATACAGATATATACTATCTATAAACTTCGATATAACTAATTTTTTACCATTTAAAAGCGATTTAGATACATTATTACAAACTGAAGATAAATCTAAATTGGAAGAAATCCCTAATAGTGCTCAAGAACTTATGGAAAAGTTAATAATAAAAAGTGAGGAATTAGTAGGAAAGCCTGCTTCTATAATGAATAAAGATGAAAAAATAAAGGCTATAAAATTTTTAAATGACTCCGGAGTATTTTTGATAACTAAATCCGGAGATAAGGTATCTAATCATTTTGGAATAAGTAAATTCACTCTATATAACTATATAGATTCAAAAAAGGAGGATATAAATGAGTGATCTTAAATGGGCTGAAAATAAAATGCCTAAAACAGAAGATAAAAATTTACCAATTATGTCTATTGAGGAAGTAAAAAAAGCAAAAGCTTTTCACCAAAGTTTCCCTCAATATACAGAAACACCATTAGCAGATTTAAAAGAAATGGCTAAATATTTAGGTTTAGGAACTATAAAAGTAAAAGATGAGTCATATAGATTCGGTCTTAATGCTTTTAAAGTATTAGGCGGTTCTTACTCTATGGCTAGATATATAGCTCAGAAAATGGGAAAAGATGTAAGCGAATTCCCTTATGATGTATTAACTTCAAAAAAATTAAAAGATGAATTCGGTCAAGCTACATTCTTCTCAGCTACAGACGGTAACCATGGTAGAGGTGTTGCTTGGGCTGCTAACAAATTAGGACAAAAATCAGTAATTTTTATGCCTAAAGGTTCAACAGAAACTAGATTAAAAAATATTCAGGCTGAAGGTGCTACAGCTACAATAGAAGAATTCAACTATGATGAATGCGTTAGAAAAGCTGCTGCTGAAGCTGCTAAAGTTCAAAACGGAGTAGTTGTTCAGGACACTGCTTGGGAAGGATATGAAGAAATACCTGCTTGGATCATGCAAGGTTATGGTACTATGGCTTTAGAAGCTGATGAGCAATTCGGTGAAAGACCTACACATGTATTCGTACAGGCTGGTGTTGGTTCTTTAGCTGGTGCTATGGTTGGATATTTCTCTAACAAATATAAAGATAATCCTCCTGTAATGGTAGTAGTGGAAGCTGATGCTGCTGCTTGTTTATACAAAGGAGCTGAAGCTGGAGACGGAAAAATAAGAATAGTTGAAGGTGATTTAGACACTATTATGGCTGGACTTGCTTGCGGTGAGCCTAATATCACTTCTTGGGATATACTTAAAAACCATGCTGATTGTTTCATAGCTGCTCAGGATATAGTTGCTGCTAGAGGTATGAGAATGTTATCTGCTCCATTAAAAGGAGACCCTCAAGTAGTATCTGGTGAATCTGGTGCTGCTCCATTCGGTGCTTTAGCTACTATAATGCTTAATGATGAATATGCTGAATTAAGAAAAAAATTAAAACTTGATTCCAATTCTAAAGTATTATTATTCAGCACAGAAGGTGATACTGATCCTGAAAGATGGAAAAATATCATTTGGGAAGCTAAAGAAAGATAATTATAAAAGTAAAAAAGAAATAAAAAATAAATTATAAATTTTTAGGAGAATAAAAACAATGAGTGCTATTTCAAAAGAACAATTTGAACAAATAAAAGCAAAAGCTGAAGGCTATAAAGCTGATATGACTAAGTTCTTAAGAGATTTAATTAGAATTCCTAGTGAATCTTGTGAAGAAAAAGGTGTAATCGAAAGAATAGCTGAAGAAATGAAAAAAGTAGGATTTGACAAAGTTGATATCGATCCTATGGGTAACGTTTTAGGATATATGGGTACTGGTAAAACTTTAATAGGTATAGATGCTCATATAGACACAGTTGGTATAGGAAACAAAGATAACTGGAATTTTGACCCTTATGAAGGTTATGAAAATGATGTAGAAATCGGAGGAAGAGGAACTTCTGACCAAGAAGGCGGTATAGTTTCTGGTGTTTACGGTGCTAAAATAATGAAAGATTTAGGTCTTTTAAATGACAAATATCAAGTAGTTGTTGTTGGTACAGTACAAGAAGAAGACTGCGATGGTTTATGCTGGGAATACATTTGTAAAGAAAGCAAAATTAAACCTGAATTCGTAATTTCTACTGAACCTACTGACGGCGGTATTTACAGAGGTCAAAGAGGAAGAATGGAAATAAGAGTAGACGTTAAAGGTATTTCTTGTCACGGTTCTGCTCCAGAAAGAGGAGATAACGCTATTTACAAAATGGCTGACATACTTCAAGACATCAGAAGCCTTAACGAAAACGATGCTAAAGATTCTACAGAAATCAAAGGCTTAGTAAAAATGTTAGAAGAAAAATACAATCCTCAATACAAAGAAGCTAACTTCTTAGGAAGAGGTACTGTAACAGTTTCTCAAATTTTCTATACTTCTCCAAGCAGATGTGCTGTAGCTGACTCTTGTTCTATTTCTTTAGATAGAAGAATGACAGCTGGTGAAACTTGGGAAAGCTGCTTAGAAGAAATTAGAAATCTTCCTAACGTTAAAAAATATGGTGCTGAAGTATCTATGTATAACTATGACAGACCTTCTTGGACTAACTTAGTTTATCCAATAGAATGTTACTTCCCTACTTGGGTAATACCTGAAGACCATGTTGTTACTAAAACTTTAGAAGAAGCTTATAAAGGCTTATTCGGTACTGAAAGAGTAGGACCTACTCCAGAAATAGATAAAGAAAGAAAAGCTCGTCCACTTACTGATAAATGGACTTTCTCTACTAACGGTGTATCTATTATGGGAAGAAACGGAATACCTTGTATAGGTTTCGGACCTGGTGCTGAAGCTCAAGCACATGCTCCTAATGAAAAAACTTGGAAACAAGATTTAGTAAACTGTGCTGCTTTATACGCTGCTGTACCTACTATCTATTGTGAAAATAAATAATTTGTGATTTAATAAAAAAATTAAAATAAATAAAAAAGGATGAAAAAAATATGGGTATACAAAAATACATTTCAAAACTTGATAGCCTTGAATTCGGCAAAATGTATCAAAATGATTTCTTTTTAACTTGGGACAAAACTTTTGATGAATTACAAGCAGTTTGGACTGTTGCTGATGCTTTAAGATTCTTAAGAGAAAGCAACATTTCTACTAAAGTATTTGATTCTGGTTTAGGTATCTCTTTATTCAGAGATAATTCTACTAGAACTCGTTTCTCTTTCGCTTCTGCTTGTAACCTTTTAGGTTTAGAAGTACAAGACTTAGATGAAGGTAAAAGCCAAATAGCTCATGGTGAAACAGTTAGAGAAACTGCTAACATGGTATCTTTCATGGCTGATGTTATTGGTATCAGAGATGATATGTACATCGGTAAAGGTCATGAATATATGAAAGAAGTTTCTGAATCTGTAAAACAAGGTTACAATGACGGTATATTAGAGCAAAGACCTACTTTAGTTAACTTACAGTGTGACAGAGACCATCCAACTCAAATGATGGCTGACTCTTTACACTTCATCCATGAATTAGGCGGATTAGAAAACTTAAGAGGTAAAAAAGTTGCTATGACTTGGGCTTATTCACCTTCTTACGGTAAACCTCTTTCTGTACCTCAAGGTGCTGCTGGTTTATTCACTAGATTAGGTATGGATGTTGCTTTAGCTTATCCAAAAGGTTATGAACTTATGCCTGAAGTTGAAGCTATTGCTAAGAAAAATGCTGAAGCTGCTGGTGTTAAATTAACTATCACTAACAATATGGACGAAGCATTTGAAGATGCTGATGTTGTTTATCCTAAATCTTGGGCTCCTTTTGCTGCTATGCAGGAAAGAACTGACCTTTATGGTAAAGGTGACACTGACGGTATCAAAGCTCTTGAAAAAAGATTATTAGAGCAAAACGCTAATTATAAAGATTGGTGCTGTACTGAAGAAAAAATGAAGAAAACTAAAGACGGAAAAGCTTTATACTTACACTGCTTACCTGCTGATATTAATGATGTTAGCTGTAAAGATGGTGAAGTTGAAGCTTCAGTATTCGACAGATACAGAGTACCTCTTTACAAACAAGCTAGTTACAAACCATATGTTATAGCTGCTATGATCTTCTTATCTAAGTTCAGAGATCCTCAAGCTGTATTAAGCAAATTAGCTTCTGATAAAAAACAAAGAATATTTGGATAATTAAAACTAAATAGATGGTAAGTATCTATAATATATATAGTACTTACCATTTTATATCTGTTATATTGTGAAAAAAAGCACTTTTTCCAATATAAAAAGAATTTAATTTTTGATTTAGGATATTAAAATATGGAAAATAAGAAAAGAATTGTTATTGCTTTGGGAGGTAATGCTTTAGGTGATACTCTTGCTGAGCAAATGGAAGCTGTAAAAATCACTGCTAAAAATATAGTAGATTTAGTAGAAAGCGGATGCGAAGTAATTGTAGCTCATGGTAATGGTCCTCAAGTTGGATTCATTAACAATGCTATGAATGAATATACTAATAATCATAATACTGGAAATCCTATACCTTTATCAGTATGTGTTGCTATGAGTCAGGCTTATATTGGTTATGACTTACAGAATGCTATTATGGAAGAATTCTCTAATAGAAAGATTACTGTTCCACCAATAGCTACATTAATTACACAAGTAGTAGTTGATGAAAATGACCCTGCTTTCAAAAACCCTACTAAGCCTATAGGTCAATTCATGACTAAAGAAGAAGGCGAAGCAAAAGCTAAAGAATTAGGCTGGATAGTAAAAGAAGATGCAGGAAGAGGATACAGAAGAGTTGTTGCTTCTCCTAAACCTGTTGCTATAGCTGAAAGTACTGCAATCAATGCTATGCTTAATGAAAAAGCATTAGTAATTTGCTGCGGCGGTGGTGGAATACCTGTAATAAGAATAGGTAATCACTTAAAAGGTATGGCTGCTGTTATAGATAAAGACTTTGCTGCTTCTGTACTTGCTAAAGAACTTAATGCTGATATGCTTATCATCTTAACTGCTGTAGAAAAAGTTGCTGTTAACTTTGGAAAACCTGATGTTAAATGGCTTGATTCTATGACTATAGCAGAAGCTAAAAAACATTGCGATGATGGTCAGTTTGCTCCTGGTTCTATGCTTCCAAAAGTACAGGCTTGTATGCAGTTTGTTGAAGCTACTGGAAAAGAAGCTATGATAACATTATTAGAAAAAGCTAAAGATGCTATCAATGGAAAAACTGGTACTAGAGTAGTAAAATAATTTTTAGTAGTATATAAATGAACTAGATATTTATATAAACTATAAATTATCTAGTTTATTTATAGCTTGTCAATATCTATAATATATTAATATTTACTATTGATATATTATAAATATTAACAATATTTAAATTAAATAATAAGTTGAGGGCTATTTTATGGAAACTCTAATTAAAGAATTGAAAAATTCTGTAGCAAGAGTAGATGCTCTTGATAAGATAACAGGAAAAACTAAGTATTTAAACGATATTGATTTTGGAAAAGAAGTCCTGCATGCTAAGATTGTTCATTCTACAAAGGCAAGGGCTAAAATATTAAAAATCAATATTCCTGAACTTCCTGAAGGTTATTCTATAATAGATTATAGAGATGTTCCGGGTAAAAATGCCGCTACTATGATTATATCTGACTGGCGTCCTTTTGCTGATGATAATGTTAGATATATTGGAGAAACAATACTTCTTATTGTAGGACCTGACAAAAATGTAGTATATGATATAGCCGAAAAAGTTACAATAGAATATGAAGATTTAGAACCAGTATTAAATATAGAAGACTCCAAAAAATTATTAGGCGGTCCTATATATGGAGATGATAATATATTCATTTCATTTAAAGCAGGATACGGCGATGTTGATGAAGCATTCAAAAAAGCTAAAACAATAATAGAAGAAACATATCATACACCATATCAAGAACATTTATATATGGAAGTTAATGGAACTGTAGGTGTTTGGGAAAATGACGGAGTAACTTTATATTCATCTACACAATGTCCATATTATGTACAAAAAGCTGTTGCTCCTGTTCTTGGTGTTGAAGATTCAAAGGTAAGAGTAATATCACCTACTATAGGCGGAGGATTTGGAGGAAAAGAGCATTATCCTGATATACTATCCGCTGCAGTTGCTGTTGCCGTACATAAACTAAAAAAAACAGTTAAGCTTATATTAGACAGACAATTTGATTTAGCTTATAGTGTAAAAAGACAGCCTGCTCAAATCACAACTAAAATTGCTCTTGATGAAAATAATAATATTATTGCTCTTGATGTAGTATCAGATATGGATGCTGGTGCTTATGAATCAAGCTCAAGAGTTATTATGCAAAGATGCACTTACACTGCTGCTAATGTATATCATTTTCCTAATGTGAGAGTTTTGGGAAGATTATACTGTACTAATAATGTGCCTAGCTGTGCATTCAGAGGATTCGGCGGACCTCAGGCTATATTTGCTATAGAAAGAACTATGGATAATGTAGCTAATAAAATAAATGTTGATCCTATAGAGCTTAAAAGAAAATATTTCGTTAAACAAAATGATCCTACAATAACAGGCGGAATATTCCATGATAATATAATACTTCCTAAAATGCTTGATTTAGCTTTAAAAGAATCTGATTATGAAAACAAAGTAAAAAAATATAAAGATGATATGTACAAAGGAATAGGAATTTCCTGCTTCTTGCATGGATGTGCTTTCACAGGAAGCGGAGAAAGAGATATAATCAAAGCTAAATTAAAGTTAAAGAAAAAAGGAAATAAAGTAACAATACTGACATCAAATACAGAAATTGGTCAGGGACTTCATACTACATTCAGAAAAATAGCCGCTTATAATTTGAATATACCATTAGAAAATATAGATATATCTGTATATGATACAAATCTAATTCCAAATACAGGTCCGACTGTTGCTTCACGTTCAGTTATGATAGTAGGATATTTAATACAGGAAGCATGCAAAAAATTAAAAGATAGATGGAATGAATCTGAAGAAATAGAGATAACCGAAGATTATAAACATCCTTCGCATTTGGTTGATTGGGATAGTACTAATTTAAGAGGAGATGCCTACCCTACTTACGGACTTGGAATAAATGTTGTTGAAGTTGAAATTGATAAATTTACATTAGAAGTAAAAATAGTAGGTGTTTGGGCTGTATTTGACTGCGGATATGCTATAGATGAAAAGATAGTTGAAGGTCAGATAAAAGGCGGGGTTGCTCAGGCACTTGGCTGGGGGGCTTTAGAAAACATAGTAAATAAAGACGGAAGATTCTTACAGGTAAAAATGTCTGATTATATGATACCTACTTCTTTAGACTTGCCTGAAATAAAAACATATATTATGGGAGAGCCTTATCAATATGGTCCTTCTGGTGCAAAAGGAATAGGAGAAATTACTTTTGACGGTGCTGCAAGTGCTTATGCATCTGCTATGGAAAATGCTTTGAAACATCATTTTACAAAAATACCTATTCTGCCTGAAAACATAGCGGAGGTGATATAATGCCTATAAAATTTAAAGTAAATGGAAATGAAGTTAATACAGAATTAGATCCTTTAACTAGATTAATAGATTTTATAAGAGATGAATTAAAACTCACAGGTACTAAAGAAGGATGCGGAGAAGGAGAATGCGGTGCTTGTGCTGTACTTATGGATGGAAAAGTAGTGAACTCTTGCTTGATACCTATAATTTTATGCGAGGGAAAAGAAATTATAACAATAGAAGGATATTCTGAAACTGAAAGAGGTAAAATAGTAACAAAGGCTTTTGTAGATGAAGGAGCTGTTCAATGCGGTTTCTGTACTCCGGGAATGATAATGTCATCTGAAGCTATTTTGAATGATACTAAAGGAAAACCTACAGAGTATGAAGTAAGAAAAGGATTATCAGGCAATCTATGCAGATGCACTGGATATGATCATATAGTAAGTGCAGTATTAAGAGCATCTGATATAGCTTTTAAGGAGGGTAAAAATTTATGGCAGTAACTTTAAAAGCTAAAAATATTAATGAAGCATTAGATTTTAGAGCCTCAAATGATTCTGTGATTTTTGCAGGCGGTACAGATCTAATGGTAGAACATCTTAGAGGAAGCAATTTAATAGCAAAATTTGATAAGCCTATATTATTTATAAATGATATAGATGAATTAAAAGGCATAAAAGAAGATGAAAATAATATCATTATAGGGGCATTAACTACATTTGATGAAATTATTAAATCAGATTTAACTCCTCAAGTATTGAAAGACAGTGCCTCAGGAATAGCAGGACCTCCTATCAGAAATATTGCCACTATAGGAGGAAATATATGCAATGCCTCACCTTCCGCTGATAGCCTGCCTTCTTTATATGCAATGGATGCAGTTTTAGTATTAAAAAGTAAAAATTCTCAAAGAGAAGTAAAGATAAAAGATTTTATTACAGGAGTAAGTAAAACAATATTAAAAAATGACGAAATACTTACGCATATTATAATACCGAAAAAGATTATAAATATTCTTTTTATAGAAAAATAGGAACTAGAAAAGCTAATGCATTATCAAAACTTGCAATATGTGCATTAGTTTGCAAAGAAAATGACAAGTACAGATTCAAAATAAGTTTTTGTACATTAGGTATTACAATTACAAGAGATGAAAGTATAGAGGAAAAATATATTGTTTCAGATGTAAATGAATGGAAAAACAATATTAAATCTATACAAGAAGCATATTCTTCAATTATGAATCCTAGAAACAGTGCTAGGTCAACAGCTTTATATAGGAAGAAATGTGCTTTAAATTTAATTGAATATTTTTTAGATAATATAAATCTATAAAATATAATAAAAAATTGGAGTTAATTATGAGTACAAATGAAAAAACTCAAGACGTTTTGTTTCAGTACGAAGGTATGCCCAAAATGTCTCAAGCTTTTCCGTTAGCTATTCAGCACGTAGTAGCAATGATCGTTGGTTGTGTTACACCAGCACTTATTGTATCATCTGCTGCAGGTCTTAAAAGCGGAAGTCCAGAGCAGATATTACTAGTTCAGTCATCTTTAGTATTTGCTGCTATTTCAACTATTATTATGTTGTTCCCAATACCTATTACAAAAAACTATCACATAGGTGCTAGACTTCCTATGATAATGGGTGTTAGTTTTGCTTATGTATCTACTATGCAGTCTATTGCTAGAGGTCCTGAAGGTACTGGTCTTGGTGTTAGAGGTATAGCTATAATACTTGGAGCTCAAATCATAGGTGGTGTAGTTGCTATAATATTTGGTTTTGCCGTTGATAAAATAAGAAAACTATTCCCTCCTCTAATTGCTGGTACTGTTGTTTTCACTGTTGGTCTTTCTTTATACCCTACAGCTGTTAGATATATGGCTGGTGGAAGCACTTTGTACAAAATAAATGGTGAAGTTGTTCCTTTCGGTTCTTGGCAGTATTGGGCTGTTGCTGGTATAACTCTTGTTGCAGTTATTTTCTTCAACCAATTTACTAAAGGATTCCTAAAATTAGCTTCTGTATTATTCGGATTAATAGTAGGATATATAGCTGCTTTCTTCTTTGGTATGATTAACTTTACAAGCGTTGCTAATGCCGGTATTTTCCAAGCTCCTAAACTTATACCTTTTGGAATAGAGTTTGATCCTTCTGCTGCTATTGCTATATCTCTTTTATTTGCTGTTAACTCTGTTCAGGCAATAGGAGACTTCTCTGCTACTACTTCAGGAAGTCCTATAGGAAGAATGCCTACAGACCAAGAATTAAAATGCGGTATCACTGCTTATGGTCTTACTAATATATTATGTTCTGTATTCGGATGTTTACCAACTGCTACTTACAGTCAGAACGTAGGTATAGTTGTTACTACTAAAGTTATTAACAGAATCGTTTTAGGTATAGCTGCTATCATAATATTAATAGCTGGTTTATTCCCTAAATTCTCAGCTTTACTTACTACAATACCTTCTTGTGTATTAGGAGGAGCTACTATAATGGTATTTGCTTCTATCGCTATGACTGGTATTAAATTGGTATTCACTGAAAATATGGGACCTAGAAACACATTAATAGTTGGACTTGCTGTTGCTTTAGGTATGGGTACTGTTCAAGTTGGCGGTGCTTTAGATACTTTCCCTGCTTGGGCTAAAACAGTATTCGGAAGCAGCCCTGTTGTTATAGCTACTTGTGTTGCTATTATACTTAACGTTATTCTTCCTAAAGAAGAAGCTAAAAAATAATTAAAAATACTTTTTAATATACAAAAGCATAAGTTATTTATAACTTATGCTTTTTCTTTTATTGAGTTTTATGAACTTACATTAACTTTTATTAACTAAATATATTTTAAAATAAATCTTCTCTTGTATCTATATCTTTTAATTTATTTTCATCTATAGTGTAAAAAAAACAATCTTCAATATTCTTTTTTATAATTCTAATTGCACCAAAATCATTTTCTAAACTCAAAATATCATTAACATACTTAGATGAAAAAATAGCAGGATTAGAAGGTCTGTTATCTGTAAACATAGCACCTATATTTTTATGACTATAATAAAAATATTTTAACATATTGAATATATCATTACTTTCTAAAAAAGGCATGTCGCATACAAAAAAAGCAAATGAATCAGATTTTAGTTTTAATGCCTCATTAATTCCAAGTTTTATAGAAGCACTTATACCCTCATTATGTCTGTCATTATAAAAAGCATAATAATCTTTATTTTCAAATTTTTTATTTATTATATCATCATATACACTTACAACTATTACATCAGTTTCTATATTTTTTAGCTTTTTATCTTCTTTGAATAATTTTCTCACATCGGATATTTTATCTATTGTTTTTTCAAATAATGTTTTGTTATTAAGAGATTTGAATTTATGAATTAATTTATTTCCATTAAAACGTTCACTTTTACCAGATGCAAGTATGATAAAAGCTGTTTTTTTATAATCAATATAATTATTCTCTGTAAAATCATTTAAATATAGTTTTATATTGCTGCATTTATATTTAAGTTTATTAATATAATATTTATCAACTATATAATTAATAGTATCTAAATCAACTATTCTTTCAGGATCTATTTCATAGCATAAATTATATCTGAAACAAACCTCTTTAAACTTTCTTCCTAAACTATGAAACCCCATAATAACAACTATTTTGGATATTCTGCCATATAAAAAACTTGGTATAGCAGGTTCTTCATCATTAGGTATTTTTAAAGAATGATATTTCGCTCCGTCTGCCTCTATCAAAACAATATCAGCATATTTAATTGCATTTTCTAATTGTTCATCTCCTGCATACATTAACTTTTTTTCATCATACTCTTTTCCTAGTACAATAATATTATCATTATCAAAGGAATGATTATTTATAGTTTCTGTATAGTTTTCAGGTTTGAATATTTTAGTAGTAGTTGTGATTACTATTTTTTTATCTTTATTATTTTCTGCTATTTTTTTTATATATGAGGTTTTACCCCCGGCACCGCATACAATAATAATTTCTGACATAATTATCCTATAGTTACTTCGCCTGTAGGTAAATCTATTATACCATATTTTCCTTTATTGATAGAACCTATACTCATAAATAAAGTAAGATAACCAACACGTCCTATAAACATTAAAACTATAAGTATTAATTTACTCCATACTGTAACTGTAGGAGTTATACCAAGAGAAAGCCCTACTGTACTTATTGCAGATATAGCTTCAAAAAGTATAGGCATCATAGTATTTGACTTTTCTATATAAAACATAATAAATGAAGCTAATACAGAAATAGCTATTGCAAGCGTAACTATAGCAACAGATTTATTAACTGTATCATCTTTTATTTTTCTGCCATTAACTACAATATATGGTCTATTAAAAATTGCTGTGATTACTGAGAACATAAATACAAATAAAGTAGTAGTCTTTACTCCACCTCCTGTACTGTTTGGAGAAGCTCCTACAAACATTAAAAATATAACAACTCCTATAGTAACATTACTCATAGAATTATAGGCAATGGTTTCAAATCCTGCTGTTCTTGGACTTACACTCTGAAATAAAGAAACTAATATCTTTTCTTTTAATGGCAAATCTTTAAGAGAATTTGAATATTCATTGAAAAATATAAAAGCACTTCCAGCCAATATAAGAATAATACTTGTAAATATTACTATTCTAGCCTGAACATCAAATACATATCTTTGTCCTTTTATCTTATTAACTATAGCCCTAGTAACAGTAAGCATAACAGGATATCCTATACCTCCAAGAGTTATAAGAAGCATAATAGTAACATTAACTACAACATTTGCAGAATATTGATGTAGATTATCCGTATAAAGAGAAAATCCTGCATTACAAAATGCACTTATAGAATGAAATATTGAAGAAAATATACGCGTTCCTAATTTAGCATTAGTATCCATAACAGTAAATAAAGAAACAGCACCTAATAATTCTATTAAAAATGTGGATAAAAAGATCACTTTTATAGTAGATTGTATTATATCTTTATTCTGTGTATTAAACATTTCTAAAGTTCTTACCCTATCCTGAACACTACCCTTACTTATAGAAAATAAAAGCACTATTGCAGATATGGACATAATACCAAGTCCGCCTATTTGAATAAGAGCAATCAATACAATTTGTCCAAATAAAGTAAATTCTTTTGAAATATCTATAACACTAAGCCCCGTAACACATACTGCACTAGTCGCCGTAAATAAAGCATCTACAAATGATAATTTACCTGTTACTGTACTTAAAGGTAAATATAAAAGCAAACTTCCCAATGTTATAACAAATATAAAAGATGCTATAATCATCTGATATAATGTAAATTTAGAATATGAAAGCCTAAGCCAATTTATAACTATAACTAAAAAGAAAAGTATAGAACCTGCTATAGTCCATATTATTCTATTTGCATATACATCATAATATTTTCTGCTGAAAAAATTTAAAAGAAGTAAGCCTACAAGCTGAATAATAGGCACAACTATATAGAGTTTCCTTGGTGCTATTCTTATTTGGTCTATAAGTATAAATACAAAACATATTGTAATAATATTTATAATCTTATCATAATTATATATATAAAAATTATAAATGCTTATCTGTCTTACCTGCATTAAAAGTACAAATATTGCAAATATAGAACCTGCTATTGCTATTAAATTTGATATTCTTCTTAAGAACTCATCTATAGCCTGAATAAATGTTTTATTTGGATTATTTTGATTATTAACTTTATTATTAAAAATATTTTTCATAACTAATCTTTACTCTTATCATATAATTGTACTATTTTAATATATAATAGATTATATGTAAATATATAATTTTATTTTTTATAAAGTTTAAATATGTCTGTTAATATCAAAATCGCCACGTTCTCCTGTGAGTATGTAGCCTATATCTAATATATTTTTTCTAAGACTTTCAACACCTTCAGCTGATTCGCTTCCTGTGGCAATTTTATCATTATAAAGCAAATATTTTTTTCTGACATTCATAGGCGATAAATTAGGCATAACAACATTAGCTCCATAAAGTATGCCCATTTCACGTCCTCCTTCTTTAATAGTTCCAAGTGCCGTAGTAGCAGGTATCAATGATAAAGGAAAGATTAAACGAAGTACACTTATTAATATTAAAGTAAGTTCCAACTCTCCTTTTTTTTCATTAGCAAAAGGTGTGTCTTTATGAGGAAGAAAAGGTCCTATACCTATCATCTCCGGTTTTATCTCCTGCATAAAAATAAAATCATCAGCGATATTTTCCAAAGTTTGATAAGGGCTTCCAACCATTATACCTGTACCTGTTTGATATCCTAATTTTTTCAAAGTTCTTAAACACTCTTTTCTATTTTCTAAACTCATATCATCAGGGTGAAGTTTTGAATAGTGAATATTATCAGAAGTTTCATGTCTAAGCAAAAATCTATTAGCACCTTTTTCTTTTAATATTTTATAATACTCTTCTTCTTTCTCACCTATTGATAATGTTAAAGCACAATCTGGATATTTTGTTTTAATTGATTCTACTATATCAGACATAATTTCTAAATTATAATAAGGGTCTTCACCGCCCTGAAGTACAAATGTTCTAAATCCTATCTCATAACCAAGTTTGCAGCATGATAAAATATCTTCTTTATCTAGTCTGTATCTTTCTGCATTTTTATTGCTTTTTCTTATTCCGCAGTATATACAGTCATTCTTACAATAATTAGTAAACTCTATAAGCCCGCGCATAAAAACATATTTGCCGAATATTTTATCAGCCTTTTCTCTTGCCTTAATTCTTAAATATTCTTTTAATTTTTTTACTTCTTCTTTTTCTTCATCATTTAATTTTTTTATATTGATATTATTATCATATTTAAAAGATGACAAAAGACTCAAAGCATCTTCTCTTGATATTTTTTCTTCTATTTCTATTCTGTTAATAATTTCTTTTACTTTATTTATATTAATCAAGTTTATATTTCCTTTTTAAAATTATTATATATATTTCACTCCATTAATCTTTGCTATAGTCATTCCGTAATTAGTAATAGGTACATTCTGTTCTTTGCATATTCTTATTCTATTTAAAATATGTTTTCTAGTACCCATGCAGCCGCCGCAATGTATAATCAAATCATATTTTGATAAATCATCTGGAAAATCATTTCCTGCCACATAATCTATATCAAACTCAAAACCAAATTTCTTTTTCAATAAATTTGGAATTTTTACTCTTCCTATATCTCCTTCCAAAGGGACATGAGTACAGCTTTCTGCTATTAATATTTTACTCTCCTTTGTTAAATTATCTATAAAATCAGCACCTTTTTTATATACTTCTTCATCTCCTTTATAACGGGCAAATAATACAGAAAATGAAGTTAATAAACTTTCTTTAGGTTTTAATTTTTCTACTTCTTTAAAAACTTGAGAATCTGTTATTATTACTTTAGGTGCTTTGCTTAATGCTTTTAATGCATTTTCAAATTTATCAAAAGTCGAAGCCATTATCACAGATTTATTGTCTAAAATATCCCTTATAGTTTGAACTTGAGGAAGAATCAATCTGCCTTTAGGGGCTTGAATATCCTGAGGCATAACAAGCATTACTATATCATCTTCTTTTATTATATGCCCTGTTATACTTATTTCTTCTGTTTTTGGAATTGTTAATTTTATAGTTTCTATTAATGAATCTATATTAATATTATTAGAAGCACTTATTGAAACGGTTTCTAAATTAAAAATTTCTTTTATATTTTGTTCTATATTTTTATAATCAGTATTTAAATCTATTTTATTAAAAACCGCTATAATTGGTATCTCTAAAGTTTCAAGTTTATTTTTCCATTTCAACTCCAATGAATAATCATTATCTTTAAAAGACGCATCAAAAACAAGCAAAGCTATATCGGATGACTCCATTATTTTTTTAGTTCTTTCTATTCTTAAAGCCCCAAGCTCTCCCTCATCATCAAAGCCTGCAGTATCAACAATAGTACATGCTCCTATGCCATTTATTTCTATAGCTTTTTTAACTGGGTCCGTAGTTGTTCCAGCAGTATCAGAAACTATTGCTATATTCTGATTGGCTATTGCATTTATAATACTAGATTTACCTGCATTTCTTCTTCCAAATATTGCAATATGAGTTCTATTTGAATTCGGTGTATCATTCATATTTTTCACATATCCTATTCATAAATAAAATCAATTCAGCTTTCTTAATACATATATTAAAAGTATATATTAATAGATGCAATTAAGAAAACTGAATCAATTATAAAATGAGTAACCCTAAAAATTAAAATTTGAAATCTCTCCTTCCAGCATCTATACCTTTTAAAGAATCTACCAATTTTACCTTTACCTTTTCATTAGGCACTTTTTCTATTTCATTTATTATAACTTTATCTATAGATTTTTTAGTTTCTTCTTTTGCATAATCATTCTCATATTCTTTTAAAGTTATTATAGCATTAGCCTGACAGAAATTTTTTATTTGTCCGCTTTTAGCAAATGCCATGAATCTATCTCCTGTTCTTCCCTCTCTATAGCAAGCAGTACAGAAACTAGGAAGATAATCTATATCAGCAAGCCATTTTATAATATCATCAAGAGAACGGTTATCTGAAATTTCAAACTGTTTGGAATTCTCTTCTTCCTCCTCAACATATCCTCCAACACTAGTTCTTGATCCACCGCTTATTTGAGAAACTCCAACCTCTAAAACTTCTTCTCTTGATTTCTGACTCTCTCTTGTAGAAACAATAATACCAGTATAAGGAACAGCGATTCTTAAAACAGCAACTATTTTTTTGAATAAGCTATCAGTAATAGCATTAGGAAAACTTTTAACATCAACATCATCAGCAGGTCTTATTCTTGGTACGCTTATAGTATGAGGGCCGCATCCAAAAGTATCTTCCAAATGTTTAGCATGATAAAGCATAGCAGTAAAATCATATTTATAATTATAAAGTCCGAACAATACTCCTATACCTACATCATCAATCCCACCTTCCATAGCTCTGTCCATTGCCTCTGTATGATATTCATAATTACTTTTTGGGCCGCTTGTGTGAACTTTCTCATAAGTTGGTTTATGGTATGTTTCTTGAAATAATACATAAGTACCAATGCCTGCATCTTTTAACTTCTTATAATTTTCTACTGTAGTTGCGGCAATATTAACATTAACTCTTCTAATAGCTCCGTTTTTATGCTTAATGCTGTATATTGTTTTTATTGATTCAAGTAAATATTCCATACTAGCATAATCAGGATCTTCCCCAGTTTCTAATGCAAGTCTTTTATGTCCCATATCTTGCAATGCTATAACTTCAGCTCTAATTTCATCTTGAGTTAATTGCTTTCTAGCTATATGTTTATTTTTAGCATGATAAGGACAGTAAACACATCCATTAATACAATAGTTTGATAAATAAAGAGGAGCAAATAAAACTATTCTTTTTCCGTATATTTCTAATTTTATTTTCTTAGCTATTTCAAACATTTCATTTTCAGCATCTTTATCATCGCAAAGTAGTAAAGCTAATGCCTCATTAGGTTCAAGCCCTTTCATCTCTTTAGCCTTATCCAATATATTTCTTATATTGTAATTACCGCTTTCCACCTGAGATATGGTTTTTAAAATTTCTTCATCATTGATAAATTCATTTGCATTTCTTGATTTTGAATCGTACTTAAACAAAGTAGCAGAAGACATGATATAAACTCCTAATAATTAAACTGATAATATTCAATAGTTATTATTTTTTATTTGCATAAAGTGCTTTTGCAGAAACACCTTCAAGCATACCAAGTTTGCCTGTTAAACTATTAATTTTATCATTAGGAGCATTTAAGACTATACTGATTATATTTATATTCTCTTCTCTATAAGGAATTCCCATCCTTCCTATAATAAAATCGCTGTAATCATGCAGAATTTCATTAACTTTTGAAACATTTTCTGTTTTTTCTACTATTATTCCTACAACAGCAATTCTATTATTTTCCATAGGCTAATAAATCAGATTAATATAAATTTTAAATACCTTTATGATAAACCTTAATAGTTACTCACTTAGGTTAATAATATTATAATAATTATTTTTAATTTGTAAATAGATATTTTCTAAGTTTATCAATTTTTTATTGTTATTTAAATAAAAATATTACGCACGCAAAGCAAATCTATAACTATTCATTAATTATGAATTTTAAATTTCACCATATATAAAATTTGATAAAACGTGCGTTAATAAAGACTAAAAATTTAAATAACACTTGGGTGGGTACTTTATTTTCTGATTTAGTAAAAAATAAATATAAATTATAATTTTATAATTAAATACAAAATATTAAGGGGTGGGATATGTAATTAAAATTTTAAAATTTAATTTATACATACCCACTCTTTAATTTTATAATATCGCTTTAATTTTTAACTTAAAGTAATATAAAAAACTAATAATATTATCTTTCTATTCTAAAGAAACTCATAACAGACTGAAGTTCTTTAGCATCATCATATAAAGCAAGTGATGAAGCTGTAGACTCTTCTACTAATGCAGCATTCTCCTGAGTTATAGAATCCATTTCTGTTACTGCTTTATTTACCTGAGCTACTCCTGACTGCTGTTCTAAAGCTGCTGAACTAATATCTTTTATAATATTTGCTGTTTCATCTATTTCATTTTTTATACTCATAAATAGTTCTTCTTGACTCTCTACTATTTTATTGGCTCTATTAATTTTTTCATATACTTGATTAACTAACTCTGTGATATCTTTAGCTGAATCCTGACTGCTCTGTGCTAAACTTCTTACTTCGCTTGCTACTACCGCAAAACCTTTACCCTGATCACCTGCTCTAGCTGCTTCTACTGCCGCATTTAAAGCTAATATATTAGTTTGAAATGCTATACCCTCAATAACTTTTATTATATCTTTAATCTTTTCACTATCAGCATTAACTTCATTCATACTTCTAACTGTTTCTGATACAACTGATGTAGCATTGTCTATAGACTCCCTACAATGATTCATCATTTCATTACCTTTGACAGAATTACTTGTTGCCATAGATATAGCTGAAGATATTTCTTCCATAGATGATGCTGTTTCCTCAAGATTTGCTGCTGTATTTTCTGATCTTCTTGATAAATCTTTATTGCCTGCTGCCAAGTTATTTGCGGCAAGTGACATTTTATCTGCATTATTTAAAGTTGTTTCTATTACTTCTATAAGTTTTATACGCATAGAAGTAAAAGAATGAGATAATTGTCCAAGTTCATCTTTTCTATTTAAAGGCTTTCTATTAATTACAAGTTTTCCCTCTTCTATTTCTTTAGCCTCTTCCACTATTATATTTAAAGGTTTTATTATGCTCTTAGTAAATAGGAATACTACCAGTGTCATAAGCACCATAGATATTATACCTATAATAATACTAGTTACAAGTATAGATTTATTTATCTCATAAATTTCTTCTTCATCCATAGCATAAGCTACTATCCAAGGATGAATTTTCATCTTTTTATAAAAACCCTCTCTAACATGATTATTGGCAACATAACTAATATTTCCAGATACCGATCCGCTTTTAATTATATTATCATATTCATTAGGAGCATCTTTAGCTATTTCATTCGGATCTGTATCCATCACAACTTTAAGCTGATCATTAACTGCTACTATTCTTCCTGTTCTTCCCAACTTTATATTACTGAAATAATTATCATATATAACCATTATTTTTATAATAGAGACTAAATATCCTATTAACTGATTATTATAATCAAGTATTCTTATACCTAAAGATATTGTAAGTTCTCCTGTAGCTGCTGACTGTTTAATTTCATTTCCAAAAGCTAACTCTTCCCCGGCTAATAATTTTCGCATCATATCCGGTCTTAAATCCATAAAATTTCTTCCTATCAATTTTTCATTTTTATCAAAAACTATTACACCATTAGTATTCATTATTGAAATATTTTCAATGAAATTATTGTTCTCTATATATGAAGTTATATCTAAATCAACATTATTTCTATAGGAATTACTCATATCTGTAAGATAATTTCTAATATTAGCACTGCTGGAATAGGCTACATTTACCATTATTTGAGCATCTAATATAGAATCAAATAGATTCGCATATCCTTCTACTGTATTCTTGAAACCTGTATCTGTACTTTGTGTTATTCCTTTGTTTGAAAAAAATACAGATGCACTTAATAAAAACCCTAACATTATTATAGACATTAAACTGATAGTAATCGGCAGTTTAAAAGACAGACTATTAAATCTACTCATAATTTACTCCTAACATTATTATAAAAATTTTATATAATACATAGATTTATAAAAATCAACAAACTCCTATATATATAGTATATTCAAAAAAAATAGTTGTCAAGATAATAAAATATTTTTGAGTTTAATTATTTCTGTGATTATGTATATTTAAAGCGTTAAACTAATAAATTAACTTAAATTTTAAGATACTATTAAGAAGAGTTTACGCTGATTTTTTATTATTATATTTAGTTTTAAAGTATTAAAAAATTATTTTATTTTTAATTTAAAAACTATAATAATTTACTAAATAAATTGTAGGATAATTTTATTATACTTTATAAATAAAAAATCCCTAGCAAATATTCTAAAAAACTTGCTAGAGATTTTAATAAGTAAATTTATATATAGCAATAAATTATTATCTTCATTAATAATAATAAAAATTTATAGATAAAAATATATAATTTAGTAAATTTCTATACCATAATAATTTTTATTTTTCTATACTAAAGAAATTAATAATCTCCTGTAAATGTCTAGCATCATCATATAATGACATAGAAGATGCTGTAGACTCTTCAACCAAAGCAGCATTTTCCTGAGTTAAAGTATCCATTTCTTGAACAGCTTTATTAACCTGAGCTACTCCTTCTTTTTGCTCAACGGCTGCCTCAGTAATACTCCTTATTGTATCAGCTGTTTCCTCTATTTGTTCTTTTATTCCCACAAATAATTGTTCCTGACTTCCTACTATCTGATTTGCTCTGTTAATTTTTTCATATACTTGATTAATTAACTCCGTTATATCTTTAGCTGAATCCTGACTGCTTTGTGCCAAACTTCTTACTTCACTTGCTACTACTGCAAAACCTTTACCCTGATCTCCAGCACGAGCAGCCTCTACTGCAGCATTAAGTGCTAATATATTAGTTTGGAATGCTATTCCTTCTATAACTTTAATGATATTTTTTATTTTTTCACTATCAGCATTAACTTCGCTTATACTTCTCACAGTTTCTTCAACTACTGATGCAGCATTTTCTATAGCTATTTTACAATCATTCATCATTTCATTTCCTTTAACGGAATTATTGATAGATACAGTGATTGCAGCTGCGATCTCTTCCATAAATGATCCTGTTTCTTCAAGATTGCCTGCTGTACTTTCCGCTTTTTCTGCTAAATCTTTATTTCCAGTTGCAAGACTATTAGCAGCTTGCGCCATTCTACTAGATTCATTCAAAGAAGTTTCTATTATATCTATAAGTTTATATTTCATATTATGGAAAGATCTTGATAATTCACCAATCTCATCTTTTCTATTTACTTTTCTGCCATGCATAACAAGTCTGCCTTCTTCTATTTCTTTTGCTTCTTCAACAACTATACGAAGAGGTTTTGTAATTCTTCTAGCATACATAAACATAAATATAACTAAAGCAATTATAGAAAGAACAGCAACTAAAATACTTACAAAAACAGTAGTTCTTATCTGTTCAAATATTTCATCTTCATTCATAGCATAAGTTACTATCCAAGGCTGAACATCCATTTTCTTATAGTATCCTATTCTCAATATATTACCATTTTTATAACTGTAAGGACCTTCATCTAAAGCATTATTAAATATATTTTTATATGCTTCAGGTGCAGGTTTATTGATATTAGCAGGATCCATATCCATAGTAACTATAAAATTCTCATTAACAGCAACTATTCTTCCTGTTCTTCCTAATCTAACTTTTGAAAAATAATTATCATGTATAACTGAACCTTTAATGGTACTAACTAAATAACCTATTGTATTATTTGTGAAATCTGTAACTATAGATCCAACACCCAATGTTATTTCTCCTGAAACTGGGGATTCTCTAGGACTTCCAAATGCAACTTTTTCTCCTGTTGAAAGTTTTCTCCATAAATCAGGTCTTATATCAGCCATATTTCTATTTCTTAAAGCTTCTGATGTAGTAAGTAAAACATTTCCATTTATATCTGTTAAATAAAGACTTTCTACATAGCTATTTTTTTCTATAAAATTAGTCATATCTCTTCCACTGTATACACTATAAACATCATCTCTAAAAATCATATAGTTTCTAATATTAGCATCACTTGCATAAGAGTTTGCAAGCAACATTTGTGCTTCTGTTAAAGCATCCAATAAGTAAGCATATCCTTCTACTGTATTTCTAAATCCAACATTTATTGATTCTGTAATACCTTTACTTGAAAAACAACGAAATTACTAAGAGTACAATTATTATTATGCTACTTATACAACTAATGGACAAAGGCATTTTAAACGCTAAACTATTTAATTTTTTCATAGTTAATAATTATTTATAGTATAGATTACAATGTGATATATTCTATAATATAGTAAAAATTATCAATATTGTCAAATTATACAATATTACTATTATATATTATAAAATATAAAATACCATAGTAGCTATGAAATAAAAGTTATTTTTATAAAATAAGAAATATAATAATTAATTTTTAAATCTAAAGTATGATATATTATTTGCTATATTTCCTGTTTTATTTAATATTTCTTTACTTGATAAAGCACTATCATTTGCAAGCAAGCTATTTCTTTGTGTTATATTACTAATAGAAGAAACACTTACATTAATCTGCTCTATGTTATCCTTTTCTTCTTCTGCTGCATTTGATATATTTACCAACGCATTGGAAACATCAGTTACTAAATTATTTATTTCATTTAATAATGATGAAGATTCAGCAACAGTTTCATATCCTAAATTTATTTTTTGAATTGTACTTTCAACTATAGATGTTATATCATCTGCTGCTTTAGAAGAAGTTTGAGCAAGATTTCTTACTTCACTAGCTACAACAGCAAAACCTTTACCCTGTTCTCCAGCTCTAGCTGCTTCAACTGCTGCATTAAGTGCTAAAATATTGGTTTGAAATGCTATTGATTGTATCATTTTAATGATTTCTGAAATTTGCTTGCTTGCATCCGATATTTCTTCCATATTTGATGAAGTTTTAGAAACGATTTCCACTCCTCTAATACTGCATTCCAATGCTTTTTTACTTACTTCTTTAGCATTATTTGTATTATTATAAGTATCAGCTATAGAAGATGAAAGAAATTGTATAGCACTTGCTAATTCATTAATTGAAGATGCCTGATCAATAGTTTTATCAGATAAATCATTATTTCCTAAAGATATTTTCTCCATTTCGCTATTAATAGAATCTATATCCAATTTTAAATTATAAATCACTGAACTAATATTTTTCTGCATATCATATATAGAAGATGATAAAGCATGAGCTATATTATTATGTTTTTTAGAATCATTCTCTTTAGTATCAAAATTACCTAAAGCCATATTATCTATATTATGAATAGCTTCATTTAAAGTATCTGTAATAGGTATAGTAATAACAGTTACTAAAACAACTTCCAATCCTATAGATAAAATAATAACTAAAAATAAGTAAAAAGTTAATTTATATATATTATTTTTTAACTCTTTGTCATTTCCTTTAGCTACTATGTACCAAGGAAAACCTTTTATTTCTTTAATACCATACCATTGATCTTTATATATAGATACTGCACTTCCATTTATCATGTTATTTTTAACATCTGAAAATTCCGGCATATTAAAAGCAGAATATCTATCATTAAGCAAATAATCTTTATTGCTATGATTAAGGTATCTACCGTCAGATAATATTACAAAAAACTCATAACCTTTATCATTTTTTATTTTATTCATTATTTCTTCTATTTTAGAGAAATACACATCCAATGCAGCAACTCCTTTAACAACTGATGAATTTTTAACAGCAATTGCTAAAGTAATAACAGAAGAAGAAGTTGAAGCATCTGTATATGGTTCACTAACATAAACATCATTTGTATTTATAGAATTAACATACCAATCTCTAGTAGTTTGATCATAATCACTTGGTATAGTATCAGGAATGGCAGTTACAAAAAATCCGCCATTAGCATAAGGAATATCTCCTCCAAAATAAACATCCACCAACTCACTATCTAATGATTTCATTTTATAAACAGCCGACATCATATCATTTATTGTCATATCTGTTTCAAAAAAACTACTTACAGTCTTTAATTGAATTTTGTATTCTAATATCCAACCTGATATATCTAATGAAGCATTATCCATAATATCATATATACTATACAAAAAATTTTCTCTATACTGATTATAATAAGTTATATATACAGGAACACAAATTAATACAAAAAATATGAAGTATGGAATGACAAATTTTAATATAATCCTACTTCTTCTGATTCTTTTCTCTGTCTTAAGCATATCAAGACTCCTAAAATATATTAAAAAATTGATATACATTATATAAAATAAAATATTATTGTCAATAAAAATTTATTTATTATATAATTACATTACTACTTTTAAAGTTAATTAATAATTATTTTTTATCAATATTTTACAGTTTTAAGTTTTAATAATCATCATTTAAATGCTACAAATTCGATATAATTTGACTAATTATTTTTTTATTATAGAATATTTTTATTATGGAAAAAATTATTAGAAGAATAGCATTAACTATAATATACACTTTGTTATTATCTATAATAGCAGTTTCAATTATATTCATACCAAAAGGATATAATTTTTATAAATACTGCAAAGAATATATCAATAAACCTTTTTCAGAAAATGAATTAAATATAAATGAAGAACGTGCTTTAAAAATATATGATAGAAACTTAATACTTATATCAACAATATTTCCAAAGCATGGAGGATTCTTTGAAGAAGTAAAATATAATGATTTATCAACAAATTTAATAAATGCTGTTGTAAGTGCTGAGGATAAAAATTTCTTTAATCATAACGGTATAGATTATAAAGCTATAATAAGAGCATTTTTATCAAATCTTATAAGCGGAAGAGTAGTATCAGGCGGAAGTACTATAACTCAGCAGCTTGCTAAAAATATTATTCCTCGCGAAAGAACATATATAAATAAATTCTATGAAGCACTTGATGCAATAAGATTGGAAAGAAATCTCACAAAAGAACAAATAATTACAGAATATTTAAATAGAGTATTCTTTGGAAATAACTGTTATGGTGTAGGTGCTGCAAGCGATTTATACTTTCATAAAAAAGCAAAAGATTTAAATATCAATGAATCTGCAATGCTTGCTTCTATAATAAAATCCGGTACTAAATTTAATCCTTATAAATACGAAGAAAGATTAAAATCAAGAAGAATATATGTACTTGGAGAGATGAAGAATAATAACTTTATAACAGAAGAAAATTATAATCAATATACAAATGAAAAATTAAAAATTTTTGATGATAAAGAAAAATATACTTTCAAAGCTCCTCACTTCACAATGTATGCAAAAGAATCATTAGAGCAATTAAAATATACCGGAGTAATTGAATTAAGAACAACATTAGATTATAAAATGCAAAAGGAAGCTGTTTTAGTTATAAGCAATTCAAGTCAGTCGCTTCATACTTTCAATGTAAGAAATATATCATGTGTAATACTTAATGCCAAAACAGGCGAAG
This sequence comes from Brachyspira intermedia PWS/A, assembly GCF_000223215.1. Lineage (NCBI taxonomy): Bacteria > Pseudomonadati > Spirochaetota > Spirochaetia > Brachyspirales > Brachyspiraceae > Brachyspira > Brachyspira intermedia. Next base: position 2,246,116 of record NC_017243.1, read on the forward strand.
TTCTTTCAATGATAGGTTCTATGGATTACTTTGATGCTGAAACTCATGGTGCTGTTAATGGAGCTACTGCATTAAGACAAGCAGGAAGTACTTTAAAACCTTTTATGTATGCATATTTATTTGATAAAGGAGAATCCCCTGCTTCGGTTATAGCTGATATTAAAACTCATATAAATTCACCAGGCGGAGATTATATACCGGAAAATTTCGATCATAAATACAGAGGACCTGTTACCATAAGAGATGCATTAGCTAATTCACTTAATATACCTGCTGTTAAATGGCTGGCAAGATACAGTATAAAAGATTTTCAAAATATACTTTTAAAATCCGGATTAAGTTCTATAGATAAAAATCCTGATTATTATGGTTATTCTTTGGTTTTGGGAAGTGCTGAAGTACGTTTAGTTGATTTAGCTTCAGCATATACAATATTTCCAAATTCAGGAACATTTATAAATAATTATTCTATAACTTCATTAAAAAAAGCTAATGGAGAAGTTATTACTCTACCTAAAAAAACTACAAGAAAAGTAATATCTGAAGAAAGTGCATATTTAATAACAAGCATACTATCAGACAGAAATGCCAGAATGGGTTCATTTAGAAGCTATAAAGGAATAGTTTATCCATTTTCTATAGCTATAAAAACAGGTACTTCAAAAGGTTCAAGAGATGCTTGGGCTATAGGATATACAAAAGATTATATAGTTGGCATTTGGCTTGGTGATTTTGCAGGAAGCGAGATGATAAATATAACTGGTGGTAATGGAGCTGTTCCTATACTTTATGATTTATTTACTATGCTTAATAAAAGTCAGAAAGAAACTAAATGGAATAAGCCTGATACTATAGTAAAAAGAGAAATCTGTCTTATAAGCGGAAAACTTAGAGGAGAGTTCTGTAAAGAAACAAGAATGGAAGAGTTTTCTCATATAAATGTGCCAAAAGAAGAATGCGATGTACATAATCTATATATAAAAACAAATTATGACGGTTCAATTAGTGAAAAAGTATTTGTAAACCTTCCAAGTGAATATAATGGCTGGATTAGAGAACAGCAAATAGAACGCCCTACTTCAGAATGGACAAAAGTTAATAACATATATGCATACAATAGAATGAAAAATACTATCAATAATCAAAATAGCGGTTTAGAAACTCATACTGATAGTACAACAGAAAATATTAATAATGCAGAAAATACTTTTGTATATGATTCAGCTGAAAGACCCCAAATGAATTTAAATGCTGTTCCTTATGCCTCACCTGAAAGAACTATAAATATAAAAGAACGTCTATCAATAAAAGAGCCTACAGACAACTCTGTATATAAAATAGATTCTACACTTCCTATAGAATATCAAAATATATTCATATCTTCATACATACCTAAAAATGTTGTAAGTGCTAATCTATACTGTAATAAAGAAATAATAGCAAATATTGATGATTTAAAAAAACAATACATAAGATGGAATTTGAAACATGGTGATTACATTTTTTATATAGAAGCAAAAACGGAAGAAGGAGAAACTATAAAAAGTTCGCCTGTTAAAATATATGTACAGTAAAAAAAACAGTATTGAATAATTTTTATAATACCGATAATATTAATAATATAATATGTAATTTTATATGGAGTTTTATTTATGTTGAATAAAAAAATTATTTCTATATTGTTAATGCTTTCTATAGCTTTTAGTTTGCAGTCAGCTTATAAAACAAATCAATATATGAAAGTAGTAGATGTAAAAGGAAAAGTAAAAATATCTTCTCAAAAGGCTATAGTAAAACCTGCACAAAACGGCGATTTATTATTCAGCAAAGATAATATTTCTACAGAAGCAAATTCTTCTCTCACTTCATATTTAGAGAGCAATAATATATTCAAAGTTAAAGGAAACTCATCATTAAATATTGATGAATCTTATGATAAAGCAGGTAATACAAAATTGCATTTAAATAAAGGTGATTTTTTAATAGCAGCTTCATCTAATGCTAAACCGGATTCTATTATAATTTCTACTTCAAATGCTAATATTAAAGTATCAGGAGTAGCTGCTGTAACATATAATGATGGAAATACAAAAGCACAATTCTTATATGGAGATGGTGAAGTAAATGGCACTAAAGTTGATCAATTTATGGAAGCTAATATAGATAATTCCAATAAAATATCTATAAAAAATATAGAATTAAATCAGGATTTAACTAATACTATAAATGAAATAGCTTCAATGCCTTATGTTGAAACTGTTGTTCCTGAAAAAATAGATATTAATGATATAAAAAATCAAGTAAGTACTGAAACTAATACAGTAGCAGAAATTACATCTATAGATTATGTAGGCAATACTAATGAAAACAGAACTACATTTGTAATTACTAATGAAATAAGAAAATAATTAGGAATAAAATTATCATAATATAAAAATATATAATATTAGATATAAAATTCCGATATACTAAATGAAATATTTAAAGAGTGAGAAAATTGAGCAGTAAAACAACAGAATTTTATAAAACATTCACACATTGCATTCCTTCAGATAAAGAGATAGCCAAAAAAGAAGAAGAAATATTAGAAAATATAATAAATATGTCTACTAAAGAAGTTACAGCTTATATAAGGCAGTATATAATAAAATTAACTTATTACCGTAAAAACTTTTTGGATGTAGAAACTGCAGAACTTATATCTAAAATGCTTTTGGAAATAAGCTTCGTGTTAAGAATACAATATCTTGATTATTTAAAAAATAAAGAAAATAATACATTAAACAACGATGATTATGATATAAATAACTTATCTAAAATACTGCAGCTTCTAATATCAGAAATAGCTATGATAATATCTGTAAAAGAATATGAAACAAATAATATGTTTAATAATTTTGATGCTCTAAAATCTGATACTACAATAGGACATAGTATTAGAATATTTATAATGATAATTGAAGCAGTAAATTTCTTTAATAAGAAACTTAATCAAGGTGCTGCCAATAAAATGAGAATTGATTTTAAAAAAACATATTATAAATACTCAGAAAAAATATATCAAAGATATAATCTAATCAATGAGATAAATACATTAGATTCAAATGTAAAATTAGGCGTAAGAAAGATAGAAAATAACACTATCTCAGAAATTGCTATAGGTGTATTAATGCATGATATTTCTTTGGATAAAGAAAAAGATTATATACCTATACCAAGCGAAGAAAAAGATAATCATTCTATAAAAGACTATGGTTTTGCTAAATATTTTATGAGAGGTAATGAAGGTGTTGCTTTGACTGTGTCTTTACATCATGAATATTATAGTCATGGCTACGGACTTTTTACAGAACTATATAAAGCAGTATTAAGAAGAAACCCTAATCATAAAATAGAATATATAGTATCTTATGATTATAAAGATATATTAACATTGCAAAGCCTTACATATCTTCCTGCAAAAATGCTTGAAGTAATTGATATTTATGATACTCTCACAAAAAATATGAAAAAAACTCCAAAAGAAGCTATTTTATTTATGACAGAAAATTTCTTGGAAAAAGATATAATGCTTGATCCTATAATGACTGATGTATTCATAGAATATCTAAAAGAAGTAAAAAAATCAAACTATAATAAATTAAAAATAACTTTTAATAGTTTCCTTTATACCTTCTTTATCTAATTTATAAATTTTTAAAAGCTCATTTCTAGTGGCAACTTCAAAAAATTTATCCGGTAAAGCATGAACTTTTACATTTTTATATATTTCATTATCAGACATTAATTCTAATATTGCACTTCCAATACCGCCATTTTTTATACTTTCTTCTATTATTAAAATTTTATCTGCTTTTCTAATCATATTTAAAATAGTTTCTTCATCGAGAGGCTTTAAAGTAGAAAGATTTATTATTGAACAGTCAAAATTAATTTCATCAACAGCATCAACTATATCAATAAGCGTAGGACCATAACTTATTATAAGATTTTTTTCTTTATTAGATTCTCTTATAATATGAGCTTTTCCTATCTCAAAATTATCAGATACAATATTCGCCTTTAATTCTCTTACAGCTGATTTATTATATCTCATAACCGTAGGACCTCTATATTCTACAGATTTTTGTACCATATCCCTAAAATCTTTTTCTCCAACCGGAGCCATAATTGTAATATTAGGTATGATTCTTAAAAAAGATACATCAAATACACCCTGATGAGTATCTCCGTCTTCTGGAACAAGTCCTGCCCTATCTATCATAAGCTTAACATTAGCATTCATTATACCAATATCATGTATAACCTGATCATATCCTCTTTGAAGGAATGTAGAATACAAACATACAAAAGGTATTATACCATTTTCAGAAAGCCCCACAGCAAAAGTAATAGCATGCTGTTCTGCTATACCGACATCAAAGAATCTATCTTTAAAAAGTTTTGCATATTCAGTTAAACCTGTACCTGATTCCATAGCAGCAGTTATAGCAACAATATTTTTATTTTCTTCGGCTGCTTTTATTATGCATTCTCCAGCTAAATTAGAGAAAGTTTTTGAAGAAGATTTATTTTTTAATTCTCCTGTTTCTATATCAAAAGGTCCTATACCATGAAATTTAGAAGGATTTTCTTCTGCTATTTTATATCCTTTACCTTTAATAGTATTAACCTGAACTAATCTAGGTCCTCTTATTGATTTTGCTTTCTGAAAAGTACTAATTAAATCTTCAAAACTATGACCATCAACAGGACCGAAATATTTAAATCCCATTTCTCTGAAAGCAATTCCAGGAGCTACAAAAGTTCTAATAGCACCTTTTCCTCTATCTATAAATTCATTAGCAATATCTCCAAAAGGCAAAGTTGACACAAGATCCCTCACCTTCTCTGATGCTTCCTGAACTAAACTGTCATTTAATGTAGTATTTAAAAATTTTGATATAGCACCTATATTTTTACCTATAGACATTTCATTATTGTTCAAAACAATTATTATATCAGTATTTGTATTTGCAATATTATTCATAGCTTCTAAAGCCATTCCGCCTGTCATAGCACCATCCCCAATAATAGCTATAACTTCGCCTCTAAGTCCTAAAATCTCCTTTGAACATGCTAATCCGTAAGCAAATGATAATGAAGTAGATGAATGTCCTGTTTCTTCAATGTCATGTTCCGATTCCATTCTTTTAGGAAAGCCTGATATACCACCGTAAGTTCTTAAAGTGTTAAATTTATCTTTTCTTCCTGTGAGAATTTTATGAGTATATGACTGATGCCCAACATCAAATATAAAAGCATCTTTAGGAGAATCAAATAAATAATGCAGTACCAAAGTTAAATCTACAACTCCTAAATTACTACCCAAATGTCCGCCTGTATTAGATACATTATTTATTAAAAACTCTCTTATCTCTGAAGCTAATAATTTTAATTGTTCTATATCTAAATTTTTTATATCTGAAGGAGTATTGATAGATTCTAAGTACATACACAACCCTATAATTAAACTTATAAATTTAATTATAACCATAAAACATTTTATTTCAATATATTAAAAATATATAAATGATAAATTTATACTTGCTTTTTTTAATATACATGATACAATCCTTCCAATTTATAAAGAACGGGATAAAAAATGAAAAACATATTTCTTAAATCCAAGATATTTTTTTATTTGCAAACCTATTCTATTTATTTAAATTTACTAAGTTGGAATTTTTTAAAAGGGAATAAAGTTGTTATCTTTAACAATTTTATTCCTTTTTTTATGCCAATTTTCAATAAAAACAATTAACTATTTTTTAAGGGAGAAATAATGAGGAACTTTATATCTATCAAAGAGTTATCAAAAGAGGAAGTTATTGAAGTATTAGATGTAGCTAAGGAGTTGGATAACACTGATAGTAGAGAAAGAAGAAAATTAATGGACGGAATGATAATGACAAGTATATTCTTCGAGCCTTCTACAAGGACAAGATTATCATTCACATCAGCTGCTTACAGATTGGGATGCAAAGAGTTAGGATTTGATAACCCAGATCAAAGTTCTATAAAAAAAGGAGAATCTTTAAGAGACACTATAATCATGGTTTCTGCCTATTCAGATATTATAGTTATGAGGCATAGTATTGACGGAGCTGCTAAATTTGCTGAAGAAGTTACAAACTGTCCTATCATAAATGCCGGAGACGGTGCTAACGAACACCCTAGTCAAACTTTATTGGATTTATACACATTAAGAGAAGAATTAGGAACTATAGAAAATAAAAAACTTGCTTTTGTAGGGGACACAAGATACGGAAGAACTGTTCACTCTTTAGTTGATGGTTTAATGATGTTCAATGGTGAGTTCTATTTTATATCTCCTGATGTTATACAAATACCTGATTATATATTAAAAGAATTGGATAATGCAAATATAAAATACAAAAAACTTAGCAATTATGAAGAAGTATTAAAAGAAATAGACTGTCTATATATGACTAGGGTACAAAAAGAAAGATTTGATGATATCAATGAATATGAAGAAGTTAAACATGCATTCAGAATATCAAAAGATAGTATTGTTGGAAAATGTAAAGATGATATGATAATACTTCACCCTCTTCCAAGAGTTGATGAAATTAATATAGATTTAGATGATACAAAATACGCTAAATATTTTATACAGGCTAGAAACGGAGTTCCTACAAGAATGGCTATGATGGCTTTGGCTACAGATGCTATAAAATCTAAAGTAAAAAGAAAAGAAATGAATTATGAAGTTGTAGAAAATAAAGAAATAGTTTGTCCTAATAATAAATGCGTTACACATTTTGAAGAAACAAAAAATAGAGTTGTGAAAAAAGGTTATGGAGATTTCTGCTATTACTGCAATAGAGAAATAGGAAAATAAACTATTCAGGTAAATTATGATAATAAAAAATGCTAAAATCCCAAATAATGAAAAAATAGTATCTATAATAATAGAAAATGAAAAAATAAAAAATATAGATTATGATAATAATTTTGAGAAATATATATCTGATAATAAAACAGATGATATAATAGATGCTAATTATAATTATGTGCTTTCAGGAATAATAGACCCTCATACACATATGAGAGATCCAGGACTTACTCATAAAGAGGATTTTAATTCTGGAAGTAAAGCCTGTGCAAGAGGTGGTGTTACAGTATTTTTGGATATGCCTAATACTGTACCAAACACCATTTCAAAAGAAAATCTAATCTCAAAAAAATCTATGATGATTGGAAAATCTTATGTAGATTACGGCTTTCATTTCGGAGGAAGCAAAGCAGATAACAGCGATGATATAAAAAATATTATCAATGATGCCGCATCTACAAAAATTTTCTTTAATGCCTCTACAGGAAATATGCTTGTAGAAGATGATAAAATATTAGAAAAATTATTTGAAGTTTCAAAAATAGTTACAGTTCATGCTGAAGATAAAATGGTTGATAAGGCAATAAAAATAGCAAAAAATACTAATACCCCATTATATTTATGCCATTTATCACTTGAAAGCGAAATTGATTCACTAAGAAAAGCAAAAGACTCTGGAATGATAATTTACGGAGAAGCTACTCCTCATCATTTATTTTTAAATACAGAAGATGTAAATAAAAATGATAGAAATAAAATGCTCCTTAGAATGAAACCTGAATTAAGAGAAAAGTCCGACAATAAAGCATTATGGAACGCAATATTAGACGGCACTATAGATACTATAGGCACAGATCATGCTCCTCATTTGATAAGTGAGAAATTAGAAAAACTTACATTCGGAGTTCCTTCTGTTGAACATTCTCTTGAGTTGATGCTCAAAAAAGTTAATGATAATACTATAGATTTAAAATTACTTACAAAAATTATGAGTGAAAAATCTGCTGAAATTTTCTCTATGAAGGATAAAGGCTTATTAAAAGAAAATTATGATGCCGATTTAGTAATAATAGATTTAAATGACCATTCAGAAATAGAAGAAAAAGATATAATCACTAAAGCAGGCTGGTCACCTTATATAGGTTATCAAAGAGGCGGAAAAGTTTTAACTACTATAGTACGAGGAAATATAGTATATAATAATGGCAAATTCACTGACAATTTTATAGGAAAAGAGATAACTTATAGTAATTAAAGCGAGTTGAAGCCAGCTAGTAACTTTAGTCACTAGTTTATTATAGACTAAGGTGAGTATAACAATAATAATAAATTGTTATTGATTTTAATTTTTATACATTATAATATTTATTTTATTAAAAAATAATGAGAGGAATTCAAATGATAAAAATTAAAATCTTTATTACTATTTTATCAAGTATTATAATTCTAAGCTGTTCTGCAAACAATAATACAGCAGAAACAAAATTAACCGATTATTCAGACAAAAATAATTGGCTTAGTATACCTTCAACATCAAATGAAGTAGATGTATTTTATTTATATTCTACAACTTGGACAAGAGCAAATAGTAATGACAGTATAGTATGCCCAATAGACTATGAACCAATGAGAAGTACCATTACAAATTCAATGCTTGAACAAACAGGAATATTCGAAGAAGTTGGAAATGTATATGCTCCGTTTTACAGACAAGCTGATGCTTTATATTTAATGAATACAAATAATAATATAAGCAAAGAAGAACAGGATAAATATTTTTATTCTTCGCCTAAAGAAGATGCAATAGCGGCATTCGATTATTATATAAAAAATTATAATAATGGAAAACCATTCATATTAGCAGGACATTCTCAAGGTGCTATGATGATAAAAGAAATATTAATAGACTATTTCAAAACAAATGAAAATTTAAAAAACAGAATGGTAGCAGCTTATATATTCGGATATTCAGTTACTCAGCAAGATTTAGATGAAAATCCTCATTTGAGATTTGCAAATGGTGAATATGATACAGGAGTAATAATTTCTTATAATACAGAAGCCCCAGATTTTAACGGATATAATCCCGTACTTCTTGAAGGAGCAATTTCAATAAATCCTATATCTTGGACATTAGATGAAACTTTGGCTACTAAAGAACAAAGTTTAGGTGCTAATATATCACATAATTACGGAAACCCTAAAGCTAATATAGTTACAAATGCAGGAAAACCTTCAAAGATAGCCGATGCTAAAGTTGATAAGGCAAGAGGTGTTATAAGATGCAGCACTATAAACATTGATGATTTTTATGTTAGAGGTGGCGGAGTTTTTGAAAAAGGTGTTTACCATGTTTATGATATTGCTCTTTATTATTATGATTTAAAAGAAAATGTAAGAAAAAGAGTAGGAGCTTTTTGGAAATAATTATATAAATTAAGACATAAAAATGGACAGGATAATATATCCCTTATTATCCTGCCCGCAACATGGTTTATAAAATATAAATATACGAAATTATCAAAAGTTAATTAGCAACAAATTCTTTGCCCCTTTTATCTAAAACATTCAAACTTATTGCATTAAGCCTTACAGTTTCATAATTATCTATTTCTAATATTTCTACAACACCAACAACTTCTATCCAATCCTGAGGATTAGGTATATTGCCTTTATAATCGAATTCAAATCCGGCAACCCCATCATATCCGCAGCATCCCGGTCCGTATCTGAATACAAAATTAAGTTTCTCCCCTGTTTCTTTATCAGTAAATCCGTCATATATTCCCTGCAATTTTATTAACTTTCCTCTGTAATCATCAGGATTCAAATAAACATCATTACATTGATTTATAAACATTCTCTCTTTTATCTCTATTACATTATTCATATCAAGTGTTGATGTATCTATTTTATCCTGTTTAAGCTCATTATTATTTTGAGAATTATTAGCAGATTTAGTTCCTACACTGCTATAATCATATTTTTTTTGAGGTATATCCACATAATTTTTTTCTATATCAAACCAACCATCATTGTATTCTTTTTTTGAACAAGAAGAAAATGCTAATAATACAGCAAATAAAAATAATACTTTTTTCATACAATATCCCTCCTTTTATTTAGCCCCTAATTTTATAAACCTTCCTACAATAGAAAAAATTAAAAGCATAGCTAAATTTACCATAACAATGCAAGCTCCTGTAGGATATTCAAGCTGAAAAGAAACTATTATACCTATAAAAAAGCAGAATACAGATAATATAGCCGATGAAATTACCACGCTCTTAAAAGTATTAAATATACGCATAGAGGTAAGTGCCGGAAATATTATCAAACTTGATATAAGCATAGCTCCCATCATTCTCATACCTAATACTATAATCAAAGATGTTAGTATAGATATAAGCATATTATAAAATTCAGCATTTATTCCAACAGCACGGGCAAAATTCTCATCGAATGTTACTAAAAATATTTTATTATAGAAAAGAACATAAAGCACTATAACTACAATACTTACAGCAATACTTATATAAACATCGCTTTTGCTCATAGCAAGTATACTGCCAAACATATAATTACATACATCTGTATTTATACCCGTCTTTACAGTGATGGCTATGATACCAACCGCTAAAGATACACTAGATATCAAAGCAATAGCAGCATCTCCTTTTATTTTACTGTTTTCGCTTAATCTCAAAAGCAGTATTGAAGCAATGGCAACTATAGGTATTGAAAGCTGAAGAGTAGAAAATCCAAACATTAAAGAAAGAGATAAAGCTCCAAATCCTACATTAGAAAGCCCAATACCAATCATAGAATATCTTTTTAAAACCAAATTAACACCTAAAAGTGCTGCACATAATGATACTAATATGCCTACTATAACTGCCCTTACAATGAAGGTATATGAAAAAAGTTCCTGAATCAAAGCAATCATCTCATATCCTCCCCTGATATTTTTCTGTATATATCCGTTTTTGTATAATCTTCTGTGCTTCCGAAGAAAAGAATATTTTTATTTATATGAAGTATTTTATTAGAGTATTTAACAGCATTCGCTATATCATGCGAAACCATTATAATAGTTACTTCATCATTTAATTTTTTTATTAAATTATATAAATCAGCTGTAGCTATAGGGTCAAGTCCTGTAGAAGGCTCATCAAGTATGAGTAATTCTTTAGTAGAACATAATGCTCTAGCTAATGCTACTCTCTGCTGTTGTCCTCCTGATAAATCTTTATATGACTTATTTTTTAAATTTTCTATATTAAGTTTTTTCAAATTATCTAAAGTGATTTTTTTATCTTTAGAAGTGTAAAACGGAAGAAACTTTTTCTTATTCAATCTTCCTGAAATAACAACTTCAAATACGCTTGCTGGAAATGATTTCTGCACTATTCCCTGCTGAGGCAAATACCCTATTTCATTTTTCTTTATACTGTTAAAAGATATACTTCCTTTCTTAGGTTTTATTAATCCTAGTATTGTTTTTATTAAAGTGGTTTTACCAGAGCCATTCTCACCTATTATAGAAAGATAATCTCCTTTATTTAGAGAAAAATTGATATTAGATAATACCTCATTACTATCATAAAATACCGATAAATCTTTTATATTCAACATCAATTTAAACCCTTTTTCAAACTCTCTAAATTATCCCTCATAATAGATAAATATGTAACGCCTGAATCAAATTCATCTTTGCTTACATTTTGTCCTGAATGAAGCTTTAATTTTTCTGCACCTGTTTGTTCTATTAAAGTATTTGCTATTTTTTCATTACTCAATTCTATATAGTATAGATAAGGTATTTTATTGTCTTTAATATAATTCATCAAATAAGCAATAGTTTTTGGGCTAGCATCCACTTGGCTGCTGCATCCTGTAAAAGGCGCTCTATATTCCAATCCGTATTCCTCTGCTAAATATCTGAATGGAAATCTATCTCCAAATACTATATTTTTTCTTTTAGATGAGTTTACTGCATTTCTTATTTCTTCATCTAAAGCTGTTAATTCTTGATTATATTTATCAGCATTTGTTTTATATATACCAGCATTATTAGCATCAATTTCTGATAATGCATTGCATATTGCTGTAACCATTAATTGAGCATTTTTTGGAGAAGTCCATATATGTTCATCATAAACACCTTCATGAGTATGGCTTTCTTCAGTATGATTTTCATGCTCTTCATGATTTGCTTCTTCTTCATAATTATGATCTATATCATGCTCCATACCTTCAACAATCTCTTCATCTAATGCTTTTACATAATCTATAAGTCTTATTATCTTTTTACTATTAGTATTCATAGAAGATATAATTTTTTCAGCCCAAGCCTCACTTTCACCACCTATATAAATAAATACATCAGCATTTTGTATATCTATTACATCAGCAGGTGTAGTATTGAATGAATGAATCTCTATACCTGGTTTTATTATCATTTGAAGATTAACATTATCTCCAGCTATATTTCTAGTAAAATCATATATTGGAAATATTGTAGTTACTACTTTTAGTTTACTATTATCAATTTCTTTATTATTTTCTTTACTGCTTTTATTAGCATCATTACATGAAATAATAATTGAAAATAATAAAGTTAAAACAATTAATATCTTTTTTTGCATTTAAAATCCTTTATATTTAAAAATTATATAACAAATTAAATCATTAAAATATAAAAGATCTTAAATCAATTTATCAGCTTCACTTTCAGGCTTGTGGGGTTATTATTTAAAGAAAATATATACTTTCTTATTTTTACAAAAAATATACATGAAATAGATAAATATATTATTACAGAATTATATATATTATGAAATTTTATTATTTTACTTACTGCTTTCACTATAGAAAATATTTCCATACAAGTTTCGCAGTCCTCACTTAAATGATGTACATGATGATGTGAATGATGAATTACATAAAATGCTGGAAAAACATATACAGATAGGATAAAAACAAGCAGTATTAATATTAATCTCATAATATCGTTATTATAATTGATAATAAATAATTGTCAATTATGAATATTTATTTTTATTGTTCAATATGAAATACATATAATAATATTTTTTATTATAATTCAATATATAAAACAGGGTTATTCATACCTGAAAATATAGGAATTTCTATTAAAAATGCATCTCTTAAATCATAAACATTAACATCTTTTATATCATCATAAGAAGAAAGATAGCATGAACTTACAGTCGGTATATAAGATTTTGAAACTATTAATTTCATTTTCATAGAGCTATACATAGATTCATATTCTTTATATTCAGATGTATTTTCAGAATCTTTAAAAGGTGTAAATAAAAATTTATTTCCATTTCTTACAGGCAATAATGAATTATCATCTTCTGTTATATCACTTTCTTTTAAAACACCATTTACATAAAGTCCTATTTCATTATCATTATTTATATATTTAAATTTAAAATTTCTAGGATAAGAAGTTTTAGCTTCACTTTCCATATCTCTTAATATATCTTCATAATAATAATCAGGAACACCCTCCTCATAACCTTCTGAATAGGCCGCCAATTCTATTAAAGATTTAGACACTGTAACTATTGCAACAACTGTTACATTTTTATTTTCATCTACAGTTACATACTGAGTATAATCTAAACAGCTTACAAAAAATAGACAAAGAAATATAGAAAGTATAATATTTTTCATAAAAATCCTTAATTTTACTTTGTATATAATATCATAAAAATAACAAATAACAATACAATATTATATTTTTACTATTGATATTTATTTTATGATATATTAAAATCAGTGGCAATAAGATACAAATATTTTCGGAGTTATTATATATGTCAAAATTAATCGATAAAAAATTAGCGGATTATATAAATGATGTTGATAGTTCTCTTCCTGCTCCAGGAGGCGGAAGTGTTATGGGAGCTGTAGGAAGTTTGGCTTGTGCATTAGCTGGTATGGTTGGACATCTTACAGTTAATAAAAAAAAGTTCTTGGAATTAAGTCAGCAGGAACAAGATAATTTTAATAAGGCTATAGAAAATATAAGAAATATAAAAAGCAGATTAATGGACATAGTTGATAAGGATGCAGAAAGTTTTAATGCATTTATGGAAGCTATGAAACTTCCTAAAAATACAGATGAAGAAAAAGCAAAAAGAAAAACTGCTATATCTGATGCTGCCAAAAAAGCTATAGATATTCCTTTCAGTGCTTTGAAATCTTGTTATGAATTGATGCCTTTTTTGAAATAGTAATTAAATATGGAAACAGTAATGTTGTTACTGATATTGCTTCAGCTTATGTTTTAGCATTTGCATGTGCTAAAGGCTCTGTACTTAATATTAATATAAATATACCTCTTATAGATGATGATACATTTTTAAATAACATAAAAATAAATACAAAAGAATATATCAATACTATAGAAAATAATTTTATAACATAGAAAAAGAAATATTATTATTTAGAATATAATAAGATAATAATATTTATTATGTTCTTTTTGTATAAAATGATGTTATAAATATAAGATTTGTTATACAAAATTCCAATTTTATTTTTCATATTGATATTTTATTCATATTATGATAATCTTTATCATACAACAAGGGTTTATAAAATATATATTGGAATAAAAATATATTAGATTATCTATATATTTTGACATAATTTACCTAAATTATTTTTTGATATTTTAACAAATATATTTTATTCTTTGACTATATTTTTATAATTTTATTCTTAAAAATCTCTTTATCCTTAATGTTAGTTATATGTATTCTTTTAATAGGAGGTTCGAATGAGTATAACAACTAAACACATGATATCCTTAAGTGAAGAGGAGAAGGAAAAAATCAAAGAATTTATTAAAAAGGAAGGAAAATCAAAAAGACTCATTTCTAGAGCAAATATCATTTTGGCATTAGATGAAAAGAAAAATACAGGACTTACTCACACTGATATAGCAAAACAATATAATGTTACTTATCACACAGTAGTAAACATTATTAATGAATATGTTAAATCAGGATTAGATGAAACTCTAACATATAAGAGAAATCCTAACAGTAATAGGAAAAAGAAACAGGCCAATTGAAATTAATGATATTTCTATGTGCGGGATGAATTATTTTTCTGAAATTATTTTTAATAATCTCGCACATGAAATGATATCAGCATCTATATCTTCAAACATATACTCTACATTTTCATATACATTACTTATCAAATTAATACCAAAATTAATTCCTTTATCAATGTTTCCTGTCATAGCCAAATCATCTGTAATAATTACCCCATTAAAGCCTAAATCTTTTTCTAATATATCAGCATATTTTTTTGACATACTAGCAGTATTTTTATTGTCTATATATTTATTTTTTATATGAGCAACCAAAACCATTTCTGCCCCTGCATCTATACCGCTTTTAAAAGGAATAAACTCATTTGATAATAATTCATTTGTAGTTTTATTAATGCTTGGAAAATCGTTATGAGAGTTTACAGCAGTATCTCCATGTCCCGGAAAATGTTTTAATACACTTATAATTCCTGCATCTCTTTGAGCCTTAACTGTATTTGAAACCATTTCAGCAACTATATTAACATTCGTTGAAAAACTTCTATTATATAGATAAGAATTTGTATCATTAGGAATATCGCATAAAGGTCCTAATATCATATTAATTCCTAAATCCAATAAGAACTTAGATTTTTGATAAGCTATATTATAAGCATATTCTGCACTATTTGAATCTCCTATATTCTTTGGAGATATATTTTTTAACTTATCAAAATTAATGCGATTGACCTCCCCTCCTTCCTGATCTATAGAAATTAACATATTTGGGTTAACATATTTCCTTAAATCTGATGTTAACTTTTTTAGCTGTTTTTCATCTGTAATATTATAATCAAATAGTATTACACCCATTATATGATTATCTTTAAGAGTTTTAATAGTCTCTTCTGAAAGCACCTTATCCTTTATACCTACCATCAAAAGTAAACCTTTTCTCTCTTTATCACTCATTTCTGCTACTTTATCTATATAAGATGATAAATCAGGATAAGATTGTTTTAACTCATCTATATAACTTTGTTCTTCCATAACACTAGAAGCACTTTTACATGCATAAAATAATAATAATATTAAAAACAAAGTTAATACTATATTTATAATCTTTCTATTAATTTTAATACTTTTGAACATACTTCCAGATCCATTTCTTTTATATTATTTTTTATCATATTCTTTATATTTTTATTTCTATAATAATTATAGGAAAAAACATTAATTCCATAACTAATTATATTTTTACTGTCATTAATATAATCAGTCATTATAATGCCTTTAAACTTCATATTGTTAATAAGAAAATCTTTGTATTTATCAGCATTCTTTATATGCGACATCACTATAATATCCGCATTAGCTTTTATTCCTGCTAAAAATGTTTCTCTATTATCCAATACGTTTTCTACATTATCTATTTTTTCATCTATATATAACTCATCATCATAGTATTTTGGAAAATATTTTAATGCAGTTATAATTCCTGCATCTTTCTGAGCTTTTACAGTTTGATATATGAGTCTTGAAGCAAGTATTTTATCATTTGTAAATATATTCTCTTTTAAATGTGATTTTTCATTACAATAGGTATTGCATATAGGCGATAAAATCATATTAATACCTAAAGACTTTAATTTTAATGCTCTTTCATAGGCTATTTTATAAGCATATTCTTCGCTTTCTCTCTCCCCTATATAACTAGGATAAACTTTAAACTTCTGATGATAGGCTATATTATAAGTGGATTTATAATCCTGATCCAATGCTATGAATATTTTTCTATTAATACTTCTTTTAATAGTTTTTATAATATTATAAAGCGTATCAATATCCAAATTATCAATATTTATTATAATTCCTGATATTTTAGTTGTATTTATTATGTTAATTAATTCATTATCATAATTCTTTACAGATATAAAAGTTAATATTTCTTTATCATTATCAATATTATTTAAATATGTTTTTTCCTCATTATTATTAAAATGAGTGATGAATAAAAAAACTAATACAAAAAGTAGTATTATAGTAATTATGATAATATAAAGCATTATTATTTAATTCAAATACTTAATTATGTTAAGTGCAATATACTCAGCATCTTCTTCCTTTAATGTGCTGTATAAAGGCAATGTTATTTGATTTTTATATAAATTAAATGCATTTTTATAATCATCCATTTTGTAACCCAAATCTATATAAGCCTTATGTGCTGGCAAAGGCAAATAATGAACATTTAATGTTATACCTAATTCTGACATTTTATCTATAAATAAATCTCTGTCTTCTTCTTCAAAATCTTGTATTCTTATTAAATATAAATGATATGAAGATTCACTGTGATCATCTTTGAAATTAGGAAGTATTATTCTTTTATTTTTACTTAAAATATAATTATATATATCTACTATTTTTTTTCTGTGATTAAGCATTGAATCATATCTTCTTAACTGCGATAAACCAATAGCAGCATGCAAATCGCTCATATTACATTTATATCCAGGCAATTCTATATTATATCTCCAAGCACCTTTACCGCCTTTGTTTTTATCGAAAGCACTTTTATTTTGTCCATGTAAAGATAATATAGAAAGTTCTTTATATATATCATCAGCATTTAAATTTCCTATATCATTAAAAGACAATGCTCCACCTTCTGAAGTTGTTATATTTTTTACAGCATGAAAAGAGAAAGAAGACATATCAGCCTGCGAACCTGTTCTTTTTCCTTTATAAACGGCACCTATTGAATGAGCTGCATCAAGTAAAAATAATGGTCTTTTTAATTCTTTTTGATATTTGTTTTCTGATGCATTAAATAATTCTTTTTTACTCTCTAAAATTTTTATAATAGCATCATAATCGCAAGGTTTTCCGCCAATATCAACTGCAATAACAGCTTTAGTTTTATTAGTTATAGCTTTTTCAAGTCTTTCTAAATCTATATTAAAATCATCTTCTTTGGCATCTATAAATACTACTTTAGCACCCAAATGAACTACAACATTAGCAGTAGAAGCATAAGTATAAGCAGGCACTATTACTTCATCACCATCGCCTACTCCAAATATTTTTAAAGCCAATTCCATAGCTGAAGTGGCACTGGAAAATAATTTTACTCTTTTTACATCTATATATTTGCAAAGTTCTTCTTCAAATTCTTTATTTACTGTACCTGTTGTAATCCAGCCCGATTTTAATACATTAACTACTGCATTAATTTCGCTGTCTGTTATATCTGGAGGTGAAAAAGGTATTTTCTTATTCATAGTTTATCCCTTACATACAATATTATGTTTAGTTTACATATTAAAAGATTATGTTTACTAAATAATTAATATATAACATATAAAAAATAAATCAATAAGAATTCATATAAATTATTTGACAAAAAAACATCAAAGATATAATATCTATTGCTAATAAAAATTGTTTTATCTTTATTAATAAAACAATTTTTATAATTACTTTTAATATTTAAAAGATTATTTGTACTGATATTATGCTTAGTATAGAAAATTTAATAATTATAATAATAGGCTGTTCCATAGCAGGTTTTGTTGATGCTGCTGCAGGAGGCGGCGGACTTATAAGTTTGCCTGCTTATTTGATAGCCGGAATTCCTCCTCATACTGCATTAGCTACAAATAAATTTACTTCAACATCAGGAGCTATAGTTTCTGCTTTTACATTTTTCAAAAATGGTAAACTTACAACCAAACTAATAAAGTTTTTAATACCAATGACAATATTAGGCTCTATTGTGGGTGTTCAGGTCATAGTATTAATAGATGCTAAAATATTGCAGCCTTTAATAATGATACTTATTTTAGCCGTTGGTATTTACACTTTATTTTCAAAAACTTTCGGTACAGAAAATCAATTCGATGAAAATAATCTAAAAACTAAAAACTATATAGTAGGAATGTTTCTTGCTTTTCTTTTGGGTTTTTATGATGCGGTATTCGGACCTGGTACAGGAAGTTTTTTAATAATGTTTTTTGTACTTTATTATAAAATGGATTTTCTTCTTGCCTCTGGTAATGCTAAGGCTTTGAACCTCACAAGCAATTTATGTTCATTAATAATATTTGCTATAGAGGGAAAAGTAAACTATATGGCTGGTGTATTCGTTATACCTTTCATAATGACATCAACTTACTTCGGTGCTAAGTTCGCTATAAAGAAAGGAATAAAAGTTATAAAACCAATATTCGTAAGTATTTCCTTACTAACTACATTAAAAATTTTATTAGATATAATTAGATAACAATATAGTAGTATATAGTGAAATTTTTCAAATTTGTTAATTTTTTATTGTTCTTTTTCCCGCCGCAAAAAGAACCAAAAAGTGCAATTATAAAATTAGTACTAAATAATACTAAAATTGTTTTACCTGTAAGATAAATTATTAATTTTTGTATAATAATAGGTAATCAACCGCACATATAGTTGACATTTGATAAGATGAAACAGTGCCGTGCGGGAAGGTGCCTCAGCTCGCGGTTGACAAACTTAAAAATTTTCAGTATATATCAAATAATCATAAATTCTCTTTCAAAAGATTATAAAGCTTAATCATAGCTTCAGCAATTTCCTCTGGGCTGTCTTTTTCTGTATCTATATTATAACGATAAACATAATTTTTATCTTCATAAAACTTACAAAATATTTTATTTATTTCTAAATTTAATTTTTTCTTAAAATATTATATTTCTTATTATCATTTAAATTATACAAGTAAATATGAAGAAAAAACAATCTTTACTACTCTCCAATATCAACTCAACTTCTCCATTACAAAAACTATATTTTATATTATGAGAATATCCTTCTTGATATATATCATTAATAATTTTTCTTTCAGTCAAAAAAATATAATATTTTGATTTATCATTATTTTTTAAATACTCTAATACTTTTTCTGTAAACTCAATATGTGGTTTAACTATTATGTGAATTTGTTTTTGGTTAATAATATCTATAACACTAGTAAATATTTTTCTATATTCTTCCGCGTCCTCTACAGTTTGTATGTCTTTAAAAATATTGGCTTCCAATAGTTCTTGTATTTTTGATTTTGTCATATCAAGCTCCTTTGTATTATTGCTTATCATGTTGGCATTATGTATAGTCTGTATAATAGCAGATTTCAAAAGCCTATAATCTTTTATATATTTATTATCATTATCTTTAAATAAAATATTTGAATCATGAAGAAAAGAATATTTTTCATTTTCTAAAATATTCTCAAGCCATAAAGCTATATCGCTATGCTTTAATGTTTGAAAATTATTTCCAAGTTCTTTTTTGGATTTTTCTGATAAAGTATAAGGCTCATAGCCTGAAGGAGTGAGAAAAATCATATATAAATTTTTATAATTATCTTTTTTCTTATTCTGATAATAATCATCTAATTGATTATCTTGCTCTCCAGCGTATATTTTATTTTCTATTATAATTGCAAAGTCTTTTTTATAAGATATAAATAAATCTATTCTTCTGCTACCTGCATATTCTTCTCTTTTTATTTTTATATCTAAATGATTTATTTCTTCTAATTCTTCAATATTTTTTAATCCATAATAACCCCATTTAAATTTATCATTTAAATAAATTAGAAAATCTTTAACAAAACTTAATTCAGTACCTTCATTCTCTATATTTATTTTAAGAAACTTGGCAAGTAAATTACTATTATAATTCTCATGTCTTTGTAAATTTACCACATCAAATATACAAAACTGAGGAGGAAATTTTTTCATTTCATTTTTTACTTTTTCTATTATTATTTTAATTTTAGAGAAGATTTCATTTAATCTATTTGTTTTTAATTCTTCTTCATATAAAAATGATTTATGAATAGAATATATAGTATTGCTTACAGCGTTATATTTTTCTTCTTCATCTTTTTTGAATTCATTTATTAAAGTTAATAATATGTTTTCAATAATTTCTTTATTCATATATTGAGTATAATAAACAAGAATAAAAAAATCAATTAATTTAATATTTAAAAAATTATTTACACACCCCACCCTATATACTTATTATTTTATTTCAAATTTTAATCTTTATTTCCTTACTGCTTCAAATAAAAAAGCATGCCCGCCCAAGTTTTGATTAGATTTATAATTAACTAAACGCACGATTAAGAAAGTATTTTTAATATTAATAATATTGTGTATTATAACTTAATTTATATTTTTTATATTACTTACCGTGCGGTATTGAATTTGTTAATTAAATAAAAATTAATGATTGACATTTTGTAAGTTTTATAATAGAGTAATTGACTATGCGGAGTGGGTAAACGCGGTATTTAAGTAACTAATACTGAGGAAAGTCCGTACCTCTAAAGGGCTTCATGCAAGCTAACGGCTTGAAGGCGAAAGCCTATGGAAAGTGCAGCAGAAAATATACCGCCAATTTGGTAAGGGTGAAAAGGCATGGTAAGAGCATACCGCATTCGTGGCGACATGAATGGCAGTGTAAACCCCATGAGAGGCAAGAGCAAACAGAAACGGATTGCCCTTTTCCTATGTTTCAGGTGGCTCGCTAAAGCATTGTAGTGATATAATGCACAGATAAATGTTTACCTTAAATGACAGAATACGGCTTATAGCTCCGCTTTTTATTATAATTTATACATCATCAAATTAAAAATAGTTAAATAATATTGTTATTTTTTTATTATGAATATATTATTTATCAATCATAAATAAAAATTGGTAAATAAATGGTAAGTATAATTATAACAACTAAAAACTCAGAAAATTTTATCGCTGATTGTATCAATGCAGTAAAAAATTCTAATTATAAAGATACAGAAATAATACTAGTAGATAACAGCTCAACTGATAGAACCGTAGAAATAGCCAAAGAATTAGGAGCAAAAACTTTTATAAAAGGCCCTGAGCGTTCTGCACAAAGAAATTATGGAGCTGAAATGTCAAGCGGTGAAATAATAGGATTTTTAGATGTTGACATGACTATATCAGAAAATGTTATAACAGAATGTTTAGAATTTTTTGAAAATAATAAAGATGTGCAGGCTCTTTATATACCAGAAAAAATTTATGGAAATACTTTTTTTAACAGAGTAAGAAATTTTGAACGTTCTTTTTATGATGCCACAGTTATAGATGCTGTTAGATTCTTTAGAAGAGAAGCATTCATAAAAATAGGCGGTTTTGATTTAAATTTAAATTCTGCAGAAGATTGGGATATAGATAGAAGAATAAAAGAAATAGGAAAAGTTGATATAATAAAATCACCATTATATCATCATGAAAATCATACTCTAAAACAATATATAATAAAAAAAAGTTATTATGCTTCAAGCTTCAATAATTATTTCAATAAATGGGGACATGATGAAACAACTAAAAAACAATTTGGTATGTTTTATCGTTATATAGGCGTATATGTAGAAAAAGGAAAATGGAAAAAATTATTACTACACCCTATTTATTCAATATCAATGTACTTCCTAAGATTTTTAATAGGTGTTGTTTATATACTTTCAAAATTTAATATATCAAAGAAAGAAAATGTTTACAAGGATAAAAAATGATAAATATAAATAATAAAAAGTTATTAATAATACTTTCAGTAACAGCTATTATCATTGGAATATTTTTAAGATTTTATATATACAATAAAACAATTCTAGGTAATCCTCCAAGATTAGATGAACAGTATCAATTCTATCAAACAAAAAAACATATTAAAGAAAAAAGATTACCAATTGAAGGTGCATTTTTAAATACTCCTGAAACTTATGATAGCGAAGAGGATTCAAGAGTACCAGGAGGTTATTTTTATTTAACATATATGATTAAATATTTAATCGGTGGGCAAACTTACGAAGGTGCAAGACTTGTTAATTTAATTACTTCTATATTAATAAGTATTATATTTTTTGTTTGGCTTTATAAGAGATTTTCACTCACTACGTTTACTATTATTTTAATGCTGATGTCGGTTAATGTGTATTTTCTAAGGGCAGGAAATGATATATATAATCCTCATAACCCTTTTATATTATCATTTATATTTTTACCTGTACTTTATGAATATTTATATAATGAAAAAAAATTTATATACGCTGTTTTATTATTTCCTATATTAGCTTTATCAGCACAATGTCATTTTTCCAACTTTTTTTCTATAATTCCTTCATTAATAGTGTTTTTAATAATAAGATGGAAAAAAGATACTAAAAAAAATATTATTCCTTTATCAATAGGTGTATTTATATCATTTTTAACATATCTTCCTTATTTGATATATCAATTCAAAAATAACTTTGAAAGTTTATCAAAAATATTGGGTAGAAAATCAGAATTAGCTCATTATGTAATACAGCCTCCTCAAATTTATTCTATATTTCTATTTACTACTAATGAATCCGGAGGTAAATATACTAATGGAATAAAAGACATAATAAATGCATATTTTGGAAGCAACCCTTTATATGCTTTTACTTTTATATTTTATATATTATCATTACTATTTGCATTAACAGCATTAATATATACTTATAAACATTTCTTTACTAAAAAAATGGTGACAGATAATGATAAAAAAACAAATGCCTTAAAAGATTTATTATTTTTCTATATTGTATATATAATTTCTACTATAGTATTTTATATGGTAGGCGGTATTGCCGGAGGAGGAAGACCTCATTATTTTTATTCATCATTTACTTTAGGATTCGTACCTATAATCTATTTTATAGAAAATATAAATTATATAAAATCGAAATATATTAACTATATTTGTTTATATGCTTTATTAAATATGATTGCAATCTTTATTTATAGAATATAACTAAAATTCTATAATACCATTAAATATATGTTTATCTCTCCATTTCATAAACTCTTCAAAGGTTGTAATATTATATTTTAAAACGGCTTTATAGTATTCTATACCCATTATTTTTATATCATTAGGAGTTTCATATTTTAATTTTAATATTATATTTCTTTTTTCTTCAGTAAGCATATTCATTATATCATCAGCAACTTTTTCAAAATATCCGTCATAATAAGAACCTTCCAGTATATGAATGATATCAATCTGCCAATTTTCATTATCATCTTTATCATTGCCTTTATAAAACAAATGCCATTCTATACAATGCTCCTCTGTTTCTATTAAATTCGTATAAGTAATTTTTTGTATTTTTTTATTTGAAGCTATTTTTGATATTGCTAAAAAACTTTTTTCTATATTTAATTCAGGTGTATAAACATGAAAATCAATATCTCTATTTTTCATTAATAGCCCCATTTTTAAAGAACCTACTAAATTAATTCTTGCCCCAATACCTTTAAAAGCATTTTCAATATCAAGCTCTTTTACAATATCAAATGCTTTTTTCTGATTGTTATTAGCAATTTCTATAATTTTATTAATATCATTATTCATAATTTAACTCTGCAATTAAATAGTAAAAATAAAAAAGAAACAGTTATCTAAATTAAAGATAAACTATTTCTTTTTATTATTCAATAAATTATAATATTTTATTTTGTTTTATTTTGTTCTAGGTCCGAATTTAAATCCTAATTGTATACCTATATCAAAACTAGAGTAACTCACTTCATCAACTACTAAAGTATTATTACCTAAATTCCAATTTGGAAGCCCTGTATTAATGAAATATAAATTAGGTTCTACTCCAAAATCATATCCAAGATATAAACCTATATTAAATGCCATCTTTTCTGTAAAGAAAATAGAATAATCAAAAGTAAATTTTATATAAGGAATAACACCTGTTTTGAAATTTCTTTTCATATAATCCGAATCTATTTTTGTATCAGTACTAATTGATCCAATTTTTGAATGATAATTTCCAGCCATAGGAAATTTAATACCTCCTCCAATTCCTACAGAAAAATTAAAGAAGTTAAATTTAGGAAGTATACCAATCTGTATACTTTCAAAAGAATATGTATATGAAATATTTTTATCAAGTTTACTAATATAAGAATAAGTATCATGACTATATCCTACTTCACCAAGAACACTTAATCCCAATTTATCAGTAAATTTAAACATATAACCAAGCTGAGCAGTCACACCTATATCAAAACCAACTCCACTATTTCTTCCTACATTATTTCTTATTTCACCATTAAGCCAAACATCAAGGTTTTCAGCTCTATCAGTTAAATCATAATCATAAACACCAACACTCATTCCAATAGGTACATTCAATATAAACTCAAAACCGCCGTTAACCGCAAATGATGTGGATGCAATAGCGATAAACATTATAATAGAAAGTATTATTTTTCTCATAAGTTTTCATACTCCTTAATAATTTAATATGTATATTTAAACTTTAACATTTTAAAGATATTTTACAATACAAAAATTATTATTTTACATATATTTAATATGAAATATTGATATATATGTATAATAATTTTAATAAAAAACAAATTATATAGATGTTCAATTTTAATAATACTTTACATTCTTGACAATTTAAAATTTTATAGTATAAAGAATTAACATAATATTAATTCTATTGAATATCATAAGGAAAATAAATGAAAAAAGGCAAAAAATCTGAAATAAAAAAATTAAGAGTGAAAAAGCATAAAAATCTTTTACTTGTGAAAAGCGACAGCGAAGAAGATATAAAAAATTGGAAATAATAAGAGATATACTCATAAATGATAATGAAGATCAATCTAAATATGATTTGCATAATTATTTTTTGAATAATAAAGGAGAAGCTATTTTCAAACATCTGCCTTTTTTTGATATATATGAAAGGCATTTCTCTAAATATAGAGGTAAAGATATTAATATGATGGAAATTGGTGTTGGAAGCGGAGGAGCTGTGAAGATGTGGAGGGAATATTTCAGAAACAATAACCCTGATGCAAATATCAACATATATGCAATAGATAGAAACCCTAAATGCAAACAATTTGAACAAGATAATATAAAAATCTTCATAGGCTCTCAAGATGACAGAGAATTTTTAAAAGAAGTAAAAAGCCAAATTCCAAAATTAGATATTTTAATAGATGATGGCGGACATAGAATGAATCAGCAAATAACTACTTTTGAAGAGATGTATGAACATGTAAAAGATGATGGAATTTATTTATGTGAAGATGTTTATACTTCATATTGGCCTAATTTCGGAGGCGGTTATAAAAATCCTAATTCATATATAGAATACACAAAAAATTTAATAGACTCCCTTAATGCCTATTGGGCTACTGAAGAAGATGATTTATACCCAAATGCTTTTACAGACAGTGCCTACTCTATTCATTATTATGACGGTATAGTAATAATAGAAAAAAGAAAAAGAGATACCAGATATAATGATATATGTCAGCAGGCTATTATAGGAAAAACTAAAGAATGATTAATAGTAAATATGAAATAAATTTTTAAAAGATTTTATAAAAAATAAAACTATTAAATTTTATTTTCCTTTTCTTTTTGCTAATATATAAGCAAAACTATCAAAATATTTCATAATGCTTTCATCTGTATTATATTCATTATCCCCAAGCAAATAATCACATAAAACTTCTCTAAGCCTTGTAAATTCTTTTATACTATGTTTTTTGTATTGGGCTAATATAGTCAAGTCAATAAGCTCTAAAGCTCTATATGCAGCATTTTTAGAATATTCAAAATTATTTTTATTTTTAAATTTTATTGCTCTGTAAACTTCACTTCCAATATTAGCCATCTGTTCGGCAAGACTCAAAGTATTCCATTTTCCATTTGCTGAATCTTTATGCATATAACTCATAAATATACCTATTACTTAATTATTAAATTATTTAATATTTCTATTATTTTATTTCTAATATTTTCATCTTCAACATATCTGCTTCTATTATTATCAGCAGGTCTTATATTAATTAAAGAATCAAACTCTATAAAATCTTCATCATCTAATTCAGGATAAATATTAATACCCCATAAATTCTTTTGTAAAGAACCATTTTCTATGAGTAAAGATTCCAAATCACTATGAAGCTCCGCATCTAAAGCTAATTCATTTTTTTCTATATCAACAACACCTTTAACCATATCAGTAAAAAAATTTCCAAGCATATTCTTAATTTCTGAAACTTCAATACTTTCTTTTATAATTATCATAAAATATTAATACTCCATAAACATATTTAATTAACATAATATTAACGGAAATGTAATTTTTTATAAAGTAAATTTAATATCATCTATATGTATGTATGAATGTTTTTTATAATTTATATTCCGATAATAAGAATAGTTTTTATTATTGTTATAAAAATAATAAAAATTTAAATGCTATAATTAATGCTAATTTTAAAGCTATAAATGAGCAGTTTAAACTAACTAAGGAAGTTGTAAGCTTATTAAAAGCGAGTTTATAGCTAGCAATAATAAAAAAAGTGAGCCAAAACCAGCAAGTAGGTTATTGCAGGCGTACCAAGTAGGCACCATACAGGTGGGTGAACATAGCAATAATAAAAAATTTTTACTAATAATAAAAATATAAAAATTGTGAGCGTATAGCAAATTTATTTGCTATACTTTTTTGGCGAACAATTTTTATTAATAATAAAAAAATAATAAAAGAATTTTAGATTATTACGAAAATGGAAACGATATAAAAATCATTTCTATATTAAAACAGGAGATAAAAAATGAGAGTTACTGAACAAGCCCAATTTAATAGAACAGTTAGTACAATAAAAAGAAACTATAATGAGATGGAAGCTTCTCAAACTAGATTATCTACTGGTCAAAGGGTGCAGTACCCTCACCAGAATGTTACTTCAACTATTAATTCTATATACTATAGAACTAGAATGTCTTCAGTAGACAGATATCAAAGCAATATAGTTGATGGAAAAGAAAAATTAAGCGTAGCACATGATTCTATGTCAGCTATCACTCAGGCCTTGAATAGAGCAAGAGATTTAGCAGTTCAAGGTGCAAACAGCACTTACGGAGCAGATGACAGAGCAAAAATGGCTATGGAAGTAGAAGAAATGATAGAGAGAATATATGATATATCAAAAACTCAAAGCAAAGGTGAGTATATATTCTCAGGAACAAGTATAAAAACAGCACCTTTCAGAGCATTCTACGGATATGATGAAAAAGCAGGCCGTTCTATCGTAAAATCCGTTATGTATGAAGGCGATGGAAATGCTCAAAACAGAGAAGTAGAAAATGGACAACTTATCAATGTAGCAACTCCAGGTAATTATGCTTTCTGGGGTACTGATATGGAAATAATATCTACAACAGATGCTTCAACTTATGTTGCTGCTGAAGATCAGGATATTATGATAGATGATATGGTTGTAAATATTAAACAAGGCGATAATATTGAAGCCATAGTTCAGAGAATAAATGATGCTAATGGTAATGTAAGTGCAAGTATAGGAGATTTAAGAGGCGGAGAAAAAGTTATACAATTAAAAACAGGTTCTCCTCATAAAATACTTTTACAAGATTTAGCAGGCGGTACAGTTTTACAAGATATAGGATTAGTAAGAGAAGGTGCTGCTAATAATCTAGAAAACAACTATGAACCTAGTGCTTTAGTTACAGGAAAAAGCGTATTTGAAACTCTTATTTATTTAAGAGATGCTATGCTTAATGATGATGTAAGAGCTATAGGAAGTGAGGCTTTAGGTTATATAGATAGTTCTTTGGATAATGTTGCTACTGTTCAGGCTAATGCATCTTCTAAAGTTACAAGACTTGATATGGGTTATGCTAGCTTTGAAGATCAGAAATTAGCTATTGAAGAGGCTTTGGCTAAAAATGAAAATATTGACTATGCTGAAGAAATTGTTAATTTCAATATGTGGCAATATGCTCATAATGCTTCATTACAAACAGCAGGAAGATTATTAGGCAGAACTCTTATGGATTATTTAAGATAATCTAAATAAGATAAAAAATAAAATGCTGACAATATAAAATATTATTAATGTATAAAAGGAAATAATTATATGCCGGAAATAGAATCTAGGATACTAGGAAAAATAGAAGTTTCAGATGATTCATTATATCACTTAAATGGTACTATATTAGCATTTGAGGCTTATGATGAATTTTATCTTGTCAATATGGACGAGGAAGGAACTTTTAAAATACTTCAGTCTAAAGATGATAAAAATGTATGCTTTATACTTATAGATCCATTTTTAATATTCAAAAATTATGAAC
The DNA here is from genome assembly GCF_000223215.1 of Brachyspira intermedia PWS/A. Taxonomy (NCBI): domain Bacteria; kingdom Pseudomonadati; phylum Spirochaetota; class Spirochaetia; order Brachyspirales; family Brachyspiraceae; genus Brachyspira; species Brachyspira intermedia. The sequence goes on from NC_017243.1 coordinate 2,275,341, forward strand.
CTGATGTACATGATGATGATATAAAATATTTAGGTATAGAGAATAATGAAGATTTATACCTTCTTACTATTGTCAGCATTCCAAATAGTGATTTTAAATCTATGAGTGCTAATTTAGTAGCCCCTGTAGTTTTTAATATAAAAAATCACAAAGCTAAACAGTGTACCGTTTCAGGTGATAAATACACTACTAGACATTCTATTCTTTTAGAAGATAATGATTCCAATACAGAAGAAAGGAGTTCATAACAATGCTTGTACTTTCTAGAAAAATCAATCAAAGCATAGTAATAGGAGATAATATAGAAATAATGCTCGTAGATATACGAGGCGATCAAATCAAACTAGGTATTAATGCTCCTAAAAATGTAAAAATATTCAGAAAAGAAGTTTATGAAGAAATAGAAAGCCAAAACTTAGAGGCATCAAAAGAGGCTACTGCTGATAAATTGAATATTTTAAGTAATTTTGTTAAAAATAAATTTGGTAAAAAACAATAATAAACAATCTTATTTTTTCTTAAAACTATTCTAAAATCTAATATTAATTATATTTTTGAATCATAATAAAGTTTACTATCTACTATCAGCTTGTAAATGGATTAATTAAACTTCTATTTTTTATTAAATTAATAGGAGTTAAAATTATATATGATATTAGAAAATTGAATAATGATATTATAGCCGAAAATATTAACAGCATATTATATGTTTCTAGAATTCTATTAAAAAACTGATTTATAAAAATAGGAATATCCAATTTAAAAAATACTTTCATTATAATAAATAATGTGTTTAATATTAATGACAAAGCAAATATAACTATAATACCTTTTGAAGCATGTGAAATATCAGCAGGGCTTAACTCCATATGAGAAGCTATTGCTATTGATAAATATAAAAATATCCAAAAAGTAATATTCTTAAAAGAAGAATACGCTATCACATTTTTGATAATATTGATAAATATATTATAGGTATATACAAATATATTTGATATTGTATAGTAGAATATTGAAAGTATATCCGAATTAAATACTTGTTTATATTTAATGACAGGTATTTCAAATACATTATTCTTTAATTCAGGGGCTAGCAATATAAATAATAAATAAACTATTAAAGTTCCAATAATAATCGGCCCTACCCCTATAAAAAAATTGCCCATTTGCTGATACCAACTTCTTGAATCATAACTATGAAGAACATATCCTATAGTATCAGATTTTGTGTTAAATAATTTTATATCATTAATTTTATGTTTGAATAATAAACAAAATAAGGCATGTGATAGTTCATGTATAGGAGTGCCTATCCAGCCTGTAATATATACTTCTGTTTTAGAGCCTAATGTTTTAGCAAATATTCTTCTAGTGATAGATGATAGAACATATAAAATAAATCCGAATATTATAATACTTCCAAATGATCTAAATAAATCTATTATAGTTTTAGATAGTATTATAACTATAAAATAAAAAAAATCTTTTATCATTTTTAATTCCGTATGTGAATTTATCGGAAGAAAACACCTTTTAATTTACTTTTTGAATGATGTAAAAAATAGGCACTTGAAAAAATAGTGTTTCTGCTATAAACTAGTGTAGCAATTAAATTATATAAAATATATAATTATATTTACACTATTTACATTATTAAATAAAATCTGTTTTGTAATATGAGTATAAGACAAGTGGAGAAAAAATGAAAAAAATAATATTCCTGATGCTGTTAATATTAAATTCTTTTGCTTTTGCTATAGACGATATAGTAGATAAAGATAATATGCATAACTTGATAGAAGGAGTTACTTCAACAAGATTTGGATCTGATAGAGTAAGTACAATATACGATTTTGCTCCGCTTATGAATCATAACACCCCTTTCAAATTAGGAGTATCAATATTAGATTTATCACATATAGTAAATAATAGTTATACAAATGCTGATGGAGGAAGAAAATTAGCATTTCTACCTAAAGGTTTTGTAGGGTTAAGTTACGGTATATTTGGCTTTGGATATCAATTTAATTTATATAATGAGCTTAGTGAAAAAAAGATGCCTGTTGCTCATAGCCATTCATTTTCTTTTGGTTTAGCTACAGAAAAATATAGATTTACATTACCTTTCTCATTTTCTCTTGGAGATGAAAAATATTATGGTGGAAAATTATCATTAAGTACAACACCTAAATTTTCTTTTATGTTTAGAGGCGGTTTATTAGATGAATTTACTATGTCGCTTCATTATGGTATACAGCTTTCAACTGTTACAAATGATGTAGCAGGAACACAAATAGCTCCTATGGTATTAGGAGGATCTGTATACGGAAGTATAATGCTTACAAGATTTGATAATTATCCTGTACAAATAAGTCTTCCTGTAAAATTGGCTTTCTATTATGGTATAGGAGCTAGATGGGCTACTATAGATGCAGGATATGCAGAAGATGCTTTACTTAACTATCTTTATGATGATGAAGGTGGAAGATCTACTGACAGTATGTATTTCTATGTATTGTTGCCAGCGAAATTCGAGGCTAAATTAGGAGCTATATATACTTATGTAATGCCTAGACTTATGTTTGAGGGTAAAATATATAAGGTAGATGGTGAATATAATTTGCATTATGGAGTTGAGGGAGAAGTTCGAGTGACTCTAGTAGAAAATTTCACATTTGGTTTGACTGGATATGCTGAAGGTCAGGGAATAATGAAAAAAAGTGCTGACTTCAATATATATAATGCATTTGGCGGCGGAATAGATGTTTGGGGAATTTGGAGATACTAATTAGATTATAATAGTAAAACAATAAAAATATATAAAGCAATGTATAAACAAAATGCATTGCTTTTTTATATGCATCATAACAAAACTTTACTGATATTTTATTAAGTAAATTTAGTAATATTTTTTATTATTGCTATCCTACCCTACATCTAATACTCTATACTTGATAATCTATATAATAATAAATTAATTGATCTGTAAAGCTAATCTATTGAACTTAGTTTTTATATTTTATAACAACTTATTTTTTCTACTACTTCAATATGATTATAATATAGAATTATATTTTACTATTTTTTGTTTAACTCAAAAATATATGTCAATAAGTAATTTTCAATTTAATCTATAATTTTAAATATATTCAAATTTATTTAAAAAATTTATTGCCTTTATTATACAAATTGTTATATTATTAATAGATGGTTGTGATAATTAATTACAATATAAAGTTTTTATATCACATAAAAAAGCTAAGGTTTATTTATGAATGAAAAAAGGAGGTATATTATGACTAAACTATTTAATATATTAGATAATGAATGTACTTTTATTAATGATGAAGATTATAGGGTATTAATAAGTGAATATTATGAGATAATAAGGAAATATGAAGAATGAACGATATTATTTGTTTCTCCTTAAGCCTATGCATTAACTGCATAGGCTTTTTTATTATCTATAATTAAATAAATACATAAAAAGTTATTGCTTTTCTATATTAATTTCTTATATTTTTAGTATAAATCGTGATAACAAACCACAATATAAACTCTATATATCACATAAAAAATTAAGGTTTACTTATGAATGAAAAAAGGAGATCTACACATGACAAAATTATTAAATACTTTGAATAATGACTGTATTTTATTAGATGATGAAGAATATAATTTATTAATCAGCGAATATAACGACATAATAGAAAATGTGGAAGAATAAGATTTATTTTTTCCTATTGAGCCTATGCGGTAAGTGCATAGGCTTTTTTATTATTAAGAATGTTATTGATATTTGTATTATATTATCTCTATTGACAATAAATAAAAAATACATATACTATATATTAATATAGATTAATAATAAGAGGTGAATTTATGGACTTAGAAGAAAAACTTGCAATATATTATCAAGGCTCTGCTATAGAAGATGATATGGCAAAATGTGAAGCTACAAATGATTTCAGTAAAATAAAAAGACATCCTTATGACTATTTCCATTATAAAGAGGAGTTTTTGAAAGATTATTTTTCTATAGAAGATGAAAAATTAAAAAAAAGATATGAACATTTCATGAAGATACTTATTTATGGAAAAGATAAGGAAGGAGAAGGCGGAACTAGATATGTTATTTTTGATTATATAGTCAATAGAGATTTTGAAAAGTCACTTAGATATCTTGTTTATGGATATGAGAAAAGATATAAAGAGCAGGCAAGAACTTTAAATGGTGAAAGTTTAATATATACAGTTTTTGAAGATTTTAATAAATACTTCAGTAAAGAGTTTCAAGAATACACAGATAAATATATTGATATTATTAATAACAATGATAATAAAAAAATATTAAAAAAAATGGATAGAGATGCTGTAATACCATTGATTGCAATATGTTCTGTTATAAAAAATAATAAAGAATGTGATGAGAAATATATAAATGCAGCTATAAAATCATTCGATGTTCTTCCTAATCTTTATGATACTTTAAATGTAATTGCTGCTATCTTAGATAAAAATGAGTCTATAAAAAATAAATTTATAGAAGTGCTTAATAAAAATGAAGAATATATAATTGACATTAATATTATACTTGGATACCATTTAAGATCATTAGATTATAACAATCCTTATAAAGCTAGAGAGAAATTCTTTAATGCAATAAATTATCCAAATGATTTCGCATTTATAGCTCAGCATTTTGAGGACTATTTTCATTATGCCTTCATTTATGGGGCAAGAGATTTATATTTGAATCATAAAGAAGATTTTTATAAAATTTATAATTTTGTAGAAAATAGTTTAAATAGTGATAGGTATAATAATAATAGAAATAATGATAGAAATAAAAGAATATTTATAGTGCTTAGCGGTGTTTTACTAGAACATAATAATAATAAAATAGACACAAATAATTTAAAAAATGCAGTAAGTGTATTAGAAACTATAGTTAATAAATTTACAAAAGATAATTCTGATAGATATAATAAAAGACCAGCATTCACTACTACAGTAAAAATAGAAGAAATATTTGATAAAGATAAAAATAAACTCTTTGATACGCTTATAGATTATTATACAGACAAAAAAAATACATACAATCTATACAGCACATACAGATGGGGAAATACTCTCCCTGAATATTGTCTTAATACAGAACTTTATTATTTATTCTCTTTATTTAATTATGACATTGATGAAATGAAAAACTATAAAAAGTTTGCTCTCGATATTCTTAAATATTTACCAATTCAGATTGGAATAAGAAAATATATAGAAGTTCAGGCATCTATAGGAACTAAAACTTTAAAAGAAGTTATTGATAGTCTATTAAATAATAAAGAATTGAATATTACATTAAAAGAAATTTTATTATCATACTATTTTGATTATGCAGGAGATCTTTCAAATTATTATTATGACTATGGCGGAAAATCTCTTCCTACATTATATAAAGAACTTAGATGCGTAGATGAAAATAATAATGTTATTATAAATAGCGTAAAAGATGAGTTATTAAAAAGCTATTTTGATGAAGTTGTAAATATATTAAATGATGATAAGTTTATAAAAGATAATATAGCAAGCAATAAAAATACAGCCTTAGATATATTAAGAACATTGTATAATAAATGTCATTATAATGATTATCATTTAGTTTATACGATTCTTGAAAATACAAAGAGAGTAGAAGTAAAAAGGCATTGTATTAAAGTTATTTCTGATAATGAATCTATTACAAGAGAATATGTTGAGAAGATGTCAGAGAAAGCAAGATCATCAGAACTTAAAGGAGCATTAAAAAATATTATTAAGAATTGGAATCTTAAAAAATACGGGGAGTATTTCAAAAGTATCGATGAGGCTTTGGAGTTTATTGACACTTACTACAATACAAACTATGAAAAAAATATAAAATTCTTAGAAGATGTTCATTTGACAAAAGTTTTATACAATAATGGAACATTGGCTGATGAGAGAATATTTAAATATATCATTATGGAATATATGAATTTAGTAGAGCCATCAAGATTAAAAGACTGCGATATGCTTGCTGAAATTCTTGATACTACTTCATTTACTAATGCTTTGGAGATGCTATATATTCATTGGAAAGATTCTAATTATGAAGCTACAAAAAAGAATATTTTAATACCTTATTTAATATATTCTGATGATTTGAAAATAGATAAAGTTTATCCTCTTATAAAAGAATTTGCTAAGGGATCTCGTACTGTTATGGCAGCATTTATTGTAAAATGTATGGCATTAAACGGAAAGAACTATGCATTAATACTAGTAGACGGACTTACAAGAAAATCACCTACAGCAAAAATAAAAGAAGTGGCAATAGAAACTATGGAGAATGCTGCTTATATGCTTGATATGACAGCCGATGAACTTTCAGACAGAATAATACCTAATTTCGGATTTAGTCAAAAAGGTGAAAGAGTTTTAAACTACGGCGGAGAAGCAAGAAGAACATTCACATTATCAATAGACAATAATCTTGAACTTACAATTACAGATAATGAAAAACAAAAAGTAATAAAATCACTTCCAGCACCAAACAGCAAAGACGACAAAGCAGAAGCTGACAGTGCTAAAAAAGAATGCACTACTCTTAAGAAAGAAATAAAAACTTTGATACAGAATCAGAAAATAAGGCTTCAAAAAGTTTTATTAAACGGCAGAAAATGGACTTACAACAATTTTAAAACTGTATTTGTTGAAAACCCAATAATGAACATATTTGCTTTGAAGCTTATTTGGGGTGCTTATGACGAAAACAACAATTTAATACAAAGTTTCAGATACATGGAAGACGGCACTTTCAATACAGTTGATGAAGAAGAGTACACTTTACCGGAGAACAGTTTAATAACTTTGGTTCACCCTTCAGAATTAGATGCTGACACTATAGCCAAATGGAAAACTCAATTATCAGATTATGAGATATCACAGCCTATAGAACAGCTTGATTTCAAATATGAAGAGATTAAAGAAGAAGACATAAAAGAAGATAAAATTCATTCTCTTGACTCTAAAACAATAAAGGCTGGTGTATTGATGTCATTAGCTACTAAGTATGATATGGCTAGAGGTGAGGCTATGGACGGAGGAACTTTCTGCGAGTACATATTAAAAGATACTTATCTCAACATATCAGTTCATCTCTCATTCGACTATATGTATTTCGGAATGGACGGTAATGAAGATATTAATTTCGGTGATATTGAGTTCTGCGAAATTACTGACGGTATTGAAACTTTGATTAATCCTTTAAAAGTTAATAAGAGATTTGCTTCTTCAATTTACAGTATAGTGAAAAGTGTTTTTGTAGATTAATTTTTATTTATTAATAGCAAATACGCACGGTAAATAGATTTTAAATTTAAAGTAGTTAATAATACGGTTTGTATTGTTAACTACTTTTTTATTTATCGTGCGGTTTATACACTAAAAATTTAAATAACATTAGGGCGGGTGCTTTTAAATTCTATTTGAGCAAATAAGAAATAACAAATTAAAATTGCAAATGAAATTAATAAAGAATAATGGGCGGGAAGTGAAAATAAATTTTAAAATATTTTTAACTATCCCTACCCTAATTTATACAGTTATTTTGAAGGCTCTATTACAAACATAGTAGCTATCATTTTGGCAAGCATATTGTCCTCTTCATCTCTTACAGTAGTTTCCACTATAATTAATCTTTTACCAGCACTTAAAACCTCTCCTGTAGCTATTACCTTTTTTGAAACAACAGGCTTCAAAAAATGTATTTTTAATTCAGAAGTTACTGTTTTATAACCTTCTTTAAGCATAGTAGCTGCAGCATGTCCTCCGGCAGTGTCGGCAATAGCTGAAACCATACCGCCATGCATATATCCTAAATATTGAGAAAATTCCTTTTTATTTTCACAAGATATTACAGCCTTACCTTTATCTACATGCTCAAGCTTCATTCCAACAAAAGATAAAAAATCCTGAGAATCAAATCTTTTTTTATTCTTTCACAAACTTCTTTTTCTAACATTTTAATCAACTCCTTACATAAAATTTATAATAATTTCAAAAATAATTTATTTTATAAAGTAATTGCTTTCATAGGACATTTATTTATATATAGCATGAAATACAATTAGATTTGCTTCATATATTATTATCATTATTTACATTTAAAGTCAAATTTTATATTAAAACATAATTTCACAAGTTTACAAAATAAAAATTATAAAAAGTAATTTCATACAACTATAATATAATAATTTTTTATAAAAAAAGCCAAGTATAAAAATACTTGGCTATGAAATCTAATCTAATATTTTATAGGAAAAATTTATATATATAATTAATAATAAATATAGCAAATAATATTACAGGAAGAACATAAGTTATATATATTCTTGAGAATTTAGGAAATTTTATTCCAGATCCAGAATCTACTTCCTTAATAAAATTATCCCATCCCCAGCCATATTTAGATACACAGAATATTATTATATATATACCTCCAAGCTCAACTAAATTATAGCTTATTATAAAATCAAATAAATCTAAGAAACTAGTATTTTTTCCCATAGGCTGTATGAATGACAATACATTAAATCCCAAAGCCGTAGGAAGAGAACATATAAATACAACTATTCCCACTAATATAGAAGCTTTATTCCTAGGCATATCAAATTGAGACATAGTAAAAGCTATTAAATTTTCAAATACAGTAACAACTGTAGTTAATGCCGCCATAGATAAAAATAAGAAGAACAATGTTCCCCATACTCTAGGCATAGGCATAGAATTAAATATATTAGGCAATGTTACAAATGCTAAACCAGCTCCCTCTCCAGGATTAACTCCGAAAGCAAAACAAGCAGGAAATATAACAAGTCCTGCAAGGAAAGCTATTGAAGTATCTAATATTACTATTATTATAGATTCATTAGTTAAAGATCTTTCTTTTCCTATATAACTTCCGAATATAGTCATACTTCCAACACCGATTCCCAATGTAAAAAATGCCTGTCCTAAAGCTGCATATATAACCTCAAAAAAATTACCTATTCCTCCATTAAACATTTTAGATAAATCAGGAAGCAAATAGAATTTTATACCTTCAATAGCACCGTCTAAGGTAATGGATCTCATTATTAATATTATTACTATAACAAACAATGAAGACATCATAATTTTAGAAGCTCTTTCAACCCCTTTTTGGAGCCCTTTAAAACATATTAATGTTCCCAAAAATACAGCAATAAATAAACTTAAAATCATTATAGCAGGATTAGAAAGCATTTTTCCAAAAAACTCTGATATTCCATCAGGTGTAAGTCCTAAAGTAGCACCTGTTGCCATATAATATGCATAGGTAATAGTCCATCCTGTAACACTAGTATAAAACATCATAAGTATTAAACAGCCAAGCATTTGTACATAACCTATTAAATGCCATTTACTACCTTCTTTTTCTATTACTTTATATGAACCTGCAATATCTTTTTGTCCGGCTCTTCCTATACTAAATTCCATTATAAGTATTGGAAGCCCTATAAGAGCTAGACATATTAAATATATAATAACAAAAAGAGCTCCGCCGTATTTTCCAGTTATATAAGGAAAACGCCATATATTTCCAAGACCTATAGCACATCCGGCTGATACAAGAATAAAACCAATTCTACTAGATAATCTCTCTCTTTTTTCATTATTCATATAGAATCACTCCATAAAGTTTATTAATCATAATATTATACAAAATTTATTACTTACTTCAAGTAGTAATAAGTAAAATATTAATTTTTTAATAATTTTTTTATATTTTAAATATTCATAATAATTAGTACAATATATGTATTATAAGTTATAAAAAATTAAATAAATATAAAGAATATGTTATTTATACATCAAGTCCTAATTTATTTATATCAATATCTTTAAAATCATTATCTATTAACATTTTTATATATTTGAAACCAATTTTTTTTAATTCATCAGCAGTTTCAAAATAACAATTATCTATATTATTACATTGATGAGCATCTGAATTTATAGTAATAGGAATATTTTTTCTAATAATTTTTTATAGTTGTTTTATTAGGATAATGAGCATTCAAATTATTTTTGTTCATAAGTTTAGTATTTACCTCAACTATACATCCATTTTTCTCAATAACATCTATGACTTCATCTACCTTTTTAATATACCAATCTTCCTCTTCAGTAAAATATTCTTTATTCAAATTATATTTTCTCACCAAATCTAAATGTCCTATAATATCAGGCTTTTGAGTTTCTATCATTTTTATAACATTATCATAATATCTAAAAATCACTTCTTTAATATTTCCAAAATGTTTGATAGTTTCATTAAAAGTATCTTTGGACATATCTATAGGAAAGTAGGAATTATTACCATCATCAATATAATGTACAGAGCCTATTCTATAATCAAGTCCCATTTCTTTATCAGTATCTTTATTTAAATTTGAATAATAATCGCCTTCTATTCCTAAATAAACCTGTATCTTATCTTTATAAATATATTTTGCTTTTTTTATATTCTCTAAATATTTAATAGTATTCTCTTCTGACATAGAAGTATCATCTATATAAAAATGAGAATGACCTGAAAAACCTAAACTTATTAATTCCTTATCTATAGCATATTGAATATTTTCTTCGACTGTATTTTTACCATCGCAGTATATAGTATGCGTATGCAAATTTGATATATATTTCATTTATATTTCCTTATTAAAAAATAAACAATAATATAAATATATATCAAAAAATATTTTTTTAAATACTAAATTGAAAATAATAATATTTGACAAAATAATAATTTAATATATAATTGTCTTCGTTAATATTTAAGCTCGGGTGGTGGAATAGGTAGACACAACAGCTTGAGGTGCTGTCGGGTAACACCGTGCTGGTTCAAGTCCAGTCTCGAGCAAATATCTTTTTAATAAATTCTAATACTATTCATTATCTAAAGTTTTATTTTCATCAGTCTTTTCTATTTTATTTACAATAACTTTATCTATTCTGGCTCCGTCCATATCAACAACTTCTAAATTTAAATTTTTCCATTCTAAAGATTCGCCTTCACTAGGTACATGCTGAAGTAATTCTAATATCAAACCGCTTATTGTATTATAATGATTTGAAGCATTTTCATCTTCTATTTCAAAATACTCTAAGAAATCATATATAGGACACTGACCATCCACAAACCATCCTCCGCTCTTTCTCTTTCTAATATCCTTACTCTCTTTTCCTTCTGCTACAGAACCCACTAAAGCCTCAAATATATCGCTTTGAGTAATCATTCCGTCTATATTACCAAACTCATCTGATACAAGCCCTATTTTAGTATTATTCTTTTTCATCTCTTCAAGCACCAAATAAACTTCCATATTATTATGAAAGTAATTGGCCTTTTTAACAAACTTTTCTATTTTAGCCTTTGAAGTATTTAATTTATCAAATATATCAGTTACTCTCACAACACCAATAATATTATCCAAATTTTTATCAACAACAGGATAAGCAGAAAAAGAATGTTTTGATACTATCTTTTTTATCTCATCATTACTCATATTCACATCTAAAAATACTATATCATTTCTATGAGTCATTATAGATTCTATTTTTCTATCCCCTAAAAAGAAAGCCCTCTCTATAATATCCTGTTCTATCTCCTTAACTTCTCCACCTTGTCTACCCTCTTCTATCATAGATTTTATTTCTTCTTCAGTAACAGGACTTTTATCATCTTTTATTCCTAAAACTCTTGAAACTAATAATGCACTATTAGATAATATCCACACAAAAGGAGCACCTATCTTTGCAAGTATTGTCATAGGAGCTGCAACAACTTTTGCTATTCTTTCAGGCATTACCATACCGATTCTTTTTGGTACAAGCTCTCCAAATATCAATGTAAGATATGTTACTAATGCCACAACTAATACCTGAGCTATCAAAGAAGCATAAGATAATGGTACATTTATTTTTACAAGTAAATTTGAAACTTCTTTGGCAACTGTATCGCCTGAGTAAATACCAGTCAATATACCTATTAAAGTTATACCTATTTGTATTGTAGATAAAAATTTATCAGGATTATCTGCTAAAGCTAATGCTGTCTTTGCACCTTTATTTCCTTCTTTGCTGTCTTTCATAAGTGAAGATTTTCTAGCAGAAATTACTGCAATTTCCGACATGGCAAAAATACCATTTAAAAGTATTAACACTATTATTATAATTATATCCATTTTGATTTATCCTTAAAATAAAAAATATTTATTAGATTTAAAAAATTGAAAAAGAAAATAATACGATTTTACAGAGGGAAGTATTAAAATATTTGTATAAAAAGAGTAAGTACTGAAAGTATTATCCTTAAAAAATTATTTTCGTGATAAATATTATAATATAATTTATATAAAACTTCAAGTATTTGTAAATAAAATTTTACTATATAGTATTAATTTATTTTTAATTATATAGTCATTTATTTATCCTTTATTTCGTATAAATAAAAATTCATATAATTATAATATTTGCACTTTTGCAACTTTGACGAAGTCCGCCTGTGGCGTGCGGCGGGAAAAGTTGATAAAATATATTTCACATTTTATTTATACAATAGCAAAATCTTGATAATATTCAAAATTTATATAATAAGAGTTAATTAAATAAAACATTGACAAAATAAAGTCATTTTAGTATATACCTAAACAACTACATTTTGTCAATGTTTAATTATTTTTGAATGTAATTATAATTTATAAAATATTAAGACATAATAGTAAAATATGTTTTATCTGTAATATAAATTGTTAATTTTGTACGATAACAAGTAATCAGCCGCACGTATAGCGGACGTTTGATAAGAGTAAGCAATACTGTGCGGGAATGTGCCGCAGCTCGCGGTTGACAAACTTAAAAATTTTCAGTATATTATAAAATTAAATTATAATTAAAAGGAAAATTTGATGAGCGATAAAAAAGCAAAAGCTATTTTACTATTATCCGGCGGATTAGACAGTATGCTTGTAGGAGCTATACTAAAAAGAGAAAATATTGATGTTCTTGCTTTAAGATTTGTTACAGGATTGGAATATGCTGTTATAAAAGAAGAATTACTTGAAATATATAGCGAAGACCCTGCCAAAAAGGCTGCTGATTTTCTTAATATACCAATAAGATTTGTATCATTAAAAGATGTTTATTTAGATATGTTTTTAAATCCTAAATATGGATACGGAAGTGCTATTAATCCATGTTTAGACTGTCATATATTAATGCTTAAAACTGCTAAAAAAATAATGGAAGAGGAAGGATACGATTTTATAGCTACAGGCGAAGTTAAAGGACAAAGACCTATGAGTCAGAAATCGCAGGACTTAATCAATGCTATAAAAGAAAGCGGACTTGAAGGAAGATTATTAAGACCATTATCTGCAAAACTTCTGCCTATAACAAAAGCTGAAGAAGAAGGATTGATAAACAGAGAAAATCTTTATGATATATACGGAAGAAGCAGAAATGTACAAATGAAATTAGCTGAAGAGTTCGGAATAACAGACTACCCTATTCCAGCAGGTGCAGGATGTGCTATAGTAGACAAAGGATATGCTAGAAGATATAATGATTTAGTTTCTAATAATGGAAAAGATATACTTAATATAGAGCTTATGCAGTATTTGGCTATAGGCAGACATATAAGAATGAATAAAAATGTTAAGCTTTTACTTGGAAGAAATGAAAAAGAAAATGATGCTTTGGAAAAAAGAAAAAGAATAAACTGCATAGTATTAAGACCTAATTATAATAGAGGACCTTTTGGCTATTCAGAAATATACGATGATAAATCAGAAAATATTGATAAGGATATAATATATAAATCTGCTATGATAATGGGATATTTTTCAAAAGAAGAAAAGGATACTCTATCAATAACAGCATCATACTATAACAATTCTGATAATAAAGAATATAAAAGCGAGATAATAGAAATAGATAATAAAGAATCTAAAAACACAAAATTTGAACAAATAGTTTAAAATAATAATACCCTTCTAAATTTTCATTTAAAAGGGCATCACTATAACTTTTAGGATATTTTTATTTAACTTACTTTCTTATCGGAATAAATGTAACTATCTTTATATGCTGGAATCTTTTTTATTTCAGCTAAAGCCTTTTGAGCTTCTTCTCTAGTTTCATATCTGCCTACTTTTAACTTATACATCATTTTTCCGTCAGACATAGTTTCTTCTTTGATAAAAGCCTTTGGGAATTTAGCTTTTAAACTATCTCTAGCAGAATAAGTATTATCTTTGTCATAACCTACAGCAACCTGTATAAAGTATATAGAATCTGCTGAAGAACTTCTAGTATAAGGAACAGTACTCTTTTTAGTAGTAGTTGTTGTTGTCTTAACAGGAGCTATACTAGCCATTTGCTGAGGAGGAGTATAAGTAGTGTTAGGTGCTAATCCAGCTGTATCTTTTTCTTTGATATTTTCATTTATAGCATCTAATTCAGAAGCCAAATTCTGAGTATACTCATTGTATCTGTCTGCTGAAGTATTGCCTTCTCTAATAATGCTATTATTAACTGCAGCATCATATTCACTTAATGCAGTAATATCATTATTTGGCATATCTGCAGTGCTTACTTCTGTTGCTGCCATATTTTCACTGTCCTGAGCATTTCTCATTAAAGCTGCAATAGAATCATCAGTATTATTTGCATGAACAGGTTTTGAACCGCCTAAATGAAAACCTAATACAAATATAAATAAAATTAAAGCAACAGAACTGATAGAAAATATCAATAATCTTATAGGGGTAAAATTAACTATATAAAGAGTTTTTTTTCTGCCAATATTGTGATTAATAGAAGCGCCTTTTTCTTCTACGTTTGGATTTTGATTTAACTCCATAATACCTTCCTAATTTTTTAGAGATCATAATTAAATTATTATAATCTTTCATGTTGTTTATTAGAATATCGGCATCGAATCTATTATTTTTAACATCTCTTTGCATTTTTAATCTTTTTCTTGCTTCTCTTTCTGAAATATTTCTAGTTTTTTTCATTCTTTTGATAATATCAGAAGTTTTTGCATTAACATATATCAAGCTGCTGCATATAGCAGGTATTTTACTTCTCATAATGAGAGCTGCCTCTATAACAACATCTTTATCTGTACTATCAACCATTTCTTTTACTTTATTTTCTATATAAGGATAATTAAGTTCTTGAAGTTTTTTTAATTTTTTAGCATTACAAAATACTATACCGCCTAGTTTTTTTCTGTCTATATTATTGTTTTCATCTAATATAGATGATGAAAATTCTTTGACTATATTATCTTTATTTTCGATCAAAGCCTTATGCCCTATCAAATCGGCATCAATATATAATGCATTCATTTCCTTAGCTAGCATTTTAGAAAATGAACTTTTTCCAGAGCATATTAGTCCGTATACTCCTACAATATTTCTTTCCATAATTTTTAACTATTTAAAATTAATTAACAGCATTAGTATTAGTGTTTTGAACTGTATTTGTTATATAAGGCATTACTATTTGATTTAAATTAACTTTATTTAAAAGCCTTCCGTCTATAAGCTTAGCCAAAGAAACATTTTCATCTGCTGTTATAACCTTTATCATACCTATAGCTCTGTTATAACCTCTAGTAGATAAATCAGTTCTAGGAGCTGAAGTATCATAAAGAATCAAATTCATATTGTTAGTTACACCTTGCATTCTTCCAGCATTTATGTATATATTATCATTATGAATCTTTATAACTTTAGAATAGAAAGGAATACTATTGTTTACAACTCTTCCTGCCATAACAGCAGCACCCATTACCTTTTCTCTGCCTCTAGTCATAACAGTAAAATTAGTAACAACTTTTTCACTCTTAACATCTACTAAATCAAGCATAATAGTAAAAGTATCATTATTCTGAAAAGCAGAACCTCTTAAAAAATAATCAACATTTCTGCTATTAAGTTCTCTATATAAATCTATTGTATCATAATAGTTTGTATACATCTCCAATACTTTAAATCTTCCGAATTGAGGAAGCACATAGGCTAATGTCTGATATAAAGATGTATTCAAAAATAAAGGACTATCTTTCTGTGCTGTAATAGTATCTGTTATAGCAACTGTAAATCCGGGAGTTTCAAGATTATACTGCTCTATTCCCCAAGATTTTGAAACTATATTTTTATCTAATTTTCTTTTATAACTATCATATTTGTATATAATAGATTTTTCTTCTGGGTTAACATTTTTTGCTATTTCTAATTCTTCTAAAGACTTTTCTTCTAATCCCATTCTTCTATAAACATCTGAAAGCATTAATCTAGCATAAGTATTGGCTGGATTTAATTTTAACATATGTTTTAAATATGCCTGAGCTCTTATATTATCTGCAAGTCTTGTATAATAAGAAGCTAAATTTCCATAGTATAAAGCTGCCCTATCTCTCTCATAATCTGGAGTAGGATTTGTATGAAGCAATACTCTTTCATAAGCAAGTCTTCCAAGTTCATCATCAGGCTTAGTTCTAAGATAATTTATATATGCATTTTTTGCACGTACATAATTATCAGCACCCTCATAAACATTACCTATATAATAATATTTGAAATTATCTTGAAATCCTGTATCAGGCATATATTCTAATATAGCTATTGCCTCATCATATTTACCCAAAGAAATATATACATTGGCTTTCAATATTTTAGCATCATTATAATTTGTATAATAAAATAAAGCATTATTGATTTCATTTAAAGATTTATTATAATCCTTATTCAAATAATAATAATTAGCTAAATGATAATAAGATTCAGCCATTCTAGGATTATTAGTCATATTTTCATTGAATAAATTTAAAGCTATTTGATTATCGCCATTAGCTAAATGCAAATATGCTAAAGCCACAGTAGCTTCAGGTCTTACTCTGTCAATAACCCTAGCTCTTTCATACATATTCATAGCTGTCTGATAGTATCCTGCTCTTTCACTTAAAACACCTTCGCTATAATTGGCTATATAATTTTTACTATCTAATCTTTTTATATCATTAACTGTTGTTCTAGCTTCTGAATTTCTATTATTCATAAGCTCCATCATTAATTTTCTTTCAAGTAATTTATAATTTCTTGAATGATAACGCTCGGCATCAGCTATTAAAGTTTCAACCATAGCAAAGTTATTAAGCTTCATATAATTATCTATAAGTAAAAGATATGAATCTAAATCACTAGGCTTAACATTAAGAGATTCTAATATTCTTATAGAACTTTCATAATTTCTTTCATTATACAATTTCAAAGCATCTTCTACAGTATTTTGAGAAAATGCATGAAAAGTAAATATTTGAAAAATAAAAAGACTTAATAATAATCTTTTTTTAAAAATATTTTTCTTCATATTTTAAATAACACCTTATCTCATAGTATTTCTTGCCTGTATTTGACGTCTCAAAAAAGCAGGTTTTTCCAAATCATTATCAACTGTATAAGTTTCACCAAATATAGACATTTTAGAACCCATTTTATTATGTTTTTCCATATAATCATCTGATACTATATCAAATGGTTTTTTATGATAATCTGAATGAGGATTATTATGCTTCTCTTCATCTTCAAAACGCATCTCTTCTGATATTCTTTCTTTTGTTTCATATCTATGAGCATATTCTGAATTATTATTAACTATAGTTCTATTAAATGTTTCTATAATATCATCATTTTTATTATAATTTTCCTCATTACTAATACTGCTTTTATTTTCTTCTTCTATAAAAGTATTTTCATTGATATTATTAAATCTATTTGTTTTAGTTATTAGAGGCTTTTTAAGATTTCTAATATTATTTTCAAATTTATATTCTTTAGTTTCCTGAATATCATTATTATTTGAAACTAATACTTGTTCTTTAATTTCTTGTTTTTCTTCCTCTACTACTATTTTATCTGCTGATTTATTATTTATTACATTAATATTATTAACTGCTTCAATTTCTGTTTTAGTCTGTGCAGTTTCAAGTTCAACTTCTTTTTCTTCTTCCGGTTCTTTTACTATTGTATTAATATTATCTATTTCAACGATATTTTCAGCTATATTTTTTGATGCTGTTTTACTTTCAGCTATAATCTTTTCATTTATTTCTACTTTATTAACTTCTACTTTATTAATTTCTGGTTTATTATTTACTTCTTCTTTATCATTAACTTTTTTATCATCAACTTTATTATCAGACTTACTTTCTACAACAGGTTCAGCTGTTTTATTAGTAACTGTATCATTAGAAGTATTAGTATTATTATTTATAACTTCATCTTTTTTATTAGATGTTACAGACTTATTTATTATATCATTTGCATGTGAATCTACATCTTTATTTTCAGAATCATTTTTTGAATTAGCATCAAATCCTGTAGCAACTATTGTAACGATAATTTCATCTTTAATATCTTCTTTAGGACAAACACCTATTTTTATATTAGCATTATCATTAGCATAATTATTGATGATTTTACTAGCTTCTCTATACTCTTTCATAGCAAAATCTTTAGGACAAACTATATTAGCAAGTATACCTCTAGCATTTTTGATACTAGAAACATCTAAAAGAGGATTTTCAAAGGCATTAGTTATAGCTTTTTGAAGTCTGTCATCGCCTTTACCTACTCCTATACCTAAATGAGCTCTTCCATTAGATAAAGAAATCATAGTTTTTACATCAGCAAAGTCAACATTGATGAATCCTGTTTGAGTAATTATATCAGATATACCTTGTACGCCCTGACGAAGTATATCATCTACTACAGATAAAGCTTCTTCATAGCTGTAATCGTCCATATCAACCATATCATAAAGGTTTTCATTAGGTATTATGATAAGAGAGTCCACTACTGAAAGCATTTTATCTATACCAGATTCAGCACGGCTCATTTTTAATTTACCTTCATATTCAAAAGGTTTAGTAACAACACCTATAGTTAAAGCTCCAGCCTTTTTAGCAGCTTCAGCAACTACCGGACTTGCTCCTGTTCCTGTACCGCCTCCAAAACTGCTGGCAATAAATACCAAATTAGCTCCGCTTACAACTTCTTCTATATTAGCAATATCTTCTCTGGCAGCTTCAGCACCTTTATCTGGATCTGTACCTGCTCCCAAACCTTGAGTTACTCTGTCTCCCAAAACTATTCTTGTAGGAGCATTAGAACGAGATAATGCCTGAGCATCTGTATTCATGGCAATAAACTCTACATCTTTTAAACCTTCTTCTATCATTCTGTTTACAGCATTACATCCGCCGTTTCCGACTCCTATTACTTTTATTACTGTATCCAATGATGAAGAATCATTCTTAAATGCCATTTTTTCGCTCCCTTTCATATTATCTGCCAATTGTATGCGATAGTTAGGATTCATTGCAGCTCCCCTTACTATATATTAGATTTTTTAATCAAAATTTCTTTAAATTTATAATAAACATATTTCAATAAACATAATTATATTAACATAACTGTCAAATTCCGCAAGTAGTAAAAATAAAAAAATATGTTATTATGTTAATCGGATTTTTTAACTTTTAATTATAAAAATATTATGTTAATTGTTTTTTATTGTTTGTATTATTCTTATTTTAAATATATACTAATAGATAACTAATATTACTTTTAAATAAAAAATAATAACAATAAAACAACAATAATATACAAAGAGAATATTTATGAATATACATATACATACTTTTGGATGCCGACTCAATCAATATGAAAGTGAGAAAATATCATACGAATTAAAAAACTTAGGGGCAAATATAACCGAATTAGACAATGCAGAAGCTATAGCTATAAATACATGCACTGTTACTAATGACAGTGATAAAAAACTCATATCATATTTAGAAAAATTGGGAGATATACAAGATAAAAAAGTATTTCTAATAGGATGTTATGTTTCAAAAAAAGATAAAGATTCTTCTATATTTAAAGATAATATTGTATTGATACCAAATGAAAAGAAAGAAGAGGCCTCTGAAATAATATTCAATACTTTACATAATAATTCAAACAATAAAATAGACAATCCAATATTCTTTCCTCAGGAACAGAGCAGAGCCTATTTAAAAATACAGGACGGATGCAATGTTTTTTGTACCTATTGTATAGTATCAAGGGTAAGAGGAAGTCACAGAAGTGTTGAGCCTTCAAAAATATATGATGCTATAAAAATTGCTAATGATTACAATTATAAAGAAATTGTTCTAACAGGCTTAAATCTTGGTTCATATAACTATAATAATGAAATAAACTTCACAAAAATACTGCAAAATATACTAGAACATTCATCTAAATATGGTATAAGAATAAGACTTTCATCTATTGAGCCTATTTATTTTGATGATGAGCTTATAAGTCTATTTAAAAATGATGATATACTTTGTCCGCATGCTCATATACCTTTACAGTCTGGAAGCAATAAAATATTACAGCTTATGAACAGAAGATATACAAGGGAAGATTATCTAAATATCACAGAAAAACTGTATAAAACTAATTCAAATATGTCTATAAGCAGTGATGTAATGGTTGGCTTTCCTCATGAAGATAATAATGACTTTAATGATACTTATGATTTATGCGAAAAGTCAAAATTTATAAAGATTCACATATTCAGATATTCTAACAGAGAAAATACACCTTCATCAAAGATGGATAATCAGGTGGGATATAGGGCTAAATTAAAAAGAGCTAAAATACTCAATGATTTAAATAACAAACTTAAAGATTTATATTACAAAAATGCTGAAGGAAGAGATTTAAAAATAGTAATAGAAAAAGCCTTACAAGATAACAACTATATTGGAACTAGTGCTGAATATTTAAAATGCAAACTTCATAGTGAAAATACCCTAAACAAAAAGGATCTTGTATCAGCAAAGGCATTGAAATATGAAGGCGGTATTATGATTTGCGAGTAAATAAATATACTGAAACAAATATATTTTGTCAAAAATTATTTTATTATTTTTATTATTTGTGGGGACTAGCCCCCACACCCCAACTTCTTTTGCCGATTAGGCACCTACTCGGTGGTGGCCCCATACGCAGTACGCCTTCGGCGAGAAGCAAAAGGGCTATATTTTAGCTTAAATTAATAATCTATCTTACATGTAAACGATTTTAGTACTAATTTTCAGCGAAGCGTATCCGAGCCTGCAGAGGATATAAAGTTCTTTGACAAAACCTGCAGATTGTGTGCGGTTGGAAAAATTCACTAAAAATTACCAATATTAAAAATTTTCAATATACATAAACATTAAAATTTACATAATTTGACTTTATGTATTCAAAATGTATAATTAATTAATGATCAATACAAATAAAGAACTAAACAATGAACGTAAACAAAATATTTTAAATCTATTAAATAAATGCAAAGAAACAGATAAAAACTTCAAACAATTTGCATCAGAAAGTCATAAATATAAATTAAATCCTCCTATAAATAAAAATAAAGTTATAGAATTAGAAAATAAATATGAATTCAAACTTCCTGAAGATTATTTTTGGTTTATAACAGAGGTTGGAAATGGAGGTGCTTGTCATGGCTACAGTATGGATAAATTTGAAGATATGTATTTTGATTATTTGAAATATGATAACAGAATTGATTTAATGATAGAGTATTCAAAAAAAGTAAATGAAGGAAATGCTAACGATATAGAAGATATAGACTTTGAATATTATGGAATATTAAGGTTTGGAACTTTGGGCTGTTCTTCCTCTATAGGTTTAATAGTAACAGGAGAAAATAAAGGAAAAGTTATTTATTATGATGATGAATTTTATGAAGAGCCTTTTATCACTTGTTATGATAATTTTGTTGATTACTATGAGAATTGGGCTTTGGAAACATCTCTTGATTATAATATGGGTTCTTTTGGGTTAAGATTAAAACTTGAAATTGATGATTTAATTAAATCTTATTATGACATATTAAATAATGAAAAAGAAGATAATATTATAAATAAACAAAGTATTATAACAACGATGCATAAATACAAATCATTAGAAGAAAAATATTTAAATGAAATATATGATTTATACAATTTGGAAAAAGATGAAAATTATAAATTAAAATTTGCTGTTTTATTAATAAATCATAATTATAAAAATATAGAAAAAAATATAAAAGAAGCATTTCAAAATCAAGATATTATAGATTCTTATGTTAAAGTTTTATATTTAAAAGTTCATGCTGACACAAATTTGTTTGTAGGCAATTTTAAAAAAGAAATTTTTGATTGGACAAATGAAATAAAATCAGCATTGGAATATTATAAAAAAATATATAATGAAGAAAATAAAACAAATAATTACAGACTTCTTATTGATATGGCTTTATATCTCTATAAAAATAATTTAATCGATTTTAAAGAATTTGATATATTTATTAATAATAGAAACTCTACTATATTATATATTCTCTCTATAAATACTTTAGAAAATGATAATATATTCAATATTTACATAAATGAATTTGTAGAAAGCTGTTCAAATAAAAATACTTCTCAAATAAGAAATACGATTGCATATTTAGAAAATATTTTAAAAAATAATAAAAAATATAAAAAAGAAATAATTAACACAATAAAAACAGAATATCAAAAATTATTAGAATATTATAAAATCAATGAGCCAAAAGATGAATCTATAATACATTTTATAAATAACACTTCAAAAAGAATATTTAATTATTAATATTATAGGAGTAAATATGAAATATAAACCTACAAGCAGGAAAGAATTAAAAGATTTAGTAACAGATGAAAATATTTATTTGGGTGATATTGATACCAGCCTAATAACTGATATGTCAGGCTTATTTGAGTTTTTTAATAGAGATAATTATGAGGGTATAGAAAATTGGGATACTTCTAATGTAGAAGATATGTCTGGTATGTTTACTGCTAATAGAAATTTCAATAAAGATATTAGTAAATGGAATGTATCTAAAGTAAAAAATATGTCTAATATGTTTTTCTCGGCTGAAAAATTTAATCAGCCTTTGAATGATTTGGATGTAAGCAATGTAACAAATATGAATAGCATGTTCATGAATGCTAAAAGTTTTAATCAGCCTATCAATAATTGGAATGTGAGTAAAGTTAAAAATATGGACAATATGTTTCATAATGCTAATAGCTTTAATCAAGATATAAATGACTGGAATGTAAGCAATGTAGAAAGTATGAATCATATGTTTTCATCTGCTCATAAATTTAATCATCCTCTTAATAATTGGGATACTAAAAAAGTAAAAAGGATGTCTGGCATGTTTTCATTAGCTTATGCATTTAATCAAGATATTAATAATTGGAATGTAAGCAATGTTACTAATATGAGATGCATGTTTATGTTTGCAAGAAATTTTAATCAGCCTCTTAATAATTGGGATACTAAAAAAGTAAAAGATATGGCTGCAATGTTTTCATCAGCTTATGCATTCAATCAAAATTTAGATGATTGGAATATTGATAATCTTTCGGATATGACTAATTTTAATAAAGATTCTGCATTAGAATTAACTATTAAATTCAAAACTTATTTATATGCTTTTACTTTAGATAAAAAAGAAAAAAATAATTTAAATGATTTTATAAAAAACAATGCCGAAGAAGTATACAAAACTATAGAAAATAATAAAAATAAAAAAATCAATCTTCTTAAAAGATACTTAATAAATAATTTTTATAATGAATTAAAAGAATTAATACCAAATTATATTGAAAGTTTTAATAATATAGAAGAAGTTTATGATTATATAGATAAAAACTATAATAAAAAAGATGATAAAAAAGTAAAATTTATAGATGATATAGAAATAGAAAATATAGATAAAAGAATAATAAAATATATTTACTTATCATATTTAGAATTAAAAAGAGAACCCTACAGAATAAAACAAATAGATTATATTACAAATTTGCTTGATGAAAAGTCTTTTATAAATGCAATGAAAACAATATATGAAATCACCAATAAAGAAACTTCTCTCATTATGTATGCAATATATGGAGGCGATGAAGCATTAAGAGAGATTTATAAAAAAGAAAAAGATTCAAAATTATGTTTACTTGTATTTTCTATCAATAAAAACAGTAAATATGCTGTTAATATGCTTTATAATGTATTTAGAAAAAGTAAAAAATCTGAAATAAAAGAGATGACAGAAATAATAATTGAGGAGATGGCAAAAGAAAATAATTTGAGTGTTTATGAATTGGGATTAAAAGCTGTAGAAAATTTCGGATTTGATAGAAATGCAGAGAAAATAATAAATAATAGTCAATATAAAATAATTTTAAAAAATAATTATACTATAGAATTATTTGATATCAAAGAAAATAAAACATTAAAACAAATACCTAAAAATTTTGATGATAGTACAAAAGGAGAAATTAAATACATAAAAAAAGAAATTCCAAATATTATAAAAAATCAAAGTAATAATCTAATAAAAATTCTATTAGCAGGAAAAAAGTACGATTTTAATTTTTTTAAAGAAATATTTATTGATAATCCAATAATGAATATATTTGCTATTAATTTAGTTTGGAATTTATTTGATGAAAATAATAATTTTATAACAACATTCAGATATTCAGGAGATGGAAGCTATACCAACTGCGATGATGACACAGTAAATATAAATAATAATTATTTTGTAAGTTTATCAAGCCCTATAGAAATGGAAGAAGAAATTATAGTAAAATGGAAAAAACAGCTTGAAGACTATGAATTATCACAGCCAATAATGCAGTTTACAAATATAAAAATAAATAATTTAGAAGAAGCATTAAAAAAATTACAAAATATAGAAATAAGCATCGGTTCAATAAAAGCATTTTCTCAAAAATATGATATGAATACAGAATATAAAAGCTATTATGAAATTAATGGCTATTCTTATAAAGATTTATATAATAATCAAAAGTTTTATATGAAAACAAAAACTCTTAATACTGACACCAATAATAATTATAAAATAAGAATTAATATAAAGTTTAATAATGCTAGTAACAGATTTATATATACTTGTCTTATACTTTTAATATGTGATTTTGGATTAACTGAAATATACTGAAACAAATAAATTTTTACAAAGTTAAAAATTTTCATTTTATATTAAAAAAATAATTTTCTATCAACTTTTTCCCGTAGCAAAAAGTTGCAAAAAGTACAAATATTATAGCGTTGTATGTTTTGAATATGATAAACTATATAATAATGCCTGTATTTTAATATAAAAAATTCAGCTTTTTGTTTCTCGACTGCTGTAGGCACACTTCGTGAGGCGGGCACGCCACAATGACACTTACTTAGGTCTCAAAAGAAGTTGGTTTACACTTAGTTATATTTTAATAATCAATATTATTATTTTTCAAGAACTCTATTGCAGGCTCTATATTTTCAGCCGCTAATTCTTTCATGTTATCCATAATTGCATTTATTTCATATTCATCATTATTTTTTAAAGCTGTTTGATATGATTTATTAAAATACTCTAATGCTTCACCATTTAATTTATTATAATTTTCTATATTGTTTTTTTCTTTTAAAGCCAATCTTGATTTCACTTCACCTATATTATTATAAGGCAAAGAAAGTTCAGAATTTATTTCTAACGCTTTATAAAAATTTTCTAATGCCTCATCATACTCTTTTAATCTCACATAACAGCCGCCCAAATTATTAAAAGCATAATCATGTTCTTTATTTAATTTTATAGTAGTTTGATAATCTCTAAAAGCTTCATCATAATTTTTCAATGCCTCATTAGCAATACCCCTATTATAATATGCTTCATCATAATTCGGATTTAACTCTATAGCCTTGTCAAAGTCTCTAATAGCCTCTTCATACAAATACAAATCAAGCTCAGCATTTCCCTTATAACTATATATTTCATAATTATCAGGATCTAAATCTATAGCTTTGTTATAATCATTAATTGATTCTTTTATTAATCCTGCATTATGTTTGGCAATGGCTCTCTTACAATAACAATCATCTCCAAGCTCTATCGCCTTAGTATAATTATCTATAGCCTCATCGTAATTTTTTGATATTTCATTTAAAGCAGCTTTTAAAGTATACAAATAAGCTCTATCAGAATCTGACTCTGCATCATATAAAGCTTCATCAAAATCTTTCATAGCCTCATCATATAAATTCAAATTAATCTTTGCCATAGCTCTTTCATAATAAGCATCTATATGATCATTATCTAATTCTAAAGTTTTATTATAATCTTCAATGGCTTCTTCATAATGTTCTAAATCAAACTTGGCATTTCCTCTATAATAATAAGCATCAGCATAACAAGAATTAAATTTTATAAATACATCAAAATAATCAATAGCTTCTTCATATCTTTTTAATTCTAAATAACAAATACCTAAACTATAACAAACAAATTCATTATCCGAATCAATAATAGAATTAAAATCTTCTATAGCTTCCTCAAATAAACCTAAATTCTGTTTGCATAAACCCTTATTATAAACGGCTTCTGTATCATCAGGATTTAATTCCAAAACTTTATTATAATCTTCTATAGCTTTATTATATTCTTCTAACTTAAAGTATGTCAAAGCTCTGTTATAATAAGAATCAACATCCATTTCATTAAGCTCTATAGCCTTAGTATAATCATCTATAGCATTTTTAAACATATTTAAATTAGAATAAACTAAAGCCCTTTCATAATATATATAACTTTCATCAGGACAATAATCTATAGCAATTGTAAAATCTTCAATGGCTTCTTCCAATAAATTCAAATTATATTTAGATAAACCTCTATAGTAATAATATATATAATTAATTTCATTATACTCTATCAATAATGTATTAAAATCATCGACAGCTTCTTTATGTTTATCTATCTTAGCATAAGATAAAGCCCTAATAAAATAAGCATCTTTAAAATCAGAATCTAATTCTAAAGTTTTATTAAAATTATCTATTGCATCTTCATATAAGCCTAAACCATATTTAGCAACGCCTCTGCTATGATAAGCATTACTGTATTTATCATTAAGCTCAATAGTTTTATCAAAATACTTTATAGACTCCTCATACTCTTTTAAATTGCATTTAGAAGTACCTATATTATAGTAAGCACTTATCAAAATATTATGCATATCATTAATATCTTCATAATTTGTTTCATCATCATTATTATCATCATCATCACTATAAATAATAAATTCATCATCAGAATAAAAAACTAAATCCTTATTATAAATATCAATTATCTTTTCTAAGTTGTAAATAGCTTCTTCATATCTTTTTTCTTTAAAAGCATTTTTTCCTAATTCTAATAATTGCTGTATTTCTTTTTTTATCATTTATTTATCCTGAATAAAAATTTACAATTCACATATTAGAATATTTTTATAATTTTTCAAGTAAAACTATAATAAAAAATATTATTGATATATAAATTCTTTCTGTTATACTAATTAACATAATAATTAGGAGTAAAAAATGAGCAAAGAAGAGTTAAACAATAATGAAGAAATAAATACTTCCGGTTTTGATGCTATAACTGAAACATTTGAAAAAATATATCCTGAACAAAAAGAACCTTTACATTACAGACCTATAATATCTTATCAGCTTGGAGGAAAAGACCCGCTTGACGGAATAAGTATTTATAGAGGTAAAGGATATTATCATTTTGTTACTTATGGATTCAGCGAGCTTTATGAAAAAGAATCAGAAAATAAAGAGTATAGCGGATTTGGTTTTGAACTTACTTTCAAATTAAAAATGAATGAAAAACAGATTAATAATACTAAAGATGATGATACTGCTGATAATGAAATAAAAACTGTTGTAGGATTTTTACAGCAATTGGCAAGATATGTATTTGAAAGCGGTGCTGTTTTCAATCCTTATGAATATATATGGACTAAACAAAAAGAAGGAATAGATGCTGAACAAAAATCAAAGATAACAGGATTTATCACCATACCAGATGAAGCAGGCGAAATAAATACTCCAAATGGAAAAGTAATTTTTGTTGAGCTTTTAGGTGCTGCAGATTCAGAACTTAATGCTATATATGATAAAAAAATCACAGTAAAAGAATTGGCTCAAAAAATAGGAACCGATATAACAGATTATAACAGAGAATCTTTATTATAATTTTTTAATCATTAATATAAATCTTGTTTATTATAGTTTTATTATTTTCTCTTTTTACCTGAAGCTTATAAATTTTATCTGATGAATCTTTAAAATCCTCTCTGTAATGTGCTCCCCTGCTTTCTTCTCTATCAAGCATACTCAAGGCAATCATCTTAACACTTTCAATAATTAAATAAATTTCTATAGAACCATCTTTAATATTTTCTTTTATGCTGTAATTGCTTCTAATCTCGTCAATCTTTCTTAAAAATTTTTCTATTTTTTCTCTGCTTCTTACAACAGATAAATTTTCACTTACTAATTCTCTTATTTTTTCAAGCACTTCATTTTTTTTAAGATTGTTTTCTTTATCATCTTTTGAAATATCATTTATCCAATCATTAAACTCTTTTTCTATACTATTTAATTTTTTATTATCATTAAATTTATTATTTTTAATATATTTATAAGCATCTTTAACAGCATTATTTCCAAACACCAAAGCACCGCCAACAGAATTTCCGCCTAGCCTATTAGCTCCTTCTATAGCAGATGATAATTCGCCAATAGCATAAAGCCCATTAACACCGGTAAATCCATTGCTGTCTATTTTTATGCCTCCATTACAGCTATGAGCAAAATGAGTTATTAAAGTTTCATCTTTAAGTAAATCAATATTCATTTCTTTCTTAAGCCAATCCAAATAAACAGTATAAAATTCTTCTTTGTCTTTATATAAATCTTCAGAATATTTTAATTTTACTCCGCTGTAAGGTATTTTTAAATCTATTTCACTGCTTTCAAAATCTATACTAAAAGGAGCATAAGCACTTCTTTCAATCCATAATTTTTTATTTTTATCATCGTTTATTCCTTCCAAAATTAATTTATTATCTTCATCATACATGCCAATACAATATTTAAGAGTATGCTCTCCAAACAAAACGTTATATTTAGGCTTTAAATATGCAGGTATAAATTGAATAAACTCCATATTTTGTGCATAAGCTCCAGCATCTAATGCAGTTATATGACAAGTACCATTAATTTTTTTTGGATACAAGCTATTTTTATAATTTCCTGCAATTCCACCTGCAGCTAAAATTATCATTTTAGATTTTATAAAGAAAAATTTATCTTTATTTTGAAATATTGCTCCATAAACTTTATCATTATTTTTTATGATTCTTATTAAAGAACTTTCTTCAAATATTTTCAGTCTTTTATTTTTTCTGAAAATTTTATTAGCTCTTTTTCTAGCCCCATTCCAATCATTAATCAAAAAAATATTTCTTGAGTATTTAGCAAAACATGCAGGTCTTGAATCCTTTCTAAGCCAAGGTTTAAAACCGATTCTTTTTAGAAGATAAACATCTCTTTTAATATTTTTTATATAAGTTTTTATAAGCTCTGGATTTTCAACACCTTTACCCATATTAGTAATATCTTCATAATATTTATCATAATCATTTTCATCTTTTGTTGCCTGTATGCCTAATGTAGCTTTCAAAGGAAAATAAGAAGCTCCAGAACAAATCTTAGAAGAATCAGCAATGCATACTCTTTTAAAAACTTTCAATGCTCTTTCAGCAGCAATAAGCCCAGCTATTCCTCCGCCTACAATCAATACATCACAATAAAATTTTTTGTTTATATTCATACAATCACTCTTAGATAATTTTTATAATTGAATATACTAAAAATTTTTAAGTTTGTCAATTTTTTGTTGTTCTTTTTCCCGCCGCAAAAAGAACCAGACAAAGTCCGCCTTTGGCGAAAGTGCAAGGATAAAATTAGTACTAAATAATACTAAAGTTGTCTTACATATAAGATAATTTATTAAATTAAAAAATTATTTTGAAAAAATATAGTTGTTTGGTATATATTAACATTTCATTATATCATTACAATATTAGAATAATTATATAAAATAATCATTCTGTAAGTAATATATCAGCACTTCTATTTTTATATAATGCAAAAGATACTATCAAAGTGGCTATCTCGCTTATAGGCAAAACCAAAACCAAACCTATAAATCCGAAAATATTTGGAAGAGTTAATACCAATACAACAGGAAGAATCATACTCCTTAAAGCAGCAACAATTGCAGAAGCACCAGCCTTTTGAACTGAAGTATAATATGCACTCATTATGATATTTATTCCAACACCTATGAATGTAGGTATAGAAGTTCTTACAAAAAATAAAGCATCATCAAAAGTTTGATTATCAACGTCTTTTAAAAGCGTATTAACAAGAAGACTAGGATCAATTAAAAGTATAATAGAACTTAATACCGATATAAAAGTAATTAAAAATACTGATATCTTTAAAAAATCTTTCATTCTGTTTTTATTTCTAGCGCCATAAGAAACACTTACTAAAGGCTCTAATGCCTCGCCTATTGAATATGCAAGCATTATAAAAAACATTATTGCATAATTAGCAACTGAATATACTAGTATGCCTCTGTTTCCTGAAATATTATATGCTGTTATATTAAAAAGCCAAGGAATGAGTCCTGATGAAAAATTACTTAAAAACTCAGAAAATCCATTAAATGCAGCTTTTAGTATATATATCCAGCCTCCGTAAATTTTTATTATCTTTAATCTGCAATTAGGTTTGAAGAAATATAATAATCCCATCAAAAAAGCTATTATCTGTGATATTGCAGTAGCCCAAGCAGCTCCGGCAATTCCAAAATGAAAAGCTATAATGAAAAGAGGATCCAATACCATATTGGCCAAAGATGATATTATAAACATTGCAGAAGCAAATCTAGGAGAACCATTGAGCCTTACAAACTGACTTAAAACATAAGCCATTCCCCAAAAAAATGTTGCAAATAGTACACCCTCTACATAATCCAATGATAATTCATAAACTTCTCCATGTGCTCCAAAAAAAGGAAGAAGACTCTCTCTAAATATATATGCTATAATCAAAGGAAAACTAGCTATAGTAAGAACAACAATTAAAGTTTGAGTAAATATTAAATTTGCACGTCTTATATTATTCTCACCTATACATTTTCCGGCAAGAGCAACAGAACCTATAGTGAGCATTACATAAATACCGAAAGATAAAGCAGTTATAGGCCATACTATATTTATTGCAGTAAAAGCCTCTGCTGATATAAAATGTGCTACGAAAAAACCATCTACAAATACAGCAGCACTTCCCATTATCATGCCCAATATGCTAGGTATTGCAAATTTTGAAAATAAATTAATACTGCTATTTTCTATTAAAGTTCTATTATTAAGTTCCATTAATTATTCCTTTAAAATAAAAAGAAAAAATATTATAAGAATTATAAAAACATATACTAAAGAAAAAGATTAAGATATAAAAATAAATTATTAATAGTATGTTTTTTGACTAAATATATTATAGTCATATTATTATTTTATGTCAAGCTTATAAAATCTTATTGCATAATAATATTTTATTAATATAATGATTCAATACTATTAAAAGGAATAAAAAATGCATATAATAAAATATATTAAAAAAAATTTGAAAATATGAATGACACTATAGAAAAAGCTATATATTTTCCTAAGACAGAAACATTATCCAACGAGGAAAAAGCCAATAAATATTTCAGCTTACAAGACTATACAGGTATTTCTGTAGATAATGATAAAGTTTTTGGTGTATATATACTTCATCCGAATAATATAGGAAAATGCGGACATATATCAAATGCCTCTTATGAAGTAAGTAAAGAATCAAGAAGAAAAAGAATAGTAGAAGCATTAGTTAGAGATTCTATGAAACAAGTCAAGAAATTAGGATATAAAATACTTCAATTTAATGCCGTTGTAATATCAAATATTAATGCTCATAAACTATATAAAAAAAATTGGGTTTAATAAAATAGGTATAGTTAAAAGGATACATCAATAAAAATAATGAGTATGAGGATATTGTACTTTATTATATAGATTTATAAATATAAAAAAACAAGGGAGATAATTATTTAATTACCACCCTTGTTTTATAATTTTCAATTAATAGTTCTTATGCTTTTTTTAAAGGCACAGGAAGGCTTTTTACAGAATTTACTTTTTCATTAGTAATGGCTTTAGTAGGACATTTAGCTATACTTTCATCTGTAACAGCATAGTCCTCATAATTAACTATAGCAAGATAATTATCAACCTTCATACCGCCTTCTTTAGTATTTTTAACACATATATTACATCCAATACATGCTCTGTCGCAAGCTTTTTTAGCTATAGGACCTTTATCTTTAGATTTACAATAAACATGTATATCTTGTGAAGCTGGGTGAATCTCAATAAGTTTCTGAGGGCAAGCTTTAACACAAGCACCGCAAGAAACACATTTATCTTCAACTATAACAGGCATTCCTGTTTCTTCATCTTTAACGATAGCACCAAACTCGCAAGCGTTCATACAGTCATAAAAACCAACACAACCATAAGAACATTCTTTAGTTCCTCCAGCCATAACAGCAGAAACACAAGTAGGAGCACCTTTATAAACCTTATTAGATTTAGCTATTCCATTATGTCCATGACAGAAAATATATGCTCTTGTTTTTTCTTTTTGTTCAGGAGCTACTTTACCTAAGAAGTCTGCAACTTTAGCAGCAGTATCAGGACCTCCAACAGAACAACCGTCTACAGGAGCTTTATCATCAACTAAAGCCTTAGCAAACTGTGCACAACCAGCAAAACCGCATCCTCCGCAGTTAGCACCTGGAAGCATTTCAGTAAGTGTTGTAACTCTCTCATCAACTTCAACTTTGAAAATTTTTGAAGAAAATATCAATAAAACAGCCAATATCAAAGCAATTAAGCCTGAAGATATTGAAGCTACTAAAACAGATGTCATCATTTTTATTATCCTTATAAAATACTTCTAACACTCAAAATCATATTTTTATTATTCCGGAAAAACCATAGAAAATAAGTGCAAGTATACCTGCAGTAATGAAAGGCATAGCAGGACCTTTAAAAGCTTCCGGTATATCTGCAGTCATTAAACGTTCTCTTATGCTAGCCATTATAACTAAAGCTAATGTAAAACCAACGCCTGCACCTAAAGCAAATACTATATTTTGTATAAAGTTATATTTGTATAAAACACCAAATAAAGCCAATCCTAATACACAGCAGTTAGTAGTAATAAGAGGAAGATAAATACCCAAAGAAAGATATAAACTTTCACTAGTTTTTCTTACTACCATCTCAACAAATTGTACTAAAGCTGCGATTACAATAATGAAAAGAATAGTTTGTAGGAATTCGATTTTAAAAGGAACTAATATGTAATACTGTATCATCCAGCTAACAGCAGCAGTCAAAACCAATACAAAAGTAACGGCAATACCCATACTGATTGCTGAATCTAGCTTGTTTGATACTCCCAAAAACGGACATATACCCAAAAATTTAGTTAAAACAAAATTATTAACTAAAACTGTTGCTACAAATAATAAAATTAAATTAACCATTAAGCTTTTCCTCCTCTAGCGTCTATAGCTCTTTTGATAGCAATTAAAGTTCCTAAAGTGAAGAAAGCACCAGGAGCCATAATCATAACAACCCAAGGAGTAGTAATTTCATTATATGCATTCAAAGCGAAAGGCATAGCAGACTCAAAGAAACCTCTTAAAGTACCTACTATATCAAAACCAAGCCAAGTACCATTACCCAAAATCTCCCTGATAGAAGCAAGTAATGTCAAAGCAATAAAGAAACCTACACCATTACCTAAAGCATCAAAAATACTAGGAATAATTCCGTTTTTATTAGCAAAAGCCTCTGCTCTTCCTAATATAATACAGTTTACAACTATAAGCGGAATATATGGACCTAATGCCAAAGACAATGTATAAAACTTAGCTTTCATAACAATATCTGTTAAAGTAACGAAAGCTGCTATAACCACTATGTATCCCATAATTCTAACTTCATTAGCGTAAATCTTCTTAATAAGAGAGATTAAGGCAGAAGAACAAACCAAAACGAATATAGTAGCTACTGACATACCTATAGCATTCATTACACTGCTTGTTACTGCCAAACTAGGACACATACCAAGAACCTGAACGAAGGTAGGATTATTTTTCCAAACACCTTCCATAAATACCTGAGAATTTTTCATAATAATTTAACCTTGATTTAATTAAGATTATACTTGTATATTATATAATAAATCATAATTTTTTCAAGTAAAATTATGATTTACAGCCTTTTAATTATTATTTTAATTCTTCAACAAAATATGGACAAAAGCATACATCAATATAATTTATAGTTTACCATCATCTTTTATTTTGAAAAATGACATAGCATCTTCCAATTTGATAGATAATTCCTCTAATTCCTCTGAAATTTCGCTAACATCCTCTGCCAATTTAGTGTTATTTTTAGAACTATCTTCTATATTAATTATATGAGAACTAATAGAATCTATACCATCTTTCTGTAATTTCAAAGCACTGTTAAAATTAGAAAGCAAAGAATATGCTTTTTCTATCTTTTCTTTCATGTCATTGAATAATTCTTTAGATTGATTAGTAGATTTAGCAGCTAGCTCTATACGTTTCTGACTTTCTTCTATAAGAGATGATATATCTTTTACGGATCCTGATGTACTTTGTGCTAAATTTCTAACCTCATTTGCTACAACAGAAAAACCCCTTCCATTTTCTCCAGCTCTTGCAGCTTCAACAGAGGCATTCAAAGCTAATATATTTGTTTGAAAAGCAATATTTTCTATAACATTTGTTATATCTTTTATTTTGTTACTAGCTTCACTTACAGAATTAGCATTATCAGCTGCTTCCGAAATACTGCTGTCAGCCATATCTATGGAACTATTAGCTTCTTTCATTATATTAATAAGTTCATTAGCATAATTAGTAGTTTCTAATACAGAATTTCCTATATTATTAGTTATGCTAGAAGTTTCCTGCATTTTATAAGAATTACTTTCTGTTTCTGCATGAAGTTTACTATTTTTTGAAGATATTTCTCCGGCTTTATCCTTTGCATCAACAGCTATACTATTGGCAACATTGACTGCATTTATTAATGCTGATTTCATATTATAAAAACTACACATTAATTTACCTATTTCATCTTTTCTAGTACTGCAAGAAACATTATCATTATTAACTATATAACCTTTAGATATATTGTCAGCTTCATTTACAACCATATTAAGAGGTAAAATTATAGATCTAGCTATCAATTTACCAATAAAACAAATAATCATAGCCATAACAATAGCTATAATTACAACTATCTTTGTAAGTCTATTTTTATCTCCATAAATTTCATCTTGGCTGTAACTTACTATCAAGTACCAAGGTGTATTATGTATAGGATTAAATAATGCTATTTCAGACACATTGTTATCATCTACATATTCCAAAATACCTTCTTTAGCATCCAAAACATGTTGAAAGAATTCATCTTCTTTAGCTCTTATAGTTTCCGGCTTTCTTTCATAAGCTGAAGTACCTATTATATTACTCTCATATATATACAATTTATTTGTATCATTATGAGCTATTATATTTTTATTCTTATCGATTATCATTATAGAACCTGTCTCTCCTAATTGACTAGGCATAATATAATCTGCTATAAATTTCATCCAATTAATAGAGCTATTTAATACTCCTACAACTTTTCCGTTTTCATCTTTAACACCTTTCCATATAACACATATAGCATTAAGTGGATTAGCTGAAGAAGGCTGAATCAAATCTCTTCCCGCAAAATCGAATCCTGTATCTCTAAATCTAGTCCAATCTGATGAATTTTTACCATAATTAATATGAAGTAATTTTCCGCCTATAGAATCAAGTACTATATTAGCATCAAAATTAACTAAAGAATAATTATAGAAAACCTGTGTATCGGCAACTTCTCTAGTAAATTCCTTCAACGATTCTTCTGCCGCCAATTTATTTTCTTCGCTTGGATCAACTAGATATTTTGCTAGATTAGGATCTTTAGAATATAAATCCATAACTAATCTTTTTTCAGTGAAATATAAATCTATCATATCTGAATATGATTTTGCTGCAACTCTTAATCCCTTTATAGCTGTATCTTCTATAGAACGGGAACTTATTATTGTAATTATTAATACAATAATTGACATACATAGTATAAACATAATAGAAATTATAAAAGGTATCCTAAAAGAAAGATTATTTATTTTCATAATAACAAAACCATACTAAAAAAAATTTAGATATTTTTCAAAAAACTAATTATTTTTTATATTCTATAATATAATCGAAAAATAAAAAAAAATCAAATTCTAAATATAAATAATTTAATTTTAATACATAAAAATACTACCAGTGATACTTTATATATAAAACAATCATTTAATGTAAATAAAAATCACAAATAACAAATTAAAATTAAAATTTGATTACTAAAATAGATAATTTACAAAGATAATTTAAATTTATACACATATCCCACCCCCATAAACTTTAAAGTTTTTTTATGATTTTATAATCATATTATTCTTTTATATCAACTTAGAAAAAGCATACCCGCCCCAATTTTTATTAAATTAACAATTTCCACACCGCACGCAGAGTAAGGCTGTAAATATATGCCAATTATCAATTCTAATTTTTATTATATTTGAAATTTTGTTCACCGTGCGTAGAGAAGATTTTTAAATTTTAAAAAACTAGGGCGGGCAGCTATAATTTCTTGATAAAGCATTAAGAAAATTGTAAGTAAAAATGTTAAAATATATAACAAACCTAAAGGGCGGGGAATGAGAAAAAATTAAAAAACTTATTTACCATATTTTTTTAACATATCTTTCATTTCATCTTCAAACTCTATATAGAATTCTAAATCTTCACTATTTATAGATGAGTCTGCTCCGTTTTTTAATAAAAGCTCAAATATATCATATTTGTGATTTTGAGCAGCTACAATTAATGCAGTATTTCCTTCAGGATCTGTCATATTAAGATCAGCATTATTTTTTATAAAGAATTCTACAAGATTTATATTATCTCTCCTTACAGCCATCATTAATGGAGTATATCCATCCCTTCCTTTTTTATTAATGTCTGCATTATTATCTAATAATATCTTTGCAATCTCTATCTTCTCTACAACAGTTAAAGCTGTAAGTCCTCCATCATCTTGAAAGTTAACATCCCCTCCTTCAGATATATATTTATTTATTTCATCAGTTTTGGAATATAAAACATCAAAAATAAATTGACTACTTTTTTTATATTCATCATCATGATAATTCCTAAAAATTTTATACATCTCATCATTCCAATTTTCATCTGCATAATATGAACATCTTCTTCCATAACCATCTCTTGCAGATACATCAGCTTTATTTTTTATTAAAATTTTCACTATATTAATATGATTATGCATAGCAGCAAGAATTAAAGCAGTGTAGCCTAATTTAGTTTGAATATTAATATCAGCATTATGCTCTATTAATAAGTTTAATATTTTTTTAGCATTATGGGAAGCGGCATACATTAAAGGTGTAGCATTTTCATTATCTACCGCATTTACATCGGCTCCCCTCTTTATAAACTCTACAGCAATATCAAAATTATTATCATTATTAGCAACATATTCTAAAGCTGTTTTATTTAAATAATTTTTAAAATTGACATCAACATTATTCTCTAATAATATTTTTATTATTTCTTTATGATGAAACTGTGAAGCTAAAAGCAGAGCATTAGAACCTATTGAGTCATCTGATTCATCTATAGTATTATTAATATCAATTCCTTCAGCAATATATTTTAAAACCTTATCAGCATTATTTTCAGCAGCAGCATATAAAAATTGTATTTCTCTTGATGATGATTCTTTTATTAAATCTGTTATTTCTTTTACATAATTATTTCTATTGTATGCTATATCTAATGCAGTTTTTCCAGATTCATTTTTTAATGTTAAATCAGGTTTATATTTCAAAAGAAGTTCTACAATTTTTGTATTTCTTTCATATACTGCATACATTAGAGGAGTTTCTTTTCTGTGATCTGATAAATTAATATCAGCATTATGCTCTAATAATATTTTTACCATATCATAAGAATTAGCATCACAGGCTAATATTAAAGGAGTTTTTTTAAATTCATCTTGCACATTTATATTAGCATTATACTCAAGAAGAACTTTAACTCCTTCAATATTTCTTCGTTCGCATGCATTAAGTAAGGCTGTATTTTGATTGAAATTATTTTTTATTTCAGTATCAGCACCGTTTTCTAATAAAGTCATCATAAAATCTTTTTTTTCTTCATTGTAAGAAGCAAGCATTAATGCTGTAGAGCCTTTGCTATTTGTAGAATTTATATCTGCACCATATTCTAATAATATTTTTATTATTTCTGTACTAAGTTTATCATTTTTTATAAAGGAATAATATATTAACGCTGTTTCTCCTTTTTTATTTTTATAATTAGGATCATAGCCATTTTCAAGTAATATTCTCACTATTTCAGCATAATTTTGACTGCAGGCTATCATCAATGCAGTTAAATAATTATTTTCTAATTTAGTTTCTATATACATATCAGCTTTGTGTTCAAGAAGAATTTTTACCACATCTGCTCTGCCGTAAATACATGCATATATCAAAGCTGTATAATTATCATCATTAGTCATATCTATAGAGGCATTATACTCTAATAAAAGTTTTACTATATCAGTATTTCCTTTATAAGAGGCAATCATTAAAGGAGTGCATCCATCTTTATTCTTAAAATCAATTTCAATATCTTTTTTTTCAATAACATTTTTATTATTTTCATGTTCAATTAATATTTTTGCTATTCCAAATACATTTATATTTATATAATTATTTTTATTCAATAAATATTTTATTTGCTGAATATCGCCGTCTTCTATAGCATTGAAAAATTCAATTTTTTCTTTATCTGTAAACATCATACCACACCTAATATATATTACCTCACTATAGTATAGTAAAATTAATACTTTTAGTCAATTTAATTAAAAATCTAATAAACATAATATATTTAATTAAAGCTTGGGCAGGCATCTATAATTTCTTAATAAATCATCAAAAAAAAATTATCAAAAATTTCAAAGCAGATAAAAAATATAAAGGGTGGGGAATTAGAGTAAATTTAAAACCTATTTACACACCCCACCCTTTTATATTTTCTGCTTTATTTTTTTTATTATAAGTTTTATTTATTTTTTAGCTTCATTAGAAATTACAGCACCCGCCCAAGATTTTATTAAATATAAATAGTTTATTAACCGCACAATGAATGCATTTTTTATAAACAATAAAATATTAAAATAAAATGAATTTAATTAATAGATATTAATATATAGTAGATATAAGAAACTAAGTTATTTGAGATTAACATAATAATATTAACATAATAGTATTAACATAATATTAAAATATATTTTTAAATAAAACTGAAGAAAAAATTTTTATTTAACTAAAAAAAATTAATAATTAAAAAACGATAACCGATAATAATTGTGTGTTCAGGGAAGAACACATACAAATAATTCATGGAGGAACCATATGGTTATCAACAATAATATAAGTGCTATAAATGCACAACGCACACTTAAATTCCGCCAAGTAGATCTTAAAAAAGACGCTGCTCAAATTTCTAGCGGTATGAGAATCAATCAAGCTGGAGATGATGCTTCTGGATTAGCAGTATCTGAGAAAATGAGAACTCAGATTCGTGGTTTACGTATGGCTGAAAGAAATACTCAAGACGGTATATCTTTCATTCAAACTACTGAAGGATACTTAGAAGAAACTACTAACATTCTTCAAAGAATTCGTGAATTAGCTATACAAGCTGCTAACGGTATCTATACTGACGAAGACAGACTTTATGTACAAATCGAAGTTTCTCAGTTAGTAGACGAAATCGACAGAGTTGCTTCACAAGCTCAATTCAACAAACTTAACATGTTAACTGGAAGATTCGCTAGATCTACAGGTGAAAATGCTCCTGCAGCTTCTATGTGGTTACACATCGGTGCTAATATGGACGAAAGAAAACGCGTTTATATCGGTACTATGAACAGCCAAGCTCTTGGACTTAAAAACCCAGTTGGACCTGCTGTTACAGCTACATTCATCAGCGTTTCTAGCCCATCTAAAGCTAACTCTGTTATCGGTATGGTAGACGAAGCTCTTCTTAAAGTATTAAAACAAAGATCTGACTTAGGTGCTTATCAGAACAGATTAGAAATGACAGCTCAAGGCTTAATGGTTGGATTCGAAAACATGCAGGCTTCTGAAAGCAGAATTCGTGATACAGATATGGCTGAAGCATCAGTTAAACTTGCTAAAGATCAAATTCTTAACCAAGCTAACTTGTCTATGCTTGCTCAAGCTAATCAGTTACCACAAGGT
Source organism: Brachyspira intermedia PWS/A (assembly GCF_000223215.1). Taxonomy (NCBI): domain Bacteria; kingdom Pseudomonadati; phylum Spirochaetota; class Spirochaetia; order Brachyspirales; family Brachyspiraceae; genus Brachyspira; species Brachyspira intermedia. Next base: position 2,316,050 of record NC_017243.1, read on the forward strand.
GCTCTTAGATTATTACAATAATTAATATTCAATTAGTTTTGTAATATTAACCATATAAAGGGGGACATTCTTAATCGGATGCCTCCCCTTTTATTTTTAAACTATATACTATAAAATTCTTATAATCATATATTAATAACCATATTAAACTGCTTGGATATCTCTTTTTTATAACGCTTAAATACTGAGATACAGCAGACTGAGTTACATTAAGCTTTTTTGCTAACTCCCCCTGACTTTTTCCCTCTGCAAATAATTTCATTATTCTTTTTTGTTTTGGTGTAAGTATAGCTATTATTAAATTTGAAACCCTGCTATATTCACTATCAGTCAAAGCGTTTGTATAAAGTATATTATCCAAATCATCATTTGTTAATATACTCTCTCTGCTGTCTGTTCTATCAGAATTAATTTTCCTAGTTCCCAAACTTTTATTAATCTCTTTTAAAACATCATTACAAAGTTTTTTACAGGTATCATATTTAGAACATAAATTGCACATTATATTAATACTCCTTTAAAATACATAATATTTTATCAAGAATTTCAGGTTTATAATTTTCTGTATCAACATCTTCTAATTGTCTTATGGCATTCTTAATATCAACACGCATTATAACCCATTCCTCCCAATTAGTTTTTTTGTTGTAAAAATAATCATCCTCCTTAATATTATCTAATATGTTTTTTATGAGTCTCTTATAATAGATTGTGCTTTGAAATTTATTCATTACGAACTCCTTATACAGTATATATAAATACTGTATAAATATTTATACAGTATAAATAAATTTATTTCAACCTACTATAATGTATGTTTGTATACTATAATAGTATTTTGTAATTATATATAAAAAATACAATACAATTCATACAAATTTTATAAAAGAGCATTATTTACATACCCCGCCCTTTAGGCTTTTTAGATAAATTTGAATTTTTAATTTTATTTATATTTGATACTTATACAGAAAAAGCATGCCCACCCAAGCTTTTTTTAAAATTTATGACTTTGTATACAAAAAAAGGAAGCAGAAAACTGCTCCCTTTGTAGATTCTAGATTCTAGATTTTTAATTGATATTAAGAGTCAAGAAAATCTTTTAACTCTTTTTTCTTAGATTGTGCTCTTAATCTCCTTATAGCTTTTGCCTCTATCTGACGAATACGTTCTCTAGTAACCTTGAATACATATCCCACCTCTTCAAGAGTATGAGAATAACCATCAACAAGACCGAAACGCATTCTTATAACCTTTTGTTCTCTGTCAGGCAAGCTGTCAAGTATTGAATCAATCTGCTTTCTTAATATTTTGAAAGTAGTAATATTTTGAGGACTTTCAAATTCTTTATCTTCGATAAGTTCACCCAAAATGGTATCTTCTTCATCACCTATAGGAGCATTCAAAGAAACAGGGTCTTTAGCAACATTTCTTACACTTTTTACCCTACTTTCAGGCCAACTTAAAGCCTTTGCTATCTCTTGAATAGAAGGCTCTCTTCCATGTTGCTGCATATACTGTCTTAATACTCTTTGAACCTTATTAATCTGCTCTATCATATGAACAGGAACCCTTATAGTTCTAGCTTGATCACTTATAGAACGTGTAATAGCCTGACGAATCCACCAAGTAGCATATGTAGAAAATTTATAACCCTTTTTGTATTCAAATTTATCTACAGCCTTGATAAGTCCTATATTTCCCTCTTGTACCAAATCGAAGAAATGAAGCCCTCTATTAACATACTTTTTAGCTATAGCAATAACAAGTCTTAAATTAGCCTTAACAATATGATCTTTAGCCTGAGCAATTTTTCTTCTTGATGAATCTATTTTACGAACCCATTCCACTAAAGTCTCTTTATCAATGCGAACTTCATCATAAATATCAGCCATACGAACCTGTGCTTTATGGAAACTAGTTATTACAGCTTCTATAGCTTCAGGAGTAATATTAAATTCATCTACAAGTCTTATATATATATCCTTGTTTCCAGATTCTATCTCTTTGTAATAATTTTCAAAGTCTGATATTTCTTTATAGTATCTTTTTTTAAGTTTTTCAAAATACTCTTCTATCTGATTTATTCTATGCAAATAGAACTTTAGCTTTTCAGCTATTCTGTCTATTTCCATTCTGTTTAATCTTACTTTTGTTAAAAGTTTTACTATATTTTCTTTAACTTCCTCTTGTTCTTTAGTAAGAGCTTTAATAGTCTTTTGTGTAGTAATCTTTTTTATTCTCTTATCTAAAGCTAGATATTTTTCAGCTAATGCAACATACTCTTTTTCAAAGTTTTTATACTTTCTTTCTAATTTTCTTTTCTCCTGAGTAGAAACATTATATATCCTAGGAGGTTCTAATATTTCATGTATAGAAACTTTTCCTATCTGCACATTTTTGATAGTATTTAATACTTCCCCTACTACAAGATGAGTATTCAAGATTATACTTTCTATTTCAGTTTCTCCTGATTCAATCTTTTTTGAATAATCAACCTCATCATCATGAGTAAGCAGACTCACCTTTCCAATTTCTTTAAGATAAAGCCTTATAGGATCATCATTGTTGCCAACCTTATCCTCAACATGTATGAATTTTGCGGCATCATCAATCTTATTTTGATTCTTAGAAAGGCTTTCAAACTCTCTTTTGTCTTCAACGATAACAATTTTTCTTGCAGCTAATAATTGAAAAAGTATATCCATTACATCAGTATCCATATTATCAATGGCACCGTTAATCTCTTTAAATGTAAGATATTTATTGGCATTTCCTTTTTCAAGTAATTTTCTAATCTTTTCATTATTTTTAATCAAAAGATCGCAATCTTCTTCTGTCATCATAAATCACTTCCTTGATGTAATTTTTCTTTTTGCTTATTAAGTAAACTTATTCTACGAGCTGCTTCATAAATATTATCTAAATTATCCAAATTTATATTATTTTGTAATTCTTTTTTTTCGGAGTCTATGCAGCCGCTTTTAATTTTAATAATAAGCTCCTCCAGTTTTTCATATATATTTTCACTATATAGTTTTTTCTTGCTTAAAATCTGATTGGCTATATGCTCATTTCCTAATACATTAAGAGCATCTTCAACACTTGCTTCTTTATTAAGAGTTAAGAGCCTTATATAAAATTCTCTTGTTATATCTTTCTTAATAAGATCAACACTAATTTCTCTTTCTGCCTCTTTAATCAAAGAAGGATTCAAAGCAAGCAAATATATTAAACTATTTTCATAGTAAAATTTGTTATCTGTATTATTTTTTACTTTTTTATCATATTTTATACCGGAAGCATACTGATTTGCATTATATGTGTTCAAATAGTCTTTGTTAAAAGCTTCTCTATCAACATTAAGTTTTGAAGCTACGTATGAAATTATCATCTGTTTCTCTGTTTCACTTTTCACAGCATCTAAATACTTATAAAAACTATTAATAACATTTAATTTTTCTGCTATAGATAAAGAAGAAATATCCTTTTTTATTTCAGTATCTATAACAAAATCATACCAATTAAGTTTATTATTATACAATATATCAAACCGGCTTCTACCATAAACTGTAAAAAATTCATCTAAATCTTTAGTTTCTTGTATAGAAAGTATAGTCAACTTTAAATCAAACTTCAAGAGCGTAATTATAGCAGATTTTGCCGCTTTTATGCCTGCTTCATCGCTATCTAATGCTAATACTACATTTTTAGTGTATTTTTTTATTTCTCTAGCATGTTCTTCTGTAATTGCCGTTCCTAAAGTGCCGACAACATTTTTTATACCCATTTTATGGCATGCTATTGTATCCATATAACCTTCAACAAGCATTATTTCATCTTGCTTCATTACATACGATTTAGCAATATTTATACCATATAATGAAGATTTCTTTTTAAATATGAGGCTTTCTTTAGAATTTAGATACTTAGGCTCCTTACCATCTATACTTCTGCCTCCAAAACCAACTATCTCTTCACGTTCATTTATTATAGGAAACATTATCCTATTAACAAATGTATCATAATAATGATTAGGATTATTCTTGCTTACACCTACTAAGCCTAATATATTCATATTATTTACTGTAATTTTATTCTCTGTTAATGCATTCATTAAAGCATTCCAACTAGGAGGAGCATAGCCTATCTTAAATTCCTTTATAATGCTGAATGGTATTTTTCTTGATTTCAAGTATTTTTCAGCATCTTTATAGAAGTAATCTCCATTTTTATCTTTTAAAAACAGACTTTTACCAAAAAAGTTGCATGCTATTCTGTTAATTCTTCTGCTTTCTAAATATATTTTATCTTTTTGTGTAGTCTTTGCAGAAAAAAATCCGCTTACATCAACCGAAAACCTATTGCCTAAATACTGCACAGCCTCTTTGAATGATTTATTTTCTTTTTCTTTGAGGTATGTAATAACATTGCCTTTAGCACCGCATGTAAAGCATTTATATATACCCTTTGAATCATCAACAGACATAGAAGGATTTGTTTCCTGTCCGTCTTTATGAAAAGGGCATTGAACGGTATATTGACTTCCGCCTCTATGTATTACTTTGTATCTATCTCTTAATATATCAACAAGAGATACTCTAGACAATAGATTATTTAATTTTTCAATAAATAAATTATCCACAATAAATAAGCTCAAACTCTAATATCCATATATAATCGGATATTAAAATATTAAAAATTAAACATTATCCCCACAAATAAATATCCATAAATATAAAAATATTTTAAAAAAAGTCAAGTATTTTTAATATTTTTTAATCAAAATAATATTAGTTAAAATCAATTTATTTTACATATTTATTACTTGACAAAATTCTGTTTTTTATTATTATAGTGTGAACATGTTTTGCGGAGACTTATTGTGTTTAGTTATTTTGAAAAAAGTCAGAGAAGAAGAAGGATCTTAAATAACATAAAATCAAGAAGGATTATAATAGATAAATTTAATATTCCATTAGGTATAGTACCTAGCGAATATGTATACCCAATAGAGGGTACAAAAATAGAATTAAAAAATACTGATAACGGAGATGTATATTCATATAAAATATCCGTTTCTGCAGAAAAAATATTTTCATTGTATATGAAATTATTAAAATTATTTCCATCTTATGGCACCATGATCATAGAAAGAATCAGCGAAGATGTTAACAGAGATTTCGATGTTCTTATGAGCGATCCTGATGTTTCATTAAATGAAATAAGAAAAGTATTTAGAAGATATAATGAATTATGGGTTGAATGCGGTTTTGTAGGTTTTGGTGTTATAGATGAACTTACAGAATTTGAAATTTTTATAAATTTAGATAAAGAAATAGAAATTAACACTTCATATAAAAATATGAAGCAAATTAATCGTATATTGCGTTCATATAAACTTCTTAATGATAATGTTTCTTTTATCAGCGATTATGAACATATGCATTATTCTCTATCATCTATAGTTGCAGATGAAGGATGTTCTGAAGCTGATGAATATGTTTTTGATTATTATGATATTATAAATAATCTTAAATCAACTTATGGATTCACTACTATTAATTTAAATGATGTTAATAATATTATAAAAACCCCTAAATGGTGGAATGTTACAGTTAAGGGTTTGGGTAAATGTCAAAAAAGAACCTTTATATCTACTTATTATATAGTAGCAAACACCATAGAAGAAATGGAAACATTAATAGACGAAAAAATGAAAGATATGAACGTTGATTATTATTATATATACGATTTTTATAATGTTGATCCTAATGATTATAATTATGAAAGCGTGAATGTTACTAATATTCAAAATGTATCTTTTGAAAAAGCACCTTTTGGTATATGGGGACAGTCTGATGTATTTATATGTAAAGCTAAAAATATAGCTTCATATTATATTAATAAGAATTATGCAAGAACATACTAATGATAATTTTACAAATGCTTTAAAAATAAAAGAACATGTTAAATATCAATTTAAATATTGCCCTTATTGCGGTGAAAAAGATTCTTTTATTTTTAATGATGTAAAAATTTTTCAATGCTCAAAATGCAAAAGAACATACTTTACTAATCCTGCATCTGCTGTAGGCGTTATAATAGAAACTCCTAATGGTATAGTATTTGTTGAAAGAGGAATAGAACCTAAAAAAGGTTATATAGATATGCCTGGAGGTTTTTGTGAGCCTTATGAAAGAGTTGAAGATACCGCTGTTAGGGAAGTTCTTGAAGAAACAAATATAAAATTAAATGATATACATTTTTTAATAAGCGGAGCTAATGAATACATATATGATGGTATCATGTATGTTACAACAGACATATTCTTCTATTCAAAATTAGACTATGTTCCAGATGCTGCTCCAAACGATGATGCTTCAAAAGTAATTTTTATAAAAAGAGAAAATATTGATTTTGAAAAAATAGCTTTTGAATCTGCCAAAGAGGCTTTTTCTTATTATATTAAAAATTTTTAATTTTTTATTAATATTAAAATAATTCAATTATGACAAATAAAAGACAAATTTTAGAAATAATATTGGCTTCGTTAAGTGCAATTTTAATAGCAGGATTTATTAGAATATTTTTCTTTGATACTTATATAGTTACTAATAAATCTATGGAGCCTACTTTTTTTGAAGGCGATCAGATACTTCTTTTGAAAAAAAATTTTGTATTTAATAGAATTAAAAACTTTGATGTTATAGTATTCAATTATAATGATACCAATCTTGTAAAAAGAGTTATAGGAACAGAGGGCGATAAAGTAGAAATAAAAGACGGCGGACTTTATTTGAATGATAAATTAATAGAACATGAATATTATATATTTTCAAATGAAGATAACGGACTATATATTTTGGGCAATAATCAATATTTTGTTTTGGGCGATAATATAAAAGTGAGTGAGGACAGCAGGTATTTTGGGCTTATAGATGAAAAAGACATAAAAGGACAGGTTATACTAATATTCAGCCCCAAAAAAAGATTTCAGCTATTTAACAATATTTTTCATAATAATAATATTTCAGAATAAATTTATTATACAAATATCACTTGCACCAAAAACATATAAAGTACAGTACCTGCCCCTATACTTATAAGTACATTTCTTTTTATTATATGCAAAACAACTATAACTGCTATAGATATTAATTCAGGTATAGCATAAGGAAATTTTATTATATTAATATCCTTAAGACAATACACCACTAGAAGTGCTATCATAGAATAAGGAAGTACTTTACCTAAAAACTGCACATATTTATTTTCAGATAATGATTTATTTATTATAAGAAAAGGAAGAAACCTAAGAAAAGCAGTTCCAATTACAATCATCAAAGCAGTTATTAACATTTCTGTATTATTCATATATTTTTCCGTCTTCATTATTATATTTATAAACTATGCTTATGGATATGAATATTAACACCATAGCAAGTATTATAAATATATTAGTTTTAAATATTAAAATAGGTATTGAACAAATAAGCCCAATCAAAGCACCTCTATGATCTTTACTTTCAAGCCATTGTTCTGTAAATATCACAACGAATAAAGCAGTTAAAACAAAATCAAGCCCTTTAGTATTAAAAGTTATAAAAGAGCCTATTAAACAGCCTAACAATGTACCTATATTCCAATACATATGATTTATGAAGGCCACAAAGAAAAGAAAGGCATTTTTATTGATATTTTCCGGTATATCAGCAGAACATAGTATCGAAAAAGTTTCATCGCTTAAGGCAAATATCAAATAAGGTTTTATAATTCCTGTATTTTGAAATTTTGATACAAGAGATATTCCATAAAAACCTACTCTTGAATTAACTATTAATGTGAGTATGAAAGCATATAGAGGATTAAAAGGAGCTAAAAACAAATAATTAATAGCCGTATACTGCATGCTTCCGCAATAGGCAAATAAACTTAAAAAAACTGCAAGCCAAGTATCAAAACCTTTAGCTTTCATGAGTACACCATAAGCCATACCCAAAAATATATACCCTACAAGAACAGGTATAGTATAAGGAAATGCATATTTTAATGCTGGAATTAAATCATGTTTTTTAGTATTCATATTATAACTTTGATTTTATATTCTTCACTTTATTTTCATCAGTATATTTAACGCTGAACTCAGGAGGTCTTAAAGCTGCTCCCATAAATACATTTTCATTTCTATATTCCATTAAACTATTAACTGTTTTATTTGCTGTCATATGATATTCATTAGCTTTTACGGTGTCTTTTATATATTCAATATTTCTTTCATTTATTCCGCTTCCAGGCATTATTATTATTTTATCATTATATTTTTCAACCAATTCTTTTAATTTTATTATACCGCTCATAACATTAGCCTCTCCGCCTGAAGTGAGTATTCTCTCAAAACCTAATGATATTATGTCTTCACATGCTTCATTTAAATCACGGCTTACATCTATTGCCCTATGAAATGTTGCCTTACTGCTTCCCCATAAATCTAGTAATTTAGAACATCTTTCTTTATCAACTCTACCCTCTTTTGTAAGTATACCGAATACTATTCCGTCAATTTTTAATTCTTTCATGAGTTTTATTTCTTTTTTCATTATTTCAAACTCAATATCATCATAGCAGAAATCTCCCCCTCTAGGACGAACCATTGCATATATTGTAGCATTTACTTTTTCTCTTGCTAATTCTAAAACGCCATAACTAGGAGTAGTGCCTCCTTCAAACATATTGCCGCAAAGCTCAAGTCTGTCAGCTCCGCCTTTTTCAGCATTTATGCAAGACTGAACAGAATCAACACATATTTCTATTTTTGTATTCATAATAATGCCCTTTATAAATTAATTAAAACGTATAGATTATAACTAAACATAATAATTCTGTCAAAGTTATTATTAAAATAAGTTATTTTGTAATAGAAAATTTTCAATAATTTTGAAAAAATACATATTAAATATTGACTTTTAACATGTTTACTATATGATTTTTCCATAGTTTTAATATTTAATTATAAAAGGTTATATAATGTATAATAAATCGCATCGCATCGCATCGCATCGCATCGCATCGCATCGCATCGCATCGCATCGCATCGCATCGCATCGCATCGCATCGCATCGCATCGCATCTAATTTCAACTAAACATTTCATAATTTATATATTTTATATTCTTTTTTCGTATTGCATAAAAAAATTTACGCTATAACAAAATATTTTATTCTATATATTATTAAGCAAATAAATATTGATATAAAAATATTATTTCAATTTGGAGGTTTGCTTATGACATAGTTATACTTTTTTATTTAAATGAAAATATTACTAAAAAATTAAATGGAGTAAAATTATGAATATTAAAAAACTATTATCTATTTTATTTATATGTATAATGTTTGTTGTATCTATGACATCATGCAATAACAGAGTAAATGACCCAACACAAAATGCGGGCGGAAATGATTCAGGCAATAATGGGAATGATAATGGAAATAATAATAACGGACAAATAGAGCCTACAGTTATAAATATAAATTTGAATGAAAAAATTGATGATGCAACATTAACAGAAAAATTTGCCAATTCCAAAAATCAGTATAATAAATATCAGCTTTCAATAGTAGGAGACGTTACAGCTGAAGATTTAAAAACTTTAAATCTTTTTCTTGGAGGTAAATATGCTAAAGGAGAATATACACTGCCATTGATATTAGATTTCAAAAAAGCAAATTTTGAAAACAATACTATAAATGATTTTGGGAAAAGTTTCGGAATTTATTTGGAAAAAATCACTTTTCCTGATACTTTAAGAACGATAGGCAAAAAAGTATTTGAAGATGTTGAAAATCTTAAAGAATTAAATTTGCCTGATTCTTTAATTTCAATAGGTGATTTGTCATTTTCTGACATAGCATCACTTGAAAGACTTGTAATACCTGATTCTGTAATGTCTATTGGAAATGTAGTTTTTACAAGAACATATTTTATCAAAGAACTTAAACTTTCTAAATCTCTCAGAACAGTAGGATTTTCTTCCATAAATTTAAGCTATGATGCTACTGCAGTTTTAGATGAAATAAATCTCCCAAATTTAACTTATGTAGATGCTAGTGGTCTTTCTGGAATAAAAACTAAAAAACTCGTACTTCCTGAAACTTTAATCTATGTTGGACCTAGAGCTCTTGATATTAGCACATCTGAAATGATAAAAAATGAACTTAGAATACCAAAAAGTTTAAAAAGAATAGAAGAATATTCTTTTTATGGTACTGATGTTATTTATCTTTATGACACAATAGAGCATATTGATATGACTTATTCAACTAAAGCAGTTGTATATTATGGAACTGACCCTAATAAAACGGTAACAGGCGGCGGGATATATGCTTATGATTACAGTGTAGCATTGTATTTGCCTAATGTAAAAGTAGGAGATCCAAATGCTAATCCTGCAATTTGGGAAACTTTTCTATTAGATAAAAGCAGAGGATATAAATTCCTTCCTCAAAATATACATTTCGGTACAGAGCCTGCACAAAATTAAATTAGGAGTAAAATATGAAGCATAAAATTCTTACAGCTATTTTTTTAATATTATTAATTGTATCTTGCAAAAATAATACTATGGATCCGTCATCTTCAAATAATGATAATGATAATAATAACAAACCGCCTATAGAAAATCCTATAAAAAGTACTGTTATTAATATAACTTTGGGTGAAAAGGTAGATTCAGAAACTATCAATACAAAACTTGATAATTCATTTAATGAAACAGGAAAATATGAAATAGAAATAATAGGAGATATGACTGATACTGATTTGAAGGCTTTAAACTCTGCATTAAAAGCTAAATTTACAAGCCCTTCTATAAAATTAAGTTTGAAATTGAAAGAAGCTAATATACCTAATAATACTATAACTAGCAGTTTTGGAGAAGGTTATTTATCATCTATAGAAAAATTAATACTTCCGGACAGTGTTTCCATGATAGAAAATGACTCTCTTAGCCTACTACCCAATTTAACAGAATTAGAACTTCCTGAGAATTTAATTATAGTAGGAAATAATGTATTTAAAGATATAAGTAAATTAACAAGTCTTAATATGAAAAATCAGATTCTTGAAATAGGAGATAATTCATTTTGCCAGCTTTCATCTTTAACATCAATTAATATTTCTGATTCTTTAAAAATTATAGGAAGATATTCTCTTTCAGGAGCTAAAAATATTAAAACAATTACATTGCCTTATTATTTAAGCTATATAAAAGAGTATGCATTTTCTGATTGGACTTCATTAACAGAAGTAATATTTAATGAAAATACAGCTATTATAGAAAGTTATGCATTTAATAACTGCACTTCTTTAAAAATTATAAATTTTGAAAAAGCATCTGCTTTATTTACATATGTATTTGTCAATGCATTTTCAGGAATAAATGGATTAGATAAGTTATATATTCATTCTTCTGCACAAGTAAAAATAGATGATAATGTTTTTAATAATGTAAAAAATATTATTATAAAAGGAAATAGAAATGATTTTGTTTCTCTCACAATAGGAGGGGATTTATCATCTTCCAAAATTTATTTTCCAGATATAAGAAATGGAAGCACGTATCAAAATTATGAACTTTGGAAAGGTTTTTTAAGGAAATCTGGAGAGTTATGGAGAGAAGATCAAATATTATATAACCAGACTATATAATTTTAATATATAAAATTAATATTCCAAAATAATATAATAGGCAAAAATGCTTACTATATTATTTTGGATTTTTTTATTTAATATTATAAATATTTTTTAACTATAATAATAAATATACTATAAATTTGCTAATTGTCAAAATATATCATACAATACCAGCCACATCTATTTTATAATAAGGACTAAGTTTATGAAAAAATTATTTATAATGTTATTACTTAATATAATTTACATATCTGCTTTTGCTGATACTACCGATATAACAAAGCATTTATTTTTTACTCTTGAAGGAAGCATTGATAAATACCCTATTACAATAAATATACATATTGAAAATCCTGATAATATTACAGAAAATAAAAAGTCTAATATAGACGGATATTATCAATACAATAACGTTAATACTCCAATACCTATAGACGGAGAAATGGATAAAAATATTATTAAATTTACTGCCTTTGATTATGATAATTCTAATAAAAAAGAAGAATTCAGATTTAAAATAAATAGTAGTCAGTTAAATAATATTATTAATTTAGGAAATGGTAAAAAGAATATTAATTTAGGAAATGGTAAAAAGAATATTAATTTAAAAGGAAGCTGGCAAAATAACAATAAAAAATTAAGCTGTAATATAGATACTGTAAAACCTTTAGGAGATAAAATACATACTGTTTATGATATATATGTTTCTAAAGAATATAAAGATAATACTTATGGTTTATCAGCACTTTATATAGAAAATTTAAAATCATCTATATATGAAGGTAAAATCATAAACAAAATAAACAATACCAATGAAATGATAAAAAAAATTAATGATGATATTGCTAAAGTAAATCTTAATGAAGAAGAAATTTTTTACGAAGTTAATTTTTATAATTTTTATAACAAATTTTTTAATGATAATATTTTATGTTTTACAAGCAGTACAGAATACTATTATGGAGGAGCATATCCTGATACTGCAATATCACATTTGACATTAGATATTAATAAATTAGAAATAAAAGTATTAACTTTATCAGATTTTGTAAATGACAGCGATAAATTTAGAAAAGCTTTGCAAAGCGAAATAGATAAACATTATAAAGAAATTGGAGAAGATGATTTTACTATTGATGTAATAAATAAATCTGATAGTTATTATGCTGAAACTTTAATGTCAAGAAATGTTGCAATTACCAGACATTCTGACGGCATTAGTTTGCATATAAAGTTTGAGCTTCCTCATGTTGTTAGAGCACTTGATGATTTTGAAATATCTTTTGAAAAATTAAAGCCTTATTTAAAAAAGAATATCTATTGATTATTTTGCCGCTTTAATAATAAATAATCAAAACTTTACTTTTATAGTTATTTTTTTGTATAATAAAATTATATGAAAGATTTATATAAATTAAAACAAATATTAAATGAATCAGTTACTATTGAAAATTTAAATAGAATCAATGATTATTTTGTACGCTATTTATTTTCCCATTCAGGCAATGAAAATATAGCTTTAAATTTCATTAATGCAGTATTTAAAGATTTAAACTTTGAAACTTTTAAAAATATAGAAATACTAAATCCTTCGCCAAAGGCGGGCAGTCGCCTTAACATAGCGGAGAACTACGATGAGAAAGAGTCTATAGTTTATATCAAGGCTACTACAGAAACAGGTATAACTGTTTTAATAGAAATACAATCTAAAGGAAATGAAGACTTTATAAAAAGAGCTTTATACTATCGGGCTTATAATTATAGTTCTAGTTTAAATAGAGCTTCTTTTTATGATGAATTAAAACCTGCTGTAAGTATTAATATTACAAATTTCGTTTTAACTGATGAAGATAAAGTACATAGCTGTTATATTTTTAAAGAATTAAATAATAATAAAATTCTAACAGATCATTGTCAATTACATTTTGCACCGAAGGTGGGCTTTGCCCCATTTGCAGATACATATAATAGAATTAAAAAAATTCAAGAAAAACATATTAACTAAAGATTTAAATTGTTGGTTAAAAATATTTACAAGTAAAAATTTGGAGGGTTCTATGTCAGAAATAGTAAAAGAAAAGCCTATAATGGAAGAAGTACAGAAAAAATATAATAATTTTATAAAAAGCAGATTAATGATGATGGAATATGAGAAGAAAGAGGCATATTTACATGGTAATCAAATAATGCTTGATGAGGAGAGAAGATTAGGTATTGAACAAGGAATGGAGAAAGGCATAGAACAAGGTAGGAAGGAATAGCAAATATCTATAGCTAGAAGTTTAAAAAATGCAGGTATAGATATAAAAATCATAAGCGAAAACACAGGATTAAGTATAGAAGAAATAGAAAAACTATAATAGATATAAATTTATTTTAAAAATAAAAAGAGCTTCTATATAACAATATATAAAAGCTCTTAATTTTTTATTCTTTTTTTAATAATTCGGCTACTATCTCATCAAGTTCTTCAGGCTTTACTCTAGGATCATAGCGTCCAACTATATTTCCTTGCCTATCTATTAAAAACTTACCGAAATTCCATCTTATTTTATCAACGCCTTCTTCAGTAGGCTTTTCTGTTCTTAAATAAGTAAATAAAGGATCAGCATTTTTACTATTAACTTTAACTTTGTCAAATAGCTTGAAAGTAATGCCGTATTTCTCCTTTCTAAACTCAGCAATTTCTTCAATAGGTTCTTTAGCCTGTCCGCCGAATTGATTACAAGGAAAGTCTAATATTTCAAAACCATCCTTTTTATATTTTTTGTATAAATCCTGCAACGCAGAATATTGTTTTGTGAATCCTCATTTAGTAGCGGTATTAATTATAAGTAATACCTTTCCCTCATACTTTTTTAATTTCACATCTTTACCTTCAGCATCTTTAACTGTGTAGTCGTATATACTCATACTATCCTCCGATTATAATAATATTTTACTAAAATAAAAAGGCATAGTATATTAATTACCATGCCTTATATATTTCAATTATAATTTAATTAAAAATTATAAAAGAGCTTTAGCAGCATTTAAAGCAGCTTCATAATCTGGTTCATTAGTGATTTCAGGAACGTACTGAACGTATTTAACAACATTGTCTTTGTCAAGTACAAATACAGCACGAGTAAGAAGTTGTAATTCTTTTAATAAAGTACCGAATTTTCTTCCAAAATCTTTTTGATTGTAGTCAGAAGCTACGATATGAGAAGCAGCATTAGCAGCAGCACACCATCTAGCTTGAGCAAATGGTAAGTCAACTGATACTGTTACAACTGTTACTCCTTTAAGAGAAGCAGCTTCTTTATTGAATCTTTTAGTTTGTATATCACATACTGGTGTATCCAAAGATGGTACAGAGGAAATGATTTTTACTGTATCACCTGCATCTTTTAAAGACCATGGGCTTAAATCTGTTTTTAATACTGTGAAATCTAAAGCTTTAGCTCCAACTGTTAATTGAGCACCTTCTAAATTTTGTGTTGCACCTTGAAATGTAACTGTCATATTTTTAACTCCTTAAACAATTATTTTTATTAAAAAATGAAAATAATTATTAATTTAATTATTTAAAGAAAATATATAATTATTAAAAAAAAAGTCAATAAAAAAATATTACAATTATATTCTTTTTCTAGATTCTAGTAATTTTAGTCTTATTAAAAATTCTTTATTGTATTTTATATCTATATTAACATCTTTTTTTGTGAAAGGATGAACAAAATGAACCTCTTTAGCAATTAAAGCAAAACCCTTCATTTTGTAAATATCAGCATTTTTTGAGTATATTTTATCGCCTATTATAGGATGTCCAATATATGAAAGATGCACTCTTATTTGATGAGTTCTTCCTGTCAAAGGCTTTAACTCAAGCAAAGTATGTTCATTTAATCTTTTTAAAACTTTATAATGAGTTATTGCCGATTCTCCGCCTTCTTTTACTGATAATGGAATTCTTCTATTAGGATTTTTTTTGTCAATGCCTATTGATATATCTATTGTGCCTTTTTCCTTTTCTACTTTTCCCTGAACTATAGCATGATACACTTTATTAATAGTTTTATTTTTGAAAGATTCTTCAAAATATTTTTTAGTTTCTTCATCTCTTGCAAGAATAACTATTCCTGAAGTAAATTTATCTATTCTATGAACTAAATATAAATTATCAATATAAGTATATTCTTTTTTTATTGCATTTATTAAATTATTATCAACTTCTATTCCTGCCTCTTTATCAATGGCAATAAAATAATCATCTTCATAAATAATTTTCATTTTATATTCACTTTATAATTTTATAATTTTTCTATAATCAAAGATATTCTAGTAAAAAAGTAATTCACATTCCTCAAACTTTCAGCTATAAGAAATATTAACTTTTCTCTAGTTTCTCTTTCTCCCCTTTCGCACATAAGTATGGTTGTTGAAAGAATAGTTTGAAGTATGCTTGCCTTTTTTTGATATTCTTTTACGAGATTCATTGTTTCATTATATAATTCATCTATATTATTCAAATTATTATTTATATTATTGTATGTGTTTGATAAAATATTTCTAAACTCTTCTAATATATTTTTTAATTCTATATATGCTTTTTTTATATCAGTATCACTATCTTTTTTATATATGCCATTAGCAATATTCAATGCCTTCTCTCTTATATTATCAACATAAAAATTTTCAATACTGCCCTCTTCTATAGAATCTATCTTTACAGCTTCCTTGGTGATTCTCTTTATTTTCATATTTGAATATCTATCTCTGAATTCATTAAAATATTCCATCTGACTTTCAAATACAAATTCTGTAGGCGGGTAATTATCTATATTAGTATTATTTTTTATAGCATTAAAATAGTATGATTCATAAGTTTTTAATTTATTAGTTTTATTCACCATATATTCATAAGAAAGTGCATGTTTCATATGTCTTTCATAAAAAGGATAGCTATTATCAAATCCTATTAATAATACTTCATCTAAACCAATATAATTAGCAAAATCTATCATAGTAGTTGCTACGGTACTAGAAGTTGTAAGGCATGATAATTCAGTGAATTTTTGAATATATTTTATTATCCCTAAATTTTCAGAAGAAGTAAATCTTATAATATCAGCATTTATATTTCTAGGTATTATTTTATTTGCCGATATATCCATAACTAAATATGGGAATGCTCTATTCTCATAAACAAAATCCAAAGAATTAAAAAAACCTCCGTCTACAGTAATTATAAAATCAGGAATTATACCATGTTTACATAATACACTGTAACTAGTATCTACACATATAATAAAAAAATTTTCTCTTTCTTTTTTTATATATTCTATGCTATGCTTTAATGTAGGACCAGGACATATAAGTAATGCCTTGAATCCTTTAAATGCATTTTTGAAATGAATTATATCTGATGATTTCTTTATGTACTCACTATTAAATATTATATTTTTAGTCCATATATTTTCAAAATACATATTAGTAAATATATTGGATATTTCCTTCTCCATTATATTTAATATCTGAGTATAAAATATATTAGCATTATCCTTTTCTTCTTTGGTAAGCGATGGAAGAAGAACTAAATTAATACCGTTGATACTTTTATAATCAATGATATTATTCACATAATTAATACTATCATCTTTATATATAAAAAATATATTATTATTATCAGTGTTATATATATTGTAATATGAATATTTGAAAACTGCCGCATCTTCTATAACAACTATTATTTTTAGAGTTTTTATGATTTCTTTATTAAAATATTCATCAATATTTTCAAGCAAGTATTTTAAAGTATATCCTAATCCATATCCGTATATTATGAGAAGATTTTTATTTTTATTTATGTTTTCTAATGCTCTTTTGCATTCATTGTTTATATTATATTTACTATGTAAAGCTCTTCCATTTTTAGAAATTATTATAATATTATCTTTATTTTTCTCTATTTTGTATGAAGCGTCTAGTTCGCTCTGTTCTTCTTTTAATAAATTATGCAGTTTTACAGATATATTCATCTAATTATAATAACAAAAAAATATAAAAATCAAATATATAGCAAAATATATAATAAAAAATAATTGACAATATTGATAATTATTATAAATTATAGTGGTATAACATTTATGAGGTATTTTTATGTCAACTTCACCATTAGGATATAATACTAAAACAGGAAAACCATACAAAGTAATGGTTATAGATGATTCTAGTACTATAAGAATAGCTGAAAGAAAGATATTGTTATCAGAAAACTTTGAGGTAATATTGGAAGCTGACGGTGCTATGGATGCTTTAACAAAACTTAGAGAAGCAGTAGATAAGCCGGATATAATAATGATGGATTTTGAAATGCCGCAGATGAACGGAATTGATTTGTTGAAAAGAATAAGAGCATTAAATATAGACGCCAAAATAATAGTTGTTACTTCTTATGCCAATAAAGGAGTATTGATGGAGTTCTTAAAATTAAAAGTAGACGGATATGTTGTAAAGCCGGTTCAGCGTCAAACTGTAATGTATCATTTAGCTAAGGTAATAGGAAGAGAAGATTATTTAAAATAGAATTATTCTATTAAATCTATAATTTATTTTTTATATAATCAAGAACTGAAAGCCAATTTTCAGAAATAAAAATATATATCTATAATAGTATAGTGTGAATTATATATTTTCTTCTTTATTATAGTATAATTTATATATTGATAATTTTACGATAAAATGTTATAATTGTACGAATATTTTTTTAAGGATATAGATATATGGCAGTAAAAAAGAATAAAGAAGATAATTCGGAAGAAAGACAATATTCCACACTGACAAAAGATATCTTGAAAAGAGTAGATCATATTTCAATAGAAAATGAATTAAGAGAATCTTATCTAACTTATGCTATGAGCGTTATCGTTTCTAGAGCATTACCTGATGTTAGAGACGGTTTAAAACCTGTTCATAGAAGAATCCTATATGCAATGTATGATGCTAATCTTACTCATGATAAGCCTTATAAGAAATCGGCGGCTACGGTAGGAGAAGTTTTAGCACGTTATCACCCACATGGTGACTCTGCCGTTTATGGTACTATGGTAAGAATGGCACAGGATTTCTCTATGCGTTACTTACTTGTAGACGGACAAGGAAACTTCGGTTCTATAGATGATGACCCACCTGCAGCAATGCGTTATACTGAAGCTAGAATGACGCGTTTTGCTGAAGAAATGCTTAATGATATAGAAAAAGAAACTGTAAAATTCGTACCAAACTTCGATGATTCCAGAACTGAACCTTCTGTGCTTCCTGCAACAGTACCTCAGCTTTTAGTTAATGGAAGTATGGGTATTGCTATCGGTATGGCTACTAATATGCCTCCTCATAACTTGAAAGAAGTTGTAAATGCTATAGTTTATTATATAGATCATCAAGATGCAGAAATCAAGGACTTGATGCGTTATATACAAGGTCCTGACTTCCCTACTGCTGGAATTATATACGGTAAAGAGGGAATAAAAGAGGCTTATACTACAGGAAAAGGCAGAATTAAGTTAAGAGCCAGACTTGAAGTAGAAGAAACTAAAAGAGACAGAGAAGCTATAATAGTAAAAGAACTTCCTTATGGTGTTGTAAAAACTACTTTGCATGAAAAAATAGCCGAATTAGTTAAACAAGGTAAAATTGAAGGTGTAGCAGATATAAGAGATGAATCAAGCAACAGAGCTGGTATTCGTCTTATAATAGAGCTTAAAAAAGGTGTTGCCACACAGATAGTTCTTAACCAATTATGGAAGCATACTGATTTAGAAACAACTTTTGGTATAATAAACCTTGCTTTGGTTAATGGTGAGCCTAAAGTATTAAATTTAAAAGAACTTATCAAATATTTTGTTGATCATAGAGTTGAAGTAATAACTAGAAGAACAGAATATGATTTGAATCAGGCTAAAGCTAAAGCACATATATTGGAAGGCTTATTAATAGCACAGGCTAATATTGAGGAAGTTATAAGAATAATAAGAGAAAGCGAAAATACTGACGCTGCTAGAAACACTCTTATGAATAGATTTAAACTTTCTGAAAAACAGGCTCAGGCTATACTTGATATGCCTCTCAAACGCTTAACTGCTTTAGAAAAATTAAAAATAGAACAAGAATTACAGCAATTAAGAGAATTTATAGCTTATTGTGAAGATTTGCTTGCTCACCCTGAAAAAATACTTGCTGTTATTAAAGATGAACTTAAAAAGATAGCTGAAAAATATGGCGATGACAGAAGAAGTGAAATAATAGGCAAAACAAATGATACTGAAATAGATGAAGAAGATTTGATACATGATGAAGATGTTGCGGTATCTATCACGACTCAGGGATTCATTAAAAGAGTACCTGCTTCAAGCTATCGTACTCAAGGAAGAGGCGGCGTAGGTGTTCAAGGCGGAAAATCTCAAGGAGAGCATTATATAGAACATTTATTTGTTGCTTCTACTAAAGACTATTTATTCATATTTACAGATAGAGGTAAAGCTTTCTGGATGAAAGTGCATGAAATTCCTGCTTTAACTAAGATATCTCAGGGTAAAAGTATTAAATTTATACTTAACTTAGCACCTGAAGAAAAGATTACAAGCTACTTTACAGTATCCGAATTTGACCCTAAACAGTCTATTATAATGGTTACTAAAATGGGTACTATAAAGAAAATGGAATTAAAACATCTTGAAAATGCTAAAAAGAGAGGAATACTCGCTTTAACATTAGAAAATAATGATGAATTAGTTGCTGTTTCACCTGTACAGACTGGAGATGATTTCATTATGACTACTGCTGCAGGACTTGCTTTAAGAATCACTGAAGAGAAAATCAGAAAAATGGGAAGAGCTGCTGCTGGAGTTAAAGGTATTGCTTTAGATGATGATGATATTTGTGTATCAGGAAACGCTATACATAAAGGTGAATCATTAATAGTTATTACAGAAAACGGAATAGGAAAAAGACTTTCTTCAAAACAATTCAATGTTAAAGGAAGAGGCGGAAAAGGACAGATATATATCAAGCCGGATAATAAAACAGGAAATGTTGTCAGCGTAAAAACTGTAGGAGATAAAGATGAAATAATGGTTGTTACTACTGATGACATGACAATAAAAATAAAAGCTGATTCTATACCTGAACTTGGAAGAAATGCTAAAGGGGTAAAAATCGTTAATATTTCTGATGGTGCTAGAGTTAGTGATTTGGCTGTTGTACCTGCCGATAATGAAGAAAAGAAGTAATAAATAGTTTTTATTACTATATATTTTAAGCCTATATATTTTTATATAGGCTTAATTTTTTTTAGAAATTTGTAATTTTCTAAATTTTTGTTATATTAATAATATAAGGAAATATGTATTCAGAAATATTTAAAATGAAAGTTATTTTATTTCTTAAATATTTAATTTTGATTAATTACAATTTTCTGTTAAAGAAAAAAATTACTTATTAAATATATAAAAATATAGATAATATTAATATGTTATTTTTGGGGTTAAATTATGGATACTATATTAAAGCTGCCTTATGAAGCCGAGATCTTTATAAAAAGTAAATTTCTTAAAGCACAAATAGTAGAAATCGAAAAAATAGAAAATATCTTCAAAGTAGAACTCGATAATGAAGTATTTATCACATTTGATGAATATGGCAACTGGATTTCTATCAACAGCCAAAAAAGGCTTCCGGAAGCTGTTATACCTGATGTAGTTCAAAATAAAATAAGTAAATTAAAAAAATCTGAAACAAAATATCAATACGAAAATTTAGATATTAATGAGATAAGAAGAATCATTAATTCGTATAGGGTGATATTAGATCATTATTTAGAAATGCATATATACAGCAATTAAATCATTTCAAACAGCGAACTATTTTACCGTTAGACATTTCATAAACATTATTAGCATAAGCTGCTATATTATGAGCATGTGTAACCATAATTATAGTAGTTCCTTGTTTATTTAATGTTGTAAGTATTTCCATCAAAGTTTTTGTAGTTGCAGGATCAAGATCGCTTGTAGGTTCATCAGCTATTAAGCATTTACATCCATAAGCTAATGCTCTTAGTATAGCAACCTTTTTCATTTCTCCTCCTGAAAGATTAGAGGCTTTAGAATATGTTTTATCTTTAAGTGCAAATAATTCTATATTTTCTTTAGTCTGATTTATTTTTTCTTCTGTAATTTTATGTTTAAAAGCTAAAGGCATTAATATATTATCTATAACGCTTATAGTAGGTATAATCACAGGATACTGAAATATATAAGAAAAATATTCTCTTCTGAAACTTGCAAGAACATCTTCATTAGCTCCATTCAATTTGAAGGAGTCATAATATATAGTTCCTCCTGTTGGTTTAAGTATACCGCCTATTATACTAAGCAATGTACTTTTACCGCTTCCTGTATGTCCAACAAAACTTATAAAATCACCCTGATTAATATCTAAACTAATATCCTCACAGGCATTGAATTGATTAACTCCCAAAGGGAAAACCTTTGATACATTTATTATTTTTATATTCATAGTGTTCCCCTCAAATCATCATAAGGATCTTTGTGTAAAAGTATAGAGTTAGAAATAAAAGCTCCTATCATAAAGCCTACTATTAGCACAGCATTAGCCAATAATACAACATAAGCACCATTTATTACATCAGAGAATTCTATTAAAGTTAATATATATGAACTGTATCTCAAATATAATATAAGCATTTCTATAATGCAAATTGCAAACGATACTAAAGGATATAAAAGGCTTATTAATATCGCTAATTTTCTTATAGCTAATTTAGTAGCTCCGAATATACGCAAAGTAGAAAACATTCTGCTGTTTTTTGAAAATATGTATGAACTGGATATTGCAGAATATAGTATTCCTATTATAAATATTCCTATAAATAAAGCGTATATAGAAAATTCTCTGAAGAAAGGTATATTTTCATTTAATAATATCTCATATTTCCATACCAAACTGAATATAGAAGTTACAGCCATAAGCTGAGATAATGAAATAAATATTATTATTGAAAAAACAATACTTCCTTTAATAAGTTTTGAAGCATATCCTATAGTTGAATTATACACAATAAAAACCTTTTATTTTTTTTAACCTATTAGCAATATCTTTGTAAAATATAATACAGGTACTTCTAAATTCAATATCGATATTATTTATAATTACTTAAGCAAATTATTTTTACTATATAAAATGTAATTATCTTAATCTTCCGAATTCTATTGTATTAAATTTATCTACTTCTTCTATTAAAGGTATAGGATATTCAGACATATCTTTACCTTCTCTTAAGGTATTGTATATAGTTAAATTACTTTTCTTCCAATCTGATAATCTTTTTTTGTATTCTTTTGTATATCCTGCAGTCATTTCTAATTTTCCATTATTCAATATAAAACCTACAAACATATCTACTTTATCATTAGGTATAGAATCTCTTACATCATAAGCAACATAACTCAAAGGCATTTTCTCATAATAATAAGCATTAGTTCCGCTTTCTGCATACAAAAATATTCCTGTACCTCTTTTCATACCGTTTACTTTATATTCAACATTTCCATTTTCTTTAAATGTATATAAATATCCATTAGGAGCTAGTACACTTTTTCCTTTAACTGCCTTTATCCACACACTATTGTATTTACTTTGAGAAACTTTAACATTAGAAGCACAAGATGTTATAGTAAATAACAATATCACTATAGTATACAATTTCAACATAAGAATCCTTAACAAAATATTTTCTATATTCTCGGCATCAAAATTAATTATTATATAAAATTATATTTATAGTGATTTTTCATAGTCTTTTCATTATAGACTATTGCTATTTAATAAAATAATATTTATTATATATTAACATTTTTAACACCTTATATAAACGGTAAAAGTAATATGCATAATAATGAATCAATATATACTGAATTAATAGAAAGATTTTCAAAAAGCGAAGAATTTTTAAATTTCGATATAAAAACTGTAAAAAGTTTAACAGGACTTAAAGGCGGAAGCGATTCTTTATTTTTCGCATCTCTTTTTAATAATAATGAAGAAAGTATTTTAATAATCAAAGAAAATGAAAGCGATGCTATGCTTTTAAGCCAATCTTTAAATTTTTACAATATACCTAATTATTATTTCCCTGATTATGACACTGTTCCTTTTACCAAAATGTCTCCTGTTACAGATATAGCACAGGATAGAATAAATATTTTATATAAATTAATAAATAAAGAAAAATGTATCATAATAACAACTATAAATGCTGTAACTAGAAAATTACCTAATAGAAATGATTTGAAAAAACTGCCTATATATTTAAATGTAGGCGATAAATTGGATTTAGATAATTTAAGATTAACATTATATGATTTAGGATATGTTATAGAGAGAGAAGTTGCTGAAAAAGGCACTGCTTCTGTGAGAGGAAGTATAGTAGATGTATTTTCTGTAGAATATGATAATCCCATTAGAATAGAATTATTTGATGAGGAAATAGAAAGTATAAGACTATTCAATATAGAAGATGGAAGATCTTTCAAAAGCGTAGAAAATATAATTATTTATCCCGTTAGAGAAGCTATTTACAGTGATTCGGCGGTAAGCGAATTTTTAAATAATAATGAAATTGAAGATGAACTAAAAGACAATATAACAAAAAGAAAGTATTTCGCCGGAAGTGAAACATTACTGCCTATTTTTTATAATGATTTAGAAACTATATTTGATTATTTTGATTATGGTTATATATTCATTGATGATGCTTTAAAATTAAAAAATAAACTCATAACTATTATAGATACTATAAAAGAAAATTTTAATGATATAGATAATATGTTTACTATAATAGAAGATATTTATAAACTTTATATTGATAATAATTATTTTTCTGAAATAGTAAAAAAATCAATAAATATATCACCTTTTATAACGGACATAGATATATATAAATTTCATTTTGAAGAAGGTGTTTCTTTTAAATCTAGATTAACAGATTTTCTTGATTATGTCAAAGAATATAGAGAAAAAGATTATTTAATTATACTTTCTACAGGACATCATGATCAGGCATTGAGATTTTATAAGATAATGCAGGATTTATCGCCTACTATCATAACTGAAAATGAAATAGAAGATGAAGAAAAAGATTCTGAAGATAAAGAAATAACTGATAATAAAGAAATAAACAATAATGATAATTTAGAAAATTCTGAAAATAATGAAGATAATAAAGAAATAATTCTTGAGGATACTAATAAAAAAGAAGAAATAATAAAAGATTATTCAAAAAATGAAAATAATTTTTATATAATAACAACTCAGGCATCATCAGGCTTCATAAAGAATGATATAAAAACAATATTCATAGCAGATTGGGAAGTATTTGGAAGAAAAAGAAAAAAGGTAAGAAAGATCCCAAAAGTTAATAAAAACTTAATAGAAACATTTGTAGATTTGAATGTTGGAGATTATGCTGTTCATGTTAATTATGGTATAGGAAAGTATTTAGGACTAACAAGAAAAATGTCCAATGGTAAAGAAAAAGATTATATCACATTGGAATATGCCAAAGGAGATAAACTTTATATACCTGTAGAGCAAATGAACTTCGTACAGAAATATATATCCGGTCATGGAGAAGCCCCAAAATTAACACAGTTAGGCGGAAGTGCTTGGGATAAAATAAAGAGCAAGGCAAGAGAAGATGCATTAGCTACTGCAAGAGAATTAATAAAGCTTTATGCCATAAGATCCAATATCCGAGGAAATGTTTATGGACCTGACACTCAATGGCAGGACGATTTTGAAGCTTCATTTCGTTATGAGGAAACAGTTGATCAGTTGAGGGCTATAAATGATATAAAAGAAGATATGGAAAGTGGCAAGATGATGGATAGGCTTGTATGCGGCGATGTAGGATTTGGAAAAACAGAAGTCGCATTCAGAGCTGTATTTAAAGCTATAATGGCAGGAAAACAATGTGCTATACTCTGCCCTACTACAATATTATCACAGCAGCATTATAATAACGCTAAAAAAAGATTTGAAGACTTCCCTATTAGAATAGAAGTTTTAAATAGATTCGTTACAAGCAAACAAACAAAGAAGAATAAAGAATTATTAAAAACAGGTTCATGCGATTTGATAGTTGGAACTCATATGCTTTTATCAAAAGATGTGGAGTTTAAAAATCTAGGACTTATAGTTATAGATGAAGAGCAGAGATTTGGAGTTAAACATAAAGAGGCATTAAAAAAATTAAGATTAGAAACTGATGTTCTTACACTTTCAGCTACTCCTATACCTAGAACTTTAAATATGGCTTTAACAGGAATAAGAGATATAAGCATAATAGAAACTCCTCCATTAAACAGAATACCTGTAAAAACTTTCGTTACAGAGTTCACAGAAGATGCTGTTGTAAATGCAATAGAAAGAGAATTGAAAAGAGATGGACAAGTATTTTATCTTTATAACAGAATAGATACTATAGAATCATTTGCACTTATGATAAAAAAACTTTGTCCTAAAGCCAGAATATGCGTTGCCCATGGAAGAATGACAGGACATCAGCTTGAAAAAATAATGGGCGATTTTATTAATCATAAATATGATATATTAGTTTCCACTACCATAATAGAAAACGGAATAGATATACCTAATGCCAATACTATACTAATAGATAATGCAAATAAATTAGGATTATCCGAGCTTTATCAATTAAGAGGAAGAGTGGGAAGAAGCGACAGAGAGGCTTATGCTTATATGTTCTATCCTAGCGATTTAGCATTAACAGAAGTTGCATATAAAAGACTTGAAGCTATATCCGAACATACAGATTTAGGTGCGGGTTTTAAAATAGCTATGCGTGATTTAGAAATTAGAGGTGCAGGAAATATTTTAGGTAAAGAACAATCCGGTATGATATATCAAGTTGGTTATGAATTATATACTCAAATGCTAGAAGAAGCTGCAAATGAATATAAAGGCGAAATAAAAGAAGTAACATTCGATACTGTTATAGACTTAAAGCATAATTTATTTATTCCTGATTCTTATATAGCCGATTCAAAAGAAAAAATATCCGCTTATAAATTAATAATGCGTTCACAAAGCGATGAAGATATTGAATATGCTAAAGAGTTTATGATAGATAAATATGGCAAACTTCCGAAAGAATTAGAAGATATTTTCGATATTGCCAAATTAAAAATTATATTAAAAAGAATGAGAATATTATCTGTTATAGAAGGACAGTATAATATATATCTTAAACTTGATAAACTCTCAAAAATAGATACTGACAAACTTGTAAAATTAATCAATACAAAAAATTCAGGAGTTTATTTTGATAAAGATAATCTTAATCAATTAATAATACCGGTTATACATGAAAAAGAAAATGATATAGAATGGAAATTAGAAAAAATAAAAAATGTAATTCTAGAAATAGAAGGTGAAAATTATGCACCAGATACTAATTCAAAAAATGATAAGAATATAAATGATAATCAAGAAGAGCATTCTAAAATGAGCGTCGCAGAAGCTAATATAAAAAATAATAAAAACAATAGAAAAAGAACTGTATCAAGAAGATCGCCTAAATTAATAAAAGTAAATAAAAAATAATTATAATATTTGATTCATTTAAACTATATTAAGTATGATTATATGCTACAAATTATACTTAATATAGTTTTTTTATGTATTTTTTGATTGAAATTGATTATTTTTGATTGATTTTGATTGATTTTTATCGTTTTTTTGATATAATTATTAATATAAAGATTAGAAAAAGGAATGATAAAGGTGCTAAAAGTAAGCAGATACGAATTGATTTTTGAAGTTATAAAAGAGAAAAAGAACATCAAAATTGAAGAATTGATTGAAAGGCTTAACGTTTCAGAGGCAACAATTAGAAGAGATTTAACTTTTCTTGAAAAAGCAGGAAAGATAAGAAGAGTTCATGGCGGTGCTATATTAGTTGATACTCAGGAAGAAAGTTTAATATACAAAAAAGAAATATACTCAGAAGAAAAAGAAAAAATAGGAAAGTTTGCTGCTTCATTAGTTGAAAGCGGTAATACAATATATTTAGATGCAGGAACAAGTGTTTTTGCTATGATTAAATATTTAGCCGGCATAGAAAACATAAAAGTAGTAACTAATGGATTAAGTCATATAGAAGAGCTTTATAACAAAAAAATAGAAACATACTTAATAGGCGGAAAGATGAAAATGCTTACAGGTGCTTTAGTTGGAGCTAGTGCCGTTTTATCAATAAAGAATTTTAATTTTGATTTGGCATTTATGGGAGCGAATGGAATAGATATTGACGGCTACTCTACTCCTGACAGTGAAGAAGCTTTGATAAAAAGTGAAGCTGCTTCAAAAGCAAATAAAACTTATTTTCTATGCGATGAATCAAAATTAAAAAAGAAAAGTTTAATTAATTTTTATCACTTGGAAGATTCTTATTTGATAACAAATGCAAAAGAAATAGATGATAATATAAAAAATAAATTAAAAGATTTATACATTGTCAATTCATAAAAAGTGAGGGATTATTTATGATATATACTTTAACATTAAATCCGGCTGTAGACTATTATATAGACATGAATAACTTTGAAGAAGGAGATCTAAACAAAGTTAATAATGCCTATACATTGGCCGGAGGAAAAGGAATTAATGTTTCCAAAGTTTTAAAAAATTTCAATATTGATTCTATTGCTTTGGGATTCTGCGGAGGCTTTACAGGAGATTATATAAAAAAGCATCTTAAAGGATACGGCATAAAAGAAAATTTTATTTATTTAGAGGAAGATACAAGAATCAATATAAAATTAAAAACAAATAAAACAGAAAGCGAAATAGCAGGAAAATCTCCTAATATTTCAAAAGAAAAAGTTAATGAACTATTAAACTATATAAAAAACAATATAAAAGAAAATGATATATTGGTTTTATCTGGAAGCGTTCCTAATTCTATTGACAGTTCTATATACAAAGATATTATAGCAAATGCAAATAAAAATATAAAAGTGATATTAGATGCAAGAGATGAAGCATTCAAATTCGGATTAAAAGAAAAAGTATTTCTCACAAAACCTAATAAAAAAGAATTAAGCGAATACTTTAATAAAAATATAGAATCAGCAGATGATATCATAAAATATGCAAGAGAACTAATAAAAGAAGGAAGTGAAAATGTAATAGTTTCTTTAGGAAAAGATGGTTCTATACTTGTAACAAAAGATAAGGCATATATAGGAAATGCTCCTGATGGAAAATTGATTAGTTCTGTAGGTGCCGGAGATTCCATGGTGGCTGGTATAGTTTACGGTATAAGCAATAATTTAAATATAATTGATTCTTATAAATATGCTATAGCAAGCGGAAGCTCTACAGCATGTTCTGAAGGGTTAACTACATTTGAAAATATGAATAAATTTCTAGAAAAAGTAGAAATAAAAAAATTAATTAAAGTTTATAAAGTTAATATAAATGGAGGCTAAAAATGCTAAAAGATGTTATAACTTTAGATTGTATTAATACAGATCTAAAGGGAACAACTAAATCAGAAATTATAGATGAAATGGTAGATATTCTCTATAATAATGGTAAATTAAATGACAGAGAAGAGTATAAACAAGAAATACTAAAAAGAGAAGCACAAAGCTCAACAGGTATGGAAGAAGGAATAGCAATACCTCATGGTAAAACTAAAGCCGTGAAAATTCCTACTGTTGCAATAGGTATTTCAAAAAAAGGCGTTGATTATGAATCATTAGACGGAGAGCCTTCTCATTTATTTTTTATGATAGCAGCTCCTGAAAACTCAAATGATTCTCATATAGAATTATTATCAAAAATCACTACCCTACTTCTTGAAGATGATATAAGAGAGGCACTTTTAAATGCTAAAAGCAAAGAAGAAGTTTTAGATATATTAATA
The DNA here is from genome assembly GCF_000223215.1 of Brachyspira intermedia PWS/A. Lineage (NCBI taxonomy): Bacteria > Pseudomonadati > Spirochaetota > Spirochaetia > Brachyspirales > Brachyspiraceae > Brachyspira > Brachyspira intermedia. The sequence goes on from NC_017243.1 coordinate 2,345,757, forward strand.
AAAAATGCTGAAAAAGATAATGAAAACTCATCATTAAATCATGAAACTAATAACAGCAATGATTCATATCAAGTATTAGCAGTAACAGCCTGCCCTACTGGAATAGCACATACCTATATGGCTGCCGATGCCTTGCTTAAAAAAGGTAAAGAACTTGGTATTACTATAAAAGTAGAAACTAATGGTTCAAGCGGTGTAAAAAATGAACTTACAAAAGATGAAATAAAAAATGCCAAAGGTATAATAGTAGCTGCTGATAAAAATGTTGCTATGGAAAGATTTGCAGGAAAGAATGTTGATATAGTGGGAGTAAAAGAGGCAATAAAAAATCCTGAACAATTAATAAAAAATGCTATGAATCAAACAGCTCCTATATATCATAGTAATGAAGATAATACTCAAACTTCAAATAAATTTGCTAAGAAACCAAAAACAGGCGTATATAAACATTTAATGTCAGGTGTATCAAATATGCTTCCATTCGTTGTAGGCGGAGGTATATTAATAGCATTTTCATTTATGTTTGGTATTAATGCCAGCAATCCGAATGATCCTTCATACAATTATTTTGCTAAACTTTTAAATGATATAGGAGGAGGAAATGCATTCTTCCTAATGGTTCCTGTAATGTCAGCATTCATTGGTATGAGTATTGCTGACAGACCGGGATTTGCTCCTGCTATGGTTGGAGGATTAATATCATTAAACAGCGGCGGCGGATTTTTAGGAGGTTTGATAGGAGGATTTTTAGGCGGATACATCACTCTTTTATTAAAAAAAGTATTTAATAAGTTGCCTGAAAGTTTAGACGGAATTAAACCTGTTTTACTATATCCTTTATTTGGTATATTCATTACAGGTGCTATAATGTATTTATTCATTGTTAATCCTATAGCTGCAATCAATACAGGAATTTCAAATTTCTTGAAAAACTTGGGAACAGGAAACTTAATATTATTAGGTGCTTTACTAGGTGCCATGATGTCCACTGATATGGGAGGCCCTATAAATAAAGCTGCTTTCACATTCGGTATAGCTATGATAGCTTCAGGACAGTACGCTCCTCATGCTGCAGTTATGGCTGGCGGAATGGTTCCTCCTTTGGGAATAGCTTTGGCTACTACAATATTCAGAAATAAATTCTCTGCTGATGAAAGAGATGCCGGAAAAACATGCTATGTTATGGGACTTTCATTCATTACTGAAGGAGCCATACCATTTGCCGCATCAGACCCTATAAGAGTAATACCATCTTGTATGATAGGTGCTGCAATTTCAGGTGCTTTAACTATGGCTTTTCATATAGAACTTAGAGCCCCTCATGGCGGAATATTCGTTTTGCCTATAGTTAATAATCCTGTAATGTATTTACTTGCTATAGTAGTTGGTTCTGTAATAACTGCTCTTTTACTTGGATTTATTAAGAAACCTGCTGAAAATTAACATATATCTTCTTACAAAAAAGGCTGTATCCTCAAATAAAGATACAGCCTAACTTTTTACTTCATAATAAAATTATATAAAACTATTCTAAATAACAATGATGGAATCTATGAAATCCTAGAGGATCATAATAAACGCCTTTTAATTTAGGAGATACAAGCAAAGGTTCTGTATAATAATATATAGGTATTATGGCTTCTTCTCTCATTAGCATTTCTTCTGCCTTATGCATAGTCTGCATTCTAAACTTTTGATCTCCTGAAAGCATAACTTGATTTATTATATCATCATAAGCCTTATTACTATAAACGCTGTAATTATTAGGAGAATAACTTAAACATAAAGTCATAAAGTTTATAGGATCATCAAAATCTCCGTTCCATGCTCCTCTTGCCATAGTGATGTTTCTGTCGTATCTTGTCTGCAAAAATACTGCCCATTCTTCCTGAGTCAAAGTTACATCAATACCAAGATTCTCTTTCCACATCTGCTGAACTGCTTCAAATATTTTTACATGCAGTCCCGGATCTGTTTTAAACTCCATAACAGGAAAGCCTTCTCCATTAGGATATCCTGCCTCAGCCATTAATTTCTTAGCTTCCTCAACATTTTTAGCATATCCATTTTCAGTTATATCTATATATTCTCCACCGTTTTTTCTGAAATCTCCCTCATAGTCAGATATTCCAAAAGGAACTAAAGCACCTGCTGGCTTCTCACCTCCTCTTGTAATTTGCTCCACTATATAATTTCTATCAATGGCAAGAGATAATGCTCTTCTTACTCTTACATCTTTCAATATCTCATTAGTTAAATTCAAGCAGTAATAATATGAAGATATTCTAGGTTCTATTACTATTAGTCCTTCTTTTTGAAGTGTCTTTATATCCTGTCTTGGGAAAGATCTTGCAAAATGCAAAGAACCTGCTTTAACTCCTGCAACAGAAGCAGTTTCATTTTCCATAAGAACAAATGTAATCTTATCAGGAACTATATCTTCTACATTCCAATAATTGGTATTTTTTACCATTACAAGACTTTCATCTCTGTTTCTTTCTATAAGTTTAAAAGCACCATTTCCTATATAAGTATCTGCATTTAAAGTCCATTCATCTCCGTACTGTTCTATAATATCTTTTCTAAGAGGATAGAATGTAGGAAAACTTAAAAGCTCTAAAAAATATGCTGTAGGAGCTTCAAGCTGAACTTCTAAAGTATAATCATCTATTGCTTTTATACCTAAACTTTCTTTAGGCATAGTGCCTGCTGTTATAGCTTTAGCATTTTTTACAGGTTCATGCTGATATCCGTATTGACTTCCTGTAGCAGGATCAACAACCCTTTGCCAAGAATAAACAAAATCGCTTGCAACAACTGGCTTTCCATCTGTCCATTTTGAATTAGTTCTAAGTTTGAATGTATAAGTAAGTCCGTCCTCACTTATCTCCCAGCTTTCAGCCACTCCTGGAGTCAATTTTCCTTCAGAGTCTTTTTCTATTAATCCTTCAAATGTATGCATCAAATAAAATACTGCATCCGAAGTTACATTTATACTGGGGTCTATAGTATTTGGTTCAGGACCAGTATTAATAAATATAGATATACCATCTTCTGATTTATTATTATTTGAACATGATATTATAAATGATATAAAAATCATAAATAAAATAAATATTTTTTTCATCTATAGTTAACTCCTAACATTTATATAAAGAAAATTAATCTTCTAAATATGCTCTCATAAAACTATGCTGTCCCATAGAATCATATAAAACGCCTTTCAATTTAGGTGATACTAATATAGGCTCGCTTGAGAAATATATAGGTATCATTGCCATATCAGATATTAATAATTCCTCGGCTTTATGCATAGTCATCATTCTATGAGATGAATCTGTAATTAATGTAGCTGTTTTTATCAAATCATCATATCTTTTATTAGTATAAAGACTATTATTATTGGGCGATGTGCTTAAAAATACCGAAAGAAAATTAATAGGATCATTAAAATCTCCATTCCATCCGCCGCTTGCCATTTCAAAATTTTTATCAAATCTTTGGGTGAATAAATCTGATGATTCCAATTCTTCTATATTTACATCAATACCCAAATTATCCTTCCACATTTTTTGTATAGCTTCAAATATTTTTCTATGTGTTCCATAAGTAGTTTTCAAAGTCAATACAGGGAAACCATTTCCATTAGGATATCCAGCAAGAATCATAAGCCTTTTTGCTTCTCTAATATTATTTTCATAATTTTTTTTATCTATATCTATATAATCCCCACCATTTTCTCTGAAATCTCCAAAGAAACCAGGTATACCATAAGGCACAAAAGCCGTAGCAGGTCTTTCTCCGTTTTTTGTAACATTTTCAACTATATAATTTCTGTCAATTGCAAGAGATAATGCCCTTCTTACATTTATATCAGATAATGTTTTATTAGTAGTATTTAAAAAATAAAAATATGTTGATATTCTAGGTACATTATGTATATATCCGCCTCTTTGCAATAAAGCTATATGCTCTATTGGAAAATTTCTTGAGAAATGAAGCAATCCGTTTTTCAAAGCAGTTAAAGAATATTGAGTGTCATTTTTCATTACAAACTCTAATCTGCTTGGTATAACTTCTTTATTATTCCAATAGAATTCATTTTTTTCCATAATAATAACATCATCTATTTTTCTCTCTACAACTTTAAAAGGTCCGTTTCCTATAAAAGTTTCTGCTTTTTCTGTCCAATTAGTTTCGTATAATTTTATAATATCTTCTCTCAAAGGATAAAACGTAGGATAAGATAAAATTTCAAGAAAATATGTTAATGGTCTGTCCAAAACAATTTCTAATGTATAATCATCTATAGCTTCTACACCTAAATATTTTGTTTCTATTTCTCCTTCAAGGATATTTTTAGAATTATTTATAACATTATATTGATATGCAAATTTACTTTTAGTATTAGGGTCAAACAATCTTCTAAAAGAGTAAACAAAATCTTTAGCTAAAACAGGATTACCATCAGACCAATAAGCATCTTGTCTTAAATTAAATGTATATACAAGTCCGTCAGCACTTATTGCCCAGCTTTTGGCAGCAGCAGGTATTATTTTACCGTCTTTATCTTTACCTACTAAACCTTCAAATATATGATTTAAATATATTAAACTATCTCCTGTTACATTGATACTGGGATCCATAGTATATGGTTCCTGACCTATGTTTATGACCAATGAGAAATATTTACCTTGCGGAGGTGTATGAGTAATAGTTTCCTCTATTTTTGTACATGATATAGTTAAATACATTAAAATAATTATGAAAATATAAGATTTTTTTAACATTTTATTATCCAAATGATATTTAGTTAAATTAAGTATATATTTTATAACATATAATGTCAAATAATATTATTTTATTAGTTTAAAATATTCTATTATATTCTTTAATTCTTCAGATTCCTCATTAATAGACTTAGAGTTTTCAGAAGCCTCTTTCACAAATTGAGAATCATTATTTGACTTATGATCATTTGATTTTTTTAACATAGAATCATCAGATACTTTGTAGGTTTTACCTTTTAACGCATTAATTACAGCATTCAAATATTTTATAGTATTTTCATGATTAATATTCATATCGATAATGGCATCATCTGACTTTATATTATTTAAATCTGCATTGTTTGATTTTGTTTTTAATTTGTTTTTATTAAAGAAATTTATTACAGGTATTACTTTTTTGCTTATAATATTAGGTATTATTATTATCATTAAAATAATTATTATAGAAATCATAATACCAATCATTATTACCATTTTATAGTTATTTTTTAATACCATAATAGACGGTATTGCAACTTCAATTCCCCAATATAGATCATCAAATAGATTTATAGGCTTTACAATATAAAAATACCTATTAGATTTTTTTACATTATATTTTTCTACCATTAAACTTTCATTAGATTTTATCATATCTATTACATTATGATTATGATAAGGATGATATAAATTAGTAAAATTCTCACCTATAATTTCACTATCTATATTACAGTAAATAATATTTCCATTTTCATCAAATAAAGTTGTAGATATATCCTCTCCATTATCAAAATTCATACTATCCGAACTCACATCCAAACCAATTACCCCTATAATATCATCATTATTTGAATATATAGGCATTAAACAGGTTTGAACCTGCTTATATCTATTTTGAATCTGAACGCTATATATAGGAGTTATGTACATATTATTTTTTTCTATCGTATCTTCAATAAATGATAATTTTAATTGTAAATTTTCTGTACCAAGTCTTGATATATTTCCGTCTTTATCTTTACCCATATATATTCCAAATCGTCCGTCTATATTTTTATACCAACTATCACTTTTATATATATTATCATTATCAATTGCATTTGGAAGAAAAAGTAAAAAAACGGCTTCAGCATTTTCACTTATTTTCTTTGAAAATTTACACATAACATTTTCATATATTTTTCTATTTCTTATATTACTGCAGTATAATTCTTCAGAAATAAATTTTATACTTTTCATAAAATTTAATTCATTATTTATTAAATCTCTCATATTTAATAATTGAACTTCAGATATTTGATCCATTGTTACTAAAGACATACCTCTAGAAATATGATAGGTATGCACCATGGCTAAAGCACCTGCTAGCATCACTATAATTATTGTAGGTATAATAATTAATAAACTTATTTTGATATTTAAACTGTTTTTGCTATTCATAATATTATAATATTTAAGTCAAATAATATTTTTTATTTTTTTAGTTTAAAATATTTTATTGTTTTTTGCAATTCATTTGACTCTTCTAAAAGAGATTTTAAATTTTTATTTACATTATTTACAATATTAGAAGTCTGATTTTTTTCTATTTCATTATCTTCGCAGCAATCATTAATCTTATATACAAGCTCAGATATGTTATTTGAGTTTTCAGAAATTTTATTAGCTGTTCCTTTTACAGAATTAATCAAATCATTCAAATATACTACTGTATCATTAATTTCTCTGCTCATATCTCCCATTTCATCATTCATATTTAAATAATTTTCAGAAACACTCCAAGATATATCCCCTTCCTTTATTTTTGTAATATTATCATTTAAATTATTCATTACTGATAATAATTTTTTATTAATTATGAATGGTACAATAATAAATATTGAAATAATTATAATTGCTATAATAACCCACATCATTATCATAATTTTATAATGATTAAAAAACTCTGCCTTACTATCAACAGCTAATTCTATTCCCCAATATAGATCATCAAAAACATGTAAAGGTGTAAAAAGATTATAATATTTACTTGAAGTTTTTTTATTATATGATTCCTTCCAAACAGTATTATTAGAATATATGGTATTTTCTAAATCACTGCTTTCATATACATCCGATAAATTAGTAATATTTTCTCCTATACTGTATATATCAGTTGTGCAATACATTATATTACCATTTTCATTAAATAAAGATATTGTAAATCCATTTGTATCTTCATAAAATATTATATTATCTAAAGTTAAATTCAAAGAAGACACACCAATCATTTCATTATCTTTAGAAAATATTGGTATTGAATATGTGTACATAGGTCTATATTTTCCTTGCACAGGATAATAGTTCAAAGTTGTGATATAAGGTTTTCTGCTTTTTATGGTAGTATTCAGATAAGTATATTCTAAATCAGATGCTTGTAAATTAATTCTAGATATATTATTTTCACTATCTTTAACTAAAGATATTCCTAATCGTCCATTAATATCATGGTAAAGAGGATTATTAATATACATACTGTCATTATCAATAACATTAGTAAAAAATATTAAAGATACCGATGCTGCATTAGTACTCATTTCATGAGCAAATCTATTCATTAAATCTTCATATGATTCTCTCTTTCTAACATCATAGTTATATAAATTTTCTACAGAATATTTTATATTATTTAGATAATTTAATTCAACATCGATTATATTTTCTATTTCATATATCTCTTTTTCAGCCATTTGAGATATTATAAATAGTGTCATTTCCTTTGTCATTTTATATGTATATATTGTATTGATAATACCAAATAGTAATATTATTGCTATAATAGGCATTAAAATTAATAAACTTATTTTAACATTTATACTTACTTTATTGTTCATTATATCCGCAGCATTTCCTCTTATTGTAATTTAAAATATCCTATAACATCTATAAGTTCATTAGCTTCATTAAGCAAAGCCTGAGAAGCAGCTGTAGCCTCTTCTACTAAAGCAGCATTTTTTTGTACTGAAGAATCCATATTTGTAATAGCGGAATCAACCTGTTCTATTCCTTTTTGCTGTTCCTGAGAAGCTACATTAATTCTATCCATTATATTAGAAGCACTATCCATCTTTACAGATATGTCTTCAAATATTTCTTTAGATTCTCTTACACTCTCAGAAGCCAAATTTGTTTTTTCATTACTATCAGCTATTAGAGCAGTAATACTTTTTACTGATTCCTGAGTATTTTGAGCAAGGTTTCTTACTTCACTAGCTACTACAGCAAATCCTCGTCCTTGTTCTCCTGCTCTAGCTGCCTCTACTGAAGCATTCAAAGCTAATATATTAGTTTGAAAAGCTATTCCTTCTATAAGTTTAGTAATATCCATTATTTTAGTACTAGCTTCATATACATCATTCATCTTATTTACACTATCCTCTACTATGGCACCAGCCTTATTCAAAGATTCCTTAGCATCTGATACCATAGAAGTACTTTGTGCAACACTTTCTGCCGATTCTCTTATAGTACTAGCCATCTCATTCATAGATGCAGCTGTTTCTTCCAAGCTAGAGGCTTGTGACTCAGTTCTTTGTGCTAAGTCATTATTACCTTCCAATACTTGGTTTGCTTCTATAGAAACTCTTTCGGCAGCATTTTTTACTGTCTTTACAACTTTATTTAAATTATTAATTATACCATCTAAACTATTAGCTATATCTCCCCACTCATCATTCATATTAAGGAATTCTTTAGATATTTTAAAAGATATATCTCCTTTAGCAATTTTCTGCATATCCTTAGATAAAGAAATTATTACATTCACAACTTTACTTTTAATTATAATAGGTATCATTATAAATGCTATTATAATAATAATTAAAGATATAATTACCATAACAATACGTATAACATCACTCTCTTTGAAAATATCTTTGTTTGAAGCCATTATCTCAAGTATCCAATATTGTCCTGCTGATACCTCTAAAGGAACAAAATAATATGTGGCATCTCCTTTATAATAAGCTGTATAATTTTCAAATGATACTGTACCACCGCTTGATACCTTTTCAAATACACTATAATCTTTATAATGAGTGTATAAATCATACATGTTTTTGCCTAAATTTTTTGTTTCTCCGGCATCATAAAGTACATTGCCATAATGATCATATAATAATCCTTCTGAATTTGCAAATGGCTGTATATTTTTCATAGTAGGATTTAATGTTTCTACTTTTATGTCAGCAGTTATAACACCTATAGGCTTATTTTGATACATTATAGGTATTGCCCAAGTATACATTTTTACTACATCATTATTTCCAAGATCAAAGTCATATATACCAGATAAATACTCTCTAGCTTTTGATATAGGCTCTTTATAATAATCAGCATCTATATCTGCAGCAGATAAAGCCCTTTCCTCAATATTATTTCCAGATGTTCTTGATATATAATAAGTTTGCTGTCCTTTTGTTAAAGGATAAACATTACTATACGCTGCATCATTACCAAGTATATTAGGCTCAAAAGCCAACATAACTCCAACTACTGTATCTGGAAGAACTCTAAAAAAATTTCTAGCTACAGCTTCATAAGCATTTCTATCTGTAACACCTGAATTATACATATTTTCTATTATATATTTCAAACCAGTTATTTGATAAAGATCATCTTTAACTACAGCAGTTATTTTATTTCCTTCTCCTTTGGCTACTTCCTCCAATATTTTATAAGACAATTTACTGCTGGCATTTTGTACATAAATAATGTTCACTACATTTGATATTGCAAGCATTATTAATAATGGTATTAATATAATTAAACTAATTTTTACTTGAAGACTTACTCTTTTAAACATAAATAAAACCTCTATATAAAATTAATCTTTTACATTTATAATTCTAATAATTATAATAAAACTAGGAATTTATAAGAATTCGATTATATGATTTAATAATCATAGTATCAATATATATTTCAATCGGATAAGTTTGCAACATAAAAAAACCCTAATATTTTTATGCAAATATTATACATAATTTACATATATATTTCAATTGTAAAAAACAATTTAATTAATTTTTTATAATAAAAAATTATTTAAATTAAGACTTCAATTTAAAATATTCTATAGCCTTAATTAAATCTTTAGCCTCACTGAGAAGAGATTCAGAAGCAGAAGTAGCTTCAGATACTAAAGCAGCATTCTTTTGCACAGAAGAATCCATATTATCAATAGCTGTATTAACTTGATCAATACCTCTTTCCTGTTCTTGTGAGGCTGTATTAATCTTATCCATTATACTAGAAACATTATCCATCTTTTCTAATATTTCATTGAATATAGTCTGTGATTCTTGTACACTGTTTGCTGCTAATTTTATTTTATTATTACTATCTGTTATTAAAGATGTAATATTTTTTACTGATTCTTGAGTATTTTGAGCAAGGTTTCTTACCTCACTAGCTACAACAGCAAATCCGCGTCCCTGATCACCTGCTCTAGCTGCCTCTACTGAAGCATTCAAAGCTAATATATTAGTTTGAAAAGCTATTCCTTCTATAAGTTTAGTAATATCCATTATTTTAGAGCTAGACTCATAAACAGCATCCATTTTGTTTACACTATCTTCTATTATAAGACCTGCTTTATTTACGCATTCTTTTACATCCATTACCATAGATGTACTTTGTGATACGCCTTCAGCTGACTCTTTTATAGCACTAGCCATCTCATTCATAGATGCAGCTGTCTCTTCTAAGTTAGAAGCCTGAGTTTCTGTTCTTTGAGATAAGTCATTATTTCCTACTAAAACCTCATTTGCTGCTGTAGAAACTTGCTCTGCAGAATTTTTTACTGTAGAGACTACATTTCCTAAATTTTTTAAAGTGTTTTCTAATCCTCTTGCAATATCTCCCCATTCATCATTCAATTTTAAAAAGTCATTTGAAATATGAAAAGATATATCTCCATTAGATATTCTTGTAATGTCTCTTGCTGTATATCCTATTAATTTTGTTACTTTTCTCTTTATTATTAAAGGAACTATTATAGCACTTATGACAACTATTAATGCTGATATTATAAACATTATATTTCTTATAATATCAGAATCTTTTAATATAACATCATTAGGAGCAGTTATTTTCAAGCCCCAATATTTTCCTTTTGATATTTCTACAGGAGTAAATGAATATGTATAAAATTTTTGTAATGTTCCGCTGAAATTTTCAAATAGTAAATTTTCTCCTCGTATTATTTTATTAAATACATCATGCTCTTTGTAGTATGGATATATTTCATCAAGTGTTTTAGATATATAAATAGCTTTGTCACTATCATAAGCTATAGTTCCGACATTATCAAATAATGTAATTGTAGAACCCTCAAATGGATTTATTTGAGATAATGAATCATTAATAGAATTTACATTCACTTCTAAACATATTACACCTATAACTCTATTTGATGTTTTTATAGGTACAGCCCAAGTATAGAATAAATCTTTATCATTAACAGGTGATTTATATACATCAGATATATATGTTTCTCCTGTGCTTAAAGTTTTTTTATATGTATCATTTTGAAAAATTTTTGTATCAAAATATGAAGTTCGAATTTTAGAGTTATCATCTCTTGACAAATAATAATTAAAACGTCCATTTGCAGGACCGTATTTTTCTGAATTGGTATAATCTGAATCATTGCCTATTGTATCAGGTTCAAATATTATAAGCAAACTATTAACTTTTTTAGGAAGTTCATCAAAAAAACTATATAAAAGTCTTTCATAAAATGGTCTGCTTAAAGTACCATCATTATATAATCCTCTTATAACCCTTTATAATCCTACAAGAGAATATAAATCTTCTTTCATATATGATAATAATTTAGCAGCTTCACCTTTTGAGCTTTCCTCCAATATTCTATGAGACAAATTTTTACTAGCTGATTTTACATAAGCAATATTTATAGCATTTGAAATAATAAGCATAATCAATAATGGTATCAATATAGCTAAACTAATTTTTATTTGGAGACTAAATTTCTTAACCATAATTAAACCTATAATTTTTTTTACAATTATTATACATTTTTTATTTGCAATTTCAATAATAAAAAAAAATTATTTATTATTGTTCAGATAAAAAACATAGTTTAGAATAGTTATTTATGATATAAAACATATTTTTTACTAATAAATAACAAAAACTTATTGATAAAACAAGTATTGGAATTGATATTTTTAGAAAATCTTAAAACATAATTTTATATAATTTTCAGTTCATTATTTATATAAGATTAATAATGAACTAAAAATTTCATTTTAATTAATTTTTTAAATTGAAGTATGATATAGCTTTCAATAAATCATTAGCTTCACTTAATAAAGACTCTGATGCTGAAGTAGCTTCTGATACCAAAGCAGCATTTTTCTGTACAGAAGCATCCATATTACTAATTGCTATATTAACCTGATCTATTCCTTTCTCTTGTTCCTGAGCAGCAATATTGATTCTTTCCATTATAGAAGAAGCTCTATCCATTTTTTCTAATATCTCATTAAAAATAGTTTTGGATTCCTGAACACTTGTAGCAGCTAATTTTATTTTATCATTACTATCTGTAATCAATGAAGTAATACTTTTTACAGACTCCTGAGTATTTTGAGCAAGATTTCTTACTTCACTAGCTACTACTGCAAATCCTCGTCCCTGATCTCCAGCACGTGCTGCCTCTACTGAAGCATTAAGAGCAAGTATATTAGTTTGAAAAGCTATTCCTTCTATAAGTTTAGTGATATCCATTATTTTAGAACTAGATTCATAAACATCATTCATTTTGTTTACACTGTCTTCTATTATTACACCCGCTTTATTCAAAGATTCCTTAGCATCCGATACCATAGAAGTACTTTGGGCAACGCTCTCAGCTGATTCTTTTATAGCACTAGCCATCTCATTCATAGATGCTGCTGTTTCTTCCAAGCTAGAAGCTTGTGTTTCTGTTCTTTGAGATAAATCATTATTTCCTATTAAAACCTCATTTGCAGCAGTAGAAACCTGCTCTGCCGAATGCTTTACTGTATTTATTACATTATTAAAATTATTCATGGCTTTATCCCAGCCTCTTGCTATATCTCCCCATTCATCAGTTCTTTTCTCAAATCCTTTAGGTATTTCAACAGTCAAATCACCTGTAGACATAGCAACAATATCTTTAGCCAAAACTATTATTATATTTGATACTTTCTTTTTAATTATTATAGGTGTTATAATCAAAGAAACAATTAATATAAACACTAATATTAATACCATTGTATTTCTAATATATCTTGTTTCTGCCTGTATAACTCTGCTTGGAGTAAGAATTTCTATTCCCCAATTATGACCTTCAAGCATAGGTATAGGAGATACAACATAAGTACCGACTTCATTAAATACTGTTGTAAAATGCTCAAAATCTAAAGATTGTCCTGACTGAACCTTTTCTATTATTCCTAAAGTCTTATACCATTCATAGACATCATAACCGTTTTTTCCTATACCTTCTAAATTTCCGGCATTATATACTAAGTTACCAGCACTATCAAAAAGTATTACCTTACTTTCAGGATAAGGTTTTATTTTTTCTATAGATTTACTTATACTCTGAGGTGTTACATCAGCAATAACTACACCTATATTCTTACCACTATTATCAAAAACAGGTATTGACCAAGTATATATTAGAATATTATTACCGGCTACATTGTATGAATATAAAGGAGTTATATATGGTTTTGATGTACTTTTTGGAGTAACAAAATAATCTGCATTTAAATCAGAAGATAAAATTCTTTGCTGTACTACATTGCCATTATTTTTAGAAAGATATACTCCAAATTGTCCTTTTATATCCCTATAAAATTCATTATTAGTATAATCAGCATCATTATCTATAAGATCTTTATTCAATAAAAATCCCATAGCAATTGTACTAGCTTCATCTTTTCTCACATAATTACTTACCACATTAATATAAGTATTTCTATCCCTTATACCTATATTATATAAATCTTCAAGCGAAGAAGCTAATTCATTCAAATAATTAAATTCTATTTTTAATATATTCTGACCTCTGTAAGATTCTGCCTCTACAGTTTTTTTAAGATAACTTAAAGATTTTGCTCTGTTGGCATTATTAACTAGAATTATATTTACAAGACTAGAAACTATAATCATAGCGAAAAAAATTGAAAGTATAAGCAAACTAATTCTAAATTGCAAACCAAATTTCTTAAACATAAAAATCTCCCAACATTTATTTAATATGTTTATATCAATTGAAATAATGATTACTGCATAATTATAATATTTTAATTATATAAAATATATTAACCCTAATTTTTTAAAAGGCTACCATGAAAACGAAAAAAGTCAATACAATTAATTTGATTTATCATAATAAAAAATAGCGTAAAATAATTATTATTTTTTAAAGTGATAAATGAACAGCTGATAACTTTAGTTGTCAGCTATTTTGTAGCTAGTTTATCATTAGCATTAATACTCATTAATTTTTTAAATGAAATAGTAAATAATGTTACTGTTGTACAAACAGCCAAAAAATCTGCTATAGGCTCTGCTAAAAGTACAGCCATTACTTTATTCTCCATAAATATAGGCAATATAAATATAAGCGGTATCAATAATATTACCTTTCTTAATATGGCTAGGAATGCAGATATTTTAGCGTTTCCTAAAGCTACAAATGTTTGCTGACATGCAGTTTGTGCCCCAAATATTAATGAAGCTGCCATATATATTTTTAAAGCCCAAATAGCATAATTTATTAATTCTTCATCGCTTGTAAATATTCTAACAAAAACATAAGGAAAGAATTCTGATATAAACCACATTAAAAAAGAAAAAGAAAGACAGCTTATTAAAAGTATCTTAAAAGCAGATTTTACTCTATTTAAATTATTTGCTCCATAATTATAACTTATAATAGGCTGAGCTCCTTGTGTAAGTCCCATTATAGGAAGAAAAGAAAACTGCATAATACTGCTTAATATTGTCATAGCACCAACAGCCAAATCACCGCCGTATTTCAAAAGCGAAGTATTGAAAGATACAAATAAAATACTTTCTGTAAACTGCATTATAAAAGGTGAAAATCCTAAAGCTAAACATGGAAGTATTACATTAGGAGATATTTTTAAATTTTTTAATTTTAGTTTTAATACAGTTCTTTTAGATGTCATAAAAGAAAGTATCCATATACATGATATAGCCTGAGATATAATAGTAGCAAGTGCTGCACCTCTAACATCCATATTAAATACAAATATAAATATAGGATCTAATATTATATTAGTAACAGCACCTATTAAAACAGTAAACATACTTGTTTTTGCCTTTCCCTGAGCAGTGATAAAAGCATTGAGTCCTAAAGCTAATTGAACAAATATAGTACCTATAGAATATATTCTTAAATATCTCAATGCATATATAATAGTATTTTCACTTGCACCGAAAACCATAAGAAGAGGCTTTGAAAATAATAATAATATTATAGTTAAAGTTACTGAAATAATGATTAAGGTCATAGCACAGTTTCCGACTATTTCTTCGGCTTTATCATAATCCTGCTTTCCCATCATTATAGAAGCACGAGGAGAACCTCCCATACTGATAAGATATGCAAATGCAGATACAGCCATTATAACAGGCATTGTAACACCTACCCCTGTTAAAGCCTTTGCACCAATATCAGGAATATGTCCTATATACATTCTGTCTACAACATTATAAAGTACATTTATTATTTGCGCCGCTATTGCAGGAAGTGCTAGCTGAAAAAGCAATTTTCCTACAGGCTTATTTCCAAGCTCATTTGATTTTAAATTATTATTATCTAATACTGCTTCATTACTCATAATTATCTCATCTATTATTTTTTAATATAGTTTACATTTTATATATCATAAACCTATTTATATTTTAGTCAAACTTTAAATTATTGACTTTAAAAGTTAATGTTATATCATTAAATTATTATATGTTAGGATGTTTAAATGAAAAACTTATATATATTATTAATTGTTTCTATTTTAATTTTATCATGTTCTAATAAAGCCAATGATCAAAAAGTATTTACAATAGTTCATATGAATGATACGCATTCAAAAGATAAAGAATTTATTACTGTTTCAAAAGAAGATGGAACTACAAACAGATACGGCGGTGCTGCCAGAAGAAAAACCTTTATTGATAATGTAAGAAAAGAAAATGAAAATGTTATAGTAATGCATGCAGGAGATACTATCACAGGAAGCGTATTTTCTATTGTTTATCAGGGTATGGACGAAGTGGAACTTATGAATGAAATGGGAGTTAATGTATCAACTCTTGGCAATCATGAATTTGATTTTGGAATAGATCAATTAAATAATATTATTAGCAATAGAAATTTCCCTACAATAGCATGCAATGTTAAAGTAAAAGCCACAGGTGAAAATTATATTCCTCCATATATAATAACAAATATTAAAGGTGTACATGTTGCTATAATAGGAGTTTTGCAAAGCGAAAAAATGAATATTATTCAGGGACTTGATTATATAGATATAGAAGAAGAGGTATCATCTTTAAAAAATCTTTTAAAAGAAATACCATTAAATACTACTAACGATATAACAATTTTATTAAGCCATGCAGGATTCGATACTGATAAAAAAATAGCACAGGAAATACCAAATACTTTTAATATTATAATAGGCGGACATACTCATACTTTATTAAAAAAACCTATCATTATAGGAAAAACAACAATAGTTCAAGCAGGACAATACGGAGAGTATATAGGTACTATTGATGTAATATTTAAAAACGGTAAATATGCTTATCCTGAATATACACTTACTAGATTAGATGAAAATATAAAAGAAGATGAAACTATATTAGCAAAAATAGAAAAAATGCAGCTTGAAGTAGATAAAGAGTTTAATATTGAAATAGCAAAACTTCCTTATGAATTAACTGATGAAAATGTCAGAAATAAATCCACCGCTTTAGGAAATTTCGTTTCTGATATAGTAGCTTCATCTCAAGAAGGCATTGACATAGCATTAATAAATTCAGGTTCTTTAAGAGGTCAGCTTCCAAGCGGAAAGGTAACATTAGGAAATATGTATGAGTTTTTCCCATTCGATAATTTAATAATACTTACAACTTTAAAAGGAAAAGATTTAAAGAATATATTGGAATTATCAGCCTCAAGAAAAGGAGAAGGTGCATTTTTACAAGTTTCAAAAGACTGCATTATTAATTTTGACAGTAAAGGAAAACTTTTAGAATCATCTATCAAAGGTAGAACTATAAATGACAATGAAAAGTATGTAGTTGCTGTTGCTGATTATATATTTAATGGAGGAGAAAAATATATTGATGAAAGCGGAAAGCCTTTATTTCAGTATGGAGAAAATACTATACATACAGGACTTGATATAAGAGATTTAATAATAAAAACTTTGAAAGAATATCAAAATGTACCTGAAAATGCCATTGACAATACAGAACGTATAATATTTAAATGATTTTTCATATAAAAAAAGGGGCTGTAATAAACAGTCCCCCTTTTTTAGTTTTAATTAATAATTACTTTTTTAAAGCAGCATTTAATTCAGTATATCCTGCATCTTTAAGATAATTCACATTTTTAAATCCGTTATCAAGCAAATACTGAACTGTTTTTCCTGAACGTCCGCCGCTCTTACAATAGAAGAAATATTTTTTAGTTTTATCTAATGATAATATTTTTTTGCTGTAGCCTTTAGCTCTATAATCAATATTCATAGCACCTTTTATAGTTCCTGTTTCTTTAATCTCCTGAGGTGTTCTGACATCAACTAATATTATATTAGGATCAGCTTTCCATGATGATATAAAGTCATTAAGAGCTAGGCCGTTTTTATTAACAACTTTTACATTGTCAAGTTCGTATACAGCTTCATTAGTTTTTGCTGTTTGTGCATTACATACGATTGTTGTTAATAATAATGCGATAATAATAAAAAGATTTCTTTTCATAAATCTTACCCCTGTATAGTATTTACTATATTAGACGAATACAACATACAAAAGTTCCTTAAAATATAATTTTTATTATTTTTTAAGGAAAAATTTAATATTTTTTGTATTTTTCATAGTTATTTGATAATTTAAGGCAATAAATTTCAATATTTTAATGAACTTAATAATAAAAAAGGGGCTGTAATGAACAGTCCCTTTATTATTATAGCATCTTTTTCTATTAATCTATTTCTCTAATAACCTTGAAAAAATTATCAATAGTAGTTTGAGATATCAGATTTTTTTCATAATAGTCTATTATATTATTTTTGAACAAAGCAGAATCCAGAGCATCTTTATTCTTTTTATCTATTTTATGAATTTGCTTATCATTATCATCGAATAAATCTTCTATTGTAACAAAATTAGAACTTATATCTTCAAGCTGTGTTATTCTTAAATTTGTTCCTTCTGCTAACTCTGTAAATTGATCTGCTGAAATATCACTGTCAATTAATAATATCGGCTTAGCAGAAAGTTTACATAATGAATCTATTATATCATTTTTCTTTCTTTCATCATTAGGCCTTCCCACTCCATTAATAGGCATAAATGCTGTATTTATTTCTCTATTTTCTATATGCTCCATTAATAATTTAAAAGCTGTAAGATAATTATAATCTGTAATACCTTCAACATATACTATTTTAGTATCTCTCATAATATCTATATGCTTAACACCAAATGCATTTATAATTTTTTCTAATGTATCTACTTTACCATAAGTAGCAGAGAAATCATTTTCTATTTTTACTCCTATACCGTCTTGTTTTGGTTCTACTATTTTTAATTCATCTAAATAATGAATATCTGCAAAATAAGGAATTTGAGTAGATGTGATTATAGTAACGCCATTATCTTTAGCAAACTCTTTCAAAAATTTTCTTAATTCTTTTATTAAAGGAACTGATAAATGCTGTTCAGGCTCATCAATTATAATTATATCACCTTTTTTTAATTCATTAGGATTGATTGTATTAAAGAATAAACTGAAAAACCAATTAAATCCTTCAGATTCATTTTCTAGATTAGTAATACCATTTCTAGTTTCAAAATATATTTTTATAAAGTATTCATCTAATGCTATTTTAAATTTATATTCATTATTTGATTTATATAGTTCATTGAATTTCTTTGATACGGTGTTGTCAAAAAGTTTATTTATTTCATTTTCTGTCTGTTTTGCAAAAGCAACATCAGATAATATATTAGTATAGTTTTTTATTAAATTATTATACATCTCCATATTATCTGCCGCTTTGAATAATGAACGTAAAAAATGAGATTTGGTTATAATATTTTCAGTTTTATCATGATAATGTCCATTACTGCTATAGCATCCCACAGTAAGCTCGCTGTTTTTTACATTTTCTCTATGAACATATATATTTATATTTACAGACTCAATTTCTGCTAAAATTTCTAATAAGTATTTTAAATCATTTTTATTAATCTGATTTTCATCGAAATTAAACTCACGGTATCCGGTATTTTTATTTTGTTCATAAGATTCATCATCAAGCAAACTTATTAATAATTTTAATTTATCTATATTTTCATTTTCTTTATATTTAGAAATTATATCCATTATTTTTGATACAGTATAATTTAATATATCTTCATAAGCATATTCTGTTTTTGATTTATTATCATATTTATAATTATATTCATAAACAAAGTATATACTGCTGCCGTATTTTGAAGTAACATTATTTGTGGAATTGTATATATAATCCATTATTTTTGACAAATAATTTTTACTTAAAATAATATCTGAATTGATTTTATTTTCTTCTAATTCCCATACAAGTTTATCTTTATATTCATCTTTTTCGCTGTATCCAGTTTTTTTTATTCTAATAGTTCTACATTTACCTTTATATACAAGTCCGCTATCTGCTTCAATAAATATTTCTAACTCTGGTTTGCATCCTATAAAACCATCTATTTTAGGATTATCTTTTCTGCCGTTTATACCGCCTTTAAATGATTTTTCTATTGCTGATAGTATATTACTTTTACCGGTGCCGTTTGCCCCTATAATGCTTATTAATGCCCCTTGCTCTATATCACCATTAAGATATAATCTGCCGTATTTTACTTCATCTTCTTTCTTTTCTGAATTATATTCTGCCTCCTTACTTACAATTACAGGATTAATATTTCTGAAGTTTTTAATTGTTAAATATCTTTTCATAAGTTTTTCCCTAAATTTTATTGCTTATCTTTATTTGATAATCTCATTCTGAAACCTTGAGATTTATATAAACTCATAAGAGGTGATATAAACTCATAATCCTCTTCAGATAATTTTTTGTCCGGATCAGTAGAAAGTTTTTTACATTTCATCAAATAATCTAATATAGGATCAAAAAAATTATCCTCTGTAAGCATATATATAAAATCCTCTTTTGTTTTATTTTCTGTTTTTAATAATGATTTTATTTTCATCCTTTTAACCTCCTCAGTATTATTTGTATTGCTATTCTCAACGATATTATTCATTATATAATAAATAACATTATTACTTCCTATGTTTTTACTGTTTTGTATATAATCAAAGAGATTTAATATTTTTGTATCTATTGTACTTCTATTACCTTCTTCGTACATATCTATATATTTATATAAAGTAGGTCTTGATATTTTAAGATATTCTGCAAGATCAGATATTCTCAAACCTAAATCTCTTATTTTTTCTCTTAATAATTTATTTTCCATTTTTATTTTTCTCTTTTATTAAATTAAAAATTAATATTCCATAGACATAATACAATTTTTCTAATAACTAAAATATAGTGTTCTTATAAAATCCCTAATACATCTAGAATATAAACTATTTACACAAAATGTCAATATTTAATTTACAAATAATGTAAAATAATAATTTACAAAAAGTGTAAACAACAAAAAGGTTCGCAAAAAGTATCAAACTAATTGCAAACCTTTTATATTTATTATTTTTTATTAATCATTAAAAATTATTTAGCATATTCTCCAATAGACTCTTTAACATAATTGATATTTGCTGCAGTATTCATACTATCTTTAGCAGAACGAACGAAGAACTCTAAACGATTTACAGTATTAACTTCGCTTGCTCCTGCATCCATATCTAAATAAAGAAGATTCAAATCAGGATATCTAGTTTTAAGTCTAGTTTCAATACCTCTAGCTATGATATGGTTAGCAATACAACCGAAAGGCTGAAGACAAAGTACATTGTTTACGCCCTCCTCAGCGAAAGTTGCTATTTCACCAGGTAAAAGCCAAGCCTCTCCAAACTGATTAGTCATAGCAGTAACTTTAGCAGCATTTTCAGCTATTTGTCTTATATGATGTGCAGGTCTAAAGCCTTTGAATTTAGACATCATCTGATTTATAGAATCTATTCTCATATCAATAACTTTTTCAGATATTTTAGAACCATAATATCCTAAGAATGATACATCTCTAGCATTAGTTTCTTTATTAACCTGTTCGCTTATAACCTTCTGTACAAAGAAGTCAAATACAGGAGGAACTATAACCTCAACGCCTTTAGCCATAAGCCAATCGCAAACATCTCCATTAGCAAAGCTGTTATATTTTACATAAATCTCACCTACTAATCCAGCTTTAGGAAGCATTAAATTATCATTAGTTTCAATAGCATTAAACTCTGCTATAGCCTGTTTTAATAATTTATCAGTAGGTTTAAGAGCGAAATCTTTAGGGTGTAATGCTATATATTTATTAGCAAGTGCCAAAGACTCACCTTTTTTAACTTCTCTGGCAGCACAGTAATAATACATTGTAGATATAGCATCAGCATAAGGCATAGCTATAATACCCTCTTTCATCAAGTCCATTTTTGAAAGCTCAAATCCAGGCTGATCATTTATAACTGTTAAACCAACTGTAACAACAGGAACATCAGGATAACCTGCATTTATTAATCCTCTCTTTATAAGAGAAGCATAATTACTAGCCCTACATTGTCCGCCTGTTTGAGTGATACCTGCAGCTATATTTTTAGGATCATATTTTCCGCTTTGAACGGCTCTTATAATATCACCTATTACTATTGTTGCAGGATAACATATATCTTGGTTGGCATATCTTAAACCTAATTCCACAGATTCAACATCAGGTTCAGGAAGAGGTATTGTATCATATCCGCTTCTTTCTAATAAAGTTAAAATCATAGGATCATAGAAATGTCCAAATTTAGGTACAAGTATTGCACGTCTGTCATTTTTCTCATATCTTTTAATAATAGTTCTATTAGATTCTTCGCTTGGTGTAAAGTCGCCTTTCATCTTCATACTTTCTATCATAGAACGTATTCTTAATCTTATACTTCCAGGACTTGATATCTCATCTACTTTTACCAAAGTAGGACTCTTACCATAAGCATTAAGTATAGATTTTATTTCATCTGAAGTAGTAGCATCAGGACCGCATCCGAAACTATTAATTTGAACTACTTCAAGCTTCATATCTTTTTGTTTGCAAGCCCATAAAGCAGCTTTAAACATTTTATTAGGGTAAGACCATTGAGTTAATACTTGAACATCAGCAAGAGATTCATCTATATCCAAACCATCTTCAGTAATAACATTGATACCAAATGAAGCAATAGTTTCAGGTATCTTATGATTGATTAATGGGTCAATATGATAAGGTCTGCTTACTATAAGTATAGTAGGAGTTTGAGTTTCTTTGGCATGTTCTATTATTTTTTTGCCTTCAGCTCTTAATTCCTCTTTAATTCTTACCTGTTCTTTTAAAGCCATTTTGAAAGCTCTGTCGAAATCTTTTTTATTTATTCCTAATACTTTAACGAAATAAGCCTTACAGCCTTTGTACAATAAATCTTCATTCAAGAAAGAAATTGTCGGAGCATCAAAAGGAATTCCGTATTTAGTTAATGGACTTATAGAACTGTCTATTACATCAGGATATCCTGTAACAACCGGACAGTTATAACTATTAACACTTCCGTCATCTTCAGCTTTTTCTAATACTACAGATGGATAGAATATTCTGTCAACTTTAGACTCTATCAAATCATATATATGTCCGTTAGCTATTTTAGCAGGGAAACATATATTATCGCTCATAACAGTACCGGAACCTTTTTCAGCTATAGCCATGCTTGATGGTGAAGATAATTGTACTCTGTATCCGCATTCAACAAGTATAGTAGCCCAGAATGGGAAGTTTTGATACATATTAAGTACGCGAGGTATACCGATAGTACCTTTTATTTCATCTGAAGCAGGTGCTAAAGGTCTGTCGAATAATAAAGAAAGTTTTTTCTGAGTGATATCCATTCCATAATTTCTTTCTTTATTTCCTTTATTAGTGAATATTCTTTCGCATTTATTGCCTGTGTAGAATGATTTATTATCTTTGAATTTTAATCTAGTAACTGTACAAAGGTTTTCGCAGCCTTTACAAGTAAGCTGTTTTCTTTCATAATCATTAGCTTCCTGTAAATTATCCAAACCTATAAATGTTGTATCTTCTTCTTTAGCGTTGTATGTATCTAAAGCAAGCAATGCACAACCATAAGCTCCCATAAGTTCAGATATATCAGGACGAATAACTTTTTTATCTAAAAACTTTTCTACAGAACGCAACACTGCAGCATTTTTGAAAGTACCGCCCTGAACAACTATATGATCGCCCAAAATAGAAGTATCAGTAATTTTTAATACTTTAGTGAAACAGTTTAAAGTAACACTCTTAGCAAGTCCTGCAGAAATATCAGCAACTGAAGAACCTTCTCTCAAAGATTGTTTTACTTTACTATTCATAAACACTGTACAGCGGCTTCCCAAATCGCAAGGTCTTGCAGATTCGCATGCAATATTAGCAAAATCAGCAACTTTATAACCCATTCCGCGTGCAAATGTTTCTATGAATGAACCGCATCCTGAAGAACAAGCCTCATTAATTTCAATATTTTCTATAATACCGTCTTTAATGAATATAGCTTTCATATCCTGTCCGCCTATATCAAGTATAAAGCTGACATCTTTATCGAAAGCCTTAGCACCTCTGTAATGTGCCATAGTTTCAACGATACCCTCGTCCATATTGAAAGCGGCTTTTATTAAATCCTCTCCATAACCTGTAACGGCAGTTCTTGCTATATTGATTTTTATATTTTTCTCATCTAATTCTTTTTTAATCTCTGTAAGTCCTTCAGTAACAGCACCAACAGGATTACCATTATTGTTTCTATAATGTCTTAATACTACCTGTCCGTCCTCATCAATAATAACGATTTTTGTAGTAGTAGAACCAGAGTCTATTCCTAAGAATGTATTTTTACCATTAACAGTTGATACATCAGCAGATCTTACTTTATCTTTGCTATGCTCTTCTGTCCATTCTTTGTATTCTTCCTGACTTGTAAATAAAGCTTCTCTTGTTTTTGAATTAGTGATTTTTACTTCTGCTGAAATATTTTCTACTAATTTATATAATTCAGAAACTTTTATTGTAGTTTGTTCCTCTTTTTCACCGAAAGCTGCACCTATTGCTGCAGTTAATTCTGGGTGGTCTACTGTATACATATCATCTTCTGAAGCATTAAGAAGAGCCAAGAATGTTTTTCTTAATTCAGGAAGGAATGTTAAAGGTCCGCCTGTAAATAATATTTTAGGCTTAATCTCGAAACCTTTAGCCAAAGTATTAACTGTTTGAACAGCAACAGCTTGGAATATACTTTTAGCAATATCAGCTTTAGGTATATCACGGCTTATAAGAGTTTGAACATCTGTTTTAGCGAATACTCCGCATCTGCTTGCCATAGGATATATAGAAGTAGATTTTTCAGCTAATACAGAAAGTTCTGAAGGCTGAACATTAAGAAGTGTAGCCATCTGGTCTATGAATGCTCCTGTACCGCCTGCACAGTTACCATTCATTCTTATATCCGCTTTGAAATTATCATCAAATACTATGATTTTAGCATCCTCTCCGCCTATATCTATCAAAGTTCTTCCATAAGGATAAATCTTTCTGATAGCTGTTGAAGAAGCAATTACCTCTTGAATGAAACTAATACCTGTTTTTTCGCAGACACCCATTCCTGCTGTACCTGTCATAGCAAGAGAAAGTTTTAAATCTCCATGCATAGCTTGTAAATTATCAAGTATAGACAATAATGTATCCTTTACATCAGCGTTATGTCTGACATAAGTTTTGAATATCATATTGTCATTATCATATACAACCATCTTTGCGGTAGTTGAACCAATGTCAATACCTGCTTTGAAAATTTTTTCCATAATATCTCTCCTAAAAGTAAACTATTTATTTATTCCAGTATCATATTGTACGTATTAACAAATATTATTTTAGTTTTATGATTCTTTATATTTTCCTCCGGTATATGTCCGTAGGAAAGAACTATTATAGTATCATCTTTTTTAGCATAGTGAACATTGTCGCCATTGATGCCTATAATACCAGTACCCCTTATTCCTTTAACAACTTCAGTTTCAAAGCGAATATCATTACTCAAATTAATAACAGATACCCTCTCCCCGTCCATTATATCCGATTTATCGAGTAAGGCTTCATCTATTGTTATTGAATCTCTAAAATTTAAATCCGTCCTTGTAACTGTAAGTCTATTTATCTTGGATTTTATGACACTTCTCATCATATATTAAAATCCATATAGTCTATTTTTTTACAAATATTTTACTTATTATATTAGAAAATGTCAATATTACAAATTTAAATATTTATTAATAATGGTTATTATATACTAGGCAAATTTTTATTATAATTATACATATTATACGTATAATCAAAAAGGACTTATAAAAGCATTAAATAAATTTCCGTTCAAGTTTCCTTCTACAATTATATCCATTCTGAAAACATTTTTATTTCCTAATCTATAATTAACATAATCATCTTTTTCATGAACTATAATTTCTAGAAAATCCATCTTACCCATAAACTCTTTTATAAAAACTTCTTCATCAATGGTATTTCCTCCATTCTTAGAAGAAATATTATTACCCTCTCTTATAATTTTTCTTGCAGAATAATCTTTTACTTTTTTATCAAATTCTTCTTTGTTTAAAAATACATCTCTTAAAAATGAAGCAGCCTTATTTTTATCGCTTTCATTAGAATCATCAAAAGCAGTAAGAATTTTTTTATTATTAACCCATTCAATCTCTTTATCAAAAGAACCTACCATTCTATTATATAAGAAGCTTCCAAGAACTTCATCATTATAATAAATAGGAATTAAATATTCTTTAAGCATTTTATTTAAATCTTCATCTTTATAATTATTATCTATAATATCTGAAAGCAAAAACTCGGCAAGATCTTCACCCTGCTCTTTTTCGTATCTGACTTTTAATTTGACAATAGATTCTCTTTTTATTATCTTCTTATAATAATCTAATTCCTTTTCATAGATTTTCATTCTTACAACTATTTTTTTATTCTTTTCTATGTATCCTGTTTCAATATCCTTATATGCAATACACATAATAAGCACATTAATTTTATTATCATCTTCAGTTTTTGCCCCAAAAAAATCAGGAGAACCTATTATAAAAGCAACATCTTTATATTCTTCTGAAAACTCACTTTCTTTTTGCAAATAAAACATAATTAAAATCCATAATTGTATTATAAAATAATGATTTATTTTAAAACAAATAACAATAATTGTCAAAAAAAAATATACTATATTGATAATAAATATTTTTTATTATAAAATTACGCAAAAATATATTAAAGGAGTTGAAAATGAAGAAAGACATTTTCACAAGCTCTATAGGAGTTATAATAGCCGGTGCTATTATAGGTGCTATAGCTGCTTGGCTCTCTGTAATGGGCAATCCTGCTAATATGGGTATATGTATTGCATGCTTTACCCGAGATTTAGCCGGAGCTGTCGGATTGCATAGAGCGGCTGCTGTACAATATATAAGACCTGAATTAATAGGGCTTGTTATAGGTGCATCAGTTTCGGCAATACTCTCTAAAGAATTCGTTCCTAAGGGAGGAAGCTCGCCTATTATAAGATTCTGTTTAGGCTTCTTTGCTATGATCGGTGCTTTAGTTTTCTTGGGCTGTCCTTGGAGAACTTTGCTTAGAGTAGCAGGAGGAGATATTAACGGAATATTCGGTTTAATAGGCATCATTATAGGCGGAGGAATTGGAGTTTTCTTCTGGAAACAAAATTTCTCTTTAGGTCAGCCAAAAGCTTATAAAAATAAGTTAGTAGGTTTATTGCCTCTAGTTGTATCAATAATACTTTTGATTTTATTATTGAAACAAACAAAATTTTCTGAAGGAGGTCCAATATTCTTTTCTGAATCCGGTCCGGGAAGTATGAGAGCCCCTATCATTATAGCTTTAATAGCTTCAATAGTTATAGGGTTCATAGCACAAAAATCAAGATTCTGTACTGTAGGCGGACTTAGAGATGGAATATTTATGAAAGATTTCCATATGACTAAAGGTGTTATAGCTTTTATAGTTGCTGCTTTTATAGTAAACATAATAACTAACAGATTTAGTTTTTCTATGGAAAATCAGCCAATAGCCCATACAAATATTTTATGGAATACTGTATCAATGATTCTTACAGGTTTAGCATTTACTTTAGGTACAGGATGCCCTGGAAGACAAGTGATACAATCTGCGGAAGGTAATATGGACAGTTTCATATTCGTTATAGGTATGTTAGTTGGTGCTGGATTTGCTCATAACTTTAATTTAGCAAGTTCAACTTCAGGCCCTACTACTTATGGAATGGGAGCTGTTATTTTAGGTTTGGTATTTTGTATAATAATTGGTTTTACAATGAAAGAAAATACCGCTAATTGATATATTTCTTGTACAGCCGTGTGCTGCCATAATATAAATGGAAATATACCGCAACAAATTTTTGGAAGTAATATAATGAACTTTGCCTCTGCTTTGTATTCTTAAAACTTAATAAAGTTATGATAATACAAGGCAGAGGCAGAGATCATAAAAAAATTTAGATAAAAAATATAATGCTTATTATAATAATAAGAATTTTTCTAAATAAAACTTCCACAATTTTCAAAAAAACACTACAAATTACTCATTTTTTAATTAATCAAAAGGAAATTGCTATGCCGGATACTATAAAAGTAGATACTAGAGGAATGTCATGTTCTCAAGCCTCTTTTCAGGCCAAATGTGCCGCTATTAATAATACAGAATTAAATACTATTATAGAAGTTTTGGTAAGCGGACATTCAAGCTGTGAAAGTGTTATAAGAGGATGCAAAAAATACGGTTATGAAGGTACTTTCAAAAATATAGAAAATGAAGATATACTTGTAACCTTAACAAAAGTAAAGTGATATTTTAATTATCAATACTAAAAATTTTTAAGTTTTTCAATTTTTTTATTGTTCTTTTTCCCGCTAGACTTCATTGAGAACCATACTAAGTACTCCTCACGAAGTGTCCCTATGGCAAGCGAAAGTGCAAGTATAAAATTAGTATTGAATCTACATTTAAGATAGATTATTAATTTAATCCCAAATTTAGCCTTTTACAAAGCGTATCCGAGTCTGTTGAGGATATAGCTTCTTCGTGCAATACCATACCTACACTTACAGTGGACTTCGTCAGGTACTCTTTTCAGTCGCAGTACTTTCTTCGGTCTCAAAAGAAGTGGGGTGCGGCACGACTGTGTGCTTCGCAAGGCAAAGCCCCAGATATCAAAACAAAAATATAACTTTACTTTTGACAAAATATAATTGTTTAGGTATATACATATAATTTTTATAAAACATTATTATTCTATTTACTATCATTATTATAATTAAAAATAAGTTAAATAAAAAAGGAGGCATTAAAGCCCCCTTTATATTCAAAATGAAAATTCAATTATTTACTAGCTAATTCATGAGCATAAGCCATTCTAAACATATCAACTTCATTAAATTGTTTAGTAATGAATTGAATACCTATAGGCATATTGTTTTTATCTGCTCCGCAAGGTACGCTCATAGCAGGAAGACCTACCAAGTTAATATTAGAAACATAACTATCAGCCAAGAAACTTAAAGCACTGTCAGTTTGATCTCTTGTACCTAAAAGTCCTGCAGTTACAGGAGAAGTAGGAGAAACAATAACATCAACATTTTTGAATGCATTATCAAAATCCATTTGCATTAACTTTCTTACTTTTAATGCATGCTGATAATGGCTGTAGAAGAATCTTTTACCAGTCATTAAAGTACCGAATAATATTCTAGCTCTAGTTTCAAAAGCAAGTCCTACACTTCTTGAAGTATAGTAATATTCATCTAGATTGAAATCGCCTTTAGGGTGATATCCGTATCTTATACCGTCATATCTTCCCATATTAGAAGCTACTTCAACATCCATAACTGCTGTATAAACTCTTGAACCATATTTTGCATTAGGTAAGCTAATCTCAACAATTTCAGCACCTTGATCTTTTAATTTACCTATAGCATCCATAACATTTTCTTTAACATCATGAGATATTAAATCTGTGTCATAATACTCTTTAGCAAGTCCTATTTTCATTCCTTTAATATTACCATCTAAAGCAGCAACATAATCAGGAACCGGTATATTTAAAGTAGTGGATTCTTTAGGATCGAAACCAGCTATAATTTTTGTCATCAAAGCAGCATCTTTAACATCTTTAGTCAAAGGTCCAACTTGGTCTAAACTGCTAGCCATAGCAATACATCCTAATCTAGGAACTCTTCCATAAGTAGGCTTAACACCAACTATACCGCAGAAAGAAGCCGGCTGTCTTATAGAACCGCCTGTATCACTTCCTAAAGCACCGAAAGCAAAATTAGCAGCAACCGCAGCAGCAGAACCGCCTGAAGAACCACCAGGAACATGAGCTCTGTTTTTAGGGTTTCTAGTAACTCCATAGTTAGAAGTTTCTGTAGTACCGCCCATAGCAAACTCATCCATATTAGTTCTGCCTATAATAATAGCACCATTATCTATTAATCTCTGAACTGTTGGAGCAGTATAAGGAGCTTTATAGCCTTCAAGCATTTTTGAAGAAGCTGTCATTAAATGATCCTTATAACATAAATTGTCTTTGATAGCCAAAGGAACACCAAGCAAAGGCAAATCTTCACCATTATTGATTCTTTCCTGAGCTTTTTTAGCCTGTTCTAATGCTTCTTCTTTGAAAATTTCAAGATATGCGTATATTTTATCATCTCTTTTATTGTCTTCTTCTATTTTTTTATAATAGAATCAACTAATGTAGGAGCATCTATTTCTTTATTCTTTAATTTTTCTCTTATTTGAATTATAGTCAATTCATTTAACTCCATAGTAAAAAACCTCTCATATTAAATAGAAATATAATAAAAGTTATTAATTTGAAAGATTATATCATAAATATATGTTTTTTGCAAAAAATAAATATATTTTTTAAACCATAATATAAAAAATAGAGAGCCTGAATATTACAGACTCTCTATTTATTAAAAATCAATTACAATTACTGAGCATTATCAGTAGCTTGAGTATTATTCTCATCTGCATTTTCATCTTTAGGAGGATTAATTTCAGGTGGTATTCCTACAGGAACATCAGCAAAATCAAAATAATTTTCATAATAAGATTTTTGGAATCTGTTAGCTATAGGCTGCATTCTAAAATTATCTACATAAGAAGCTACAAAGTTAATGTTTTTACCACCATAAGTAGCATAATAAACAGCCAAAGAAGTATTAGCTGATTTATTAGCATAGTTACCATATCTCATAGAAGTAAAATCATCAAAAGTAGAATATCTGCTATTATGGAATCCACCATATTTAGTATGGAATCCGCCTAAAGTTCTGCTGAATAAACCTCTAGACATTACATAACCAGGATGGGCATATTCTTTACC
This sequence comes from Brachyspira intermedia PWS/A, assembly GCF_000223215.1. Lineage (NCBI taxonomy): Bacteria > Pseudomonadati > Spirochaetota > Spirochaetia > Brachyspirales > Brachyspiraceae > Brachyspira > Brachyspira intermedia. The sequence continues at coordinate 2,376,549 of NC_017243.1, forward strand.
TTCATTTCTTGATTTGTATTGTTCTAAAGTGTAATCACCTTCATAAACAGCACTTACAGCAAATAATTTATCTTCATGGAAGAAGAATTTATAAGCCCATTTAGTCTGTTTTCCTGCTAAAGTAGCATCATCATTAATATTATCAGCTCTAACTGTCATACATTTAAATTCATTAGTAACTATAAAGTTAAAGTATAAAATGCCTGAATCTCTTGTGAAAAGTTCAGAAACATCATTAGTAGTGAATTTAACATTTATCCAATTCATAGTATGAGGATTGTACCATACTAAATCAGGATCTGGATACTTACTAACATAAAATGTACCGCTTATAGGCTCAGCAGCAGCTGAAGAGAAATTAGAAGCTATTAATATCTCATTAACTTCATCTGGAGTAATTCCATAAGGAACCATATTGTGGAACATGTATGGAACTGTTTCATAAGCAAAAGCAGAGATACTTACAGCTACAAACAAAAACATAACTAGTAATTTTTTCATTTTGTTCTCCAAGATTTTTATTATTCATTATTATACATTATTGAATAATAAAATCAAATGCATTATGTTTACTTGCAGATATTTTTTTACACTTTTAATAAACATAACTTAATAATAAAGTTATATATATTGACTTTTTGTAAAAAATAATTTATTATATTACGATTAAAAATATATACTTCGCTTCTATGATAAAATTTTTACAAAAAATTAATAAAATTCAGAGAAGCTTTGTCCAAGGAGTTAAAAACAATGAGAGAATATGAAATATTATTCGTAACAGAAATCAATGACGCTGTGCATCAAACTGCAAAAGATCATGTAAAAACTATTCTTCAAAACTATCATGCTGAAATATTTAATGAAGCTGATTATGGTATTCATAATTTAAGCTACCCTATCCGTAAAGTAAATCAGGGTAAATTCTATTATTATCATTTTAGATGCGACGGCAATAGTTTAGCTAGCATTGAAAAAGAATTACGTTATGAACTTAGCATATTAAGATTTATAATAGTGCGTTTAGATGAAATAATTCAGAAAAACAAAAAAGAAAATAATAAAGAAAATGTTAATAATGAGGAAGCTTCTAAAGAGGCTTAAGCAGGTTTTATTATGGCAACAGATTTTAACAGCGTAACTTTAATAGGAAGACTTACAGCAGACCCTGTATCTAAATATTTACCTAGCGGAAGTGCTGTTGTAGAGTTTTCTATAGCAAATAACTACTATGTAAGCAGCAAAAACACTACTGAAGTTAATTATTTTGATGTAGTGGCTTTTGGAAAAATGGCGGAAACTGTAAGCAAATATCTTACAAAAGGTAAGCAAGTTGCTATAATGGGTACTTTAAGACAGGAAAGATGGCAGGATAAAGATACTAATGCAGCTAGATCTAAAGTGAGAATCATCATGCAATCTATGCAGATGCTTGGTGCTTCTTCCGGAAATGTTGCTGCTGGTATGGATACAGCATATTCACCTTCTGTTTCTGCTGGAAATGTTGATTTAGGCAGCTTTGAAGATGATGATGAAGTGCCATTTTGATGATTAATAAAAAGCATAATTTTTTAGGAGAAAAACAATGGATTTAGAAAATACAGAAAATGTAGAAAATAATAATAATGAAGAAGAAATAAAAGCTAAAGGCGAAAAAAAGCCTCATTTCAATAAAGAATTAAATGAAAAAGACGGAAGAAAAAAATTCTTTAAGAAAAAAGTTTGCTACTTCTGCAAAAACAATATTGATGTTTTAGACTATAAAGATATTAAATTATTAAAAAGATACGTTAAAGACAGCGGTAAAATTATACCTAAACGCTTAAACGGTACTTGCTCTAAACATCAGAGATTAGTTACTAAAGCTATTAAAAGAGCTAGAAATATAGCACTTTTACCTTATGAAACTAGATATTAATTTTTAAAATTATAAATTAAAACAGCCGTTATGATATATTCTAGCGGCTGTTTTTTTATTTTAAATTTCAATAAAATACGTATATACTGTATTTACTAAAATAGAATATATTTGTTATATTTAATTAAGAAAACTAAATATGATAAAAAAGGATAATCAATGAATATAAGACTATTAAGATATATAATAATTACTATTTTTATTACAGCATATATTTCACTTGCTCAAAATAATAATTTGCTTAATTTAAACCAGTTTGATTCATTAAATAAAAATCCTGAAATTAATTTTAATTTAGAAACTAATGATAATAAATTAATAGTAAAAGCAATCATACCAAATAATTATTATGCATATTTAGATTCAAAAATAGCAAATAAAATATTATTCTTTGCAGACAATAAAGAAATAAATACAACTTATCCAAAAGGCAAAAAATATCATGATGATACTATAATAAAAGGCGAACAAGAGTTTATATTAAATGATATTGATATAAATAAAATCAACTTTATAAAAACAACCTATCAATTATGCTCAGCAAAAGATAATGTATGCTTACAGCCTCAAAGTAAAATAATATACGGTGAAGAAATTGATATAGCAAATACTAATATAACAGATGAAAAACCAGAGAATGCAAGCTCTATAGAAAACTATATAAAAGGAAGCAATAATATATTTATAACATTGATTTTAATATTTGCAGCAGGACTTGCATCTGTGCTTTTGCCTTGTACCTATCCCCTACTATCAATTACAGTGTCTATTTTAGGAACCACAACAGACGAAAAAAACAATAAAAAATCAAGCGTATTAGCTTCGCTTTTATTTGCATTGGGTGTAATCACAACTTATACACTTTTAGGTGCTGTAGTTTCTGTGGCTGGATTTGCTTTTCATAAAACTATTCTATTTGGAAGTATTGGATATAATCCTATTGTTTTAACCATATTAGTATTATTATTTTTATACTTCACATTTTCAATGGCTGGATTTTATGAAATTAAAGCTCCTAGTTTCTTACAGTCTGCAAAAACAAATGCATACAGCAAAAAAAATCAATCAATATTCCATAAATATATAATGGGACTTCTTGCAGGAATAGTTGCCACTCCTTGTGCTGCTCCTATAATAGCGGTTATATTGGAAATAGGTTTTCTTAATCCTGTGTTCGCTACTCTATACATGGCTGTTTATGCTTTGGGTTTCGCTTCTGTATTATTCATTCTTGGTACATTCGCTTCAATACTCACAAAAATGCCTAAGGCTGGAACTTGGATGGTATATGTTAAATATATTTTCACTTTCCTAATGATGATAATAAGTTTCTATTATGCTAATATACTTTTCGGAGTTTTAGGATTTAATAAAATAAGTTATATACTTGCTTCAGCTACGATATTAGTATTTGCTGTTTTAGTTTACATAATAAAAAACAAATCTGCTATGTTAAGTGCATTAGAAATAAAAATATTCGTTTCTGTAGTTATTATATCAATAGCATTAGGCTGTACTTACGGATTCATAAAACAAAAAAATGAAGTTTCAAATCATATAACATACAGTGAAGCATTAGAGCTTTCAAAACAAAACAACAAACCGATACTAATAGATTTCTCTGCTGTTTGGTGTGCGAATTGTTATGAGCTTAAAGAGAAAGTATTCGTAAATGAAGAACTAAAAAAATTCATAGATGATAATTTGATTTTCACTGAAGTTGATGTTGATAAATACAAAAATATTTCTGATGAGTATAATGTTAAATGGCTTCCTTGGATAATAGTAATTGACAGCGACAAGAAGATATTATACACAAAGAATTCATTTTCAAGTTTCGATGACAAAATGGCTTTGAGTATAAAAGAAGAGTTAGAGAAAATAATTAATAAATAAATATTATATAATGATTATATTTATCTAAAACTAAATGATATAGAAAATTTATTACTTTTTATATATATACCAACAACTATATTTTATCAAAAATTATTTTCTTATTTTTATTATTTATGGGGACTAGCCCCACCGCTCTGCGTACTTCGCAACACACCCAACTTCTTTTGCGACCGAAGGAAGTACTGTAAGTATTGCCACAAAGAAGCAGGCACAGCCCGCCTACGGCGAAAGGCTATATTTTGGCTTTAATTTAATAAATTATATTACATGTAAGGCTATTTTAGTATGATTGAGTACTAATTTTGTACTTGCACTTTTTGCAACTTTTTGCGGCGGGAAAAAGTTGAATAAAAAATTGACAAACTTAAAAATTTTTAGTATATACTGAAACAAATATTGTAAAAAATAAATTTTTTAAATTTAAAATATTTGCAGGGCTTTGCCCTTACGAAGTACACAGCGTGCATTAGTAGGGCATTCCTCTGTAAGTTCGGCTGATTACCCAACCATTACTGTACAATATTTTTTTGAAAAAATTAGAAAAATATTGTACTTTTTTCGTAGGAAAAAGTACCTTATGTCCTCGCTTTGCTCGTACACGCTACGCGAAAAACTACTTCTTTTGTGGCACAGGCAAAGCCCGCCTACGGCGAGAAGCAAAAAGCATTAACAATCTAATAATATAACTTTAATTTATGCATTGCATAAATGTTCTTTTTTATAAAAAAGAACCAAAAAATTTTAATTATATTAATAATGCAGGATAAAGCCTTTTATACTAAAATAATAACATACTTAAATATACGGCTGATTACCAAACATCAGACAATTATTTTATAGTATTACTTAAAAAATAAGTTTTTTCTAATAAAATATACCACTTAGTATCAATATTATCTAACAATGAATATATCTTCATAATCCTAGTATCTCCTCCTCTATGGAAACTAGGTTCAATATAATATTCTAAAAATAATTTTATATTAGAATTTTCAATTAATTCTATTGCCTTGCAAACTTTTTTGCAACCATCATCCATAAGATAATAATTCTCTTCTATGTACTTAGTAAAATATTTTTTTCATCTATAAAAATAACAAAAAAAGATGTAATAATTGAAGCTTTAAAAATTTCTTCATTTGAGAATAAATTTCCTTCTTTAATCATTAAATAATTTAAAACAACCTTATTAATAAAATAAATGATATCTCTTGGAATTATATTTCCAAAACTAAATACATTATATAAATTAATTATACTTTTTATAGTATTATCAGTTATAACAATATTATTAAATGCTTCTTTTAATTTATTTTCAAAAAATGTTCCCCAATTAATATGGGATATATTAGGGATATCTATTATAAGAGTAAATATTTTTTCAAAAAATTGAGAATTTACACTTGAAATATTTTCCGTATTCATTTGATCATTAAATTTAGAATTAATATTCATAACAGTATCAATGTTTCTCTGCCCATTAATATAATTAAAAAGTATCTCTTTATCTATCAAAAATATAAAAAATATATTTTTATCTAATTCATTATTTGTAGATATAAATAAATATAAATCATATAATATATTTTTTATTTTCTCTGTTTCTATTCTATCGAAATTATCTATAACTATTGCTATACTATTACAATGAGTTTCCTTTCTATAATATTGCTCGACTATATGGTGATAATATTTTTTAAAATCTAAACTTGTTATATCGCCTGTTTCTGTTTCTTCATTTGAAATTTCTTCTGTTTTTAAAGAAGAATTAATAAAAGGAAAAATAACATTAATTATATTGTCAATTAGTTTACATTTATTATTTTTATCATTTTCTTCTTTTTTATTCTCTTTATTCTTTTTATCGCTCTCACCATCTTTTCTGCTTCTACTAAAAGAGAATAATATAAGTATTGAAACTAATACTGATATTATAAGATTATACATTTTATAATATGAATGATGAAATATATTTAACATATCACCAAAATATGAAACTATTTTATAAATAGGCATATGTACAATATAAATAAATATAACTAATATTATTAACTTTGTTGATGTATATAATTTATTTCCTGTTTTTTTCGTAGTCTTTTTTACTGTTCCAGAAATTAATTCTTCTAACTTTGATTTTTCCAATTCCTGACAAGTTTCTTTTATTCCTAATTCATTAGCCAAATTTATCAAAAAACTCTTTTTAATATGCTCATTATATAAAGATAAAGTGTCAAATTCTATGACCTTTATATCTTTTTTTTCTTCTTTTTTAATCATATTAATAATTGTATTTTTACCAGAACCCCACTTTCCAGATAACGCAATTACTTTATTGTCTAATTGATTTCCTTTTATAATATTAACTATACTATTTTTTATTAAAGTAAAAGAATTATTACCTTCAAAAAAATTTTCATCTACAGGTTTATCTGATATAAATTTAGGTTTAGGAATATTATCACTCATAATTTACCTTCATAATATTTTACTTTTGTTAATTTAAATTATAAAGAAAACAATTAAATTATCAACCCACTATATATACCTAAACAACTATATTTTGTCAAAAATTATTTTATTATTTTTATTATTGGTTGGGACTAGACCTACAGCTCTGCGTACTTCATAACACCCCACTTCTTTTGTTGCCACAAAGAAGCAGGCACAGCCCGCCTACGGCGAAAGGCTACATTTGGCTTTAATCTAATAAATTATATTATATGTAAGACTATTTTAGTATGATTTAGTACTATTTTTTATACTTGCACTTTTTGGTTCTTTTTGCTGCGGGAAAAAGAACAACATAAAAATTGACAATTTAAAAATATATTAGTATAATGCCTAAAATATTTTAAATACAGTCTGTAAAAAGTTAAAGGAAAGTTTATGAAAAAATTATATTAATGACAGCTTTAAGCATTTTAATAAGCTGTAATAACAAATCTAATAACACACAAAACAATACAACATTTAATAACAATACAAACATAACAATCACTAACAATACCACTCAAAATACAAATCAAATTATAAGTCAGCAAACAACTCCAACAAGAAAGAAAAAATAGAATTTAAAAATATATATCCTATCAAACCATATACAGAAGCAGAAATTGATGAGATATTATACAAAACTATTGACACAGAATTAGCAGATTATGGAATATCCGACAATTCCAAAAAAGAAAGAAGAGAAGAAGAAAAACAAAGAATGCAGAATATTAAAGATTTACTTTTGAAAGGTATAAATAGCAAAGATGAAGATGGAAACAGCGTATTGACTCTAATGCATAAACTTGATTATAGAAATTATGCTTATAATGATTTAGTGAAATGGCTTGTTGAACATGGCATTAGTTTAGATGATAGTGAAATACTAAATTATAATTATACTGATGAGATTATAGATTATTTATTAGATAGCGGAGTTAATTTTGATTATCAAACAGTATATAATAAAATTGACTTAAAAAATAATAACTATAATTTAATATCAAAATTGATTAAAAAGTTAGAATCTGCAGGTTATTATTTTTCTGATATAGATTATCAATTGCAAAGCGACTTATTATTTCAGTCTATTTTAGCTGACAATTTGGATTTAGTAATATTATTTTTTAAACTTGGTGCTGATATCAATTCCATAAACAGAATGAGTGATGGTTATGTGGGAACTCCTTTAATGTATAGTGTCTATTATGAAAAGTATGATATTATGGATTATTTAAAAGAGAAAAATGCTGATATTACTATTCACTGCTTTCAAGATACAGAAGAATTAGAAAGTATTCATACTTATGATCTTCATATATCTTTTGTATTGATGGAAAATTTTCCTGTTTTAAGTCCTACAAATTTAATTAATACTGTTATCACTGGAAATAATAATGAAGATTTGATGATAAGAATATTAAATAAAATATCTCAAACTTTTAAATTTGCAGATACTAGCTATATTTATTCACCTACCTCACAAACTGAATTTACAAACAATAATGAAAAATATATTTTAATACAAAGTCATATATTAAATGAAGAATATGTAGAAAATCTTATATCAATGGAAAAATATGTACATGATTTTGAAGTAAACGATAAATATTTTAATTATGTAACTATATGGAAAAGAGATAAAAACGATGAAAATAAAGCACAGTTTATAACAGGTTTTTATCCAATGCAAAATGAAGACTATTCACAAACTTATGATATTGCTTCATCAGGAAATTACGTTACAATAGAAGCAATAGATGACGGTACATATTATTATACATTCATAATAGAAAATAATGATTTTTATTTAGATAAATTTTCTATGGAAAAATATAATCGATCAGATCTTAACAAAAAAGAAGAAGAACATTATTATAATTACAAAACAGATGCTGCTAAATTTAATCACACAAGCAGAATAAAACCTATTGATTTAGAAAGAGGTTTCTTTAATAATTTAATAGAATAATACAATAAATAAAAAACAATAAAGGGCTTTAGTTTTTTAATTAACTAAAGCCCTTTATATTATGTTACCTACTAAAAAATTAAATTTCCTCACCATTCTCTATTTTTGTAAGCAAGTCAACTCTTCTGGCATGTCTTCCGCCTTCAAACTCAGCATCAAGCCATTCTTTTACTATCATCTTAGCTAAATCAACACCTACTACCCTAGCACCGAAAGCTATTATATTAGAATTATTATGCTGTTTGGAAAGTTTAGCAGAATAAGGCTCACTGCAAACCGCTGCCCTTATGCCTTTAACTTTATTAGCAGAAAGTGAAATACCTATACCAGTTCCGCATATCAAAACACCGCATTCACATTCTTTGCTTACAATAGCATCAGCAACTTTTTTTCCATATATTGGATAATCAACACTTTCTGTGGTATGCGTTCCAAAATCAGTAACATTATGTCCTAATTCTTCTAAATATTTTATTATCTCTTTTTTCAACTCAACAGCCGAATGATCACAACCTATAGCAATTTTCATAGTTTTTATTTCCTTCATATATTTTTTTTATTAATAAAAATCAATTTACAGCAATAAAGTAAAATTAATTATAGACTATAAGAAAACTCTAATATAGCATAAGTTTTATTATCTTCACTGTCAAACTTTAATAAAACTTTATCATCAATTACAGCTTTCTTTACAACAATAGTATCGCCTAAAGCAGCAGGCACTCTGTATTCTATTCTTATTCTTTTATAATAATCATCAACATAATCTATTGCCATATCAATATATCTGGCATTATTAACATGATTATTATCATCTATAAAATATTTTTTTACTTTGAATCTATCAACTTCTTTTAATAAATTATTATCAACTTTTATTTTTCTAGGTAAATAATTCATTTCCTGCTTCTCATCAAATTTGAAATTTTCTATAAATGATGAAGGCACTCTAATCAAATTACCATTAGATAAATCTACAAATCCGCCTATAGCATAGCAAATAGCAAGCTCATTATAATTTTCATCGTATATAACAGTATTTCTATAACCATAAGCCTCATTACATTCATAAACATAAGTACGTACTATAACTTTATCGCTATATTTTGGAAGTTTGTATATATCAACTTGCCTAGACACCAAAAACATACTCACATTGTTTTCATTAAAATATTTTGTAAGATCTTCTTCTGAATCTAATTGAAAAAAAGAACAGTCCTGCATAAGATCAAATATTGATGATGTTTTCAAAAGTCCGTCTTTATCAATCTGACTTGTTCCTACAATTGTTTTCATTTCATACATAAATAATACCTTTTCTTAAATTTAATTAATATAATTCAAATATTATAATACTAAAATTATAATTGTCAAAGCTATCAAATCATAACACTTTCATATATACCGCACGGTTAGCTGATTTCTTATATAATAAAAATTCTATTATTTAATATGCTAACTTTATATATTAAAATTTAATCGTGCGTTGATACTGCTTTAAATTTAAAAAACTCTAGGGTGGGAATCTATAATTCATATTTAAATTATAAAAATGAATAAAACTATAAAATCAAAATAAATCATTAAATATTAAGGGTGGGAGTGAAATTAAAATTTAAAATCTACTTACATACCCCGCCCTTTAGATTTATAGATTAACTTAATATTTTAACTATATTTATCTTTATTAATTTACAAAGAAAAAAGAAACCCCACCCAAGTTTTGATTAGATTGAATGATAAATTCACCGCACGATTAATATTATTTTTATAATTAATAAAATTAAAAAATGAACTATTTTAAATTATTAGCTTTATTTACCGTGCGATTTAGAAATAAAAAATTATAAAATAACTCCAAGAGTAAGCATTCTTCCTACCTGAACACCATCACGTCTATAAGAATAACAAATATCATCATAAGTATTTATACTAGAAATCTCAATATTATTTTCTAAGATACCGCATTCAATCATCTGGTCTTTAATCTCTAAACCATTATCAATATACCATTTATCATCAATCATAGCTTTATTTTTGAAATGAATAGCCACTTCATCACCAACTTCATAATCTTTTTGAGCTATATAAGGTCCTATATAAGCATACATTTTTGAAGGATTGGCATTATATTCTTTTTTCATTAAATCTATAGTTTTTGAGGTAATATTCTGAACAGTTCCTCTCCAACCAGAATGTATTGCCGCCATAGACTTACTTTCATCGCAATAAAGTATTATAGGTGCACAATCAGCTGTTTGAACTATTAAAGGAATGTTTTTAAGATTCGTTATCAAAGCATCAGTATCTTTAACTAATTTTTCTCGGCTTCCAAATAAATGAATGTTAGATTCATCTATTTTAATTATATTGTCCTTATGAACTTGATGCATAAAGATAGCTTTGTTTATATCAAAATTAATATATTTAAAAAAATCTTTTTCAGCGTTTTCTCTACATTCTAAAGTTATATCATGAGCATTAATATTTCCTTTAGACAATATAGCTATATATATTTTTTTATTATCATTTTTAGATGGATAAAAAATATTATTCATTCTTCAATCTTCTAATCTCTTCTTCCAATTCTTTTACTTTTATAGTTAATTCTTTAGTTTCGTTTCTAGATTGTTCCATAATATTTTCATATAAAGTAAAAAATTTCTTTGCGTACTCTAATTTCTGCTTCAATTCATTTATCTCTTCTTTATAGATATCTATTTTAGAGGAAAGCAGTTTATTATCTTCCTGCAATTCTAAAATGATCTCTTTATCAGTATATTCCACTTCTACAAACCCTCTATTTATTTAATATATAATATCTATTATGTACATTATAAATGAATTGTCAAGTAAAATTGAACAATATTATGAAGTAATTAACAAGAGGTTTTTACCTCTTGTTAATAAAAATTACATAATTATATATTGGATAGTATTATATCGCCCATCTCAGAACATTTAACTTGCTTGTATAAATAAGTCATCATATTATGCTTAGGCATTATATCTGTAGTTCTATAACCATCATCTATAGCCTTATAAACAGCCTTTTCTATATCTTCAGCCTCATTTTCCATTTTAAAAGAGTATCTAAACATCATAGCAAGAGAAAGTATTGTTCCTATAGGATTAACTAAATCTTTACCAGCTATATCAGGAGCTGAACCATGAATAGGCTCATACATACCAACTGTTCCATCAGAAAGACTAGCAGAAGGCGCCATACCAATAGAACCGCTTATAACGCTAGCCTCATCCGAAAGTATATCCCCAAACATATTCTCTGTTACTATAATTCCAAATTGTGAAGGATTTGAAGCTATCTGCATAGCTGCATTATCAACATACATGTCATTATATTTAACATCGCTGTACTCTTTGGCTAAATTATTCATAACCTCGCGCCATAATTTAGAAGTATGAAGTACATTAGCTTTATCAACAGAAGTTAAAGGTCTTTTAAGACTCCTAGCTAATTCAAAAGCAACTTTTCCTATTCTTTTAATTTCTGTTTCTGTATAAAGCATAAGATCAGTAGCCTGTTTAACACCATCAACTACTTCAAATTTATGCTCTCCGAAATATACTCCTCCAGTAAGTTCTCTCACCATAATAAAATCAATAACATCTTTACAGATAGTTTCTTTCAAAGGAGATGCATATTCTAAAGACTTTAATATTTTAGTAGGTCTTATATTAGCATATAATCCCATTCCCTTACGAAGTTTTAATAATCCTCTTTCAGGTCTGTTTTCAGGAGCAACATTATCCCATTTAGGTCCTCCTACAGATCCAAGCAGTACTGAATCGGACTTAATACATTTCTCTAAATTTTCATCTGTTAGAGGAACCCCGTATTTATCTATAGAAGCACCTCCCATATCAACATATTCCAAATTAAATTTATGAGAATATTTCTCTTCTATCCTCTTTAGAATATCTACGGCTTTTCCTACAACTTCAGGACCTACACCGTCACCTTCAATAACAACAATATTCTTTTCCATTTAATAATTACCCCTTAGAATTTTTTATAGAATTTAAAAGCCCATTAGAATTAATAATATTTTTTATAAACTCAGGAAAAGGCTCTGCTTTATAGCTTTCATTTTTAGTAATATTTTTTATTATACCATTATCAAAATCAACTTCAACTTCATCTCCGGCATTTATTTTCTTGCTTGCCTCATCGCATTCTAATATAGCAAGTCCTATATTAATAGAATTTCTATAAAATATTCTAGCAAAAGATGATGCTATAACACAAGATATACCAGATTCTTTAATAGCTATAGGAGCATGCTCTCTTGACGAACCACATCCGAAATTATCCCCTCCAACCATAATATCACCAGTTTTAACCTTGCTTACAAAATCTTTATCAATATCTTCCATACAATGTGCTGCTAACTCTTTATGATTTGCAGTATTTAAATATCTTGCTGGAATAATAACATCTGTATCAACATTATCACCATATTTATGAACGAAACCTTTAGCTTTCATATTATCTCCCATTAAAAAATAATAATATAATTTATAAATTTATCATTTAGGCTCTGTTATATATCCTGTTATAGCACTATATGCAGCAGTAGCAGGACTAGCCAAATATACTTTTGAAGTTTTATCTCCCATTCTTCCAACAAAGTTTCTATTAGTTGTAGTAACAGCCACTTCATCATGAGCAAGTATTCCCATATATCCACCCAAACAAGGTCCGCATGTAGGAGTAGATACTGCACAGCCTGCATCAATAAATATATCCATATAACCTAATTTTATACATTCTTTATAAACTTTCTGAGTGGCTGGAATAACTATACATCTTACACCTTTAGCTACTTTTTTTCCTTTCAAAATATTAGCAGCTGTTGCCATATCAGATAATCTTCCATTAGTACAAGAACCTATAACCACTTGATCAACTTTTATATTCTTTAATTCTTTAGCTTCTTTTGTATTCTCTGGTAAATGGGGACATGCAACTGTAGGCTCTATTGAAGATAAATCAATATCATATTCTTTATCATAAACTGCATCATCATCAGCTTTGAAAATAGTATAATCTCTTTTTACTATATCTTTTAAGTATTCTATAGTTTGATCATCAACTTCAAATATCCCGTTTTTAGCACCCGCCTCAATAGCCATATTAGCAATACAAGCTCTATCGTCCATAGTAAGAGATGAAACTCCTTCACCTCTAAACTCCATTGACTTGTATAATGCTCCGTCAACTCCTATCATACCTATAATATGAAGTATAACATCTTTACCAGATACATTTGGTTTTAATTTTCCTTTAAGATTAAATTTAATAGCAGAAGGAACTTTAAACCAAACCTGTCCTGTAGCCATAGCAGCAGCCATATCAGTGCTTCCTACTCCTGTAGAAAAAGCCCCAAAAGCTCCATAAGTACAAGTATGAGAGTCTGCACCTATTATAACTTCACCAGGTGCCACTAATCCTTTTTCAGGTAAAAGTGCATGCTCAACTCCCATATCTCCAACATCATAATAATTTGAAATATCATATTTATTAGCAAAATCTCTGCATTGCTTGCATTGTTCTGCAGCTTTTATATCTTTGTTAGGAGCAAAATGATCCATAACCAAAGCTATTTTTTCTTTGTCAAAAACTTTATCAAAACCATACTTTTCAAATTCATTAATTGCAACAGGACTTGTAATATCATTTCCTAAAACTAAATCAGTTTTAACCATGATAAGTTCGCCGGCCTCTACTTTTTCAACGCCAGCATGAGCAGCTAAAATTTTCTGAGTAATAGTCATATTCGTATCCTTAAATTAATTTTTTAATTCTTCTCATTTTTACTTTGAAATACTAAAAATTTTATTATAATATGAAACTGAATTTTAAACAACATATTCATCTTCAGTTTCTTCATCAAATTTATGATTTTCTAAATAACTTTTATAATCAGGGTCCAATTCTATAGCTTTATTAAAATGTTTTTCGGCAATATCATTTTCGCCTTTCTTTATATAATATTTTCCAAGCATAAAGTAATTGATTCCATCATTTACAGCAATACCCAATTCTATAAGTTTATTTATAGTTTCTATAGCATCGTCATATTTTTCTGTCTTATCATAATATTGAGCTAATCTTAAATAATTATATTCTTCAGGGCTAAACTCTATAACTTTTTTAATAGTATCTATAGCATTATCATAATCGTTTATACTCTCATAATATTTGCATAGCATTAAATAGTTATCTTCTTTATTATCACCCATCTCTATAAGTTTATTTATAGTTTTTAAAGTATTATCATTATCTTCCATTTCTTTATAAATACTTATTAACTTAATATAATTATCTTCATTATGCAAATCAATTTCTATAGCTTTATTAAAATTCTCTATAGCTTTCTCATAATCATTAAGCTCATAAAAATAAAATTCACCCAATTTAGACCAACTTTCAGATTTATTAGGGTATTTTTTAGTATTATCTATTAAATATTCTAAACTTTTTTCTTCTGATATTATATCTTTATCATCAAGCTCATTATTAATATTCATAATTAAATCCGCTATTTTATGATAAAATTATAATTCCGCATAAAAATTGATTACTCAATAATTATGCGGAAAATATATAATTATAATTTATTTAACCCATTAACATAAGCTTTCAAACTAGCTTCAATAATATCTGTGCTTACTGCTCTTCCAATAACAGTTTTATCATTAGAAGCTAATCTAACAATAACCTCTCCCAAAGCATCTTCACCTTCTGTAATAGCATTAATACTATAATTAACCAACTTAGCTTTATTAGAAGTAATAGAGTCTATAGCACCAAATGCAGCATCAATAGGTCCGTTTCCTTTTCCTATTCCCTCAACAATATTCTCCTGATTGTCCATAATAGATACAGTAGCCAAAGAAGATATTGAATTACCGTCATTAACAACAAATCCGTTTAATGTATAAGTAGGATTTTCTGAATCATTATTACCTATCAATAATGCTTCTATATCTGAATCAGTAACTATTTTTTTCTTATCAGCCAAAGCCTTAAACTCTATAAACTTATCCTCTAAAGACTTATCATCAATATCATAACCTAAAGATTCAATTCTGTCTTTAAAAGCATGTTTTCCTGAATGCTTACCTAATACCATTTTATTTTGAGGTATTCCTATATCTTCAACATTCATAATCTCATAAGTAGAACGTTCTTTTAATACTCCATGTTGGTGAATACCTGCCTCATGAGCAAAAGCATTAGCACCTACTATAGCTTTATTAGGAGCAACTACCATACCAGAAATTGTAGATAATAATTTTGAAATCTTATAAATTCTTTTAGTATTAATATCAGTATAAGCATTATAAAAATCTTTTCTAGTTTTAATGCCCATTACAATTTCTTCCAAGCTAGCATTACCAGCACGTTCCCCTATACCATTAATAGTACATTCTACCTGAGTAGCTCCAGCCAAAACAGCAGATAAAGAATTAGCAGTGCCAAGTCCTAAATCATCATGACAATGAACAGATATATCAACATTTTCTATACCTTTAACATTCTCTTTTAAATACTTTATCAAATCAGCCATTTCTAATGGAGTGGTATATCCTACAGTATCAGGAACATTTATTGTAGTAGCACCGTTTTCTATTGCAGTAGAATAAGCCTGAGCCAAAAATTCTCTATCGCTTCTTGATGCATCTTCAGCAGAAAATTCTATAAACTCAAATTTAGTTTTAGCATAAGAAACAGATTCTTTTATGGTTTCCAATACCTGCTCTCTGGTCATCTCTAGTTTATGCTTTAAATGTATATCGCTAGTAGCTATAAATGTATGAAGCATAGGATGTTTTGCCTCAGCTAGTGATTCATAAGCTCTGTCTATATCCTTCTTATTACATCTTGCCAAACTAGCCAATTTAGCATTCTCTACAACTTTACTAACTTCTCTTATAGCATTGAAGTCATCATCTGAACATATAGCAAATCCAGCTTCTATAACATCAACGCCTAATTTATCTAATTCAGCTGCCATTTCTAATTTTTCAGCCAAATTCATAGTACAACCAGGAGATTGTTCTCCATCTCTTAAAGTAGTATCAAAAATCTTAATCTTTCTCATTGTTAAAACCCTTATAAAATAAACATTTGTATAATTAAATACTTTTATTGATTTTTGTAATAGAATAAAGTTATATTTTTATTTTGATATCTGGGGCTTTGCCCACCGCTCTGCGTGCTATAGGCAAGCCCCCACTTCTTTTGCCGACGCTCTGCGTGCCGTAGGAAGGCACCTACTCAGTGTTGCCACAGGCGAAGCCCGCCTCGCTGTGCGTGCCGACGAAGTCCACCTTTGGTGTCGGCAGGCGAGAAGCAAAAAGGCAATATTTATATCAAAAAAGCATAGTTAATATTTTTTACTTGTACTTCGTATGGTTCTTTTACGAAGTCCGCCTCGCGAAGCGTACCTACGGTAGGCGTGCGGCGGGAAAAAGAACAATAAAAAATTACAAACTTAAAAATTTTAAATATAGATCTCCAATATTAAAGTATTTAATTATAACAATAGAGTGTGAATAAAAATTACTTTTTAATCCAACTCATCATCTTTCTCAATTCAGCACCGACTTTCTCTAATTTATGCTCGCTCTCTAATTTTTTAGTAGCATTAAATTTAGCTTTGCGGCCTGCACTAAACTCTTGAATAAACTCACTAGCAAAAGTACCGTCTTGTATCTCTCTTAATACTTTTTTCATTTCTTTTCTAGTTTCTTCAGTGATCATTCTTCTTCCAGTTCTGTAATCGCCGTATTCAGCAGTATTTGAAATAGAATATCTCATCATAGCAAATCCGCCTGAATATATTAAATCAACAATCAATTTCATTTCATGTATACATTCAAAATAAGCCATTTCTGGTTCATAACCTGCTTCTACTAAAGTATCGAAACCAGCTTTCATCAATTCAGTAACACCGCCGCATAATACAGCTTGTTCACCGAAAAGGTCAGTTTCAGTTTCTTCTCTGAATGTAGTTTCTAATATACCAGCACGTCCGGCACCTATTCCTGAAGCATAAGCCAAAGCATAATCTTTTGCTCTTCCGCTGAAATCCTGATAAACAGCTATCAAACTAGGTACTCCTCTTCCTTCTAAATACTGACTTCTTACAGTATGTCCTGGTCCTTTTGGTGCTACCATTATAACGTCTATATTTTTAGCAGGAACTACAAATTGGAAATGAATATTAAATCCATGTGCATACATTAACACATTACCTTCTTTCATATGAGGAGCAACTTGAGTATTGTATATATCAGCTGAAACCTCATCAGGAACAAGCATCATTACTATATCAGCAAGCTTAGCAGCTTCTTCAACTTCCATTACTTTAAATCCAGCTTCTTCTGCTTTTTTGCAGTTTGCACTGTCTTTTCTAAGTCCTACAATTACATTCATTCCGCTATCTTTTAAGTTCTGAGCATGAGCATGTCCTTGACTACCATATCCCATTATAGCTATAGTTTTACCGTCTAGTAAACCTAGATTACAATCAGCATCATAATATTTTTTTATCATTTTAATTCTCCTTTAACTTATTATTATTTATTAAAATTCAAAATTATTGATTATATTCATATCAGGAACTTCATCGCCTAATTGTATTGAAGTTACCCCTGTTCTTGAAAGCTCTAAAATATTGAAATCTTTCAATGCTTCTAAATAGCCGTCTATTACTGTAACAGAAGCAGTAATTTCAACTATCATGCTTTTTTTACCTATATCAAGTATAACTCCGCTATGTGCATTAGTTATATCGCAGGCTTTTCTTCTATTGCTGTCATCAATTTCTATTTTTACTAATAATAAATCTCTTATTATACTATTAGTATGATCTATTAAATGAACAGAGTGAACTTCTATAAGTTTATAAGTCTGCTTTATAATATGTGATATTTGTGTATCATCGCCTTCAGTAACTATAGTCATTCTTGATATGCTAGGAACACAAGTTACAGAACAAGTAATGGTTTCTATATTAAAACCTTTTTGGCTGAATAATAAAGTTATTCTATTTAATACACCTGAACTGTTATCTACAAATAAAACTAAAACCCTTCTTTGTTTCTTATCCATTTTTTACTCCTACTATTTTTAATCTACTATTATATCATCTATAGTACCGCCGGCTGGAATCATAGGTAAAACTTTCAAATCTTTATCTATAACACATTCTATCCATACAGGACAATTACATTTCAAAGCCTCTTCAAATGCTGTTTCAAATTCTTTTATAGTTTCGCATCTGAAGCCTTTAGCACCGAAACCTTCAGCAACTTTAACATAATCCATTTTTTTATTTATATCTGTGCTGGAATATCTTTTATCATAAAATATAGTCTGCCATTGTCTAACCATACCTAATGTACTATTATTTAATATTATTGTTATAACAGGAAGATTATATTCAACAGCAGTTGCAACTTCATTCAAATTCATATAGAAAGAGCCGTCACCTGTTATATGTATTACTCTTCTATCCGGCTTGGCAACCTGAACGCCTAAAGCAGCACCATATCCGAATCCCATAGTACCCAAACCGCCGCTTGTTATAAAACTTCTTGGCTTGGTATGTCTTATATATTGAACTGCCCACATTTGATGCTGTCCTACATCTGTAACATAAATAGCATCATCTTTAGTTTTATTACCTATTATATCCATAACCTTGCTTGGATAAATACCGTCTTTCTTAGTGTTTCTGTCTGAATCTTCCTTCATCTCTTTAGCTCTTAAATCAGACAAATATTTTACCCATTCATCATCTTCCACTCTTTTTACAAGTTTATTGAATCTATCCAAAACATCATTCAAGTCGCCTATTATACTGTAATCAACATGAACATTCTTGTTTATTTCGCTTTTATCAATATCTATATGAATCTTTTTAGCAACTCCTCCAAATTTAGAAGTATTCAAAGCAACTCTATCACTGAATCTAGTTCCAACGGCAAGTATCAAGTCTGCTTCATTCATAACCTTATTAGCGGTAGCAGAACCATGCATTCCCAAAAGTCCTATATTTAATTTTTCATTATAACCTAATACTCCAGCTCCCATTAATGTATGAACTGAAGGAATATTTGAGTTGATCATAAACTCTCTCAACTTATCGCTTGAATCTTTAGCACCGCCTCCGAAATATATAATAGGTCTTTTTGATTCATTTATTAATTTTGCTACTTCTTCTATAGTTTTCTCATCTTCAGCACTTATTTTGACATGCTTAGGAACAAATTTTTCTTTTCTTTCGTATTCTGTTTCTGTAAATGTGAAATTTTTAGGTATATCTATTAAAACAGGTCCTTTTCTTCCTGTATTTGCTATAACAAATGCCTTTCTTATTATATTTGCTAAATCATTAATATCTCTTACAACAAAATTATGTTTAGTAATAGGCATTGTAATACCTGCAATATAAACCTCCTGAAATGAATCTTTACCTATTAAACTTTCAGGCACATTTGCAGTTATAGCAATTAAAGGCACACTGTCCATGTATGCTGTTGCTAAAGGCGTAACCAAATTAGTAGCACCCGGTCCGCTTGTAGCAATTACCACTCCTGTTTTTCCGCTTGCTCTTGCATATCCATCTGCTGCATGACAAGCTCCTGTTTCATCTGCAGGCATTATATGTTTAATTTTATCTCTATATTTATAGATAGCATCATATATAAATAAAGCTGCTCCTCCCGGATAGCCAAATACTGTATCAACGCCTTCCTCTATTAGAACTTCCATTATTATATCAGAACCGTTTAACTTCATTAAATAACTCCTTATATTTTATAGCCTTTTTTAATTTTCTTATTAGTATTTCTACTTATAGAAATTATATTTTTAAATGTATTCAATCAAATAATGTATTTTATAAAAAATAGATTATAATATTACAGGATAATGAGAAGAATTGAGAGGAGAATATTTAAGAAGACAATGTTTTTTGAAGATTTATTTTGTTTGTAAAAATTAGAGGCAGATGCTGGCATTTTTTTCATATCATCAAAAACAGCATTCATACCATTAGCAGATGATGTATTCATCTTTATTCTCCTTTTAATATTTGCTAAATATTATAATATTTTTGAGTAATATTGCAATACTTAAAATAAATTTTTTCTCAACTTTTATTATTAATAGTAATTGACAATATAAATTATTTTAGTATACTATCACAACAACTATGTTGCAGGTTTTATGAAGATATTAAAAAATAGATACAAAAATAAAATATTATATATAAAAAATAATAAAAGAATAATTGAAAATAGAATAGAAAATAAAAGTGGTGTATATAAATTTATCAATTATATACTACTAATTTTTATTTTCATTTTTAGTTTTCTTCCTGAAATTATTATTCTATCTCTTATATCTGCAGTAATATTATATTCATCTGTTTCACTTTATTCAAAAAGATATATATATTCATCAATAGAAGAAATACCATATAATGATGTTGCATTGGTATTAGGAACCAGTAAATATATGAATAATGGCAGAATAAATATGTATTTCAAATTCAGAATGGATGCTGCTTATGAATTATATAAAAGTGGAAAAGTGAAATACATACTTGTAAGTGGAGACAACAGATATAAATCATATAATGAACCTAGACAAATGCGTCTCGATTTAATAAAGTTGGGAGTAAATAAAAAGCATATATTCTTGGACTTTGCTGGATTTAGAACAAGAGATTCTATCATAAGAGCTAATAAAGTTTTTGAACTTACAAATTTCACTATAGTTTCTCAGCCTTTTCACAATGAGAGAGCAATATTAATAGCAAGACAAAAAAATATTAATGCAATAGCATATAATGCCAATAATGTTAGAAAACTTTACAGAGTAAGACAATTTCCAAGAGAATTAGGTGCAAGAGCTTTAATGTTTCTTGATATACTATTTAACAGACCGCCTAAATTCTATGGAGATATCATTAAAATAGAAGAGAGAGAAGATGATATAATAGATAAAAGTAATAAATTCGATAAATCAAAAATTAAAAAATTATAAATACTAAAAAAATAAAAACATTCATTTTTAAGGAAACAATATGACATCTAAACTATTAACTGAATTATTGCAGTCATTATCTTTATTATCGGTATTGCTGCTTATAGGAGTTTTTTTAAGGGCTAAAATAAAGCTCTTTCAAAAATTATATTTGCCGGCTTCTGTAATAGGAGGATTTATTGGGCTTTTAATATCTCCTGAAATATTGGGTAAATTCTCAAACTATTCAATATCCTCAGAATGGATAAGCACTTATTCACTTCTTCCCGGTATATTATCAATACCTATATTTGCCGCTATTCCTTTGGGTATGTTCTTAAATGAAACAAAAAGTATAAAATCACTCTACCCTACAAAAGTTTTAATAGCATTCGGTATATTTCAATGTGCAAGTATGTTTCAGTCTGCCATAGGATATGCCACTAATATACTATTTACAAAAATAAATCCTGATATAAATATGTATAGAACTTTCGGTTATGAACTTTCAGCCGGATTTGCCGGAGGACATGGACTTGCAGCTTCAACAGGAAAATTACTTGAAGGTTTCGGAATACCTCAATGGGAAATAGCTCAGGGAGTTGCTCTTACTACTGCTACAATAGGACTTGTAGGCGGAATGATATTCGGAATCATATTCATTAATATTGCAGTAAGAAGAAATAAAACAAATGTTATAAAAAAAGTAGTTAATGAAAATGATGACAATCAAAATATAAATAAAATAGATAGAAACATGGAAGTAGGATACAACAATGATATAAGCAAGCAAGCTAGTTTGGGAAGAGAAACTTTTTTAAGCAGCTCTATAGAAACTATAACTTTTCATTTGGCTGTAATATTTGCCGTATGCGGACTTGCTTTTATAGTTTTGAACTTCATTAAAAAATTAAAAGTACCGGGATTGGATGTTCTTCCTGTTTGGACTTATTCTATGATTATAATGTTTGCTTTAAATATGATAATAAAAAAATTAAAATTATCTTGGATGGTAGATGCTAAAGTTAAGGCAAAAATCATAGGTACATTAAGCGACTTTGCTATAGTATCAGCTATAACAAGTCTTCCTATAAAAGCCATAATACATTATATAGCACCTATAATAGTTATGTGTGTAGCTGGTTTCATATTTACTTATTTGATAGTATTCATATTTAACAATATGTTATTTAAAGATGATTATGCTTTTGAAAGAGCTATAATTTCATGGGGTACTTTGACAGGGGTTTTAATAACAGGAATGACTCTTCTTAAAATATGCGATCCTGAATATAAAAGCCCAGCACTCACAGAATTTTCTTTAGGATTTTCTTTGATGTCTGTTACAGGTTTATTAGTTGTGCCTATACTTAATACAGTTTTGGCTGTAGGCTCAACTTGGGATAATCTTATAACAGCATTAATCACTTCGGCTATTTATTTGATTATAGCATTTGCTGTTTACTTCGTTCATAAAAAGTCAGCTAAACAATCATAAAATAAAAAATAATAATTTAAATATAAAAAAGACGAAACTCAATATTGGGCTTCGTCTTTATTATATTAGATTATAAACTTTTTAATTATTCTACTTCTTTAACATAAACTTTATTCATAGTAGAATTTTCCATAGGGTTGTCATTATGGTCTCTTTTTAATGCCACTATTTTATCAGCAACGTCCATACCATTAACAACATTTCCCCAAACTGTATATTGTCCATCCAAATGAGGTGCATCAGCTACACAGATAAAGAACTGAGAACCGGCACTATCAGGATGCTGACTTCTAGCCATAGAACATATACCTCTTTTATGAGGCTTATCGCTAAATTCAGCAGGGATATTGAATCCAGGACCGCCTGTACCATGTAAATGTCTTTTTGTTGCATCTTTACTTACAGGGTCTCCACCTTGTATCATAAATCTAGGTATTACTCTATGAAATCTTATTCCATCATAAAAACCTTCATTAGCAAGCTTTTTTATAGCTTCAACATGTTTAGGTGCTATTTCAGGATAGAATTCTATTTCTATAGTACCATAATCTGTTTCAATAAATAAATGTTCTTTCATTTTAATTTCCTATTTCCTTTATAAAAATAAATTAATTAACTGTTTTTACATAAACTCTATTCATTTTAGCAGGCTCTAAAGGATTATCATTAGCATCTCTTTTTAATGATACTATTTTATCAGCAACATCCATACCGCTAACAACTTCTCCCCAAACTGTATATTGTCCATCTAAGAAAGGACTATCAGCTACACAAATAAAGAACTGAGAACCAGCACTATTTACACTTGCACCTCTAGCCATAGAACATATACCTCTTTTATGAGAAACATCATTGAACTCTGCAGGTATAACAAAATTAGGGCCGCCTGTACCATGCAAAGATCTATTAGGCTGTTTGCTCAATGGATCTCCGCCTTGAATCATAAAACCAGGTATAACTCTGTGAAATAATGTTCCATTATAAAAACCTTCATTAGCAAGTTTTTTTATAGCCTCAACATGTTTTGGTGCTTTTTCAGGAAAGAAAGCTATTTCTATAGTACCAAAATTTGTTTCTATAAACAAATGCTCTTTTGAAGTTTTCGGTTTTTGTGCTATAAGAACTGTTCCGAATACAATCACACCCAATAATGAAATAATAATGATTTTTAATTTTTTACCCAAAATATGTACCTCTTAAATTATAATAAACTTCAATAATATTCGTAATTATTTTCTATAAATTTATTTTTACTTTTATTATTGATTTCCTTCTTCTGCTGTTGTCTCATCATCAGCCATTTCTGCATTCTCATCAGTAACTGTTGTATCTTCTTCTGTTATTTCTGCATTCTCATCAGTAACTGTTGTATCTTCTTCTGTCATTTCTGCATTCTCATCAGTAGCTGCTGTATCTTCTGTCATTTCTGCATTCTCATCAGCAGTATCAGTTTGTTCATCTATAACAGTTTCTTCTGTCTGCTCTGTTTGCTCTTCCATAGCTTTTTCATCTTCTATGATTATATTACCTTCAATCTGATTAGTAGAGAAAGTAGTTATATTTCCATAAGTTTGATTAGTGCTATAAGTTCCCTGTCTTGTTTCTCCTTTAAGACTAGGTATAATTAATTTTTGACCTGCTCTTATGACATTAGGATTTTTTATAGTATCTTTGTTAGCATCATATATTTTTTTCCATAAATTACCATTACCATATATGAAGTCATAAGAAGCGATACGCCATAATGAATCTGTATTAGTTCTTCTAGATTGAACTATATAATACTGAGGGAATACTGTTCCATCTGTTACTATCACTTCTTCTTCAGGAGAAGATATATCTCCAGATGTACTTTCCATTGAATTAACTAAACTTATAACATTCTTAGAATGCATTAAAGAATCACTATAATTATTAGCTATCAAAGTTTCACCTGCTGAAGATAATGATTTCAAAGCTTCAGTGTATAAATTAGGCTTACTATTATTATAGCCGTCTTGTTTAGCTTTATCCATAGAATCTTGAGCTTTAGCATAAGCTAATGGAGCTTCTAACATATCAAGCATATTCATAGCTTCTCTTGATTTTGCCAAAGAGTTAGTATAATCTCCGCTACTTAATGCATTTTTAGATTCATCTCTTAAATTTGTAATTTGTGTATCATTATTATCACCATTAGTTAATACTGATTCACTCATTAAATATTCTCTTCTTAAATCTATAGCAAGGACATTGTATCCTAATTCAGATTTTTCAGCTGATTTATTATACTCAAGCATAGTGTTAGTATAATCTGTGCTATTAGTAGATGTCTCAAGCATGCTATGAGCAGAATTAAGATCGGTAACAGACTCTTCATATAAAGAAGTTGTCAATTCATTAGTATCTCCCCCAACTCCTTTGAATAAGCTAAGTTTTCTTTCCGCATCTCTTTGACTATTCAAAACATATTCATAAACACCATATCTCAATATGATTTTATCAGAATATTCTTTACTTTGTTTTGAATATTCTATACTTTGATTATAATCACCTACACTATGAGCATCTATAGCCATTTCTCTATATCTTTGTGCCAATTTATAATCATCGCTTTCCTTTATACTAACAGGTAAATCTGCTGGTAATTCAGGAGGTAAAACTAATTCATTTGTTTCCTGTGCATACAAAAAACAAGAAAACGTTAATAAGATAAATAAAAATAATCCCTTTTTCATATTTTTTCTCCATTAATTTTTATATTAAAGTAAAAGTATTTACTTGGAAGATGATCTTTCTAATTCTTCAACTTGTCTAATTTTATCTTCAGCTTCTTTTATTCCTCTTGTACTTTCATCATATCTTATCTTAGTTGTGAAATAGGCTTTGTGATGATATTTTTTAGCATTTAAAAAACAACTTACAGCTTCTTCATAATTGTTTGTACTTAAAGCTGATAATGCATTTATATAATTAAGTTCTGCAAACTCATAATTTTCTTTATCTACTCTATACGCTTTTACCTCTTTAGAATATACTCTTTCTAAATCTATTTCACTTCTTAAAACTTCAGCATACTGTGGTAATCCATCATTTAATACGGTCTGATATGAATTTGATGCTGTTGTAAGAAGTTCTTTTACTTTCGCTGAATCTTTATTTTCATCTATTAATATCATAGCTTCTGAATAATTTGCTTCAGCTATATCGAATTGTTCTTTAGAATAGTTTTGCAAATCATATCTTATAGCTTTATCTCTCAAGGTAGTTGCATCTTTATATTCTTTTAAAGGCATACTTTCCGAACATGATACAACGATAATCAAACAAAATACTAGCGGCATAAAAATATATTTCTTTAATTTCATAATCACTCCAAATATTTTATCTAAAAAAACAGAAATATACATTTATATTATACTACTGAATATAAAAGTCAATAGTTTATTAAAAATTTAAAATAAAAAAGGCAAGATAATATAAAAATATCATCTTGCCAAAAAATATAGATAGTGTTTAATTAGTTTGCATTTTCACTTGCTACTTCTACATTACCTTTGAAAGTATAAATTAAATTAGTACCTGAAGTAGTAGTAATAGTTAATACATCTCCGTCTAAAGAAATTGTATCAGCACCATTTAATATTTGTAAATATTCTGTTTCTACAGCCATATCTTCTTCAGGGCCAGCCATTTTAGTAGAAGCTAAAGCATTTAATTTTATTTTGTTACCGTCTAATGAAAACTCAGTAAAATAGTTATTAACAGCTGATTTTCCGCCTAACATATTAGTATCAGAAAAAGCTATAGTAACTTCTTTGCCTTCGTACATATTAGTAAGAGAATACTCTTTTCCTAACAAATCATTAACTGTAACTACTGCAGCAGCTGCATCGTTTGTAGTAGTATTAGAAGTATTACCGCCGCATGATACTACAAATACTGTTCCCATAACAATAAGAACTAAAGACAATATTTTTTTCATGTTTTCTTTTTTCCTTTACAAAATTTTTAATTGCGAATCATTATATTATAATTAAAATTTATTATCAATGTTATATATAGTAATTTCAAATAAAAATCACACTTTTTTTATATTTTGTAATTAAAACTTTAAATTTATTTACCGCCTGCTGCTTTTAAAAGACTAATTACATTTTTATGTTTCTCTTCTGAAGCATAAGTTAAAGCTGTTTTATCTTTTCTATCTTTCAAATTAACTTTAGCACCTGCATCGATTAAAAGTCTTACAACATTAACATGTCCATTTTCTGACGCCTTACTTATTGCTGTTCTTCCATCTTTGTTTTGAAGATTTAAACTGCATCTATATTGCACCAATAATTCTATAACTTTTAAATGTCCATTTTCAGAAGCTTTTATTAATGCATTATCTCCTTTAGAATCCTGCTCATTTATATTAGCTCCTCCTCTAAGAAGTTCTCTTACCTTTTTTATGTCGCCATTTTCTGCTGCATTTACTAATTCTACATTACTTTTAGAAAATGCACTGTTATAAAAAAGTAATGAAAAAACTATAAAAAACAAAAATATTTTATTATTTAATTTCATAAAAAACTCCTATCTTAAAATAAGAAAATAAATTTACATAATTTTATAATAATTATTAAATCGTCATTTTTTTATTTTTACACAAATATTTTTTAAAAAATTAAATAATTTTACAAAATAATTTAATGACTTAAATTAAAATATATTCAAATTTAATAGATAAAATTAATACTACTTTTTTAATATAGAAACAATATCTTTATGTCCTCGCTCTGAAGCATAGTCCAAAGCAGTTTTTCCATATTTATCTTTAATACTTCTATCAGCTCCTGCATTCACTAACATAAGAACTATTTCTGTATACCCTTTATGTGAAGCCCTGCTTAATGCTGTTCTATTTCTAACATTAGCTGCATTCAAATTTGCTTTCTTTTCTATCAAAACTTTCACTACTTCTGTAAGTCCTTCTTCTGCTGCCTCTATTAACGGAGTTTCCCCCATTCTATCTTTGGTATTAATATCAACTCCTGAGTTTATTAATTCTATGGCTATTTTAGTATCTTTTTTCTCTAAAGCCTCCATTAAAGGTGTCATCTTTCTTTGAGCAAAAACACTAACACTAATTATGAAAATTAAAACTAAAATCTTTTTCATAAATATATCTCCTTAATTAAATATTTAATATGTTAACTTTATTTTGCACCTGCTGTTTGTAAAATTTTTACTATATTCTGATGTCCTCTTTGACTAGCATAACTTAATGCTGTTCTTCTTCTATTGTCTTTAATATTCAAATCTGCTCCTGATTCTACAAGCACTTTCACTATATTAGCATAACCTTTTGAAGAAGCTCTCATCAATGCTGTTCTTCCCCATTTACTTTTGAGATTCAGATTTACTTTATTTCTATAAGCAATTTTACAACTTCTATATGTCCGCCTTCTGCTGCTTCTATTAATGGAGTTTCACCTCGTCTGTCTCTTGTATTAAGATCAACTCCGGAGTTTATTAATTCTATGGCTCTTTTAGTATCTTTTCTCTCCAAAGCCTCCATTAAAGGTGTCATCTTTCTTTGAGCAAAAACACTAACACTAATTATAAAGATTAAAACTAAAATCTTTTTCATAAATATATCTCCTTAATTAATTATTTAAATATATTAACTTTATTTAGCACCTGCTGATTTTAATATTTTTACTATATTCTGATGTCCTCTTTGATTGGCATAAGTTAATGCTGTTCTTCCTCTATTGTCTTTGATATTCAAATCGGCTCCTGCTTCTACAAGTACCTTTACTATATTGGTATAACCTTTTGAAGAAGCTCTCATCAATGCTGTTCTTCCCCATTTACTTTTGAGATTCAGATTTACTTTATTTTCTATAAGCAATTTTACAACTTCTATATGTCCGCCTTCTGCTGCTTTTATCAATGCATTCTCACCTATTCTATCCTGCTGATTTACATTAACTGCGCTACTAATTAATTCTTTAACCTTATTAATATCTCCTCTGCCAGCTGCATCAATTATTGCTATATTGCTTTTTGAAAATGCATTCAGACAAAATATTAAAAATAATACAAATGAAAATATTAATATCTTATAATTAAAATTTTCCATAAAAAATCTACGTATAATAATATATAATAATTATAAAGATAGTATAATAAATATAATAGATATTGTCAATTTTTTGTAAATAAAATTTATTTAAATTTTACACTCTATAGATTGCATGGTATTTATGTAAACTAAATTTATATACAACAAAAGTTTTATGATAAGTTTTTATCATTAACCGCAACATTGTAAAGAAACATAATAGAGTAAACATAATATTTACATATTTTTTTAATCTTAGAATTTAATTTATATATTTTGCAATATATATCATTGATATATAAATTAACTTAATAATTTTATTGATTAGTGATTTTATAATTATTTCTTATTTTTAACATTAATCTTTTTATAATTATTTCTATGCTTCGTTATTTTTTTCAATGCCATCTTTCTATCTTTCTTTATCTCTATAGAACTTTTCTGCAATTCTCTGTTTTCATTAAGAAGTGTTATATAAGCATCGTATCTTTCATAAGGTATTTCATCATTTTCTAAAAGTTCCAATATATAACAATCCGGCTCATGCTGATGGGTACAATCTTTAAATTTACATTTTTTAGCATACTCCTCTAAATCTTCAAAAGTTTTCTTTATACCTTTATCATCTTCCCATAAACCTAAATTTCTTAAACCAGGAGTATCTATAACTACACCTCCGCTATCTAAAACTAAAAGCTCTCTATGTGTTGTGGTATGCATTCCCTTAAAATCGTATTCCCTTACTTCCTGGGTTTTCATCTTCTCATCTTTTAAAAGATAATTAATAATAGTGGATTTACCAGCACCGGATGCACCTATAAAAACCGATGAAGTATCTTTCTTAATATATTTTAAAAATGTATCTGCATTCTTTCCTGTTTTTGAACTGTAGGCAAATGCTGTTTCATTAGGATAAGTTTCTTTTATAGCTGCTAATAATTCTTTATATTCAGCATCTTCATACAAATCTATTTTACTAATTGCAATTATTGGTTTAATTCCTGAAGTATGAACAACTGACAAATATCTTGCTATGGCAGACATTGGCATTTCATTATCAATACCAACTATAATAAAAGCATAATCAATATTACTTACTATAGCCTGAATATCATTTTTTTTAACATTAGCTTTTCTATATAAAATATTTTTTCTAGTGAGTATAGTATCAATAAAAGCATTATTATCCGACTTCTTCATTAATACCCAATCACCAACTACAGGAAGCTCGCTTTGTATTTCAGAATTATATCTTATCTTTCCTTTGATTCTTGCTAAAAACTCACCATCATCAGCAAACAAAGTATAATATCTTTTGTTAATCCTTATAACTCTTGCAGGTACAAGTTCTTCATTATTAATTTCTTCTAAAGAATTAACATTCAAACTTTTAAGTGCCAATTTCTCAAAATATTCATCAAAGCCAATATCTTTTATTTTCAATATTTTTATCCCCAAAATTTAATATTACTATTATATAATACTAAATATAAAAGTTTTGTCAATTTTATTATTACTAACAAATAATAAGATTTATTATAAAATTATTTATTTGATAAGTATTCAATAAAAAATTATTTGTATTATAATATTAAAATAACTTTGCGGATATTTAATATGGTTAATTTACTACTTGCTATTATATATTTATCTTTTATAAGTTTAGGGCTTCCGGATGCACTTTTAGGATCAGCTTGGCCTACTATGCATAAAGAATTGAATGTGCCAATTTCCTATGCAGGCATAATATCAATGATCATATCAGCAGGCACTATAATTTCTAGTTTGCAAAGCGACAGATTAACTAAAAAATTTAGTACAGCAAAAATAACTGCATTCAGTGTAGCAATGACAGCTATAGCACTTTTTGGATTTTCTATCACTCATTCATATTTATTTCTTTGTGTTTGGGCTATACCTTATGGATTAGGTGCTGGAAGTGTAGATGCCTCTTTAAATAATTATGTTGCACTTCATTATGAAAGCAAACATATGAGCTGGCTTCATTGTATGTGGGGAATAGGTGCAACAATTGGACCATATATAATGGGATATGCTATTACTAATAATAATTGGAATGCAGGATACAGATATATATCAATAATGCAAATTGTACTCACTGCTATTTTATTTTTCAGCCTTTCTCTATGGAAGAAAAATGATGAAGAAAATAAAGAAAAAATAAGTACAAAAGTTTTAAGCTTAAAAGAAATAATAAAAATACCCGGTGCCAGAGAAATTATGATATGCTTTTTTTGTTATTGTGCACTTGAAGCTACAACTGGATTATGGGCAAGTAGTTATTTAAATCTATATAAAGGAGTGGATATAAAAACTGCGGCTTCATTTGGAAGTTTATTTTATATAGGCATCACTGTTGGAAGAGCTATATCTGGTTTTATAACAATGAAATTAAATGATAATCAAATGATAATTTTAGGCGAGTCATTAATTTTGATAGGTATAATACTAATGATTATTCCTGCTGTAAATATTGTATCTTTAATAGGTTTTATAACTATAGGTTTAGGCTGTGCTCCAATATATCCTTCAATAATACATTCAACTCCAAGTAATTTTGGTGCAGAAAATTCTCAGGCTATAATAGGAGTACAAATGGCTAGTGCTTATATAGGTACTCTTGCCATGCCTCCTTTATTCGGCTACATTGCAAATCATATATCAATATCATTACTTCCCTTTTATTTAATATTGATTTTAGTACTTATGTTTATTATGCATAGATTAATGATAATAAAAACTATAAAAAATAAATAAAAAAATAGATGCATGAATAATAATCATGCATCTATAAAAAATATAATTATCAATGATTAATTAATGTCCGCATCCGCAGTTAGTAACTTTTATATCGCAAGTTTTAGTATCTATATTAACAGCCTCTTCTTTTTCTCCTAAAGGATAAAGAAGTCTTAATGCATTCAATACTACTATCATAGTAACACCTGTATCAGCAAAAATAGCAAGCCACATAGATGCAAGTCCTAAAGCTCCTAATATAATAGCTCCGAATTTTATTACTAATGCTAAAAGTATATTTTGCAAAACTACTACATGATTTTTCTTAGCAAGTTTTATAGCAAGAGCAACTTTAGAAGGCTTATCATCCATAATTACAACATCTGCATTTTCTATAGCAGCATCAGAACCAAGTCCGCCCATAGCAATACCAATATCAGCACGAGCAAGAGAAGGAGCATCATTTATACCATCGCCTACAAATATTGAAGCCTTAGAATCTTTCATCATTTCTTCTAATACAGTTACTTTATCTTCAGGCAAACAGCCTCCTTTGAATGATTGAATATTCATCTCTTTTGCAAATGCTTCTACCCTATCAACATTATCTCCGCTTATTAATGCAGTTTTTATATTCATTGAATTCAATAAATCAATAGCTTCTTTTGTATCATCTTTCACACTGTCATCAATGAAAAATCCGCCTACATATTTGGAGTCTACAGCAATATGAACATTGATATTTTCTTTAATTTCTGATATTTCAACATTATTTTGTTTTAATAAATCAAGTCCTCCAATCAATATATTTTTATTTTCAACTATTGATGAAGCACCTTTTCCGCTTATATCTTTATGAGTTGAAATTAAACTATCATTTATAATGCCGTTATGATGATTTTTATAATGCTCAACTATTGATACTGCAATCGGATGAGAAGAACCTGTTTCAGCATAAGCAGCATATTTTAATAAAGTTTCATTATCATATAAACCTGTATTATGTATATCTCTTATAGAAAACTCTCCTTTTGTAAGAGTTCCTGTCTTATCAAAAATAACTTTATCAACCTTAGCAAGCAAATCCAAAAATACTCCGCCTTTAACCATTATTCCAAATTTAGATGCTCTTCCTATAGAAGCAAAATATGTTAATGGAATACCAACCATAAACGCACAAGGACAAGATACAACTAATAGAGTCAAAGAACGTTTGAACCAATTATCAAAAACTTCAGTACCATATATTATAGTAGGTATTACAGTAAGGAAAATTGCACCGAATACTACTATAGGAGTGTATATGCCTGCAAATCTGCTTATGAACTGCTCAATATTAGCTTTTCTATTTTGTGAATCCTGAACTAATTTTAATATTTTAGCTATAGAAGATTCTCCGTAAGCTCTTATAACTTTTGCCTTTATAGTATTATCACCATTGATAGTTCCTGCTAAAATTTCATCATTAACTTTAACACTTCTAGGCATACTCTCACCAGTTAAAGCCTTAGTATCAATCCAGCTTTCACCTTCATATATAAAAGAATCAAGAGGCACTTTCTCAAATGGATTTATTATTATATTATCATTAATATGAACTTCAGATATATCAACTTTTTCAACATTTCCGTTCTCTCTTATAATATTTGCTGAATCTGGTCTTATCGCCATTAATGCTGCTATTGTGCGTTTAGATTTATCAACTGCCATATCTTCAAAGTATTCGCCCACCCTATAAAACATTAATACTGCTAATGCTTCAGGAAGTTCATGAAGTATAATAGCTCCAACTGTAGCAATACTCATAAGAAAACTTTCACGCATGAATTTTCCTTTGATAAAATCCAAAGCTGCATTTTTAAATACATCTCTTCCCAAAATAAAATATGGTATAAAGAAAATAATATATTCTATAGCACCATGTATAGTTTTATGCAAAGTGTATAATAATATTAATACTATAAGTCCTAAAAAAATTTCTGATAAAAATAAAAGTCTTTCTTTATTCTTTAACATGTTCATACCCCCATGTATAAATTTTTTCTATATGCTCATCATCTAATCTATAAAAAACATGAAGTCCTACCTTCCGTTTTTTACTACCCTAGCCTGCCAAAGCATCTTTAAATGCTGTGATATAGAAGGCTGCTTCATATCTAGTAAAGAAGATAATTCATGCACGCATAATTCCTTCTCACTTAAGGCAGATATTATCTTTAATCTTGTAGGATCAGAAAACACAGAAAAAAATCCTGCTAAAAGTGAAAACTCTTCATCGTTTGGAAGTTTTGGTATTAATGATGATATATTTGAATCTTTTGTGCTTATTTCGCAATCATCATCATTATTTAAATATTCTTCATCAGAAGTTTCTATATCTTTTTTTATATTCTTTTTCATATTGCCTCATCTCTATATAAGTATATTATAATATAATAATATACTTATATAATAATTAAGTCAATAGATGATATTAATTTTTTAAAAAATTTATGAAATACAAAATATAGTCTAAATAAAAAATAATAATAGAAAATTATTTTATTTTGATATATAATCTGTAATATTTTTCATTTTTTAACGAATTTTGATTTTTACACAAATTTTACACAAAATCACAAAGTTAACATAATGATTAATAAATAATGGAAAAAAGGAAAACTTTTAATTATGTATATTTTCAAAAAACAGGATAAAGATTTCAGAAATCTCACAAATGAAGAAATAAACTTTCTCAAATCTCAAGGCTGTTCTTCTCAGTCATGGGAAAAAATTTTAATAAAAAATGTAGATTTAAGCAGAATAAAAGATGTTAAATTTTATGGCAAAGTAAAAATAAACGCACTTAATGGTATGGTGAAATATCATAAAAAAGTTAAATTATTAGCTTCTATTAACAGAGCCACTTTAATAAATGTATATATTAATGGAAATGTTTATATAAATAATGTAGGAAGATTCATAGAAAATTATAAAATAGAAAATGGGGTTATTATAGAAAATGCCGGTTCTATATATATGGAAGGAAAAAGCAGTTTCGGAAACGGAGTTGAAACTTCACCAATCATGGAAGGCGATGGAAGAAGCGTAAAAATATTTTATAGACTTAATTCACATATAGCATATTTAGTTGCAATGTATAGACATGAAAAAGTAATGCGTGAAAAAATTAATACCCTTATAGATGAATACACAAAACAAAAAACAAGAAGATTCGGAAAAATAAAAAAATATGCACAAATAATAAATGCAAGACTAATAAAAAATTCTTTAATAGATCCTTATGCCACAATAGAAAATACTGATGAAATTAATAATACAACAGTAATAAGTACAAAAGAATGTCCTTCATATATAGGAACATCTGTTATATTAAAAGATTCTATTGTTCTTAAAGGTGCTCATATAGTTGATGGAACAGTTATAAAAAAAGCGTTTATAGGTGAAGGAGTTAAACTTGGAAGACAATTTTCATGCGAGGATTCACTTTTATTTGCAAACTGCGAGGGAGAGCATGGAGAAATGTTTTCTATATTTGCAGGTCCTTATACTGTTACGCATCATAAAGCTACACTTTTAATAGCAAGTCATTTTTCTTTCTTCAATGCTGGAAGCGGAACTAATCAAAGTAATCATATGTACAAACTTGGACCTTATCATCATGGTTTTATGGAAAGAGGATGCAAAACAGGAAGCAACTCATATATTTTATGGCCTTCTCATATAGGAGCTTTCTCAACTGTTATAGGGGCACATTATGATAATGTTGATACTTCTGATTTTCCTTTCTCATATATCACTGAGCATGGTTATCATCAAACAAGACTTATACCTGCTTTAAATTTATTCGGTGTGGGTTTATCAAGAGATGAAAATAAATGGAGAGATAGAGACAGAAGAAAAGGAGATAAAAAAGATTTAATAATATTTGATGTATTCAGTCCTTACACTGTATCAAAAATTATTAAATCTGAAAAAATATTAGAAGAAATAAAAAAAGAAAGTAATAATATTTATAATAAAGATTTTTTAACATATAAAAACATGATTATAAAAATATCCTCTTTAGATAAATATTCAAAAAGATACTCAATAGCAATAGATTTATATCTTCATAATAAAATACTTTCATATATAGAAAACTCTAAAAATATTGATGAAATTATAAAAAATCTTCAGTACAATGAAGATACTATTTTTGAAAAATGGGTTGATATAGGCGGACTTATATGTGCAAAACAGAGAGTTGATAACATCATCAAAGATTTAGAAAATGATAAAATAAATGATATAAAATCATTAACTGAAAAGTTTGAAAACATATACAATATATATTCAGAAGATGAAAAATCTTGGGTTATGAATACTGTAAAATCAAGATATAATATAAATACTATCAATAAAGAAAATATAAAAAAATTATTAGAAGACCATAAATCATTATTAAAAGAAGCATATAATATATTTTATAAAGATGTTGAAAAAGAATATGATATATCAAAAATGGTAAGTTCAGGTATTGATGATAAAACAATGATGGAAAAAGATTTTGAGGCTGTAAGAGGCACTGTTAATGACAACACTTTCGTAATAAAATATAAAAAAGATATGGAAAATAAAATTGAATCTATTAACAATATTATTAATATATTGTAATATATAGAAAATTATTATTGGAGTCATTATGTTAATATATTCATTATCTATAAAAATAGAAAGAGGATTTGAGGATATAATTGAAGCTGTTATAGAAAGCGGTAAATTAAATATATTAGGTTTTAATACAGAGTTTCCTATTAAAGAAGAAAGTATTTCAATAGTTAATATATACAATGAAAATGAAGAAATATTAAAAAATAATCTAAGTATAATAGAAGAAAATATTAAAGGTATTGCTGAATATACTTATAAAATAGAAGAATTAAAATCTGAAGAATATTTAACTTCATATATGGATTTTCTTAAACCATTTAATATAGGAGATGTTACTATAGTACCGAATTTAAAAGATTTTTATAATGAAGAATGTGAAAATCCGCTTTATATAGCAAAACAATATGCATTCGGTTCTGGAACTCATGAAACTACATCGCTTGCACTTGAAATGATTTATGAATATTCAAATAACAATGATATTATTTCAAAAAGTATAGTTGATGTAGGATGCGGAAGCGGTATATTATCATTATTCGCCTATAAATTAGGAGCAAGAAATATTACATCTATAGATATTGATAATGATGCCGTTCATTGCACACTTGATAATGCTGATTACAACAGTATAAAGCTTGATAATGTGATACTTGGAAATGCTAGAGATTTAATCAATATGAATTTAAAATTCGATTTAGTAATAGCTAATATTGAAACTGATATTTTAATAGATATTCTTCCGGATTTAAAAGAATTATTAAAACCGAGTTCTATTTTAATATTATCAGGAATTTTATTAGAAAAAGAATCATATATGATTAATGCCATTAGAGAAAATAAACTCAATACCATTTTAAGAAAGAGAAAAAATGATTGGGTATCTTTAATGCTTAATCTATAATAAAAATAATTATGTTTACTAAAAATATATTAAGGAGAATAATATGCAATTAATAGATTTAGTAAAAAATGCAAAAGAAGCCACATATAAATTACAATCATTGAATACAGATATAAAAAATAATGCTCTTCTTGAAATAGCAAAAAAAATTGAAGAAAATAAAGACAAAATATTTGAAGCAAATAAAAAAGATTTAGAATATGCTCAAAAACTTCTTGATGAAAATAAAATTTCAAAATCTATGTTTAACCGATTAAAACTAGATGAAAATAAATTAATAGACGTTGTTTCAGGAATAAGAGATGTTGTAAAACTTGAAGACCCTATTAATAAAGTATTATTAGAAACAGAGCTTGATGACAATTTATTATTAAAAAAAATATCCTGCCCTATTGGACTTATAGCAGTAATATTTGAGGCTCGTCCTGATGTAATATCCCAAATATCTTCTTTATGTATAAAATCATCTAATGCCGTTATACTTAAAGGAGGAAGCGAAGGAGAAAACACTAATAAAGCAATATATAGTATAATAGAAGAAACTCTAAATAATATAAAAGAATTTCCAAAAAACTCTGTTAATTTGGTATTCACTAGAGAGGATATAAAAGAATTATTATCAATGGATAAATATATTGATTTAATAATACCAAGGGGCGGAAACAGTTTGGTACAGTATATAAAATCAAATACAAATATACCAGTATTAGGACATGCTGACGGTATATGTCATTTATATATAGATGAATCTGCCGATCAAGAAAAAGCATTAAAAATATGTTTAGATTCAAAGGCTCAATATCCAAGTGCCTGCAATGCTGTTGAAACTATACTTATAAACAAAAATATAGCTTCAGAATACTTGCCAAAACTTTATGATTTATTCAAAGAAAATGAAATAAAAATGAATGGCGATACTGAAGTAAAAAAAATATTAACTTCATCTGATATAGGCGAAGTGAAAGAATGGCATTTTGAATATGGCGACAAAGAAGTATCTTTAAAAATAGTATCAGACATAGAAGAAGCATACGATCATATTAACAAATACGGCTCTCATCATACTGACTCAATAATATCAGAAAATAAAGACAATATAGAAAAGTTTATGACATTCGTTGATTCTGCTAATGTGTACTGCAATGCTTCAACAAGATTTTCAGACGGATTTAGATATGGTTTCGGTGCTGAAGTAGGAATATCAACAAATAAAACTCATGCTAGAGGTCCTGTAGGTTTGGAAGGCTTAACAATATACAAATATAAAATTTTTGGAAACTATCAAATAGTTAATGATTACGTTACTCATAAAGCAAGTTTTAAACATAAAAGAATAAAATAAAATATAAACAATATAAAAATTGTTAGTACCTGCTATTCGTTAGAATGGCAGGAGATATTTAACTAACAATTTTTATTAGCAATAATAAAAGATTATCTCACTTATAAATCTAGATTCAAGCATAAGAGAATAAAATAAATGCATTAAAATATAAAAATAATCTGATAGCTTTGAAGTTATCAGATTATTTTATGCTATTATCGAATATTTTGTTTAATATAATTTTTCATAATAATAAATTAGATTAGATATATTTCCATAACTTATTTCGCATTCATTCTCACTTGTAAAATAAAATATAATGCTTCCTACAATCGGTATATTAGATATAACTAATTCATAATAACTTCTTTCATCATATTTATAATAATCCCAATTATCAATATAATGCCTGCTATATGTACCATCAGCATTATAAAAAGTTAATATACCATTATAAGAAATAGTAAATCTCTCATAATAATTATCTATATTTCTCCAAGTACCTATTAGATCATAAGGTCTGAATCTTCCTCTATAATCAGGATCAAATAATGATGAACAGCTTATAGAAAATATAGATATTGTAGAAAACAAAGCAATAAATACCAAACCTCTCACATTTTTTTATTTTTTATCATAAGCCCTCCTTGAATGTATATCATACTAAAAAATAAACTAATAAGATATACATTAACAACCTATAATATAATAACAGGATATTTTGTCAATAATATTTACATTATATATAATAAAATAAATTATATTATTATCACATAAAAATAAATATGTAAAATAAACTATATTAATAAAATAGTTATACATAAAACTTGATAAAATGCCCGATTTTGATATAATAATATAATTTCATGATAGTTTTTAGTTTAAGGATATATTTATGTCTAAAGTTATAGCTATAGTCAATCAAAAAGGCGGAGTAGGAAAAACTACCACAGCCGTTAATTTAAGTGCATGCATAGCAAAAATGGGTCATAAAACACTTCTTATAGATATAGACCCTCAGGCTAATGCTTGTTTAGGTGTTGGCGTTACAAGAGAACAAATGCAAAAAAGCGTATACGATATATTAATAGGACAAGCTGAAGCAAAAGAAGTAATAATACCTACATATCAGGAGAATTTATTTCTAATACCGGCAGATTCCGACTTGGTTGGTGCTCAAATAGAACTTGTTAATGAAATAGCTAGAGAATATAAATTAAAAAAGGCTGTAGAAACTGTAAAAAATGACTATGAATATATTATTATAGACTGCCCTCCTACTTTGGGTATATTAACACTTAATGCTTTAACTGCTGCTGATTCTGTTCTTATACCTATACAATGTGAGTTTTATGCTTTAGACGGTGTTGCTGAACTTAATAACACAATAGCACTTGTAAAAGAAAATCTTAATAAAGAATTAAAAATAGAGGGTGTTCTACTCACTATGTATGATGCTAGAACAAAATTAGCTTCAGATGTAGTAAAAGAAGTAGTAAATTTCTTTAAAGAAAAGACTTACAAAACTATGATACCTAGAAATGTACGTTTAAGCGAAGCACCTTCCTATGGTAAAGCTATAGGGGATTATGATAAAGATTGTGTGGGAGCTAGAAGTTATAAAGAATTTGCAAAAGAGTTTGTTGAAAAATCTAAATAATGAGTATTTTTAATATAATAATGCTATTGTATTGATAATATTATTTAAAAATATATTAATTAAATAAAATTAAGAGGGTTTATATGAGCAGAAAAGGCGGACTTGGCGGTCAGGGTTTAAGTGCATTAATAAAATCTACTGACAATGAAATAAGAACAGCAGCCGAAGAGGCAGAAAGAAGAGGAGTATTGGAAATAGATGTTTCTCTTATAGATGTTAATCCGGATCAGCCTAGAAAAGTATTCAATGAAGAAGAAATACAAGGTCTTGCCGAATCTATAAAAGAAAATGGACTCATAAACCCTATTACTTTAAGAGAAAAAGACGGAAAATACCAAATAATATCCGGAGAAAGAAGATTCAGAGCATTTAAATTCTTGAACAGGGATAGAGTTCCAGCATTGGTATTAGAAAATATAGCAGATTCTAAAATGCTTGAGCTTACTTTAGTTGAAAACATACAAAGGGCGGATTTAAATGCCATAGAAGTTGCTAGAAGCTATAAAAAATTAATATATGATTTGAATATTAAACAAGAAGAATTAGCAAACAGAGTTGGAAAAAGCAGAAGCACAATATCTAATTCTATGCGTATACTAGATTTAAGCGAAAATATACAAAATTTAGTATTAGAATCCAAAATAACAGAAGGACATGCCAGAACTATATTATCATTAGATGACGAGAATGAAAGAGAAGAATTTGCTAAAGAAATAGTAGAAAAAGGATATTCTGTAAGAGAATGCGAGAGAATAGTAAAAGAAAGAAAAAATAATATATCAAATGATTCTAATACAAATAATAATGAAGAAAATACAGAAAATCAAAACGAAGTAAAAAAAGATAATAAGAAAGACCCTAATATAAAAAAGCTAGAAAATGATTTAGAAAAAATATTCTCTACCAAAGTTAATGTTATAGATAAAAATGGGAAAGAGGGTAAAATAGTAATAGAATATTACAGTTCTGATGATTTATCAAGAATAATGGATATGCTTGAAAAAGTATATGAAAGAGAAACAGGAATAAAACCTACTCTTGAATATTAGGAGCAATTTTGAAAACAATATTAAAATACATTTTGATTATCACTATAATAACATTAAATCTTTATCCTAGAGAA
Organism: Brachyspira intermedia PWS/A; assembly: GCF_000223215.1. Taxonomy (NCBI): domain Bacteria; kingdom Pseudomonadati; phylum Spirochaetota; class Spirochaetia; order Brachyspirales; family Brachyspiraceae; genus Brachyspira; species Brachyspira intermedia. Next base: position 2,417,910 of record NC_017243.1, read on the forward strand.
ACTATGCTTATAGCTACTGTAGATTTGGATCATAGTTTAAGGGCTAATGAGCCTATGAGAAAAGAGTTTGTGAGAACAATAAATAGATTTGCCTCTCTCAAACAAAAAACTTCTATTTCGGTAGATAGAGAGAAGAAAAAACTATTTTCTACAAATGAACTTAGCTTAGAAGAGGGATTAACTGTTGCTTCTAACTTAAAAGTACAGGCTGTTATTATAATGGATAGTGAAAAAGTATTAAAAGACACTAATAATACCGCTACTAATAAGAATATCACTATTAATTCAAATGAAATAAATACAATATTAAGCAATTATAACATTACAAATACTATGCTTAGTAATGATATAGTGCTTACAAATGAAGTTAAAGACTTAGGCGATTTAATAGAATATGGAATTGGAGAAAAAACAGAAAAAATTGATAAAGACGGAGAAGAAAAAAGTGATGAAGAGCTTTATGAAATGAGATATAATTTTAAAGTCATAGATATGTTAACTGGTGATACTCTTAAAGAATATGAACTAAAAAATCAGTCTGAAAGTGTAACAACTATACAAGAAATATGTACTTATTTAGAATTTTATTTCTCTAACCTTTTATTCAAAGCTATGGAATCTCCTATAAACGGTATATATTTAAATTTTAGAATAGAAAGAATAACATTAGAAAATAAAACAAATGTAATAAACAATGAAGGTGAAATAATAGAAGGAGAATCTTTTACTCTAAATTTCAGACCAAATACTGAAGGATATTTATATATATTTGCCTTTCAAAATGATGGAAATGTAATATTAATGTTTCCAAATGACTTCAATAATTTTATAAACAATAAATATGAAAACAAAATAGAAGCAAGAAAAAATTACGTAATCCCCCCTGCAAATTCTAAATTCAATATAAAAATAAGACCTCCATTTGGAGAAGATGCTTTTTATTGTCTATACACAAAGAAAGAACAGCAATGGATAACAGGTGAATATTTCAAAGGTGATGGTTTTCAAATGTGCCCAAAAAATAAAATTGCTGAGTTTACAGATAAATTGAAATATAAATTAAAATTCATTAGTTCTAATGATTGGCAAATATCAAAAGTATATTTAAAATCCATTTCAGAAATAAAATAAAGCTATCAACTCATTATAAAGTCAATAGCTTTCTTGATTAATAAAACTTTTTTCGTATATATAAATTATTTATAAATATATTTGCTGTTCAAAAGAGGCTGATATCTATTTTCTTTATCCAAAAATGAATTGAGATAAAAATCATATAAAACAATAGTTCCATCTTCTTGTACATGTCCTACAGGATCATATTTATAAAAAGGTAAAATGGAACCTTTATATTTTACTGTATCTGAAGGACCCCATCTTTGAGGTACATCAACACCAAATACTTTTTCCTCTTCTACAGGTACTCCATATATATATACATATTTTGTATATATATCTATAGCTACCAAAGTATTATCTAAAGATATTATTCCGCCGCCCTTTCCTGTAAATCTATAGAAATAAAAACGTTTCATCATATTAGCATTAGCTCTATTTCTTTTCTCTGTATATAAAGGATTATAGCCTCTATACTGATAATATGTCATAGATGATATAAAAAATATACCAGCTTTTGAATTTTTACCTTTGTACATATATTCTTTTATAGAAGAGTCAGAAGATTCCCAAAACATATTTTCAGTTTTATCTATAAATTGTAATGTAGGCACATTATCACCATCAAAAGTAGCAACTAAAAGCCAATCATTGAATTTTGAAGAACTAAAGTTTGGATTATATGATAAATCTCTCTCTATAGTTTCTTTTGAAAATAAAAATAAACTATTTATAAATATCAATAATAAACAAAAAAATACTTTTTTCATAAAATCGACTCAAAATCATAGTAGTAATTTAATTTTTATTAAATTTATAATACACTAAAAAATATATAAGTAAATGTTAAAAAGATAGTATGTAATGTAAATTTATAGAAAATTAAAGAAAAAATATATTCTAACCACAATTATACTACATTTTATACGAAAAATACTACATTTTATATTTATTGTTGCTGAATTATTGAACATTTTTTATCTTATGTCTTATATGTATTTTATTATTACTTTTATTGCATATATCAACTTTTCCCCTCGTACACGACAGTCGGACTTCATCAAAATTGCAAAAGCAGTTATATCATAATATAAAATCATAAATAATTAAATTTAAAAAGTTATTTACCATACATAACTCTTTATCATTTTATTATAAAGATAATATTTAATTTTTTAATATTAGAATGTTAAATATAAAAATTGTGGGGTATAACAATACTATAATTGAATGCGAATAATTTTTATTAGTAATAACTAGAGATAAACGAGTAACTGATAACTTTAGTTGTCAGATATTTATAAATAAAAAATCGAGTCTCTATCAGCTTTAGCTGATAGAGATAGCAAAACGAGATTTTTTATATATGATAAAAAGTTTATCGATAGCAATAACCAGAGATAAACGAGCAGATGATAACTGACGAAGGAAGTTGTCATCTATATTTCAGCGAGTTTATCGATAGCAATAATAAGATTATTTATTATTGTCATAAGGATTTATTTCTATATATTTTACATCATCCTTTTTTTCATCTTCATTATCTTCAGGATTTATTTCTATAACCTTTAAATTATCTCTATCATTATTTTCATCTGTTGTTTCTGCATCTTTTGTTTCTATTATATCAGCTTCTATAATATCAGATTTTTTATTTATATTTTTTAGTTTTCCATAAATGATCACAAAAAGCACATAATATATAATAGACATTAAAACAGCAGATAAACTGTAAGGAATTAAAGACATATTATTATTATATACTGTATTAAATAAATAATTATATCCATAAGGGAAAAGTATATATAATAATAATATTAATGGGATAGTAAGCAAAAGCCATAATTTGTTTTTATAAACTTTATCAGCAAATGAATATGATATAATGATTGTCAATATAGATATTGTAGATAAATATGAAACAGTACCTCTATCCAATTTAGCATTATTATAATCTAATTCTAAGAAATTCATTATAATAATTCCGCATATAGAAGTTAAAAATATACCTATCATTGTATATATTATAGCAAATAATAATTTAAGTAAAAATACTCTGCTTGAAAATTCTTTTTCAGTATGAGGAAGCATTTCAACAACCCAAAGTATTATAGAAAAAGTAAAAGTTTGAATAAGAAGCTCAGGCAAATTAACTAGATGAAACTCAAGAGGAAGCTGAGTATATATCAAACCTTCTATAGAACTAGGTGCTGATGAAGGAGCTGCAATAATACCTATACATGCAAATATAAGCCATAGTATAAACCAGCCAAATTTGGTAGCTATAATTTTTCTAAGAGGGAATAATGCAATAGCTATGAATATTGCCCTTATAGGTTGTAAAAATGGCCCTATAACAGTCAGAGGAGATTCAAAACCTCTCATAAAATTAGTAATTATATCATTACTATATACAGAGGTGTAATCAAACATGTTAGAGAATAATATTCCAAAAACTATATAAGTTAAAGTATGAATAACAGCAACTTTTATATAAAAAATAAAAAAATGTCTAATAAAAATTTTTGGACTATTCTCATTCTCTTCCATAAGAATTCTCTCTAATCTATTTTTCTTGTCTTTCTACAATATCATTATGATAAACTAAATTAATCCTTTTAATAGAAAGTGCCTTACCAGTTACAGTGTCAACTTGAACTACAATACCATTAATCATAGGGCTAGTAGTTTCCACTTCAAATCTATGAGGCATTTTGGTAACAAATCTAGCTATAGCCGGTTCTTTTTTCATTCCTATAACCGAATTATAACTACCGCACATACCCAAATCTGATATATAAGCTGTATATGATGATAATATCTTTTCATCAGCCGTCTGAACATGAGTATGAGTACCAAATATACAGGAAACCTGCCCTTCAAGATAATAAGAAAAAGCTATTTTTTCTGCTGTAGCTTCTGCATGAAAATCTATAAATATAACATTAGTTTTTTCTTTTATATGCTTAATTGCAAGATTGGCTTTTTTGAAAGGACAATCCAATGTATCCATAAAAGTCCTTCCCATAAGATTAATTACACCAATCTTACAATCTAACATATCGTATATATAATAGCCAAGTCCTGGGGCATCACTAGGATAATTATAAGGACGAAGCAGGCGATGCTCATTGCCTATCAAAGCAAAAACATCCCTATTATTCCAAATATGATTACCAGAAGTAAGTACATCTATACCGGAATTAAAAAGCTCTGCTGCTGTATCCCTAGTAATGCCTATTCCATTGGCAGCATTTTCACCATTTGCTATTATAAAATCTATATTGTTCTCTAATTTTATTTCTTCTAAATGCCTTCTAATAGCATAACGTCCTGTAACACCTATAATATCACCAAGACATAATATATTCTTCACAGACATTTTATTTACCTTGCAACTTCAACTGCTCTAGTTTCTCTAATAACAGTAACTCTAATTATACCTGGGTATTTCAATTCATCTTCTATTCTCTTAGCAATATCTCTTGCTATTTGCTTAGCCTGAACATCATCTACCATATCACTCTTAGCCATAACCCTAAGTTCACGGCCTGCCTGTATAGCAAATGATTTTTCAACACCCTCTATACTATCAGCAATCTTTTCTAAATTATCTAAACGTTTAATGTAGCTTTCAAAAGATTCTCTTCTTGCACCAGGTCTTGCCGCACTAATAGCATCCGCAGCCTTTACTATTACAGCCTCAACACTTTGAGTATCAACATCATTGTGATGGGCTCTTATAGCATTAACTACTTCCTCTTTTTCTCCGCATCTCTTAGCTAAATCGGCACCGCTCATAGCATGAGAACCTTCTCCTTCTGTTTCTATAGCCTTTCCTATATCATGCAAAAATGCACTTCTTTTAGCCATTTCCACATTAGCACCTATTTCAGCAGCTATCATAGCAGCAATATTAGCAACTTCTTTACTATGGAAAAGCATATTTTGTCCATAACTTGTTCTATATTGAAGTCTACCCATATGCCTGATTAATTCATGATGCATAGTAGTAAGATTTAAATCAACAATAGCATTTTCACCTGCTTCCATAATAGAATCTTCAACTTCTCTTTTAGTTCTCTCAACAACTTCTTCTATTCTAGCAGGGTGTATTCTTCCATCTAGTATAAGTTTTTCTAATGAAACTTTAGCTATGTGTTTTCTCACAGGATCAAAACAAGATATCACAACGGCTTCAGGAGTATCATCTATAATAATATCAACACCAGTAAGCGTCTCAAGCATTCTGATATTTCTACCCTCTCTGCCTATGATTCTACCTTTCATTTCCTCACTAGGCAAAGATACAGATGTTACAGAAGTTTCCTGAGCCACTTCACTAGAAAGTCTTTGTATAGTTTGTACTATTATTTCCCTAGCCTTTTTCTCTCCTGTTTCTATAGCATTTTTTTCTATATTATCAACTATTTTAGTAGCAGATTTTTTAGCATCTTCTTCTATACTTCTAATCAAATCTGCCTTAGCTTCTTCTCTAGTAAGACCTGCTATTCTCTCAAGTTCTTTTTCAGCCTCTTGTATAACAGAAGTTAATTTATCCTCCTGTTCTTTTATTTTTTTCATTTTATTCTCAATATTATGCTCTTTATTTTCCAAATATTGAGACTTTTTATCAATATTAGCCTCTCGTTGTAGCACTCTATTTTCTAATTTCTGAATTTCAGCCTTTCTATCTCTATTTTCGCTTTCCAATCTATTACGTTCTTTCTGTATTTCAGAATTAGCTTCAGAAAGTATAGTCTTTCTCTCATTTTCTGCTTGCTCTCTTGCACTTTGGAGCAATTTATGTGTTATTATTTCCGTAGAATTAAGCTTGATTTTAGCTATAATAAAACGGGTTGTATATCCAAAAACAAACGCAACTACAACAGAGGTGATAATTATTACTGGATTCATATTTCACCTCTTTATTTTAAATTATTTTTTACAATGTTATATTATTTAACATAAATTTATTATAAAGTCAATAATATATTAATTATAAAAATAACAAAAAGAATGCTGTTATTAATATTTTTGGAACATTTTACCTGAACCTCCGCAAGTTTCACAAGTTTCAGGTGCTTTATCTCTATATATATTGCCGCAGCTAGGACAAAGATAGAAAGTTACATCTCCATCTTTATTCAAGAAATTATCTATAATATCTTGGAAAAGTTTAGCATGTTCTGTTTCAACTTTACCCAATGAATTTACAGTATCACTAGCTAATTTATTTTTCTGCTCTATAGCAACCTGTGCTAATTGAGGATAAAGTATAGTAGATTCATAAACCTCACCTTTGATACCTGCTTCTAAATTTTCTTTATCGCTTAAAGGTTCTACAGGATTAAGCTGAGGAACAAATTTACTCATATCTAATCCGCTTCTCAATGCTAATTTTCTCATTTTTTCGGCATGAATTTTCTCAGCCAATGATGTTGTTGAAAAAACTTTTTGAATAGCTTTATTGCTAGATGCTTTACCAAATGAACTATATCTATTTGCAGCGTTTGATTCGCCTTGAAATATTTGATATAAAACCTCTTCTAATGTTTTAGCAGCCATATTTATTTCCTCCAAATTATGTATTTATATTTAAAAAGAATAATTGTTTTTATTATAATATTCCCACATACATGATATCAATTACTTTAAAAAAAATCAAACCATTTTTTAAAAAATAGAAAAAAATTAAAGCACATTAATATAGATTTAAATTTTTTTATATTATAATAAAAAATTATTATTTTAAAAACGGCGAGAACATGAATAACATTATTATAACTATAAGCAGACAATATGGAAGCGGCGGCAGAAATATAGGAAAATTAATAGCAAACAAATTGAATATAAACTTTTATGATAAAGAATTTGTAGAAATAGTGGCAAAAAGAACAGGTATTAATAAACAATATCTAGAAAATGTTGAAGAAAAATTCACTAATGATAATCTTTTTTTTAGTGCATTTCATAAAGAACATTTTTCAAGCCCTTTTTCAGGACAAATAAAATATTCTACTTTGGATAAAATGTTTGAGATACAAAGTGAAGTTATAAAAGACATAGCAAATAAAGGAAGCTGTGTAATAATAGGAAGATGTGCTAATTTTATATTAAAAAATACAGAACATAAATGCTTTAATGTGTTTGTACATGCCCCTAATAAGGATAGAATAGAAAGAATTACAAAAGAATATGGCGTAAAAATAGAGGATGCAGAAACCCAATTAATAAATACCGATAAATACAGGTCTAATTACTACAAATACTACACTGGTATGGAATGGGGAAACATGATAAATTATAATCTCACCATAGACAGCGGATATTTTGATGAAGAAAATGTATGCAATATCATTATAGAAGCCGCCAAAAAAAGAATGTAAAAAAGAATATAAATACTTGAAAATTGACAATATATTACTATATTTAAAAATAAAGATTTATGATATAAGAATAAGAGGATATTATGAAGGACAAGATTATAAAAGATTTTTATGAAAATGATTACTTTTCTTATGAATCTGATTGCGATTTATGGAATGATGAAAAAATATCATTATTAATAGATTTCGGTGAAGAAGCAAATAAATCTGAAATGCTTATGAAATATATAGATAAAATAAATGAAATATTGAAATGGATTGATGAGCATAAAAAAAATGTTACTGACTTTCTTATAGAAAAACAATGTTTAGAATTGGCAGAAGAATGGGTAACAACTTGCGAAGAAGTAGATGAAAATACATATAAAAATCAATCCGGAGAATTAATAACAATACCTATAAAAGAAGAAGATTTTTTCAATGCTATATATATAGACACTATATTAATAGATTTTGACGAGGATGAAACAAGACCGGATACTACATTACATATATTATTTGAACCTGACTATTTCAAACATCATTCATTGATAGTTTATATTGACGGTGAAAGAAATATAGAATACGGAGATATTGCCGGATAATATCTATAAAATATAACATGATAAATACATATTATTATTTATCATGTTAAAAAATTATTCTAACAATATAATTATAATCTAAAATACTTAATCTATAAATTATATAATTTCATATAAAAAATTATAAATTAATAAAATGAAATAAAAAAATACTATGATTATAGTTACTGATCTCAATAAATCAGTAGAATTTTATAAAAACATTCTTGAACTAAATGTTATTATGGATTTTGGAGCAGATAAAACATTAACTGGAAATTTAGTTTTAAAGACAAAAGATACATATAAAGACTTTATTGATAATAATGATATTTCTTTTGTATGAAACAATTTTGAAATATACTTTGAAGAAGATGATTTTAATAAACTAAAAAATACAATATAGAATATGTACATTCTGTAAAAAACATTCTTGTGGACAGAGAGTTATTCTATTTTATGATCCGGACAAACATATTATTGAAGTTGGTGAAAATATGAAAACTGTATGGACAGCGGCATGACTATAGAAGAAACTGCAAAACGTATGGACGTACCTATAGAATTTATCAATAGATGCATTAAATAAATTTATAACAATAAAATTAATATATTTTTTATTATTATGTAGTTAATATATACTGCAAATTTTTAAGTTTGTCAAAATTAGTTTTTATATTGTTATTATTTTCGGGGACTAGTCCCCGAACCCCTACTTCTTTTGGTGACCCAAAGAAGCAAAAGGACTGCATTTTGACACAAATCTTGGTTTTACTTACATTTCAAACAAAACTTAATAATATTTTATGCTATTAATAAATAAAAATTACATTCATAAATAATCCAAATTTGACAAAATATAGTTGTTTAGGTATATTCTAATATAGCTTCAATTTTTTTAGCTCTTTTTGATACTCTTCTGATATTTTATTTTTTAATTTTTCATCTCTTACAATATCGCAGCATAATAATACTTTTTCGTATAATTTCAAATAAGAAGAATGATGTTCTGCTGTAAAAGGTTCACTAATGAAAGACCATATTTCTTTTTCTAATTTTTCATTATTAATATTAAGCATTATATCAGCCGCTCTTTCTATTATATATCTGCCTAAATTAATATTATAAAATTTATCATCGTGAATATTTTTTATATTATTTATATATTTTGATATTAATTGCCAAGCATAATCATATTTTTTATTATCAATTAAAGATTTAAGATAATTATTTAAAGCAGAAACTATATCCCAATTACTCTCATTTTCTTTAACAGCCATTTCAAAAAGTTTTTTAGTAGTTTCCAGTAAAGATTCTTTATCTTCTATAAGTGACTCATAATATTTTAATTTATCTAAATTATTTTTATCCCATTCTTTTACTGCATCTTTCCATATATCAATAAGTTTTGAACATAATTTTAATTCATCAATATCTATAAAGTATGATATTACTGCATCTATACTTAATTCATCTAATCTTTCATTATAATAATCATAATCATCAATACCATAACCGCAATTACAGTCAAAGTTTGCATTTTTTGCTTTATCAAATAAATCTTTATATTTAGAAAGTAATTTATTTATATTATCATTATAAAGTTTAACAAATAAAAAACTCATAATTTCCAAAGAAGTACCTATTCCCTGATAAGAATTAGTTTGTCTGTCTTTTATCTCTTCTTCAAATAAACAAACAAGCAAATCTTCAAATGATTTTTTACTCATTAATTTGTTTCTATTTTTATGATAAAGTATAGATAAAATTAATTTTAATCTTTCAATATAATTTTTATCTTTTATATACTCTGACTCATTATCTTTTTTATATATAAATGGTTCAATATTTATTTGAAATTTTTCTTTATCATTATTTTCTAAACAATTCAATAATTCTTCAAGAGTCTTATAATATTCTTTTAAATAGTCATTAAATAATTCTTGATAAAGTTCCATAATATATAAAAATCACTTATTAATCATTATGATCGTATATAGAAGTTACTCCCAATACTTTAGCAACCATATACGATATAATAGCTACTATAACCAGAGCCGAGAAATTAGAAATGGAGTTTGATATTTCAAGTATTAATATACATACCATTATAGGCGTTCTTGTAATTCCTGACATTAATGAAGTTATTCCAAGAAGTATAAATAAATCTCCATATACCGCATAATCAGGAAAATATTTAACTAAGAATATATCATATAAAGAACCTATTGAAGCACCCAATATAAATGTAGGAAAGAATATTCCCCCAACTGCTCCGGAAGTAGCACATACAGAAGTATAAAATAATTTCATAAATATTAATATAAAAAGCATAGATACAGAAAACTTATCTTTTACTATACTTCCTATAAGTAAATCACCGCTTCCAAGTACATAAGGGAAAAACATTATCATTAAACCAGCAAGCAAGAATGCAGGCACAGGACGAATTATATCATTATTAATCTTCTGATACATCTTAGAAAAGAAATTCATAAGATAATTTAATATAGAAGCAAGTATGCCGCATATTATACCAAAAGGAAGTAAAGATATATAATGTCTTACCTCAAGTATTTTAGGCAGATTAAAATTAAGTATGAACCCCTGCCCTACAATATGTTCAATTACAAGTATTGAAGCTATAGAAGAAAAAACTATACATACAAAAACTATATGATTCTTATGTTCTCCAAGTTCTTCAAAAGAAAATGCAATACCAGTAAAAGGCGCACTGAAAGTAGCTGTCATTCCGGCACAAGCACCGGAAACAAGTAAATATCTTCTGTATTTTGCTAGTTTTGAAAAATATTTATGGAAAAATAATCCTACAAGCATACCGACATGCATTGAAGGACCTGCTCTTCCTAAAGAAATACCGCTTGCAAATGAAATCATACTTCCGAAAAGTTTAAATAAAATTTCCAAAAATATATTTTTAGGTTCATGCAAAGATATATAATATTTTATTTGAGGAACTCCTGCCCCTCTTATCTGTGGATAATGTATAAGTATATAACCTATTAAGCATCCCATAGCTATAAGAAACACAAAAAGCAAAATAGGATAATACCATTTGGCAAATATAAAGTTTGATACATAAAAGACATTAACACTTAATTTATATAATATAATCCTATATATAGAAACTATAAACCCAACTACTGCACCTATACAAGCAGATAATGTAAAAAGCTTTATATATTTAATTTCAAAATTTATCTTCATAATTTAGTTTTCTAATCAATGTTTTTAATATTTTATGGGTTATTAATAATATAGAATATATAAATTACACATTAAATCTGAATGTTACAACATCGCCTTCCTGCATAAGATACTGTTTACCCTCAAGTCTTATAGCACCAGCCTCTTTAGCTTTAACAAAACTTCCAAGCTCTAAAAGTTTATCGCAGTTTATAACTTCAGCACTGATGAATCCTCTTTCAAAATCACTATGTATAACTCCCGCAGCCTCTGGAGCATAAGCACCTTCTCTAACTGTCCAAGCTCTTGTTTCATCTTCTCCTGAAGTTAGGAATGTTAAAAGTTTTAATAATCTATGTCCTGCTTTTGTGAGTCTTGCCACTCCTGATTCTTTTACTCCCAAATCTTCTAAATAGCTCAATCTTTCTTCTTCATCTAAATCCTGCAAATCTGCTTCTATTTTAGCACTGAAAGGTATTAATTCAATGTTTCTTTCATTTGCATATTTTTGTAATGTTACATAATTAGAATTTTTTTCAGGATTAGCAAGTTCATTTTCTGATAAGTTAGCACCTATCATCATACTTTTTGCTGTTAATAAGAATAAAGGTTTTAATATTTCCTTTTCTGTATCTGTTAAATCAAGACTGAATACAGGTTTAAAATTATTCAATTCAGGAAGTATTTTTTCAAGCAAAGCCACTTCTTCTTCAGCAGCTTTTACTTTAGCACCTTTTGCTACTTTTTTCTGCTTTTCCATTCTTGCATTGATAGTTTCAATATCTGCAAGCATAAGCTCTGTTAAAATAATATCTAAATCTCTTAAAGGATCAACTTCTCCAATATGAGTAATATTTCCATCTTCAAACACTCTTACCACATGTAAAACAGCATTAACTTCTCTAATATGAGAAAGGAATTTATTACCAAGCCCCTCACCTTTTGAAGCACCTTTTACAAGTCCGGCAATATCTACAAATGTAGTTGTATTATAAACTTTCTTTTTTGATTTGAAAAGTGCTGCTAATTTATCAACTCTTTCATCTTTTATTATAGCAGTAGCTTCATTTTTATCTATAGTACAAAATGGGTAATTAGCCGCCTCAGCATGAGCATTAGTTAAAGCATTAAAAAGTGTAGATTTTCCTACATTTGGAAGTCCTACTATTCCTATAGATAAAGCCATATTTATTTCCTTAATTTGTATTTAACATTAAATTGAAAAACTGAATTATTTTCGGTAATATTATATATTAAAAAATATTAATAACAAGTATATTAAAGTGAATAATAAAAAATATTTGAATTTATATTGTCTTAACCTTATATGTACTTATACAACTTATAAAAAATCATCTTATAAAATGTTTATTTATTAAAATAACAATATATAATTAATAGTATAAAAATATTGAGGAAACAACTATGATATATAATATGTGGTATGCTGTACTAGATTCTAAAGAAGTAAAAAGAAACAAACCTCTTTTTGCTAAAAGATTGAATAAAAATCTAGTATTTTGGAGAGATTCAAACAATAATATATGCTGTATAGATGATAAATGCTGTCATAGAGGGGCTTCACTATCTCATGGAAAAATATGCGGTAATAATATAGCATGCCCATTTCATGGCTTTCAATTCGATAAAACAGGAAAAACGGTTATGATTCCTGCTAATGGAAAAAATACTGAAGTTAATAAAAATTTTTTTGTTGAAGGTTATGAAGTTAGAGAATTATACGGATTTATATGGTTATGGTATGGTGATAAAGATAAAATCAATGATAGAATAATGTTTCCAGATGATTTGAAAGATAAAAAATTCTCCTACTCTACCATAAAAGATGAATGGCATAATCATTATACAAGATGTATAGAAAATCAGCTTGATGTAGTTCATATTGCTTTTGTTCATTATAATACTATAGGTAGAGGAAATAAAACTGTAGTTAATGGCCCTTTAGTAGAATTAGATGAAGACAACAATATATTAAAATTCTATGTAAATAATGTAATTGACAGCGGACAAAAAGCATTAAGAGAATCTGAAATGAAAAAAGAAGATTTTAAATACTTTTTATATTTTTATTTTCCAAATACTTGGCAGAATTACATATTTGAAAAGATGCGTGTGTTTGGAGTATTCGCTCCTGTTGATGATGAAAACACAGTTATATATATGAGATTTTATCAAAAAATAGTAAATATTCCTTTTATAAGATCAATAGTAAATCTTATAGGAAAAAAATATTCGGATATTGTATTAAAACAGGATAAGAATGTCGTAAAAACACAATCAAGCAAAGAATCATATTTAGGTATGAAAGAAGAAAAACTAATACAAGGCGACAAACCTATAATAATATATAGAAGCACTAGAGATAAATTAAAAAAATTAAACGATTGAAATAAAATTAAAAAAATTCATTGACTAAAAATTAAAAATTTGTTAAAGTAACCTTATGATAGGTATTTCATTTGAAAGCAGCTATTATTTAAAAGATGATTCTGTTATCATTATATCTTTATATAATAATATATATGATGAACATCTTCCTCAAGTAAAAGATTTATTCTCAGAGTTTATCACAAAAAATATAAATAACATCATATTAGATTTATCTGATTGTCTTTTTATAGAAAAAGAAATATGGGAATATCTTGTAGAATTAAAAAAAGAATTATTACATAAAAAAGGCGATTTAGTTTTAGCAAATATGTATGGAGTTGTTAAAAACGATTATAATACTATGGAATTATCAAATTATTTAGAATCTTTTAACGATATCAATAATGCTTTTTATAATTTTGGCATATTAAACGACATTAAATCAGCTTAAATTTATTTTTATACTTGAATTTTTCTTTCTCTAGATATAATATATAATCATGAAAATTATTAGAAATTTCATCACTCTTACACTTTTCTTTTTAGTGTTTTTCATAATATATTTTGGTATTTATCTATTTAAAGTTATGGATACAAATAATATATATCAAAATATGAATATCGATTTAGTAAAAAATTTAATGGAACATTATTTTCTAGCTATTGTTATAGTCGCTAGCATTTCATCTGTAGTAATAATAGGAGCTTTAAATAAATTTTCAGGCGGTTTATCTACTATTATAGTAATAGGTATTCTTGCTTTCTTTATTACATTATATCCAGCTTATACAGTGGCATTCGATAAAAATATAGATTATTTGAGAAATGAACTTAATGATAAAACTTCATTATTCATAGATGATACTGGAAGATATTTTACAAGAGTTGATAATTACCTAATAAAGGTTGGATACAAATTATTAGATAATACATATAAAAATGTAATATTAGTAGACCCTACTGTTATGGGTAAATTGTATATTGGGGACTATATATATATTACTGATAAGGAAATATCTTTGCATGAGGTAAAAGAAATTAACGGAACTTCTGTTGTAGAAAAAACTTCAAGCATATTTAATAGAAATGCTATAAGCAATTATTTATCAAGTTTTACAGCTGATATAATTTTCGGATTTGAAGTATTCCCTATAATAGTAGCACTTTTAAAAATAATTACTTTAACTGAAATGCCTATTTATGCTATAGTTTTATTATTTATTAATTTATGGCTTATGATGTTTGCTTTTTATATGTTGGGATTATCTTTGAATTCAAGACAATATATATATCATAATATACTTAATGCACTTTTATTATATGGTATTATAAAAATAATATTTGCTGTATCTATAGAACAATATAATCTATTAGAAGTAATAGTAAGAAATGTAAATTATTGGACTATGAATTTATATATGTTTATAGGATCATTAATCACTATAATAATATCACTAGCCTTGAAAAAAATTATCAATAACGATAAAAAAACTATTAATAATTAAAGAAACGGATAAAGAACAGTAAAATGAATCGAATTATATATGATTTTTGTAAACTTCCTATAAAAAAAGATAGTATAATAACAATAGGAAAATTTGACAGTGTACATAGGGGACATCAAAAATTAATTAAATACACTGTTGATTATGCCAATAAAAATAATCTTATATCAATAGCAATAGTTATCAAAAAGAAAAATGTGTCAATATATAATACTGAAGATAATAATACTTTGATAAAGTCTATGGGGATTAATTACATAATTGTTATTGACTTTTTACCAGAATTTTATACAATGGAAGCTAAAGAGTTCTTTGACAAACTCATAGAGTATTATCGTATGAAGCATATTGCTGTAGGGGCTGATTTTGCATTCGGTAAAGACAGAATGGGAGACAGTGAATTTTTAAAGAAATATTCCAAAGAATGTGGTATTGGAGTAAGTTTTATAAATTTTTTAAACTATAAAAAAGATAAAATATCAAGCTCTAATATAAGGGAAGCTCTTTCAAACGGTGATATGGTTAGTGTTAATAGAATGCTTGGAAGAGAATATTCTATGAGCGGATTAGTAGTTCATGGAAATGCTTTAGGAAGAAAAATAGGATACCCTACTGCTAATTTAGAAATACCTAAAAATATTTTTATACCTAAAATGGGTGTATATAGCTCTACAGTAAAAATAGGTAATTCTGATACTATATATAAAGCTCTTACTTTTATAGGTATTAGCAATATCAATAAAGAACTAAGAGTAGAAAGCCATATATTAGATTTTTCTAAGATGATATACGGCAAAAAAATAACTGTTGTATTACTCAAATATATTAGGGATAATATAAAAGTTAACTCTATAGATGAAGTAAAAAAATTATTAGAAAATGATGAAAAAAAGATAAGAAAATATTTCAAAAGGAGAACAAAACAATGTCTATCACAGCAGACGAAAAAGCAAAAATAATTAAAGAATTTGGTAAGAATGAAAAGGATACAGGCTCTACAGAAGTACAAGTAGCACTTTTAACTAACCGTATAACTTATTTAAAAGGTCATTTCCAAACTCATACTAAAGATAATCACTCAAGAATGGGACTTCTTAAAATGGTTGCTAAAAGAAGAAAACTTCTTAACTATTTAAGAAAAACTGATATAGAAGCTTATAAAAATCTTATACAAAGATTAAAATTAAGAAAATAAATTTGCTCAATCAAATTTACTTATTTTAATACCCTCTCGGTGTTTTGTACTTAATATAAGGAGTAGAATATGGTAACAGTCAAAAGCGTGTTTTGTGGAGAGGAGTTAATTTTAGAAACCGGACTTTTAGCTAAACAGGCTCATGGTTCTGTAACTTTGAGACTTGGAAATACAACTATATTAGCAACTGTTGTAGCAGCTAAAGAGCCTAATTTAGAATCTGACTTTTTCCCTTTAACAGTAAATTATAATGAAAAATATTATGCAGGCGGTAAAATTCCTGGCGGTTTCTTCAAAAGAGAAGCAAAACCTAGAGATAAAGAAATTCTTATATCCCGTATCATAGACAGACCTTTAAGACCTCTTTTCCCTGAAGGGTTTAGAAATGAAGTTCAAATAATACCTACAGTACTTTCTGTAGATACCGATATGCCTACTGATGCTTTAGCTTTAATAGCTTCATCTGCAGCACTTACAATCTCTTGGATACCTTTCGGCGGACCAGTGGCAGCTGTAAGAATAGGATATAAAAACGGCGAATATATAATAAACCCTAAAAATAGCGAACTTGCTACTAGCGAATTGGATATTATTGTTGCTGGAAGTAAAGATGCTATATTAATGATTGAAGGTGAAGCAAAAGAAGTTTCTGAAGAAGTATTCATCGGAGCTATAGAATTAGCACATAAAGAAATGCAGAAATATATTGATATGCAAAATGAAATGGCTACTCTATGCGGAACACAAAAAATACAACAGGAATTATTTGAATTTGATGCTGAATTAGTAAAAATGGTTACTGAATACGGTAGAAATAAAATTGAAGCCGCTAATTATAATCCTGACAAAACCAAAAGAAATGAAAGTATGGATAATGCTTTTGACGAAATAGAAGAATATATCAAAACTCAAGTGGAAGATGAGAAATTAATATCTCAAGTTAAAGGTATTTGTCATTCTATAGAAGAAGAAATAGTTAGAGAGGCTATAGTAGAAAAAGGTATGCGTCCTGACGGAAGAGCATTAGATGAAATTCGTCCTATAACTACTATGACAAACCTTATTCCTAGAGTACATGGTTCTGCTCTTTTCACTAGAGGACAAACTCAATGTTTATCCATAGTTACATTAGGAAGCGAGAAAGACGCTCAATTAATGGACGATATATACGGCAAAGAAAATAAAACATTCATGCTTCATTATAATTTCCCTCCATTCTCTGTTGGAGAAGTTGGAAGATACGGTGCTCCCGGAAGAAGAGAAATAGGACATGGAAATTTAGCAGAACGTTCTTTCAATGCTGTACTTCCTCCAAAAGATAAATTCCCATATACTATAAGAGTAGTTGCTGAAAT
Organism: Brachyspira intermedia PWS/A; assembly: GCF_000223215.1. Classification (NCBI taxonomy): domain Bacteria; kingdom Pseudomonadati; phylum Spirochaetota; class Spirochaetia; order Brachyspirales; family Brachyspiraceae; genus Brachyspira; species Brachyspira intermedia. Next base: position 2,435,631 of record NC_017243.1, read on the forward strand.
ATTAGAAAGTAATGGTTCTTCATCAATGGCTACTATATGTGCTTCTACTATGTCATTACTTTCAGCAGGTGTTCCTCTTAATGCCAGCGTTGCAGGTATTGCCATGGGACTTGCTACATACAAAGACGGCTATAAAATACTTACAGATATACAAGGGGTAGAAGATCATTTAGGAGATATGGATTTCAAAGTGGCAGGAACTCGTAAAGGTATTACTGCTTTCCAATTGGATATTAAACTTACAGGAATCTCTGCTCAGATATTAAAAGAAGCATTAGAGCAGGCTAAAAAAGCAAGATATTTTATACTTGATAAAATAGATGCTACTATAGCTAATGCAGGAGAGATTTCTGATTTTGCTCCTAAATACAAAACTATGGATGTTAATCCTGAAAAAATAAGAGTATTAATAGGACCTGGCGGAAAAAATATAAAAGCTATAATAGAAGAAACTGGAAGCGATGTAGAAATACAAGACAGCGGTGTAGTTAATATATTTGCTCCTGACACTCCTACTCTAGATAAAACTATAAAACTTATCAACTCTTATGTTAAAGATCCTGAAGTTGGAGAAGTTTATGACGGAATAGTTAAAGACATCAAAGATTTCGGTGCTTTCGTTGAGATACTTCCTGGTGTAGAAGGTCTTTGTCATATATCTGAACTTGCTTATAAACATGTTATGAATGTCGAGGAAGTTCTAAAAATCGGTGATGAAGTGAAAGTAAAAATATTAGATATCAAGGGCGGCAAATATTCTTTAAGCAGAAAAGCATTACTTGAAAAACCTGCTGATTATGTTGAAGAAGAATATAACAAAAAAGAAAAAAAACATGGTAAAAAAAGATTCTAATTAAAAATTTAAATAAATAATTTTTAATGATAAAAAGGCTGTTATAAAAATATAATGGCCTTTTTTATTTAACAAAAATATTTCTAACATTAATTTCTAATAATCAATATAATTTAATCTATACTGAAACGATTTCATTTTGCCGACTACTAGCCGTAGTGGCAACCCGCACCGTATTTCTTAATATTACAGATAGTCAAATGTAGGTGCGGCTGATTACTTATTATTGTAAAAAAATTAATAATTTATCTTACAGATAAAACATATTTAACAAATATTAGATAATATTTTATATTATAAAAAATTATAATTTACATTCATAAAAAAGCAAAAATTGACAAAATATAGTTGTTTAGGTATATATTAAAATATTTACTAAAAATATATTATATGATATTATTGAAACAATCAATATTAAGGATAGTATTATGAAAAATAAAATCATTCGCATTCTGATGATAACCCTAATGACAGTAATAACTTTATATGCGGCAAATAATGAAAGCAATAATGATAAAGTAAAAGACATTACAATAAATAATACAGAAACAACAGATAATATAGAAAATACAGAATACATACAAATAGAAGATAATACATTAATAGAACCTGACAAAGAAGCTGATGAATATGCTGAAAATGAAAATATAAAAGAAGAAACAAAAGATAATAGCACTTTTAATGAAAGTAATAATGAAAAGTTGAAAAACACAGTAATGACAAATGAAATAATAATGCCTAGTGAAGAATTATTAAAACTATTAGAAAAAAATAAAAATAAAACAGGCGTTGCTGAAATGATTGAATTGATAAATGAGGGCGGTATAAATGCTGCTTCAAAAGATAAAATTGATATAGAAGATATAATATGCCACACTAATACAACATCTTTAATGCTAGCATCATCATTTGGTCATTATGATATAGCAAAAGCTTTGATTGATAATGGGGCTTTAGTTAATTTAAGAGCAGGCGATGGATTTAATGCTTTAATGGAAGCTGTAAGAACTGATAATATAGAGATGGCAAAATTATTAATAGAACATAATTCTGATATAAATATAAAAAATAAAGACGGCAAAAATATGATTATGATTGCATGCGAAAACGGCAATGAAGAAATGTTTAATCTATTAATAGAAAATAATGCAGATATAAATGAAAAATCATCATGGGGAGCATCTGCACTTATTTATGCTTCTGAAAAAGGCAATATTAATATAATGCAATATTTAATAGATAACGGAATAGATGTTAATGGAAAAGCTGATGATAATGGGGACACTCCATTACTTTGGGCTGTTACAGGAGAGAATCCTTATGAAGCTTCAAAACTTTTAATAGAAAATGGTGCTGATGTGAATGCTACAAATAACAGCGGAGTTGCTCCTGCTACTATACTTGCTGGATCTGTTCCTAAAGTGGTTAAACTTTTAAAAGATAATGGTGCTGATTTAGATACAAAATTTGCAAATGATGATCCTCCTATAGCAATTGCTGCAAGCGTTGGTAATTTAGAAATAGTTAAGGCATTAGTTGAAAATGGTGCTGACGTGAACTATTATCCTAATGATATGAATTATACTGCAATATATCATGCTATAGATCAAGGCTGTTATGAAGTTGCTGAATATTTATTCAAAAACGGAGTAGATTTAAATATAGAATTAAAACCTTCTGATGTTTATGGAGGTGCTATAAAAGAAAGTTATAATGTTTTAGAATATGCTGAAGCTATGCAGGATAAAAAAATGATTAACATAGTAAGCAAATATTATAAGAAGAAAAAATAATTATAATTTTAATGTATACCTAAACAACTATATTTTGTCAAAAATAAAGTTATATTTTTGTTTTTATATATGGGGCTTTGCCCCATACCCCAGTTCTTTTACCGAGTAGGTACCTTTCGGTATTGGTATAAAAGAACCAAAAAAACTGCATTTTTAGTCTAAATTTAGGTTATATTATACATTTAACACATATATTTTTAATATAAAGTTCTAACAATTGCGTTTTCGCGAAGCGTGCCTGCGGCAGCAACTTTGGCGAAGCCCGCAGAGCGTGTGCGGCAAAAAAGTTGATAATAGATTTACAAAAATATAGAAAATAACAAAATATAATTGTTTAGGTATATTGTTACAAATATTTTCTAGGAAGTTAATTTATGAAAACAAATATCAATATCGAAGAATGCATTAATGATGCAAAAAATGTTTTTGGTAAAGGATTCGGATGTTCTGAAGCTATAATATATGCTTTAAACAAACATTTTGAATTTAATTTAAGCGATGATGCTATAGCTATGAGTTCATCATTTTTGAGAGGAGTTGGAGGAAGCGGATGCTTATGCGGTGCTGTTGCTGCAAGCTCTATGTGTTTGGGGTTTTTATTTGGAAGAAGAGAACCCCATCAAAAAGTAGATAATTGTCTTAGATTAAGCAATGAATTTCATGATAGTTTTAAAAAAGAGTTCAAATCAACTTGCTGCAGAGTGATAACAAAAGGAATGGAGCAAAACTCAGAAGAAAGAAAAAAATCCTGCAAAGATGTTGTTGCTTTCACTACAGAAACTACAGCAAAAATGATAATGAGAGAATTAAATAAAAATTAAAAAATATTATAAAACAAAGGCATTATAAAACATACTATAAAAGCTATGATTCCATAAACATATACATAATAGCTTCTATTGTTTGTTAGTATAATGTCTTTTATATTTTTTATACTATTTAATTTTTTTAATGATTTTATATTATCAAAAATTATCAAAATAAAATGAATAAGCATTATTATATTTGTAAAAATCAAAGTTAATTTATTTGGACTTATTCCATATTCTTTTATTCTATATATTGTAGAAGTTAAAATTATTATATTAAAAATAAATGCTACAATAGGAAATACAATATAAACTAATTTAGTAAATATGCTTGATTTATAATCCATTCTTACAAAAAATAAATTTACGGCCCCTATAGCAAGAGCAACATTATAAATTATAAAATTTATTCTGATATCATAAGGACTGCTATAAGGAATAATTGGCACTATTATAGAAAATAAATGCTTAATTATATTATATAAACTTATATACATTATTATTCTTGAAAAGTATATTGATATATTTTTTACATCTTTTTTATAAAGAAAATAAATTATAAAAGGAGTAAAAGCAAATATATAAAATACAGATAATATAAAAACATTAAAGACAATAAGTGTATCATCAAATATATTTATAATAATTCCTCTAAATAAATTAATTACTGCTGCAAAAAACATCATAAACATTACAGAAATAATTGCAGGTACAATAGAAGTTAATATAATTATATTGGCACTGAAAGTAAATGCCTGATTAATATCTTTATAATTTTTATACTGATTGAATGATAAAGCAAACATTATAAAAAATATAATATCCAAAAATAAATTCTTATTCAAAATCGTATGAACAAAGAAAATCAACTTTTTATCTCTATCTATTATATCTTTAAATGTAAACTCTGATGAAGGTATAATCACACTGAGAATGCCTACAAATAAAAATATTAAAAAAGTTATGAATATTTTTTTCTTATTGTCTAAATTAAACATAAGAGAAAAACAAAATAAATAAAAAATCCTAAAAACAAAAAAATGAGATGTTATTTCAGTAATTCTATAATCTGAATTGATATTTAAAGCAAAAAATAAAAAATATATGGTAAAAGGCAATATAGAAATTAATGCTAGTATTATAATATTTTTTTGTGATTGTGTTTTTAATTCTTTTATTAAACTATTCATAATTATTTTTTCTTGATATTTATTTTTTATAGATTATCTATTCAAATAGAAAAAAAATCAATTAATAAATAATAAAAAAGCCAATAGCTTAATTATTAAATTAAACTATTGGCAAATTAAAGGAATTTTACTTTATCAATTATTTGCTTAATCTAGCTCTTAATTCTTCTAATTGTTTTTTAAGTCTTTCAGGTAATCTTGAACCGAATTTAGCATAATGAGCTTCGATTTGATTAGCTTGATCTTTCCAAGCTTCAACATCTACTCTCATAAGCTCTTTGAAATCAGCTTCAGGAATATCTAAACCTTTAAGATCTAAATCGCCTTCTTTAGGCATTTTACCTATAGGAGTGTCAACAGCGTCGATTTTACCTTCAACTCTTTCACACATCCATTTTAATACTCTTGAGTTATCACCGAATCCAGGCCATAACCATTTACCGTCAGCATCTTTTCTGAACCAGTTTACATAGAAGATTCTAGGAGCTTTATCACCTAATTTATCTCCCATTTCAAGCCAGTGGTTCATATAATCGCCCATATTGTAACCAGCAAATGGAAGCATAGCAAATGGGTCAAATCTTAATGCACCAACTGCACCGATATTAGCAGCAGTAGTTTCACTAGCAGCAGTAGAACCCATAAATACACCATGATCCCAGTTATAAGATTCATGTACTAATGGCATAACTGAAGCTCTTCTTCCACCGAAGATGAATATATCTATAGGTACACCTTTAGGGTCTTCCCAATCTGGACAAATTACAGGACATTGTCTAGCAGGAGCTGTGAATCTAGCATTAGGGTGAGCACCTTTTTCACCGCTTTCTGGAGTCCAATCATTACCTTTCCAGTCTATACCATGTTTAGGAGCTTCTCCCATACCTTCCCACCATACATCACCGTCATCTGTTTCTACACAGTTAGTGAATATAGTGTTTTCTTTTATTGAATCCATAGCCATAGGGTTAGAATCATAAGAAGTTCCAGGAGCTACACCAAAGAAACCAGCTTCTGGGTTGATAGCATAAAGTCTGCCGTCTTCAGGATTTATTTTCATCCAAGCAATATCGTCACCTATAGTTTCACATTTCCAACCTGGGATAGTTGGCTGTAACATAGCAAGGTTAGTTTTACCGCAAGCACTTGGGAATGCAGCAGCTATATGGAATTTTTTACCTTCTGGGTTAGTTAAGCGTAAGATAAGCATGTGTTCTGCCATCCAGCCTTCTCTTCTAGCCATAGCAGAAGCGATACGTAAAGCGAAACATTTTTTACCAAGTAAAGCGTTTCCGCCGTAACCTGAACCATAAGACCATATTAAGTTTTCATTAGGGAAATGAGAAATATATTTTTTCTCTATTGGAGCACATGGCCATTTAGTATCTTTTTCACCGTCAGCAAGAGGAGCACCTACAGAGTGTAAGCAAGGTATGAACTCGCCGTCAGCACCTAATACTTCTAATACTTTAGTACCAACTCTAGTCATTATATGCATGTTACATACAACGTAAGGGCTGTCAGTGATTTCTACACCGATTTTAGCTATAGGAGAACCAACAGGACCCATAGAGAAAGGAATTACATACATAGTTCTATTTTTCATACAACCTTTATATAATTCTTTCATAGTTCCTTTTAATTCATCTGGAGCCATCCAGTGATTAGTAGGACCAGCATCTTCTTTATCTGGATAACTAATAAAAGTTCTATCTTCAACACGTGCTACGTCAGAAGGATCACTTCTGAAAGAATGACTGTGAGGTCTTTTTTTAAGAGGTTTTGCTAAACCTAATTCTACCAAACCGTTCATGCAGTTGTCATATTCTTCTTTAGTTCCATCACATACATATATATCTTTTGGCTGACACATATCTGCTACTTCTTTAATCCAAGCTTTAAGCTTCTCATGTTTTAATTCTTCAACCTTCATGAATATTACTCCTTTATTAAATTTGTTGCATCAATTATACAATAAAACGCATTTTTAGTAAATGATTTTTGTAAATTTATTAATTATTTTATAATATACAAAAAATATATTTAAAGACAATATTTTTATTAGTTTTTTATAAAAAATGCACTATATATCATCAACAGTAAAAACACATTCAGTACATATTAACAGCAGGTATTCAATTTTTTATAATAAAAACTATTTTTTTAGAAAACCATACTCATATACTTTTATGCTTATTTTTTCAGCTAATATATTCATTTTTTCTTTTAAATTTTTCATTAAAGAATCATATTCTTCATCATTACTTTTATTATTCATACGGTTATTTTTAAATCCTTGAAAATATCCGCGTATATCATAAAAAGAAAAATTAATGTTGATATTACTAAAAGAGTGATAATATTTCCATAGTTCCTTACCTGACTCAAAAATTTCTAAAGACTCATTAGAAAAAACTATAGGTTCATCGCCGTGATAGAAATCTTTATTATCATATAATAATAAATCACTTTTTTTATTTTCTGTTTTAATTTGACCTTTGATAAAATCCGTCATAAAATGAGAATCAAAAATGCCATTAGCATTAACTTCTTCTTTAGTAAAAGGTATCCAATGATTAATCCCTCGCTGTGAAGAAATACGATTCTGCGGATGAAATAGTGTAAAAGCAAGACAGTCTGAATGAAACTCTTTATCATAAGTCCAATCTTCATTAGGATAAAGAAACTGGTCACGGTCATTAAGCCAATCTGATTTAATACATTATCTTACAGATAAATAAATGCATAAAGGTATTAAATTATTTAAGTTTATCCATACACCTCTTGGATTTACAACTTGTTCTCTACTATTTAAAATATAAATAATGTTATTATGCTGAAAATCATTACCATTAATGCCATCTAAAAAACCGATATTATTATCATCATTTGTCTTATATTCATTAACAAATTGATTTATATACCTATCATTTTTATAAGAATATATCTTTTTTCTACCAAGAGATTTATTATTTTTATCAAATACATTTACTCTTATATGCTTTGCCCTATTTTCTTTTGAAGTATCCCAAATTAAAAAACCTATAGGAAACTGTCCTTTTACATTATCAAAAGTATCAGCAGGCACTATAAATCCTTTTAAAAACTTAGCTCTAAAAGTTTCTCTAAAACTTTCAAATGCACTTCCATTGACATATTTTAGTGTTGAAAAACAACTTAATATACATCCGTTTAATTCTTTATAAACTCGTATAAAAAATTGTGCAAATAATTCACGTCCTGCAGTTTTTAATATATCCATATATCTGCTATGAGTTACAGAAATATTTACTCCTACTTTTCCTTGTTTTCTTTTTTTTGTAGATACTTCAGCGTATGGAGGATTTATATATATTACTAGTTTTTTTCTTTCATTTTCATCGTTGATTATTTTTTGTAGGGCTTTAGGACATTTATCAAAGTCATCGTTCAAAAAATCAAATTGAAACACATTGTCTTCCAATAAATTAGCCCCATTTTTTATACGCTCTTTCATTATATCTACATCTGCCTTATCTATAGTAGAAGCAAATATTTTATATTTATGTGTAAGTCCGGCCAATAGATTTCCTGTACCTGCAGCACAATCCCATATATAATATTCTTCCTGCCAATTCTCACCCAATGCTTCAGCAATATATTCTTGACTCTTTTCAACCCATATACGAGGTGTAAAAAATGAGCCTTTTCTTTCTCTTATATCCTGAGATACTAATAAATCACGTCTTTCTATTATATAATCCCAGTATTCCTCTTTAGGCGGTCTTTTATAAATCTTCCAAAACTCATTATGATTTTTCTGATTATCATTAAAATATACTTACCTTATTTGTATAAAACCTTCATTGTCTATTTTTCTGTCAAGTTCATAATAATTATTCTTTAAAAGTACAAATAATTTATCTTTAAGACTCATATTATTTTCGCTTAATAAATCAGCAAGATAAAAGTCGGCATCTATTATACCGCTTTTTTTTACAGTATTCCAATCGGCTGTAATTGAAGGTTTTACTCTTTCAAGCCATTTATAATAAATATTCACAAAATTATTTTTATCTACTTGTATTTTATTTAATAAAGTTTTATCTGTATTAAAATTGTCTTTAATAAACTTTTTTATTTCTTCTTCATCTTCATCAAAAGAATACCATAAACTTTCTTCTTTTAATGTTTCTTTTGATAAATTATAAAGCTCTTTAAACTCTTTGGTATTATAATCAGATGGAGTTATATTCCAATTAAAGTCAGTTTTTGAGAATATATGCATAACTTTATGATATTCTATAAAAGCAATTTTTTCACTATCAAAAGCTCCTAAAAATTTTGGAGGAATTTTTTTATCAAATATTCTTTTTTTACCTATAGTTAAAATTAGCTGAACAAAAGATTTATATATATCGCTTTTAGCTTTTTTAGCCTCAGCCCATAACATATAAATATCAGTATTTCTCTTTAGACTAACAGTAAAATCTATTTCATTAATTATCTGAGTATTATCAAAATCATTAAAGAAATCTAAAGCTATTTTATTTTTTAATTCTTCTTCTCTTAAATTATTGCTATATATCATATGCATATCCCTTTATAAGAATATATTAAAATATATATGAACAAATTTCAATATAATAATGAAAAACTAAATATCGTATAAATCTTTTTTTATACTTTAGTTATGCTTAGCTTATTTGACACGGCAAAAAGAATATTAGCAACACTAAACGCTCCATAGAATGCAGCAATTTATTAAAGATAGCAGAATAGAAATAATAGACAAACTATAAAATATATAATTATCTATTTTCTCAATTCTGTTTTTATATCATCTAAAATCTTTCTTATATTTCTTAATTCATAAGCTATATTATTTAATGCACTTGAATCCTTGCTGCTGAACTCTGAATAAAGTTTCGGCATAACATTATAACTGAATATAGTCAATACAATTCCAATGAATAAACCTACAAAAAATTTTTTCATAAATTAAAATCCTATTATTATTGATTACTTATATAAGCATTTCTAAAATCATATATAGAAAAAATATCATATTTCACACCATGAAGTTTTTTGCTCTGCATAATAGTAGCCTTATCATAATATATAGGTATTATAGCCATATCCTCTTGTATGAGTATACGCTCTGCATCATAGGCTGCTTTTATTCTTATATCTTCATTTGCATTTGTCATAGCAATATCAACTAAATAATCATAAACAGCATTTGTGTATCCGCCGTCATTGCCCAAACCATCAAGCTGAAAAAGTCTTAAATAACCAGATGCCTGATTATAAGCAACACTAGTTCCAGCCTTTATCATCTGAAAACTTCCGTCTTTTATTGACTGCAAATATGTTGTAGGCTCTTCATATCTAAGTTTTAAATCTATACCCAAATTATTTTTATACATACTTTGAATTGCCTCTGCAACGAATAATGATGAAGGATTAGTTGTAGTTATTAATTCTATTATAGGAAATTTTTTTATATCAGCATATCCGGCCTGAGCAAGAAGTTTTTTAGCTTCTTCAATATTTTTATTATAATTACTTTCTTCTAAAGAAATATATTGAGGGGCATTATCTCTGAAATTGTTAGTACCAATTTTTACATTAATAGGCACAAATCCGTCAGCAGCTACCCTGCCCCCGCCTAAAACATTATTTACTATATAGTTTCTGTCTATACCAAGTGCCAATGCTTTTCTAACTAAAGGATTATTAAAAGGTCTTCTTTTTAAGTTAACCATATAATAAGCAATAGATGTTATGTCAACTTCTCTTCCTATGCCCTGCTCTATCAAAGAAGCTCTCTCATTCTCTGGTGCTTCCGGATAAAATAGTATACTATCTGCATAAATTGCCGCAACTGCAGTATTAACATCTTCTAAAAATTCAAAAGTTATTTTTTCAGCCTTAACATTATCTTTATCCCAATAATAAGGATTTTTCTCCATAACTATTTTTACAGCCTCTTCATATTCAGTCATTATATAAGGACCATTTCCAACATAATGATCTTTAGTCAATGCCCAATCTTCTCCATAAGTTTCTATAATATCCTCTCTTACAGGTGAAGCAATATCACTAGCCATAGCCTCTTCAAAATATGGTAAAGGTATATCAAGCTCAATTTTTAAAGTATAATCATCTAAAGCATAAACTCCAAGTTCTTCTAATTTTTTATCGCCTTTCATTATACTCTGAGCATTCTTTATTATATCAAATCCCAAAGAAAAAGGAGAAGCAACTTCAGGATCAATTAATCTTCTTAAAGTGTATACAAAATCATTAGCAGTTAAATCTTTACCGTCTGACCATTTAGCGTTATCTCTTAAATGAAATATATAAACTGTATTATTACTCATAGACTCCCAGCTTTCAGCAAGTGCAGGAATTATAGTACCGTCTTCATCTCTTTGAGTGAGAGTTTCAAAAGCATGTGTTATGTAAACTGCAGTATTAATGCCTTTAGCAAATGCCGGATCCAAACTGCTGGGCATTCCTCCTACTGATACAACTATACCTTCATTAGATGATTTAAGATTAGAACATGATAACAAAAATATATTGGCAATCAAAATTATTACAAAAATTAGTTTCTTCATAATATTTATTCTCTTTATAATATGATTATATTAATTATATATTTAAATATGATAACCAAATATATAATTATGTCAACTATATTATGTTAATATAATTTCCGCACGGTGAATGAATAAAAAATATAAATATGTTATTTTTATTAATTTATATACTAAACAATAAAAAATAAATCGTGCGTAGATATTTTTTTAAATCTAATAAAAACTTGGGTGGGGACTAAAATTTATAATTATGCTTTAAAAATAATTAAAATTTTATTCTCTAAATAAAACTAAAAAATATAAAGGGCGGGGATTCTTATTAAATCACATCTATAATATATTTAGGATCAACATAATCACATAGCCAAACTTTATTTTCAGACAAATAAAATTTAATACCGTCTTCATACATTTGCTTTGAATTAATTTTTATTATTGCAGGCTTTCCATGACGCTCTCCTACTTTTTTAGCAGTTTCTTCTGTAAGAGATAAATGCACATGAAGCCTTCCCATTTTTTTTATGCCTTCCTGTTTTATACTTTCTATATTATCAATAGAAGTTCCATGAAATAATATTTCAGGAGGCTCTTTTTCTTCAAATTGTAAATCTACATTTATACTATGTCCTTGATTAGCTCTTATTAATGTATGATTTTCATTAAAACTAAATCTCTTTTTATCATTATACAGTACTACTCTTTCAAGTATATCTTCATTTATATTTCTTCCTGTAGCTTTTATTTTTTCTATTAATTCATAAACATTTGCCCAGCCGTCTTTTGATAATGTGAGTCCTATATTTTCAGGTTTATGCCTTAATACTAAGCTAACAAATTTACTTATTTTTATTTCCTCTTTAGTTAATTTATTATCTTTCATTTTTAATTCCTAAAAAACAGATAAATATAAAATAATGCCATTTATTAATTATGTCAACTATATTATGTTAATACTAATATTTAATAAAGCTTTACTCAGCCCGCCCACCCGCCCCAAATCTCTTGTAAAAAATTATTTTACATGTAATATATATGCAAATTTTTACTTGAATAAAGGATATATTTATGTCTGTTATAGGTTTATCTGGCAATATTCTATATGAAAACAATTCTATACCGAAAGCATTTATCAACCGCTCTTATGTAGATTCTGTTATAAGATCCCAAGGGGCACCATTCATTATGCCGATTACAGAAGATAAAGAAATTATAAAGAAAATGGTTGAAAATGTTGACGGCATAATAATGACAGGCGGAGTTGATGTTCACCCATTTAGATTCGATGAAGAACCTATAGAAAAAATAGGAACTATTTCAGCAGAGAGAGATGAATTCGATTTTACATTAATGAAATATGCAGTTGAAATGAATAAACCAATATTTGGTATATGTAGAGGAATACAGGTTATCAATGTTTATTTCGGAGGCACTTTAATACAGGATATACCAAGTCAAAGAAATAGTAATATACTTCATAGTCAAACTGCAGAATACCATACAGCTACACATAAAATTCAAATAGTAAAAGACAGTATAATTTATGATATGTTGGGGGAAACAGCTGAAGTAAATAGTTTTCATCATCAGGCAGTTGATAAATTAGCTAAAGATTTCAGAGTAACAGCTACTGCCAAAGATGGCATAATAGAAGCTATTGAATATAAGAAAAAAGATTCTTTTATTTTAGGAGTACAATGGCATCCTGAATTAATGAGCTCTAGAATAATAAAGATGCAAAATATATTTGATATGTTTGTAGAAGTTTGTAATTCAAGAAAGTAATTTCATATTATTCTATATGTAATCATAGCATTCATATCGAAATATAAAGTGGCAGGAAATTCCGGATGACCTAAGTACTGCCCTATTCTCAAATTTACTTCAGTATATATTCTATTTATGAATTCATATTGAAAATGAGCGTAAGCACCTATTGAATGCCATAATTGTTTGGTATTATTCATATAAGCAAGCATATAATTAATACCAACAGTTAATGGCATTAAATCAAAAAGAATCATAGAATCAAGTTTATATGATATATCATTCTGATCCCTAATTAAAAGTAAATCATAATCCAAATGATATTTTCCAAACATATTATAAGCATATTTGAAAGTAAGCCCCGCCTGCAAAATTAATCCTCTCCCTTCAAATAAAGATCTAAAAAGACTCACTTTAAATGTAGGTGTTATTTCAGCCTCAAACGATAAATTAGAAGTCTTAGGTGCATTGGCTATGCCATTAGTACCAAATTCATCTTGAGGACTATTAAAATTTACAAATCCCCTTTTGGCATATGAAAGATAATAATTAAGCATAGAAAATCTAGCATCTATATTAAAATATTCAGAAATAGAACTATTCACAAATATTGTAAGCCTATTCATTTCCGCACTAATATGATCGCTTATACCTAGATCTGTTTTTATGCCTTCCCAAATATATCCCGGAAATACATCAGAAATAAATCTGTAAAAAAGCATAATTTTTCCGCCGCCATCTAAATAGGGACTGAAGCGTCCGTTTAAATCTGCCCCTATATAAAGACCAGCCTGAAGATTAGTTTGAGCTGTTAAAGGCTTAATTATTATTAATGTATATATAATTGTAAAAATAAATAAAAATTTTATTAACTTCATTCAAAATATTCAAAAATTCAATATTATAGTTTTAGTATTATAACATTTTATAAAAATATGTATATACTAATAATATAACTATATTATTTAGTAAAAATAAAAAAGGAGCTAATTTTATAAAAAAGCCCCTTTTTATAGATATATACTAAAATAATAAATTAATTTTTTACAGGTGTTACAATAGTATCCTCAAAATCATTATCGCTGTAAGTTTCATCGTCATCATCAGAATAAGCTTCTTCAGCACTCATTAAAAGATTAGCTTCTTCATCTTCTTCAGCTTTCTTAGATTTTTTCTTTGAAGATGCAGCCTCATTATTTTCATCATCATTATTTTCTTTTACTGCTTCTTTAGCACCGCCATTTTTTTGTTCTTCTAAATATTCAGCAAGTTTCTCTTTTACCTTATCAGCTCCACCCATATTTAATGTTTCTCTAATCTGTATTTCAAGTTCCATACGCATTTTAGGATCTGATGCAAGTAATTCTCTTACCTTTTCCTTACCTTGTGCAATCTGCTCTCCATTATAATAGAACCAAGCACCACTTCTTGTAATTATTTTTGCTTCCATTGCTAAGTCTATCAAAAGTCCTTCAGATGATATACCCTTACCAAATATTATCTCTAAATTAACTACTTTAAATGGTGATGATAATTTATTTTTAACAACTTTTATTTTTACTTTATGTCCTATAGTATCATCGCCTTTTTTAATCCATTCAGTTCTTCTTATATCAAGTCTTACAGAAGAATAAAATTTCAAAGCCTTACCACCTGTAGTAGTTTCAGTAGGACCAGCACCATAACCAGTAGTTGCAATATTTTGTCTTAATTGGTTAATGAATATTACAGCAGTATTAGTATTACTTATTATAGCAGTGAGTTTTCTCAAAGCATGGCTCATAAGTCTAGCCTGTAAAGCAATATGAGCATCTCCTATATCTCCTGCAAGTTCAGCCTTTGAAACCAATGCAGCAACAGAGTCCACAACTACAATATCAAAAGCAGTAGAAGAAACGACTTTTTCTAATATCTCAAGAGCTTCTTCTCCGCTGTTTGGCTGAGAAATATATAAATTATCAATATCAACACCCAAAGCACTAGCATATACAGGATCAAGAGCATGTTCAGCATCTATAAAAGCAGCATAACCTCCAGCCTTTTGAGCTTCAGCTATGATATGCAAAGTTAATGTAGTTTTACCTGAAGCCTCATGACCATAAATCTCTATTATTCTTCCGCGAGGTATTCCGCCTACTCCCAAGGCATGGTCAAGTGTCAATGCTCCAGTAGAGATAACATCAACATTAACAGTTTTATTGCTTCCTAGTCTCATAAAAGAGCCGGGACCGTATTTTTTATTTATCTGATCGGTAATGGCTTCAATAGCTTCACTCTTACCATCTTTTTTTACTTCAGCAGTTTCTTTCTTTTTAGTAGCCATATTAAAAAATTCTCCTAAAAAACAATATAATAATACATTGTATAAAAATACATTGTTTTTGTCAAGATATTAACAAGTAAAAATATAAAAAAATAACAAAATAATTAAAATGGGATTTATAAAAGGAATTAATAAAAAAGCCCCTTATAACAGGAGAACTAGCACCCAGTTGGGTTGACTTACCGTTGCTTCCTTCCGAACCTGGCGGATTCATCATCAACTGCCGTAGAGCCCCGTTATAAGAGATGTAAAAAAATAAAAAGAACATATATACGGAAAGAGTGGGATTCGAACCCACGGTGCGGTTAAGCACACACGACTTCCAATCGTGCTCCTTCGACCAGCTCGGACATCTTTCCTAATATAGCAACGTGCCTGAGAAGATTTGAACTTCCAACCTTCAGAACCGCAATCTGATGCTCTATCCAATTGAGCTACAGGCACATAAGTTTTTAGTCTAACAATTATAACATAGTCTATATTTTTTTGCAAATATAAAATATACTTAATTATTATTTTTTATTGCTGCTATAATGATAATAATTAATAAAGCAATAATAAGTTAATAAAAAATCTCTAGAAACTTTACTAAATATATAGTCAGCTGCTAGAGATTTTTAAATTATATAACCTTATTTATTAATTAAATAAATCTTCTCCGAATTTCATACCCAATTGAATACCTAAATCAAATGAAGCCAAATTCCTGCTGTCAATTACTTTAACCCATTTATTAGCACTATCATAATAACCTTCTGTTCCTCTCAAATCTATACCAAAATCTGTTCCTATATAAGCACCCAATAAAAGAGCAACTTTTTCATGAACATAGAAAGAATAATCAAATGTAAGTTTAACATAAGTAATAACAGAATTTTTCATTACATTATTCATATTATTAATATCATAATTACTTTCTGTTTTTGTTGTTGTATTTCCTGAAGTAAGCTCCATTGAATGTGTTAAATACAAAGGAAGTTTTACTCCTATTCCTAAACCAAAAGCAAAATTTTGATAATGAAATTTAGGAAGTATACCTATAGAGAAATTTTCAAAAGTATAATATTCTTTTTTTGTATAATCTATATTATTTTCTTTATATGATCCGGATAATCCAAATGAATCATGAGAATATCCTAAATCTAATAATAAACTTATTCCTATATCTCCATCTGATACAGCATATCCACCATAAATATTTACTCCGGCATCAAAACCAACTGTACCGCTGTCTTTTTTATAATTCTTCTTATATTCTTCAGACACATTATTATCAAATCCAATATTATAGAAACCTAAACTCATACCTATAGGTACCATAAAACCAAATTGCCATCCGCTTGCTGCAAATGACATCTTAGCAAAGATAAAAATGATTGATAGTATAATAGTAATTCTCTTCATAAAATACTCCACAATATTAAAATAAAAATTATATTTCTGGCATATCTATTTTCTTAGCTTCATGCCATAATTTATCAAGATTATAATATTCTCTGCCTTCCTCAGTAAATATATGAACGACTAAAAATCCATAATCGCTCAAATACCAAACGCCTTCCGGATCATTGTCATTTTCTGCATAAGGAAGCACACCTTCTTCTTTTAAATCTTTATAAACAGCGTCGGAACCTGCTTTCATCTGAGGAGAAGAAGAAGCCGTAGCCAATATAAAAAAGTCTGAAAGGCTTGTTACATCTTCTAAATCTAATATAACAATATCTTCAAGTTTCTTATCGTATAAAGCTTTGGCTGCTTTTAAAGTTAATTCTTTAGCCTTCTCTTTATCTATAAATTTTTTCTTTCTTTTTTTAAGCTTTGTTTCTAAAACCTTATTTGCCTCATTATTCTTTAATTCTTTATTTTCATTGTTTTTATCATTGTGTAATTTCATAGTAATCATTCCCCAAAATTAATACTGCATTATTTAATACTCTTCTATCTGTCTTTGCATATACTCTTGTTACTCTGCCTTCATTAGCAACCATAAATGCCTTCTCAATTTGTCCGTCCCTTATAAGAACAACACTTTCATTGAGATTAGTACCAAAATTACCGTATTCTCCGGCAGCAAAACCTCTGTAACGCATTCTTATATTTATTCTATCGGCAAGCCCTCCAACTGTTGTAGCATTCAATACAGTCAAACTTACATCCTCATTATTCAATTCGCTTTTCTGTGTTTTAAGCTCAACATATAATGTTAAATCGTCCATCTGCTTAATAAAAGCACTTCCTTCAAATATAGGAGTCAAAATACCATTGTCATCTACTCTTGCATCAATATTTTCTATAACTAATGTTCTTTCATTACTATTTGCAAGTATATTCATAATGGCTTTAATATCAGGAGGTCTTAAATTGCTTTTAACTTTTGAAAATATAGCATTTCTCATATCTTTAGAATGTATAATATTTCTAAGCTGAGGACTTTGTATTAAAGCTATCATAGAATTAACTACAACATCTTCTAATCTATATAAAGTTTCTATGTCCTCATATCCTTTCATATTTAAATAATGAAGATATGATATTATCTTTTTTCCTGTAAACATCCATTCGCCTATATCAAATGACAGTTCGTATCCTTTCTCCTCATCTTTAAAATTAATAGGCTCTTCAACATACATTTTAACGCCGCCGATCAAATCTATGATATCAGATATTTGATTATTATCAATAGCTATTCTATAAGTTATTTTTTTATTCACCGAATTTTCTATTGCCCTAAAAACGGCATTCTCTCCTCCATTTTTATATAATTCTCTTATAACCTGAGGAGCAGAATCATTATTTTCCCATAATGCTATATTTCTAGGCAAACCTATTAAACCTATTCTATTATTCAAACTGGATATTATACCTACATAAGCACCATAAATATCATTATTATCATCTATAAATAAAACAGAAAAGTATAAAGGTTCATCATTCTTTTTAGCTATATCTAATTTACTTATAAAAAAGTAATAAAATATTATAACAATAAATGATACTGAAAATATTATAGAAAAAATAATCAGCATAACGGCTTTTTTATTAGCCTGACTTATTGTTTTTAAAGCTTTATCATTCAATTTTTTTCATTCTTATTATTCATCTATATATGATATATTATGTTAATTAAGTTGTCAAATATATTTTTACAAAAGAATCTATATAAAAATATTTATGTTAATTATTGAAATTGTTTTATTTTTTTAATATAATATACAATATATAAAGTTAATGGATTTTTATAATGAACTTTTTTAGAAAAATTATTTTTATTTTTGGAATATTACTGTCATTAATATCTATAAATGCATTAATGGCATGCAAAAATCCAAAAAAAGAAGAAGAAATAGACAAAGATTATTAAATATATGCTTTTTATAAAAAATAAATTTATATTATTAATAGCAATACTACTCTTTAGTATTAATGCCTACTCTATAACTATAACTATACTGCCATTTGAAAGTGTTGATGAAACTTGGGTGGAAGAATATAAAGCTGATGATGGAGTAGTAAGAGTACTTGAAGATTCATTAGTTAATACAAAAATGGTAAATGTTACTGACTATGATCTCCTAATATCATATTTTAGTTCTTATGATATTGTAGCATCATACAAAACTATGCAAACTAATTTGCAGTTGGCTTCCGACTTTATAAAAGAAACATTCAATTCTGATTATATTATAACAGGTGAAATATTAAACTTTAACTTAAAAAAAGGCGGTAAAGATACAGCTAATGTTGAGTTTAAAGTAAATCTTATAAATATAAATACATTAAGAACAGTAAAATCTTTTACTGACACTGGTACTTATACTCTACCTAATAATAGTCCTGTATATTCAGCAGAAGATGCTCTTTTTACAGAAACAGCATTAGGAGCGGCATCGGCAATAGCATTAAATAAAATAGCAAATAAAATAACAGAATATTTAGGAAATCCACCTTTAACAGGAATAGTAACTAGAATAGAAAATAATAAATTATATATAAACCTTGGAAAAAATAATAATATTAAAGTAGGAGATGAATTTAATATATATAAAGTAGATAAAGTTCTTAAGCTTCCAACTCCAGAAAATAATCCTACTAATAATATCAGCAATATACCCAAAATACCAGTTAATAATAATAATACTGAAAAGGGATATATATCTGTGAGAAGCAATCAGGAAGGAGATGTTTGGTATACAAGCGAAATGCTATATAAATACAGATTTTATAAAAATGAAGAAAAACTTGTGGCATCTGCTAAAGTCATAGAAATTTATGATTATTATGCCATATTAGAGTATAAATTAGATGCAAAAATAGAACCAATGATGATAGTGAAAATAAAAAATTAGGAGAATTATTGATGATATCTAAACAAAATGTTTTATATAATGAAATTGAAAAAGATGATTATTACATATACATAGATCAGAAAACTAATAAAGGAATATTTAGACCATATTATAAAGGAAGCTGCAATAGTTTTTTATATGATTTTAAATTGGATATATGCAGAACATTTCATAAAAATGCAAGATCATACTCTATAGTTGATATGTCATTAGACGGAACTAAAATTATGACTATTTCCGTTACAAGCAATGATTCTCAAAATAATGTATTTAAAATAATAGAAATAGGAACAAATAAGGTATTACTAGAAATAAACGACCTTTATGTATATGAAGCATTTTTCACAGGAAATCCAAGATATATATTAATTAGGGCAAGAGAAGTAAATATAATGAAAGTATTTGTATATGATGTACAAACTAAAAAAACTATGCATACGTTAAAAGAAAATATACTCATTGGAAACGGATGTTTTAATGAACAAAGAGTTATATTTACATATCCTTCTATAACAGAAAATAGAGTAATAAATTATTTGAATTTTAACACTTTAACTGAAACTAAGGAATTAATAGGATATTCTGAAATAAGAGTATCTAAAATTTTTGATGCCGCTAATAAAGAGTTACTTTTAGTAGATAATGATGAGTCAGTTTCTCTATACAGCAACAAAAAAATAATTTGGAAAATTCAATTTCTTTCATTCCTTAATCATTATATAGGCGGATTTTTCTATTTAAAAGAAGATAATAAGGTATATTTAGATACTCCTGCTATAATACAGGAAAAAATGTCTAATAATCAAATCGATGCTATGGTTCTATACAGAATAGATGCTTATTCCGGTAATATAGAAACTATACAATTACCAGCCAAAATAAAATATAAGAAATTTACTCATATGTTTGATTATAAATTAATAGATACTGCTGGAAACATATTTGATTTAAAGGATAGAACTGCATATTCATTTCCTTTAAATGTACATAGGTAGTATAACACTATTGATTTTTAAAGAAAAATTTATATAATAGTAATTATGTTAAGGAATATATTAATACTAATTTCAATCTTGATAATCGTTATATCATGTGATGAAACAGCAAACAAAGAAGTATGTAATGTCTGTAATGAAACAAAAACTCTTTCAGCAAAAGAATATCATGTATTAATTAATAAAGGTACAGAAATTCCTTTCACAGGAGATCTTTTAAATATAAAAGAGGACGGAATATACACATGCAAAATCTGCGATACGCCATTGTTTTATTCAGAAGCAAAATTTAATTCTGGAACAGGATGGCCTAGTTTTGATGATGCCATAAAAGAAAATATCAAATTAGTACCTGATGGAGACAGAATCGAAGTTGTATGTGCAAAATGCGGTGGACATATGGGACATGTATTTTATGGAGAAGGTTTTACAGAAAAAGAGACTAGATACTGCATTAATTCTGTTTCTTTAAATTTCGTTAATAAATTCACGAATGAAAATAATAATGAAAATTCTGAAAAATAAATAATATTTCAAGATAATAAAGAACAGCAAATCTAAAATTACGGAGTTTAATATATACTATGATAAAAAAATAATAATAACAATCTTATCTTTATTATCAATTATTTCATGCTCTGAAAAACTTAACAGCCAAAATATTAATGATAAAGGTAACAATATGAACAATAGTACAGCTATGCCTGAAAATGTAAAATATGCATATTTTTCTTCCGGATGTTTCTGGGGTACAGAATACTGGTTTGAAAAATCAAAAGGAGTTCTTTCAGTTGTAAGCGGATATGCAGGAGGACATAAAGTAAATCCTACATATCAGGAAGTATGCACAGGACTTACAGGACATTTAGAAACTGTAAGAGTTGCTTATGATCCTGAAAAAACTACTTATGAAGAATTGGTTAAACTTTTCTTTGAAACTCATGATTTTACTCAAAAAAACGGACAAGGTCCTGATATAGGATCGCAATATTTATCTGCTATTTTCTATCAAAATGATGAAGAAAAAGAAATAGCAGAAAAATATGTGAAAATGTTAAGAGAAAAAAATTATGATGTAGCTACAACTATAAGACCGTACAAAAACTTTTATGAGGCAGAAGATTATCATCAGAATTATTATGCTAAAAAAGGTTCTATGCCTTACTGCCATTTTTACACAAAAATATTTTAATAATGTTTAATTATTAGAAATAAAATAGGCTTTAAATATTAAAATTTAAAGCCTGTTTTTTTATTATTCTATTACTTACTACTTTTCAAAGTTATTATAACTACTTCAGGATAAGCAAATAATCTTAAAGGCATAAGCACTGCACCTATTCCGCAAGTAACATAAACTTTCATATTAGCATAATTCATAAGTCCGTAAACAGCAGGAAAAAGAGGATACTCTCTATTTTTATTTATTCCTTCCCATACCCACATAGGAAGAAAACTTATTTGAAGTCCATGTGTATGTCCTGAGAAAAAGAAATCTATAAACTTCATATATCCTCCATCTTTTGCTCTCTTCAAAGGTATATTAGGTTCATGAGATAATAGTATATGAAAATCTTCAGCTTTAACATTACTAGTAGCGATATCAAATTTAACATCATCAGTTAAAAAATCTCCTACTCCTCCAATAGATATATATTCTCCGCTTTCATTTGTTATGAATGAAATATTATTATCTATTACTTTAAATCCATTAGAGATCAAAGCATTAGAAATATCTTCAGTGCTTTCCCAATTATCATGATTTCCTAAAACTGCATATTTTCCATATTTAGCTTCTAAACCTTTTATACCATTATTAAATTTCTCAGTATTCTTTTTATCATAATGACTGAATTTATGAGGTGCACTATAAATATAATCACCCCCAAATAATATCATATCTGGTTTTTCATTCATTATTAAATCAGACATTCTTCTTACATGACTTTCAGGTATATAAAGCCCGGCATGCATATCTGCAGCTAAAGCCAATTTCATATTATCAAAACTTTTAGGCAAATCTTTAAACTCTAAAGTAATATATCTAACTCTCATTGAATGAGCTGTTTTATACATATATAGATGCATAGTAAATACGAATATAATCACTACTAAAAATATTATTTTATTTCTTTTTGATACTTTCTTTAAAAAATTCATTTTTAATCCTTAACCTCTATATATAATTATAATTAGATATTAAAAGAGATAGTACAAATGACAATAATACTATACATAAACTAAATAACACCAATTTAATACTAAATATCATAAATACAGATATTATTACAATAGATAATATTATAGCAATAACAAAAGACAAAGCATATAAACCATTTAATAATAAACTTTTATTCCAAGCATTTATATACTTTGATAATCTTCTGTGGAAAATAGATAATACAGATGAAGATAATAAAGCAAGTGAAAAAGCTAAAGTTATTATAAGCAAAATAGTAATATTTCTAATTGAGCTGGAATTTTGCATATAATATACTTTATCAGCGGAAACAATTTTCAAATCATTATTATTTATTATTTCACTTTTATTTAAAAGCGAATATATATCATCATTATTAGAAAAAACTATTATGCTTTCATTATAAGGAGATTTATCACCTTCTTTAAGATATATAAAACTATTCATAGCAGTTACATCTCCTATAATATCATAATTTTTATTCTTTAAATCATATATTCCGCTTACATAAAAATATCCTGTTTCAAGCCAGCCCCTTGATGCCTTTGCTATAAGTGATAAAGCATCCCCTATCTTCAAATTCAAATAATTAGCTAAATCCTTGCCTATTATAATTTCTCTTTTAGGACTTTCAAACATCTCTCCTTCTATAAGAATATTAGATACGCTCATTCCATTTTCTAATATATTCTTATCATAAGCATAAACCCTTGAATATATGCTTCCTGTTCTTATAACAACTCCAACAGGAAAAGTCAACACTGTTTCTATATCAGCGTACTCATCATAAGAACTAATTTCTTTAAATAATAAATTAGTTATACTATCATTAATATCATTACTAAAAGAATTATTTGTAGAGAAATCTATAGAACCATTGAATAAAAATGTATTTCTTGAAGTGTTATTCTTTACTATTCTAAAAATTTTTTCAGGTGATTCTTTATTAATATTTTCATTTGATTTATTTGCAAATACAAAAAATGATATATACAATACCAAAAATACTATTATATAAGTACATACAAGTCCGAATATGATTAATATATTCTTACTTTTTTTATACTCATCATCCTGTAAAAATACTTTCTCCCAAACCTGATATTTAACATTGGCTATAATAACTGATAATATATTTATAATAAAAAGAAGTGGATATATATAATCAAATTCTAATTCGCCCTTATACAATAATATAAAGAAATATATAATGAACGATATAGCAAAACCAGAAGCACTGTATAATAATTTTGATTTTAGTAAATCCCTATAGCTGTAAATAGTATATGAATTAATAAATATAAATACTGAAAGCAAAACAAATAAATATATTAATATTATATATATTTTGTATTTGGAATCATTTTCATTAGCTTTATAATCAGATCCTAAAATATCTTTTTTAGTATAAGCACCAAATCCATTTCCAAAAATTTGATTTATATCATTATCATAATCAAACAACTTATCATCGCTTATATTCTGCTTCACATATATTTCAGTGGCGGCATTTTCCAAACCTACAAAGTTATTTAAATTATTAATATCGATTAATGCATAATTGTAATTTAAGTTATCAGACACTTCTATTATAGTATATTCTTCAGCATTATAATGTCCTGTTTTGGTAATAAGTTTCAATATTATAGTATCATTAGTATTAACATCCAATACAGAAGCTATTGACTTGCTTATAATAATTGAATTATCAGGATTAAAATTTTCTAATGTACGATTATTTAAAATACCAAAAACTTCATCATCATTTTTTATATCAATACCATTTATAACAATCTCTTCCTCACCCAAATGAGATATTAAACTAGCTCTATATTTTAGTCTTGAGGCTATAGGACTTGACTTAAATATATCTCTTAATTTCTGTTCCTTATCAGAATAATCAAATATATAATAATCATCTAATATATAATCCCTTGATTCTTTATAAGTACTATTCATTATATTAATATTGCTTAAAGAAGTATCAGAATCATTTTTACCTAAATAATTTACAGAAAATAATGCAGTAAATGTAATTACTATAGATATTAAACAAATGAGTATATTAATTTTTTTCATAAATATCCTAAACAAAAAATAATCATAATAATATAAAAGAAGATTATATCTTAATAGCCATTTTTGTAAATAGTAAATATTATTTTTTGATAAGTAATTATAGGTTTAATGATAAACTAATGTATTTTTAAAATAAAAATGCTGACATATAAAAAATTATACGCCAGCATCATATAATCTAATTAGAATTTATTATTTTTGGAATAAAGGAGTTGTTTTATTAGTATCAAAACCTATAACTTTTGTAACTATTAAAAACATATTTGTAGTTCCTTCTTCCATACCAGGTCTTTCTTCTAAATAACCTTCAACTTTCAAATTAACTTTAGTAGGTTCAGCAAAATTAAATCCTGTATATTCTCTCTCTAAGTTAAGATATTCACCTTCCATAGCTACAGGATAGTTTTTCATTTCTGTGTAATTGCTGAAATTAGCAGAATCAGCATAGTAAACAAAATCACCTTCAAACACTTGAGTATTTGAACTTAATTGAGTTTCTGCTGCTGCATTATTATCTGCAGTATTTTGAGTGCTTTCTGTCTTATTAGAACAGGAAATAGCAAGCACAAAAATGATAAATAGTAAATAGATTCTTTTCATTTTTACCCTCTTTATTATATTATTTTGTTTTATGTAAAACAGAATAGTATGAAATTAGTAATAAATTTTTCTTAATTTTTTTATACATTTAAACAATTAATCTAATTTTCTCATTTGAGGGAAAAGAATAGTATCTCTAATGCTAGCAACATTCAAGAATAATATAGCCATTCTGTCAATACCTATTCCAAGTCCGCCTGTAGGAGGAAGTCCGTATTCCAAAGCATTGATATAGTCTAAGTCCATATCCATAGTTTCATCTTCACCGCGTGCTTTAGCTTTTAATTGTTCCTCAAAACGTTCTTTTTGGTCTATTGGGTCATTAAGCTCGCTGAATCCATTAGACATCTCCATTCCACCTATAAATAATTCGTATCTCTCTGTAATATCTGGATTATCAGGATAAGATTTTGAAAGAGGAGAAACTGCTTTAGGATAATTAATAACAAATGTAGGTTGTATCAATTTTTCTTCAACTTTTTCCTCAAATACTGCAACCATTACTTCCCATTTAGTAGGTTTAGTTTTTGAAGTATCTATTTCTACACCCACTGATTTAGCTTTTTCTAATGCCTCATCATCTGACTGTATAGCATTGAAATCAAGTCCTGAATGCTCTTTAACCAAATCAACCATAGGTACTCTTGCAAATGGAGGTTTGAAATTAATCTCATAATCTTTATACTGAGAAGTATATTTTCCATTTAATTTGAAACATACTTTTGAGAATACTTCTTCTACCAATTCCATAACTTTGTGGAAATTAGCATAAGCCATATATGCTTCCATCATAGTAAACTCAGGATTATGTCTTGTAGATATACCTTCATTACGGAAATTTCTATTAAGCTCAAATACTCTGTCGAAACCGCCTACAACCAATCTTTTCAAATAAAGTTCAGGTGCTATTCTCAAATATAATGTCATATCCAAAGTATTATGATGTGTGATGAAAGGTTTAGCCTTAGCTCCTCCAATCAAAGGATGCATCATAGGAGTTTCTACTTCCAAGAAGTTATTTTCTATCATTACTTCTCTTATAGCAGAAATCATTTTAGATCTTTTAATAAATGCTTCTTTAACATCATCATTCATTATCAAATCAACATATCTTTGTCTGTAGCGAAGTTCTGTATCTGTTAATCCATGGAATTTTTCAGGCAATGGATTAAGTGATTTAGTTAATAATTTTAATTCATTTGCATATATAGTAATTTCACCTGTTTTAGTTTTAAAAACGGTACCTTTTACGCCTACAATATCGCCTATATCTATTAATTTTTTGAATACTGTATTATAGAACTCATCACCTACTTTATCTTTTTGTATATAAGCCTGAATAGTACCTACAGCATCCTTTATAGTTAAAAATGAAGACTTACCCATTACTCTATAAAGCATAATTCTTCCGGCAACTGCAACTTCCGTTTCATTCTTCTCTAACTCTTCAAATTTCTCTGCTATATCCTTAGATTTATAAGTTACATCATAACTGTTTGGAAATGGGTTTATTCCCATACCTCTTAATGTGTTTAACTTTTCTCTTCTGTTTTCTTTTTCTGCATTTTTTTCTACACTAGTATTTTTTTCATTTTGTGTATTTTCAGAATTATTTTGATTTTCTGACATTAAATTATCCCTCTTAAATTATTTGTTATTTGTAATGAAATAACATGAAAAATATTGCTATAAATATATATTAAAAACAAAAAAATTCTATAAAAAATTAACATTATTAAATATAAATAAATTAAATATTCTATTCTTCTAAATAAGCATAAGTGAATTTATATCTTGATAAAGTATCGTATACCACATTTCTTAATTTAGGATTTATCAATATAGGTACGGTATCATAATATAAAGGTATAATCACATCATTATCAAATAATATCTTTTCAGCCTTATGCAAAGTATTCATTCTTTCAATTTCATTTGTCATAGACATAGAAGAAATAATCAAATTATCATATTCTTCATTGCTGAATGATGAATGATTTTGAGGACTATAACTTAAAAATAAACTCAAAAATGTCATAGGATCAGTATAATCAGCTGTCCATCCGCCCCTTGCTACAACATAATTTTTATCAGCAAAGAATGTTTGTAAGAATACTGCTAATTCCTCCTGATCTATTGTACTGTCAATATTTAAAGTTTCCTTCCACATATGCTGTACAGCTTCAAAAATTTGAGATGATGCAGTCGAATCTGATAAGAAAGTTATAACAGGAAAATTGCTGCCATTTGGATATCCTGCTTCTGCCATTAATCTTCTAGCTTCATATAAATTTGTATCATAATTCTCAGGCTTAACGCTTATATAATCTCCTCCTATTTCTCTAAAATCGCCTTCAGAATAAGGAATTCCAAAAGGAACAAGAGAACCTGCAGGAAGACCTGATTTAACAACATTATTAACTAGATAATTTCTATCTATAACAAGAGATAAAGCCTTTCTCACCCTATCATCTTTCAATATTTCATTAGTAATATTTAAAGCATAATAAACTACTCCAAGCTTATTAATATATCTAAGAAATCCTTCATCTCTTAATTTATCTATATCATTATTCTGTATTATAGTTGAAAAATGTAATGAACCTTCTTTTATAGCTGCTTCTGAAGCTGTAGGATTATTCATAATAATAAAAGTTATTTTTTCAGGACCAAGATTCCAATAATCCCAATAATTAGCATTTCTTACCATTACTATTTTATCATCTATATTTCTTTCAATCATCATATAAGGACCATTACCTATATAACTTTCAGGATTCATAGTCCAAGTATCTCCATATTTTTCAATAATATCCTTTCTCACAGGATAAAAAGTAGAAAGGGCTGTTAACTCCAAAAAATAAGGCAAAGGTTTTTCTAATGTAACTTCAAAAGTATAATTATTAATGGCTTTTACACCTAAAGAATCGGAATTCAATTTTCCTAATATGATATCTTTAGCATTCTTTACAGGTTCTAATTGCAAACTTCCTCCGCTTGCTGTATTTTTATCTAAAACTCTTCTCCAAGAATATACAAAATCTTCAGCAGTTACATCAACACCGTCAGACCATTTTGCATTAGTTCTCAAATGAAATGTATAAACTAGTCCGTCTTCACTTATGTCCCATCTTTCAGCGGCAGCTCCTATTAATTTTCCTTCTTTATCTTTAGACAAAAGTCCCTCGAAAGTATGGATTATATAAGTTGAATCTGCTATAGATATATTTAATGCCGGATCTATTGTTTTAGGTTCAGAACCTACATTTATAAATAATTCATGAGATTTATTATTTTCTGAAGAGCATGAAATAAATATAATGCTAACAAATAAAAATAAAAAATAAATAATTTTTTTCATAAAGAAAAACCTACCCTAAATATTTAATTTCATTAAGTAATATTATCTTAAATAAATATAAAATTCAATTAATAAAAACCTAAACTTATAAAGTCTAGTAAAGAAATTTAATATATACTTGTAATTTTTATAATTTTTTCAAACTACTATTTGATAAAAAATAAAAATATATTATTATTGCTATATGAACAATAAATTAAAAATTATAAAATATAAAGCTATACTATTTTTCATAGGACTGATATTTTTATCGGCATCATTTATTATAATTTATCTTCATTTTAGATTTAATAATGAAAATATAATTAAAATAAATGCTAATATAGAAAGTATTGAGCATTATGAATATGGTATTATAAAAAAACAAAAATTTGCAAATGTAATTTATAGTTTCACTTATGAAGGAAAAAAATAATACTTACAAACTCATATTTAGAAAATTCAGACAATAATATCTCTGTAAATTCAAAAACGGAAATACTGTATGATAAAACAAATAACACTATAGTAACCAAGCCAAAAATATATACATTAGTTATAGCATTCATATTTATAATATTAGCAATGGCTGTAATAGTATTTGCATTTAAATTAAAACAAAATAATATATATGTATCACCTAAACTAGATAAGTAAAAATATAGGTTTATTCTATAATAATATAATTAGTTAATATAAAATTCATAATCCTTTGATTTAGAGCATGATTTTCTCAAAGCAAAATGTACTATAATTAACATAATCTTATTAATATACTTAGCTGATGAATTGCATATTGAAACGCATCTCATACAGGATATACATTTATTTTTATCAATTATTTTAGGATTATTAATATCTATTGCCTGAACTGGGCATTTCTTAGCACATAATTTACAATCATTGCATTTATTTGTAGTTTTTGGCACTAATGATACTTTACTTATTTGTCTATATGGACGATTGCCTTTTAATTTATGTTCATCTAAAACTTCAGAAGCATTTATTATGTTACCTGCAAATTCTTTGAGTTTGGCTATATCATTTTCATCTGGTCTATTAGAAGCGTATTTATAAGCTATAGAATGTTTTGCAATTGCAGCTATAGCAGAAGTAACTTTGAAATTTAACTCTTTCGCTATGTCATAAAGTTCAATTAAAGTATCTTCATAATCTCTATTACCATAAACAGATACAATAACTGTATTAGCCCCATTACCTTTTATTTGAGATATACGCTTTGATGCTATTTCTGGAACTCTGCCTGCATAAGACGGTACTGCAATAACAGCAATATCATCTTGAGATATTTTTACGCTTGAGAAATCCATA
The DNA here is from genome assembly GCF_000223215.1 of Brachyspira intermedia PWS/A. Classification (NCBI taxonomy): domain Bacteria; kingdom Pseudomonadati; phylum Spirochaetota; class Spirochaetia; order Brachyspirales; family Brachyspiraceae; genus Brachyspira; species Brachyspira intermedia. The sequence continues at coordinate 2,465,842 of NC_017243.1, forward strand.
CTATAATCAGTTAAATCAATTTTTTCTATACTACTGTTAGTTTTTTGGCTTATTTCTGAAGCAATTGCATCTGCAACCTTTTTTGTTCCGCCTGTTGGACTGAAAATAATTTCATATATCTTCATATAAAACTCCAAATATAATTTAATTATAATTAACTTTCTAAATTTATAAATATTATCTTTAATTAAAAAGATTGTAACATATATTATTACAACTATAATAACATATTTTATTGTAATGTCAATAATTACAACTAATTTTTTAAAACGCTATTTTTTAAATAGTAGGATGTTTTATATAAATAAAATAATTTTTATTTTATTAATTTTTTAGAATAATATACTTAAAATTTTTAATTTTTTATATTTTGTAAATGTACTATCAACTTTTTCCCACAGCTACACTCTCAAAGTTGATGCCGTATGCATAGCGTGTGCAAGAAAAAAATAGATAACATTTATATAAAGTGAATCAGTTGACAAAGTTAAAAATTTTTAGTATATACCTAAACAAATATATTTTGTCAAATTTGAATTATTTACGAATGTAATTTTTATTTATTAATAGCATAAAATATTATTAAGTTTTGTTTGAAATGTGAAGTAAAACCAAGATTTGTGTCAAAATGCAGTCCTTTTGCTTCTTTGGGTCACCAAAAGAAGTAGGGGTTCGGGGACTAGTCCCCGAAAATAATAACAATATAAAAACTAATTTTGACAAACTTAAAAATTTTTGGTATATACCTAAACAAATATATTTTGTCAAAAATAATTTTTTTAATTTAAAATATTTGCAGGGCTTTGCTGCGAAGCACACATTCGTGCCAAACCCCACTTCTTTTGCGACCGAAGAGAGTGCCTTTAGCGTGCGTAGGGAAAAAGAACAATAAAAAAACAGCTGAGAACTTCATCATCAGTTATCAGCTGTTTATTATTGCTAGTGATAAACTCGCTTTAAACTAGCTGATAACTAAAGTTATCAGCTGCTCGTTTATCACTTTAAAATATTATTTATATTATTTTTCTAAAGCTAATATATATTATTACCAATAAAAATTGTTCGCTTTTAGGCTCTGTAAGCTAAAGCTAATAGACGCTCACAATTTTTATATTTAAAATTATTATTTATCTAAAGCGACAATATCATCATAGCCTTTTTCTCTGGCTATATCAAAAACGGTCTTCTTTTCCTTATTTACAACTGTAGTGTCTGCTCCATTCTCTATTAAAAGTTTAACAAGCTCTGTTTTTCCATTGTCAATAGCCTGAAGCAGTAAAGGATAACCATCTTCTGAAGGTATAGGAGTATTTACATCGGCACCTTGCTCTATTAAATACTTTGCCATTTCTGTATCACTATTATAAAGAGTACTAGCCAATAATGAAATATTTACATTTGGATAGTATTCTTTAAGTTCATATTTCATAGCAGGATCAATGCCTTTTGAAACTAAATATTTTACTATATCCAAACAGCCTGCATTAACAGCATAACGAATTAAAGGATAGCCATAACTATCAACATAATTTATATCAGCTCCATATTCAGCAAGCATTTTAAATTTTTCTAAATCACATTTTGATTCGTCAACTCCAATTGTGTCAAGTAATATAGGAACAGGTTCTTCCCAGCCATACTCAAGATCTACTTCAGCACCTGCATCTAATAATTCTTTCATTATTTTTAAACTATTTTCATTTGTAGACATTACTGCTGAATGTAAAGCATCAATATTTCCATCTCCTATAAAATTAACATCTGCCCCTCTTTTTATAAACTCTTTTACAAGTTCTAAATATCCTTTTGCAGAAGCTGTTTTTAATGGACTATCATTATCAAGATAAGTCTGATCAACATTAACACCGTAAGAAAGTAATTCTGTAACCATTTTTTTATCACCGTATTGTAATGCCATTATTAAACTTCTTTCTCCATGTTTTTCTTCCCAGCTTTTTAAAGACTCTGCATCCTTTACATTTTTAAGATCATTAAAAGCCTCCAAATCCCATCCTGGTACTTCAATACCTGATTCGCTAATTTCTGCAGTATCAGTATTAATTTCCTCAGTATTATTATCTTCAACATATTCATCATTATTAGATGTTTCTGTATTATTGGAATTAATTGCGTTAGTATCTGTAGTTACTTCTGTATTATCAGTTTTTTTAGAATTACAGCTTATTATACTGATTAATATTAAAGCAGTTATAATTAATTTTTTCATTTAATTACCCCTTAATTATTATTTTTTATTATCATATCACAACTAAATATAAAAGTAAAGAAAACATTAATTTCTTATTGCTGCTAGCGATAAACTTACTATTATATACTGAAAATTTTTAACTTTGTCATTTTTTTATTCAACTTTTTCCCGCCGCAAAAAGTTGCAAAAAGTGCAAGTATAAAATTAATACTAAATCATACTAAAATTGTCTTATATGTAAAATAATTTATTACATTTAAGTTCAAATATAGCCTTTCGCGAAGCGTATCCGAGCTTGTCGAGGATATAGCTTCTTTGTGGCAACAAAAGAAGTGGGGTATGGGGCAAAGCCCCAGATATAAAACAAAAATATAAATTTATTTTTGACAAAGTATAGTTGTTTAGGTATATACTAAAAATTTTTAAGTTTGTCAATTTTTTGTTGTTCTTTTTCCCGCCGCATACGCTCTACGGACTTCGTCAAAGAACCATACGAAGTACGCCTGCGGCGAAAGTGCAAGTATAAAAGCCGTTAATAAAAAAACAGCTGACAATTAAATCTGCCAGCTGATAATTTATCACTTTAAAATATTATTTTTATTATTTCTCTAAAGCTGCAATCTCATCATAGCCTTGTTCTTTAGCTAAATCAAAAATTGTTTTTCCGTCTTTATCAACAACAGAAGTATCTGCACCTTTCTCTATCAAAAGTTTAAGAAGTTCAATATTTTCAACTCTAAGAGCAACAAATATTAAAGGTAAACCAGAAACACTATCAGTTTGAGTATTAATATCAGCACCTTGTTCTATTAAATATTCTGCTATTTCTGTAGTTTTATTTCTTACTGCAGCATTAAGTAATGAATAACTTTTACCGGAATATAATGAATAAACATTGGTATATGTCATAGCAGAGTCAACACCTTGAGAAACTAAATATTTTACTATATCAATACATCCTTGAGAAATAGCAACAGCAATTACGGGGCCATACTCAAAATTTGAATAATTTATATCTGCTCCATGTTCTGTAAGTAGTTTAACTTTTTCTAAATTGCATCTTCCTATTATAGCAACATTTAATATATTTCTAGTACCATAAATAATATCTGTATCTGCTCCTGCATTTAATAATTCCTTTACTACTTCAAAATGATAATTTTTTTCAGACTCTACTGCATAATATAAAGCATCTATATCTCCTCCTTCTTCTTCTCTAAAATTAACATCAGCCCCTTTTTTGATAAGTTTTTTTACAAGTTTCAAATATCCCATTTTTGAAGCTAATTCTAAAGGAGTCCTACTATCATTATCATCTTTCATATTTACATCAGCACCATAAGATATTAATTCAATAGCCTTTTCTTCTGTAGGAAATTTATCAATAGCAAATACTAAAGAAGATTTACTAGGATTTTTTGACTGCCAATCATTGAAAGAATTTTTATCTTTTATAGAATCAATTTCATTAAATAATTTTTTTTCCTCTTCTAACATTGTAGTTTTATATATACTCCACATATCATTAGAAGCATATCCCTGATAGATTTTTTCATCATCATTATTAGATATTTTATTCTTAGATATTTCTGTATTATTGTTATTAACAGCATTAGTATCTGCAGTTGCTTCTGTATTATCAGTTTTTTTAGAATTACAGCTTATTATACCGATTAACATTAAAGCTGTTATAATTATTTTTTTCATTTAATTCCCCTTATATTATAATAATTTATTTTTTCTTTTTATAATATTTGCTTACTATGTTAATCATTTTTTTATCCTGAATAGCCTCAGCATATTCTAAAACATTGTAGCTTTCTTTTATACTTCTGCCATAGTCATTATCAGGTTTCATTTTTATATTTAAATCAACACCATTTTTAAATAAATATTCAGCAACTTCATAATTATGTTGGTCTATAGCATGAAATATCGCAGTATAGTTTATATCATTAGGATAATAGTTCACATCAGCACCATTTTCAACCAATGCCTTAACTATTTCTAAATTACCCTCACCTGCAGCAATTGCTATAGGAGGATAATAATCTAAAAATTTTGTATCTAAATCGGCACCATTATCTTTTAAGAGTTTTACCACTTTAGGAGTAGATGCCGCAAGTATAGTAGCAGGAGCAACTCCGCCATCATTTGTAGCATTTACATTGGCACCATTTTCTATTAAAAGTTTTGAAGCTTCATAAGGATTTTTTCCTGTAACAGCCCAAAGTAATGGAGTGTCCCCATTTTCATCAGCTTTTCCATTAACATCTATTCCATTATCTATTAAATATTTCATTATATTGATATTGCCTTTTTCAGAAGCATAAATAAGTGCAGATGCTCCCCATGATGATTTTTCATTTATATCTGCATTATTTTCTACTAATAGATTAAACATTTCTTCATTGCCGTTTTCGCATGCAAGTATAATCATATTTTCACCATCTTTATTTTTTATATTTATATCAGAGTCATGTTCTATTAATAATTTTGCCATCTCTATATTATCAGTTCTTACAGCTTCCATTAAAGCATTAAATCCATCGTCTGTTCTTAAATTAATCAAAGCCCCATTATCAATCAAAGCTTTTGCTATATCATAATGCCCGTATGATGAAGCTATCATTAAAGGGGTAGAATTAGTATAGTGTGTAACATCGCCTATAGTAAGCTGATCTTTTGAAGCAGCATTTATACCGCCATCATTTATCAATTCAATCATTTCAGCAACGCCTGTTTTCTTTTTATTTTTTTCTAATAGTTTTAATAATTCTTCGCTAGGCATTATTATTTCATTTGTAGTTACTGTATTTTTTAATTTATAATTATTACCGTCATTAAAAGTGTTATTATTTTTTGTTTCTTCTTTTATCTCTTCATTTTCAGTATATTCATCAGTTTCTTTATCAGGATCTATTAATGTATTATCTTCATTATTTAATTCATCATTATTGCTTTCACTACTAGCATATAAAGCTATTGCAGTCATTATAGTTATTATAAAGATAATAATAATTTTGTTTTTCATAATTTCAACCTTAAATAGCATATTTTATTTTATGATACCATAAATGAATATAAAAGTAAATAAAATACTAATTACCATTATACCGTATATAAAAAATCAATTAAAAATATACTATTGATAAAATATAACATTATAATGTGTACTTAAATTTGTTAAGTTTATCGATTTTTTGTTGTTCTTTTTCCCGCCGCACGTCTACCTAAAGGTACTCCCTTCGGTCGCAGGCGGGCTTCGCCAAGAACCATACGCAGTACGCCTGCGGCGAAAGTGCAAGTATAAAAGCTGTTAATAAAAAAAGCTGACAACTAAAGTTATCAGCTGCTCGATTTTTTTATTATTGCTATGCTCGCCACCTGTAAGAGTGCCTACTTGGTTGGCTCGCTTTTTATTTATTTTCTAACTCTAATATATCATCATAGCCTTTTTCTCTAGCTATATCAAATACTGTCTTCTTTTCCTTATTTACAACTGTAGTGTCTGCTCCATTCTCTATTAAAAGTTTTACGAGTGATGTATTTCCATTTTCAATAGCAGTCAATATTAAATTTACAGCTTCTTTGCTATCATCTTTATCATTTGAAGTCATATCATTTTCCATATAATTATCAATAATAGCTTTAGTATTTACATCAGCACCTTTATCTATTAAATATTCTGCTATTTTTGTATCATTATTATTAACTGTAGCAGCTAATAAAGAAAATGGTATATTTCTATAATCTGTATATTTCATTGTAGGATCAATTCCTTTTTCAACTAAATATTTCACTATATCAAAACGTTCGCGTCTAATAGCATCAACAATAAAAGGCTCCCCTCTATCATTAACTTTGTCTATATTAGCACCATTTTCTACAAGTGTTTTAAATATTTCAAAATTATTATAATATAAACTTCTGTCTAATATAGTAAAATTGCCTTCCTCGGGATCTGAATAAACAATATTGGGATTTGCTCCAGAATTTAATAGAACTTTAACTAATTCTAAACTATTATTAGCATTAACAGCATAAAATAAAGAATCCGCAGATATATTACCTCTTGAATCTAATTCTCTTGCATTAACATCAGCATTATGATTTATAAGTTCTATAGCTAGTTTTACATATCCGTTAATTGAGGCATTCATTAAAGGAGTAAGCCCCATAAAATCTTTTTGATTGACATCAGCACCATAAGATATTAATTCAATGGCTTTTTCTTCTGTAGGATAATAATCAATAGCAAACTTTATAGGTGTTTGATCTGTATATTTTGACTGCCATTCATCTAAAGAGGCTTTATCTTTTATAAGATTAAAATCTGCAATAGCTTGTGAATATTTTTCAGCTGATGAAGCACTATAATAAATATTAGTGGCATATCCTTCATACTCTTTTGTATTGCTTTCTAGTGTATTGGTATTAATTACAGAAATTAATTTAGTATCGGTTTCTACATTATTTGTATTAACGGCATTAGTATTTGCAGTTACTTCTGCATTATCGTTTTTTTTAGAATTACAGCTTATTATACTGATTAATATTAAAGCCATTATAATTATTTTTTTCATAAACACTCCTTAATCATTATTGTTTGCTATAATATCATAAGTAAATATAAAAGTAAAGAAAACATTAATTACCACTATATCGTATATAACAAATCAATTAAAAATATGTTGTTAATAAAAAAAGCTGACAATTAAATCTACCAGCTTCTCAATTTTTTATTTATTGTTGTTATGCTCGAAAAAGCCTATAAGACCCTCGATAATGAATTATCGAGGCGGCTTTTTCTCACTTTATTATTTATTTTATGTAATTCGGTCGGCTCGCTTTTTATTTATTTTATGTAATTCGGTCGGCTCGCTTTTTATTTATTTTATGTAATTCGGTCGGCTCGCTTTTTATTTATTTTCTAACTCTAATATATCATCATAGCCTTTTTCTCTAGCTATATCAAATACTGTCTTCTTTTCCTTATTTACAACTGTAGTGTCTGCTCCTTTCTCTATTAAAAGCTTAACAAGCTCTGTTTTTCCATTATCAATAGCCTGAAGCAGTAAAGGATAACCATCTTCTGAAGGTGTAGGAGTATTTACATCGGCACCTTGCTCTATTAAATACTTTGCCATTTCTGTATCACTATTATAAAGAGTTCCAGCCAATAATGAAATATTTACATTTGGATAGTATTCTTCAAGTTCATATTTCATAGCAGGATCAATGCCTTTTTCAACTAAATATTTTACTATATCTAAACAGCCTGCATTAACAGCATAATGAATTAAAGGATAGCCATAATTATCAACATAATTTATATCAGCTCCATATTCGGCAAGCATTTTAAATTTATCTAAATAACATCTTGATTCTCCAACATATCCAATTGCTTCAAATAATATAGGGGTAATTTCTTCATAGCCGTACCCTACATCTACTTCAGCACCTGCATCCAATAATTCTTTCATTATTTTTAAACTATTTTCATTTGTAGACATTACTGCTGAAAACAAAGCATCAAACCCTCCTTCAGATTTATCATTAACATCTGCCCCTCTTTTTATAAACTCTTTTACAAGTTCTAAATCTCCCTTTGCAGAAGCTATTTTTAATGGACTATTAATATCATAATTCTGATTAACATTAGCACCGTAAGAAAGTAATTCCATAACCATTTTTTTATCACCGTATTGTAATGCCATTATTAAACTTCTTTCTCCATTTTTCTCTTCCCAGCTTTTTAAAGACTCTGCATCTTTTACATTTTTTAGCTCATTAAAAGCCTCCAAATCCCATTCTGATATTTCAATACCTGATTCACTAATTTCTGCAGTATCAGTATTAATTTCCTCAGTATTATTATCTTCAACATATTCATCATTATTAGATATCTCTGCATTATTGGTATTAATTGTGTTAGTATCTGTGGTTACTTCTGTATTATCAGTTTTTTTAGAATTACAGCTTATTATACTGATTAATATTAAAGCCATTATAATTATTTTTTTCATAAAACACTCCTTAATCATTATTGTTTGCTATAATATCACAACTAAATATAAAAGTAAAGAAAATACTAATTTCTTATTGCTGCTAGCGATAAACTTATTATTATATATAAAAAATCTCGCTTTAAAATCTCTATAAGCTTTTAGCTGATAGACGCTCGATTTTTTATTTTTAATATAGCTTACAACTAAAGTTATCAGCTACTCGTTTATCGCTTTAAAAATATATTAATATATAATTTATATTAATTATATTAGCAATAATAAAAAATATATTGACACAATATACTGATATAGTGTATAATCAAAAAACTAATATTGGGTTAAAAAGAGGTTTATGATGAAAGTATTATGTATTATTATATTTATTATTAGTTCATACATTTCTTATGCTCAAGTGAGTGATGATTTTAAAAATTTAGCGGCAACAAATAAAGAATCAGCATTATACAAATCAGTAATATCAGAAAATATTGATGAATTTAAATATGTAATTGAAAATATTGAAAACAATAAAGAATATATAACTTACTCTATAACAAACATTGAAACATGGTATAACTATATACCCAATTTAAGCACTAATAGTTTCTCTAATTTCGTAAAAGTTTTATTAGATAATGGAATGGATATTAACGAATCTGGAAAAAATCTTATACTTGATGTAAGTAAGTCCTACGATTCACATCGTCAACCTAAATTCGGATCAAGTGAAATTATAGGAGTTCCAGATAGCAAATATAAAATTGAAACACTGATGAATCTTGGAGCAAATATTAATATACAAGATAATGATGGAAATGGTATACTTCACTATATACTTTCTAGAGATAATATAGGAATAGAAGAATATGATATTTTTGAAATGCTTATAAAAAACGGAATCAATATTAATTTAAAAAATAATGATGGAGATACTGCACTTCATAAGATTTCATATAAAAAAAATAATGGTCATAGAGATATCGATATGGAAAAAAAAGTTATATCTCTTTTGATAGAAAATAATGCAGATAAAAACATAAAAAATAATAATGGAAAAAAAGCGTATCCCGGAGCATTTATATATAATATAAAATTAATTTTAGTAAAATATTTAATGATATATTATACCCTATTTTTATACTTCTACTTATAATTATAGTTGCTATATCATCTTTTATATTCTATGCAATATCAGGATTTATTGAAAATATAGCTGGATTTTTTAGATAATTGATTTTTATGCTGATTAAAATTATATATATTATTATTTTTAATAGAACTAAAATTATGATATAATTTTTTCATATTATAATTTTTCTATTTTTTCTATACTAAGTCCTGTTAATTCGCTTATAAGATTTAAATCCATATTTTTATTTTTCATATTTCTGGCTAGAGAATATTTTTCTTGTTCTATACCTTGTTCTATACCCTTTATACGCTCCTCATTAAGCATTAGGACATTAAAGTAATCTCTTTCATAATTACTGTAGCCATTATATAAATCATTACTATTAACAAATTTATTATATTCTTCATATACTTCTTTCATTATAGGGTTTTTCTTTACTAATATTTCCATAGTATCCTCCAATTTATCTTTAGAATTTAAAAACTCAAACCAATCTGATAAATCTTTACACAATTTATTATTACTATTAAATTTTTTCAATTCAAGAAAATGAATCTCTAAATGATTAGTTAATATATGATTGGTTTCTAACTCTTTTATAAAATAACAGCTATGAGGCTTATCTATACCTTTTATCAAATTAAAATCAAGAATATTAATACTTATTACAGGCGTTAAATCTGAATATATATCCTTAGATTTTAAATTTGTAAAATAATTTTTAGCCCAATAGTATAAACTTCTATATATAAATGACTGATTACCTATTCTTTGTATTTCTATAATTATAGTTTCACCTGATTTTGTTTTTGCTTTAACATCTGCTATTGATTCTTTATCAAATACATTTTCTTTTAAATTAAAAGTATTAAGTACTTCTATATATTCAAAAGGCTCTTGATTAGAATCTATCCTAACAGAATTAATTAGGTTTTTTAATATATGCTCATGTCCCTCTTTGGCAAACATATAACGCATAAAATAATCATTAAGCACATTAAATTTTTTATTATTTGATCTCAATTCCATAAAATTATTATAATGAATTTTTATTCTTTGTCAAATAGTATCAATTAAACATATATTAAAAAATATATCTAGTTATGGATATTCTAGTATTTAATTTTGACAAAAAGTATATAATAGTATTATGAATAAATATGCATCTCCAATATATAAATACAAAGGAAGAGTTAATTTAATAATCTCTTTAATATCAGCTTTAATAAATTTAACAGCATTACTCAATATAAATAATTTTAATTTAATCACATTTAACGCAGTATATTTATTTAGCTTCTTTTCAGTATTTATGTTTATCAATTCCCGTACAGTTTATACTAACATTTTTAAAAATTACAAGAAAGAAATAAAAAATAAAACTCTATTCTCTTTTGTTGGTTTTGTTATATCATTAATCTTATATATCTTGATTACAAAAATTGTTTTTAATAAAATGGTAGTATTTAATTATATATATGCAATTTTTCCTATTATGAATTTTATTTCTATAATACTAGCTAATATAGTATATTTTATACTAGAAAAACTTTTTATAAATGAAAATAAACATTTATTTAATATTAAATGCATTTCAAATATATTATTAATATCATTTGTGTATACATCAGTTTTTATACTATTATATTTATTTTATGAATCTAAATACATTATTATTTTATTGAGTATATCAAACTCATTATTATCATCTGCAATACTATCAGTTTTTAATATAATGTCATCGAAGTTTATGAATCCTTGGAGCAGGTTTATATTTGTAAATGCTGGTTATATAATATCTTTTATTTTATCTTTAATAATATCTTCTATTATAACAGTGATTTTCTTTACATTCACAATAAAAATATTTGTTTTTACTTCCACAATAATATTATTGTCATTTATAATTTCTCTTTTATTAGCACATTATATAAAAGCATATTCATATTTATAAATATAAATCAAAATATAATTTTTATATTATAATTTTTCTATTTTTTCTATACTGAGCCCTGTTAATTCGCTTATAAGATTTAAATCCATATTTTTATTTTTCATATTTCTAGCTAGAGAATATTTTTCTTGTTCTATACCTTGTTCTATACCTTCTTTAATACCTTCCTCTTTCCCTTCTACTCTTCCTAATCTTCTTTCCTCTTCTAACATTATTTGATTACCGTATAGATATGCTTGTCTTTTATCATATTCATTCATCATCAATCTATCTTTAATAAAGTTATTATATCTTCTTTGTACTTCTTCCATTATAGGTTTCTCTTTTACTAATTCTGACATTATAACCTCCTTATTATCCTTATCTTTCATAGTAAAAAATTTAAGCCAACAATTTAAATCATATTCTAATGTATTATATTTAAATTTTTTCAATTCTATTATATGTATTTGTAAATGGTCAGTAAGTAATCTTTTATTATTGGTATCATAAATCATATAACAGGAATGTATAAAATCATTATCATCTAAATTGAAATTAAGTAAATTGATACTAATTACTGGAGTTAGAGCATCATATTTTTCACCTTGTTTCAAAAGTTTATTATAATTAGAAGCCCAATAATATAATATTCTTTCTGGAAATCTTGAATTACCTTGTAATTGTATTTCTATAATAACAACTGTTCCATTTTGAGTAATACATTTAACATCTGCAATAGTTTCTTTATCTTCATAATTCTCTTTAAAATTGAAAGGAGTTAATATTTCTACAGATCTAAAAGTTTTCATTCCAGAATCAAGCATTATTGAATTAATAAAGTCTAATAATATTGCTTCACTGCCTTTATCGGATAAAAGATATCTCACAAAGTAATCATTTAAAACATTAAAATTATTATTTGATCCCAATTCCATAAAATTATTATAATGAAATATTTATACTTTGTCAAATAGTATATATTTTATTATTTGGCATATAAAAGAAAGAAAATTCAAATTTGATTAAAGAACAAAAATATATTATACTAACCCTAAAATTTATAAACGGATAACTATAATGCAAGAAACATTTTTTGGAAGCGAAAAAGAAGAAAATCAAAAACTCACACCGATGATGAGGCAGTACAAAGAAATAAAAGATAAATATAGTGACAGTATACTTCTTTTTAGAATGGGAGATTTTTATGAGGTATTTTTTGATGATGCAAAAGTAGTGTCCGATATATTGGGTCTTACACTTACAAAAAGAGCTAATGTGCCTATGGCAGGAGTTCCTTATCATGCTATAGACAATTATTTATCAAGATTAGTTAAATCCGGAATGAAGATTGCTATATGCGATCAAATGGAAGATCCTAAACTTGCAAAAGGTATAGTAAAAAGAGAGGTTACTCAAGTTATAACTCCGGGTACAATTTCAGAAAATAAATACCTTGAATCAAAAAGCAATAATTATTTAGCTTCAGTAATAGTGTCAAAAAGCGAGAAAAATGCAGCTTTATCTATATGCGATATTTCTACAGGAGAACTTTATGCTACAGAAATAAATTCTAATTTAGAAAATCATAATGAAGCTTTAAAAGAAATTATTAATGAACTTACAGAAGAAATTATAAGATTCTCTCCTAAAGAGATTATGACTATAGAATCCGTTTCTGAAAGTATTATTATAAAAGAAATTCAAAATAAATTTAATAATGTATTCTACAGTACCACTCCAAATTATACTGCAGAACATTCTTATGCATATAAAACTTTAACAAATCATTTTAAAACAGTATCATTAAAAAGTTTCGGTATAGAAGAAAAACCTCTTTTAATATCATTATTAGGATCAACTATATTCTATATACAGGAACTTTCAAAAACTTCTCTTGAGCATATTTCAAATATTAAACTATATAATAGAAGAGATTCAATGACTTTGGATTATGCTACAATAGCAAGTTTGGAAATATTAGAAACTATAAGAAATGATAATAATAAAATGACATTGTTCGACACCATAGACAGAACAAAAACTTCTATGGGAGCTAGATATTTAAAAAGAATAATCGTAGAGCCATTATTAAATATAGAAGAAATAAATAAAAGACTTAATAATGTAGAGTTTTTCTATAAAAATCAAAAGTTTATGTATAAAATAAGAGATTTGCTTCAGGATATTGGAGATATAGAAAGACTAGCATCAAAATTGGCACTTGGAAGAATTAACCCAAAAGAATTAGTATCATTAAAAAGATTTTTAGTAGGTTCTCTTGAAGTTGTAACAGAACTTGCAATGAATAACTTTGAAGATGTAAACTTTGAAGAAGTTAATGATATAAAAATAATAACTGATTTAATAGAGCGTGCAATATTAGAAGATCCGAAAGTTGTTATAAATGAAGGCGACATTATAAAAGATGATTATGATGAAACATTAAAAAAATATAATGAAGCTAGAAGAGAAGGAAGGTCTTGGATAGCAGAACTTGAACATAATTATAAACAAGATACAGGAATAAATAATCTTAAAATAAGATACAATAATGTTATAGGTTATTATGTAGAGGTAACAAAAGCGAATGTATCATCTGTACCAAGCGACTTTATAAAAAGACAAACATTAATAGGAAGCGAAAGATATACTACAAGCAAATTAATGGAGTATGAAACTATTATAAATGAAGCTAATGAAAAAAGCTATGCATTAGAATATGATATATTTATTGAAGTTAGAAATAAAACCAATGAATATTTAAACTCAATATTAAAAATGGCAAGAGTAATTTCCATAATAGATGTTTATTCTTCGCTTGCTTGTTTAGCTAAAGAAGATAATTATATAAAACCTATAATAACAGATGACGGCATAATAGATATAAAAGACGGAAGACACCCAGTTGTAGAAGTTAATCTAAAAACAGAAAGCTTCATTCCAAATGATACATATTTAGACAATAAAAATGAACATATGCTTATAATTACAGGCCCTAATATGAGCGGTAAAAGTACATATTTAAGACAAACAGCTTTGATAGTACTTCTTGCTCAAATAGGTTCATTCGTTCCTGCATCAAGTGCGAAAATTTCTATAGTTGACCGTATATTTACTCGCGTTGGTGCAAGCGATAATATAGCAAGAGGAGAAAGTACATTCTTAGTAGAAATGAATGAAACAGCATACATTCTAAATCATTGTACAGATAAAAGTCTTGTTATAATGGATGAAATAGGAAGAGGTACTTCAACTTATGACGGACTTTCTATTGCTTGGGCTATAGTAGAATATTTAGTTCATGAAGAAAATAAAAAAGCTAAAACTCTATTCGCTACTCACTATCATGAACTTACTATGCTTGAAGATTTGGAAGGCGTTAAAAACTATAAAGTATTAGTTGAAGAATATAAAGATGAAATAATATTTATGAAAAAAGTTACTGAAGGAGCAGCTAAATCCAGTTATGGTATATATGCTGCAAAAATAGCCGGTGCCCCTAATAAAGTTATAAAAAGAGCCACTGAAATATTAAAAAGATTAGAAGCTGATGCTAGTGTTCAGGTGGAAAATATAGAATTAAATACTCAAAAATCTAAAAATATACTTCCGCTTTATGAAGAGCCTAAAATAATAGAAAAAGAAAGCGAAATAGAAAAAGAGATAAAAGATTTGAATATTAATACGATAACACCTCTTGATGCCATGAATTTAATTAATAAATGGAAGAACATGATATGAAAATATCATATTAATTTCATTGATTTTTTTATAAATTCAATTTTAAGAGGTTGCAAGCCGAAATTATAGTATAATAATGAGGTGTACAATGACTGAACAATATTACTACAAATCAACAACTGAAAGAGAATTCGACTGTGTAAAAGATGATGAGAGATTGATAGAAACTTTATCGGATAAGGGCTATACTGTTTATGCCATTGCACAAAAATCTAATCAATTAATACCATATCATGAACATCCTTCCGAAGAAATGGTAATAGTATTAAGCGGTAAAGTAAGATATATAGTAGAAGAAGAAATCGTAGATTTAGAAGAAGGCGATATTATAAGGGTAAGACCGCATTCTGTGCATTCCATGATAGGAATTTCTGAAAACGGTATATCTAATTTACTTTTAGTATTTATTTAATCTTTTATAAATTAATAGTAAAAAATAAATATGTTACACTAAAAATTTTCAGTATATACCTAAACAACTATATTTTGTAATTTTTTACATTTTTGTAAATGTAAATTATATTTTTTTATAAAATATGTTTTATTTATAAAATTACTTATTGTTTTTGTACAATAATAAGAGTAATCAACCGCACGTATAGCTGGCATTTGATAAGATGAAACAGTGCAGTGCGGAAAGGTGCCGCAGCTCGCGGTTGACAAAATATAATTGTTTAGGTGTATACTAAATATATTTAAAATGTAAAAATTGAAATGGATTATTTTTAATATAAAAGTATTAATTAAAAAATTTAATACAAATACTAAATTATTTGAAATCTTTATAAAGCATACTAGGCTGAACATCAGTATTATTCTGATATTTGCTGCTTGTATATTCTTCATATTCTCCGTCTATTGTATGATAATAAAGCTGAGCTATTTCAACCCCTGGATATATTATTATAGGCTTTATACAGAAAATTTCTAAAGTCCAATAACCTGCAAATCCAACATCGCCGAAACCAGCAGTAATATGAATAAATATTCCAAGCCTTCCTATAGATGATCTGCCCTCTATCATAGGAACGAATTTTTTTGTATTAGTATATTCCAAAGTTCTACCTAAATATAATTCATTAGGCTTTAACTCATAACCGCTTTTTGGTATTATTATTTCATCTACTTCATTTGGTTTTTTCATATCAAGAACATTGTCTTTATATACTAAAAGTTTATCATGAAGTTTTACATTATAGCTATTAGAATTTAATTGTTTTCTATTAAATGGTTCTATTATTATATCTTTACCAAGATTTTTTTCTATTTCAAGTCCTGACAAAATCATTTATTTATTTTCCTGCAATTTATTTTAAATTATTTCACTTTATTTTTCGGTATTATTATAGTATAATTTATCGAGCAAAATAAAATGAGGGAGTTATTAAATGCTATCTATAAATTATAAAAACGTTTTAGGATTTTTACAAGAGCATGAATTAGAATATCTTGCTGAGCATGCTAAATATGCAAATGAACTTCTTGAAAACAAAAAAGGTGCCGGCAATGACTTTTTGGGATGGGTTAATTTACCAACTGAAGCTTTAAAAATGGTTAAAGAAATCGATGAATTAGCTAAAGAAATAAGAGAAAATGCTGAAGTATTAGTATCTGTTGGTATAGGCGGTTCTTATTTAGGCGGTAAAGCAGTAATTGAATCATTTTTGAATCCTTTCTCTCAGGCTAAAAAAGGAAATACTCAAGTTGTATATGCAGGCCATAATATGAACGGAGAATATTTCAAACATTTATTAGATTATTTAGAGGGAAAAGACTTCTATATTAATGTTATATCAAAAAGCGGTACTACAACTGAACCTGCTATAGCTTTCAGAATGTTAAAAGAATATGCTGAAAAAAGATACGGCAAAGATGGTGCTGCTAAAAGAATAATAGCTACTACAGATAAGGCTAAAGGTGCTTTAAAAACTTTATCTACAGAAAATAAATATAGAACTTTTGTAATACCTGATGATGTTGGCGGAAGATATTCAGTTCTTACCCCTGTAGGACTTATACCTATAGCTGTTGCTGGAATCAATATAGAAGAATTTGTTAAAGGTTTCGATTCTATGGCAAAAATAACTAAAGAAATGGATTATAAGAAAAATCCTTCTATGTTATACGCTATGCTTAGAAATGCTCTTTATAATAAAGGATTCAGCACAGAAATAATGGTTAACTATATACCTAGAATGCATTATGTATCTGAATGGTGGAAACAATTATACGGTGAAAGCGAAGGTAAAGATAAAAAAGGTATATTCCCTGCTTCTGTTGATTTCTCTACTGACTTACACTCTTTAGGTCAATTCATACAAGATGGTAAAAGAGGATTATTTGAAACTGTTATAAGAGTTGATAAAGAAGATATTGATTTAAAAATGAAAAAAGAAGATTCTGATTTGGACGGACTTAATTATTTAGACGGAAAATCTTTACATGAAATTAATAAGTCAGCATTAGAAGCTACAGTTCTTGCCCATGTTGATGGAGGAGTACCAAATATCATAATAGATTTAGATAAAATTACTCCATTCACTATTGGAGAGCTTTTATACTTCTTTGAAAAAGCATGCGGCATATCTGGTCATATACTTGGAGTTAATCCATTCGATCAGCCTGGTGTTGAAGCATACAAGAAAAATATGTTTGCTATGCTTGGTAAAAAAGGTTACGAGGAAATGGGTAAAACTTTAAGAGCTAGATTAGAAAAATAATAATTATAATAAAATATTATTAATAAGGCTGATAGTAAATGGTAAATAAAATTTATTATCAGCTTTAATTTTTATATATCAATTATTTTTTTCCTACAACTGAATATATAAAACCTTTTATTTGTTTTTTATCTATTACTTCAAATCCGTTTTTTATCATTAGTTTAGATATACCTTCTTTGTTTTCTGTATGACAATCTCCGCTTTTCATTATTTTAAATAAAATATGATTATCTATCCAAGCTGCAATTCCTCCAACTCCTGTATCTGATAATATATAAAGTCCTCCTTTTTTAAGAACTCGGTAAGCCTCTCTCATAGCTTCATTAGGATATGGATAATGATGAAAACTTTGTATACATGTTACTATATCAAAAGTATCATCATCAAAAGGGAGTTTATTTGCACTGCCCAAAATAAATTCGGCATTCTTTATTTTTTTAGATTTTGCAATCTTTATCATCTCTTCTGATAAATCAAGACCGTAAAATTCTGCCATTTCTTTATCCTTTAGCATATTTATTAAATAACCTGTTCCAGAGCCTATATCTAGCAGTTTATTATAATCTATATTTTTTAAATATTCTGACACATAATTACAGCTTATTTTTCCGTATTTAGAATAATAAATTGTATCCTTTTTATCATAAATACTAGCTTGCTTATTAAAATGTTCTTTTGATAATTTTTCATAATCTTTCATAAATATTTCCCCATATATAAAAAAAGTTAGTATATTCTAACATTTAAAATAATTAAATCAATAATAATTTTTACTAATATTTTCATATATTCAATTATGTAAAAATAAATTATTTTCAAAAAAATACATTATTTCATATTATTTTATATTGTATTTATTTCTATTTATTATATAAACTGTTTTATATATCAATAATTTTTAAAGGAAAACATTATGAAAAAAATATTAATACTTTTTACTATTGTTATATCTTTTATATCAATAGTATCATGCTCCAATCAATCAGAAAAACAAAATAATAATTCACAGCAAAATGGTCAAAAAATATTAAAAGAAGGAGAATGGGATATTAATCCAAAACAAATAAATGAAGTAGATGAAAACATAAAAACAATTTTTGATAATACTGTTAAAAATTTATTAGGTGTAAAAAGAGAATTAATGCTCTATATTGGAAGCCAAAATCTTAATGGTACCAACTATGCTTTTATATGCCGAAGCGAAATAACATATCCTTCAGCATTGCCTTACTATGAAATTATTATATGCAATGTATCTCCTTCAAATGAAATATCTATAGTAAAATTAGAAAAGATAATAGAAAGCAGTCAGAGCAGTGTAGGCGGAATAGTATGCACATCATCTGATGAAGCTAAAATTAATATATCAAATTCTAAAGAAGCTAATGATATCATCAAAGTATTTAAAAATGCTGTTAAAGATATTAAAGATACAAAATATACTCCTGAACTTTATGCTGCAAGCCAAGTTGTAAAGGGAATCAATTATTATTTTATAGCTCATGCAGAACTTAATGACGGAACTCATTCAATAAAATTACTAACAATAAATAATTTTACAGAATCAAGCGAAGTTATTGAAGTAAAAAATATTTTATGATATCAAGAATTTAGGAGTTATGTAAACTCATTATTAAAAATATTATAGTTCAATTAACATAACAATGCAGATTTATGATATCCTTAACCGATAATAATCTGTAAGAGGGTATCAACATGAGAAACATAAGATATAAATATTTGTTTGTTATTTTATCGGTAGTATTCATTTCTACTTTAGAAAATTTATATGGTCAAATCGCCGTAAATACCTATTCTTTAGAAATTACTACTAACGATATAGAAATAGTTAAGTTTATAAATGGATATCAGCTTTATTTAAAGAAAAAGCCGAATGTATACGGATATAGAATACAATTAAAAAGCCAAGATGGTTTTAATTCTTATCTTCATATTGATAATAGCGGCAGTACTAACTCTATAGTAAGAATAAGAGAAAGCGATTATCATTATAAACTTGGGGAAGTATTTAAAGTATTTATTCCACAAAATGTATATTTGGATAGAAGAAACAATAATTCTCCATTTACTTTAAGGGATAATATTACTCTAGTTTTAGAAGCCTATAATATCAACAATGAGACTTTAATAAATAATGAAATAATATTAAAGGCAAATAATGCAGAAATTTCAACACCTACTATAACACTTAGAAATGTTGAAAAAGAAGGCGATCTATATGCATTTTATCTATACTACTCTGGAGGCGATAATGGAGAATATGCATTTTATGTAAGAGAAGGAAGAACAAATACATCATATAAATTAATAGATACTTCTTATGGAAATACTGGAAATTATGACAGCAGCGGTATTATATTAGAAGATACTTTTAATAGATCATTAGGTAAAAAACTCTATATAAAAGCATATTTTAAACAGTTGCCTGAAGATAGATATTTATCTTTCAATGTATTTAATACTCAGGGTGAAAGCTTTACTTATCCTATAGATTATGTTATAGAAACTACAAATGTACAAAAGGAAGTAGTACCTCCTCAAATCCCTAACGGAGGAAATGAAGGTCCCGTACAAATAAGACCTAGAGATAGAGTTATAGAAACTTCTACAAATACTATAATAGTAAAAAAAGATGCTCAGCCTCAAAAAGAAAATAATGAGATAAAAATTTTATCTTCTGCTAATATTGTTGAAAATCCTGTAACAGAAGAAAAACCAATTATCGAAGAACCTGAAGTAAAAGAAAATTTCAATTATAACTTGGAAGCTATGGATAATTTAAATAATGCTAGTAAATCATTCAATACCCCTAATAATTATGTAAAAGATCAAGAAGAATTGAGTGATAAATTTAAAGGCATTATTAAAAGATATAAAGATGAAGGAAGCATAGACTTAGTTGTAGTGCTAGATACAACAGAAAGTATGCATCCTTATTTGAAAACTATAAAAAGAGATATAAGGGGTATGGTTACAGAATTATTCGATAATCATAAATATTCAAGAGTAGGTTTTTTGCTTTACAGAGATGTTAAAGATACTTATCTTACAAAAAAGATAGATTTCAGCGATAATATTAACTTTATAAATAGAGAAGTTAATTATTTCTATGCAGCAGGAGGCGGAGATAAGGCAGAACCTATGTATGAAGCTTTACAGGAAGCATTAGAAACATTTGATTATATTAATCAAAAAAGATTAATAATAGTTATCACAGATGCACCTGCTAAAGTTATTGGAAGAGCTAATTTGGATTTGAATTTATCTACAGCTAAACAAAAAAATGTTACTGTAGAATTTGTATTAGCTTCCGAAATAGAAGAAGAGGAAGAAGATCTTTCTGATGATTATTTATACTTCTTTAATTTCTAAATATATGTTGATAATAATGAATGAAAAGCCCTTACCAAATAAGGTTTGGGCTTTTATTATATTTATGGGTTATCAAATTTATTTATGATTGGAATTTGATTTAATCTATATTCAATATTCAATCTTTTAAAAATAAAATAAGTTAAACAAGATACTGTTATCCCAATAAATGCCCCGAATACTACATCACTAGGATAATGAACTACTAAATAAATTCTAGAAAAACCTATTAATGCTGCAATCAATACAGCTATAAAACTATATTTCTTATTAAAATAAAGAAAAATAGGAAAAAGCACAGCAAATGATGCAGTAGTATGAGAGGAAGGACATGAAAATGAAGTTTCAAGATGCTTGCCAACAGCAATCCAATATTCATTATAAATGGGATCTGTAAAAGGACGTTCTCTTGCTATCAATGGTTTTAATATTATAGCTCCTATAAATATAGATATAAATAAACTTACAGCCATATTAATACCGCAAACTCTAGTCCTTTTTATAAATATTAATATAATTGTAAATACCATCAAAGGAATTGATTCGCCTAAATATGTTATAGATGAAAAAAACAAATCTAATATTTGATAATTATTATGTAAACTATGAGCAAATTCTATTATAGTTTTATCGAATATATTTATTATCTGCATTTATGATTCCTGTAATTAATTTTTTAATAAAACAATTATATTATAAATATGTAATAAATTTTTTAGTAATAGTGTATACCTAAACAACTATATTTTGTCGAAATAATTTTTTAATTTAAAATATTTTCAGGGCTTTGCCCACCGCTCTGCGTACTTCGTACCCCCCCACTTCTTTTGCGACTGAAGGAAGTACCTGCGACTGAAAGGAGTACCTGACGAAGTCCACTGTAAGTGTAGGTATGGTATTGCCACAAAGAAGCTATATCCTCGACAGGCTCGGATACGCTTCGCGAAAGGCTATATTTTATCTTAAATTTAATGAATTACCTTACATATAAGACAATTTTAATATGATTTAGTACTAATTTTTACACTTGCACTTTCGCCGTAGGCGTACTTCGTATGGTTCTTTGACGAAGTCCGCCTGTGGCGTGCGGCGGGAAAAAGAACAATAAAAAATTGACAAACTTAAAAATTTTCAGTATATACAAAAAATAGGAAAGGAGTAATAATTACCCTTCCCTATTCTAATATCATATAATTATTAAAAAATAATTATTTTAATTCAGGCCAATATTTTTTATTAGCTTCTATTAACTCATCTAATATTTTCTTAGCAACTTCAACACTAGGAACAGTTCTTGACATACTGATAGCCTGCCACATTTTCAAATATGAACCTTCTATCCAAGCATCAACAACTAATTTTTCTACAGCTACTTGCTGTTCCATTAATCCTTTATTGAATCTAGGAATTTCTCCCATTACTAAAGGTTCAGGACCATTGCAGCCAACTATACAAGGTATTTCAACCATTGCAGTAGGATCAAAGTTTATTATAGAACCATTATTAGGAACTATCAATAACATTCTTTCTCCTGTATTATTGCTTATAGCACAAGCTAAATCTACTATATAAGTAGCATGTCCTCCTACTTCAAATGTAGAATCTTTAGCAGTACCAGCCTCTGTTATTCTTTTACATTCTCCAAATACTCTTTTTTCTCTGCCATCTCTAACCATATCAGTTCTAGTATAATTAATATCAGAATGACTTACTACATAATCAGGAAATAAATAATATTTGAAATAAGTATTAGGCATGAAGTTTGGAGAAACAGCCAAAATATCTCTAGCTTTCTCATAAGTAGAATGCCAATCAGCATCTACATGTCCTTCCATAGATGGATGTAAGTATCCGTTTTTAGAAACGAATTCTTTTAATATAGGCATTAAATCTCTGCCTGTGCTTTTTTCTATTATACTAGTCCACCAACCAAAATGGTTCAAACCGAAGTATCTTACTTGCATTTCTTTTCTTGATTTCAAACCGCATATAGATGCCATAATATCTTCTATACCAACAGGCATATCACAGATATTTAAAACTTTAGAATTAGGTTTTAATCTTCTGCAAGCTTCTGCAACTATAGCAGCAGGGTTAGAATAGTTAAGCATCCAAGCATTAGGAGAATATTTTTCCATATAATCTATTATTTCTAAAACTCCTCCTATAGAACGCATACCATAAGCCATACCGCCGGCACCGCAAGTTTCCTGTCCTACGCATCCGTATTTAAGAGGTATTTTTTCATCTAAAGAACGCATTTCATATTTACCAACTCTTATATGAGCCATAACAAAATCAACTCCAGTGAAAGCCTCTTTAGGATCTGTTGTGAAAGAGAATTTAACATGAGGAGCTCTCTCTTTCATGATGATAGCACAAGCATTTCCAACTATAGCCTGTCTCTCTGCATCATTGTCATATAATTTCAATTCTGATAAAGGAAATCTTCCTTCTTCACTTAAAAGCATTAAAATAATTTCTGGCGTAAAAGTACTTCCGCCTCCGGCTATAACAACTGAATGTTTTTTCATTTTATTACTCCTTAAAAAATTTATTAAAATTTAGTATTATTATTCACTAGTTTTCAAAAGTTCTTCAAATTTAGCTTTTACTTGAGGCACTGATAAACCTACTATTATTTGTATAGCATTTCCTTTTTTAACAAGTCCATGAGCACCACCTTTTTTGAATGCATCTACATCTTTAACAAGATTCATATCTTTAACTGTTACTCTCAATCTAGTAGCACAGTTAGTAACATGCTCTATATTATTTCTTCCACCCAATGCCTCTAGATAGATAACAGCCTGATCCTCAAAACTTGATTTTTTAGCTTCTCTTTCTTTATAATCTTTTTTAGTATATAGTTTAGTCTTACTATCGCCCCTTCCAGGAGTAGGAATATTAAATTTTAATATCAAAAATCTAAATACAACAAACCATATACCAGTAAATATAAGCCCTATAACAATATTTGCTATAACCATAGATGAATGATTTTTCATAGCAAATATCCAGTTTTGCGTTATAAAAGCTATTAATCCTGATCCATAGTTTCCTACTACGCCTCCAACTACATATAATACTGTGGCTAAACTAGCAGCCAAAATAGAATGCACAAAAAATAAGAAAGGAGATATAAATAAAAATGTAAACTCTAAAGGTTCAGTAATACCTACAAGTATTGATGTTAATGTTACAGGAATAAGCAAAGCAGCCATTCTCTCACGATTCTCTTTATTAGCACAGAAATAAATAGCTAAAGCAAGTCCGGGAGCTCCAAATACTTTAGAGTTTCCATGCAAAGCAAATCCGCCTTCAGGGAATAATTGTTTAAGAGGCTCAACCATATTTGAAAATTCAGCAACATGTTTTATCCAATAAGGTTCTATACCTTCAGGAACAACAGCTGGCCCGTAAATAAAAGGTCCATAAATGAAATGGTGAAGTCCTGTAGGTATTAATATTCTTTCTAAGAAAGTATATATAAATACTCCTGCTCCGCCTGCATTTGCTAGGAATTGCTGCATTGAAGCTATTAAAGCCTGTATTTTAGGCCATATTAAACATGTTAAGAATGCTAAAACCAATACAACAAAGAAACCTATAATATGTACAAAAGATGTTCCTTGAAATACTCCCAAATAATCTGGAAGTTTTGTTTCATAAAATCTATTATGAATTGTAGTAATAATTACACCTATAAATATTGCCCCTATTATGCTTGTATCTAATGTTTTAATACCTGCTATTAAAGCTAAACCGCTTACTCCGCCTGCTTCTTGAGTGAAATCAACTCCAAACTGAAGACCCCAAAATTTAAGTATAGCAGCTATAAAATAATTATATGATAAGTAGCATATCAAAGTTGCTAATATTGCTCTTTCAGGCGCCATTTTTGAAAGTCCTATAGGAATACCTAAACAGAAAAATAAAGGCATATTTCTGAATATAGTCCAAGCACCTTCTTCTATTATAAATACTAATTTGTAGAATACGCCATCAGGATTAGCCAAATTTCCTACTATAGCCTGATCTTTAAAAATAATAGTTAATCCTACAACTAAACCGGAAAAAGAAAAAAGCAATACCGGTACAAACATGGCCGCCCCAAATTTTTGGAAACTAGCCCTTAAATCAATATTAGCAAACATTTATATCCCCCTCATTTTAAATTTTTATATCATAATTCAGAGCTTTATAATCTCTAAAATATTTGCATCCTCCTTTACAAAACGCAGACGAAAATAAAATAAATTATTTTAAATAATCTAAATATGGTTTTTGAGAATCTATCATTCTATCCACCATCTCTTCAATATTTTTACATACATTAACAACAGGGTTAGCAAGTATAGCCTGTATAGCATATTCTTTTTTATGATGTATAGCAGCTTCAGCAGTTAAATCATATACGCTTACATAATTTCTTAAAAGTGATAAATAACCTTTAGGAACATTATTTAATTTTACGCCTTTAACTCCGTCTTTGCTTATTTCAGCAGGAACTTCAACTGCTATCCAGCTAGGTAAATCTTCTATTAATCCATCATTCAAAATATTAACAGCCTCTTCTACATAGCTTTCATTTGTAACTATACCGTCTATTATGCTTGAAGCTCTTTCTTTTACTCTCAATTCTATTTTAGGTTCTGCTTTAGAAAGTACAGTTCTGTATAATTCATAGAAATCTAATATTCCTCTATGATCAACAACGTCCCAAGCCCAGCCTATATATTCACCGAAATGGCTGTCAACTGTTATAGGTAATAATTTATATTTTTCTAATATTACTTTTAATAATCTTCTGTCAGCCCATATAAATTCCCCTTTTAATTTTTCTTCTATAGAGTGATCAAAACTTTCTGTTTTTGAAAATGCATTATTTGCTTTAGCGTATTTTAATAAATCACTATATCCAACTTCATGCTCAAAATAACCATGTGCATTTTTTAATACATCAGGATATAAATCTTTTCCGCTTTTTTTGTCTTTAATCTCTAATAAGCAGCTGAAATGATTAAGTCCTCCTGCCTTAATATCCAATGAGTCATAATTCATTCTTAAAATTTTTGGAAGCCATTTATGAAGCCAGCCTATCTCATGGCACATACCTATAAATCTAGCATTAGGATAAACTCTTTTTACAGCAGTACATATAGCAGTCATAGGATTTGAAAAATTGAATATATAAGCATTAGGACATATATCCATAGCATCTTTTACTATATCCAAAATAGGCGGAATAATTCTTAAAGAGTGGAATACTCCTCCAGGTCCTCCGTTTTCTCCATAAACCTGATGAATACCATACTGCATAGGTATTTTCCAATCCTCATCCCATAATTGAAATCTATCCCCTACTTCTATTGAACTTATAATAAATTCAGCATTTTTGAAAGCCTCTTTCCTATCTGTAGTGGCATCAACAGTAAAATTTAATTTATTAGCCTCAATAAACTCTTTAACATAATCATATACTTTTTTCAAAGCATTAGGGTTAATATCAAGTAAAGTTATATGAGAGCCTTCTAAAGACTTAGTAGAGAAAATATCTCCAAGCATATCACATCCGAATTGTGCACTTCCTGCACCTACCAAAACAAATTTAATCATTTCCATCTCCTTTTATTTATAAAATTGAATATTAATTAAATATTCATAATATCTATAACTATTATTATATACAAACAATATACAATGTCAATAAAATGATACTAAAATATCATTTTTTTAATACTAAAATATCATTTTTTAGTTAAAACTGTAGATTTTTCATATAAAATATATTATTATTAATATTAATTAATATTTTTGCTAATATTTATTACATTTTTAATATCATTATTATGATATTGTTTATTATAAAAAATGTAATATAATATAAAAAATCATTATAGGACTGATTCAATGGTACAGAAAGAGAAAGTTGAGAATATTGCTAAGATTTTGAATATTGCAGAAACAACAGTAAAAAGATTTTTCTATTCTCCTGAAAAACTGCATAGTGATACTTTTAGGGAGATAATGTCTGTTTTAGCTGAATACTATCCTGAAGATTTAAGATCAATAGTAAAATCAGACTATAGAGATATACTATTCATATTAAGAGATCATAATTTAATGGTAGCTTCTGATATAATTAAATATCTTCAGAAAATAACTTTAAAATATAATATTTCAATAAGACTGTATGAAAATAGTGAAAATATACCTTTGAATATACTTATTAATAAAAACAAAAAGAAATGGAGTGATATTAGAGGCATCATAAGTTTATCAACTGAAACTGAAGAAATTACAAATGACTTTTTAATTCCTACAGTATTTTTGAATATGCCTCAGCAGGAATACGGATTAAATATAGATGTTAATGATTATTTAGGCGGTAAATTAGCCATAGAACATTTATACGAAAATAATTGGAGAAATCCTGCCTTTGTTGGACATTATGAATTAAGCGGAGATATAGTAGAAAGATATGAAGGAGTAAAAACTGCATGCGAAAATCTTAATATAGATTGCAAACTATTTAACACATATAATTTTTCTATGGAAGAATCATACAATATAACAAGGCAAATTTTACAGGATAAAACAATAGATTCTATTTTTTATTTTTGCGATCAAATGGCTATAGGAGGAATTAAAGCTATAAATGAATATGGATATGAAATGGGAAAAGATATAGGTGTAATAGGATTTGATAATTTAGAAATATCAGAATTTTTAGGATTAAGCTCTATGGATCAGAAATTATATGAAAAAATTCTATACTCTAT
Source organism: Brachyspira intermedia PWS/A (assembly GCF_000223215.1). Classification (NCBI taxonomy): domain Bacteria; kingdom Pseudomonadati; phylum Spirochaetota; class Spirochaetia; order Brachyspirales; family Brachyspiraceae; genus Brachyspira; species Brachyspira intermedia. The sequence goes on from NC_017243.1 coordinate 2,493,772, forward strand.
AGAATATATTTTATTTGGAAACGGAAAACCTTTTACAGAGAAATCTCCTTTAATAAGTTATACTCCTGAGGTAATAGCAAGAAAAAGCTCTTTAAGGAAATAAAATAATAAGATAAAATATTATTACTAAAATAAATCTTTAATTATATTAGGATATTTAATATCATTTATTTTTGATATTCCTGCATTATTATCAAATTCTGTTATATGCACTTTTATAGGATCTATTTGACTTGTAATATATTTTATAACATTAGATGAAACAAATACATCTTTTTTTACATTGATAATTATGAAAGGTATTTTAAATCCTCTAGTATGAAATAATTCCACCTGCTCTAAAGATGAATGTATAACATTAGAATCATATTCTACAATAGGTATTATATGAATTTCATTTTCTTTTTCTATATCAAGCATTAAATCCATAAAATTATAATTCTCTTTTATAGGCGAATATAAAGATAATGATTCAAACACCATATAATCATAAATATTATTATTTTCATCTATAAGATCAGTAATATCTCTTTCATCTATTTTTGCATTAATACTGTGAAGAGGAGATATATTTCCATTAGTAGCATAGGAAACAAATATTTCTGAAGCTTTTAAAGAAGTTGTATTTTTTATATATTCAGGGTCGAATAATTTATTATCTCTTACTTCCATTACAAAAGGTTTATAATAGCATACACTTTTATCCAGCATCTTTAATGATGACACTATATGAGAAGAAATATAAGTCTTACCAACATGACTCTTATCAGATATAACACAAAACAGCTTCATCTATACTACCCTTAAAATTAAATATATTTAACATCTAATTTTACTTTATATTTAACTTTTTCACCTGCTTTTAATGATATATTTTTGCAGCATACTATAGTAGAATTTTGATAATTCATCTCTAGTTTATCAACAGCATCGGATATAGTGAAGTTAGGCATATATAAGAACACTGTTTCTTCGCTTGCTTCCATTAATACATTTATTTTTATATATGATTCATCGGCCATACCGAAAACTGTTCCTTTGTATTCTCCGCAATCAGACAAATTATTAGAAACTTTTTCATTGCCTCCTATATAATATCTGTCTGGTTCCTGTCCTGCAAGCAATGTTATATTATTTTCTAAAGCATATACAAATTCTATATCTTCATTAGATTTATTTTCTATAATAGATTCAACAGAAAATTTTCCGTCATTGTTTACAATATATCTTTTTACCAAATGTATATCTTTGCCATTAACCTTTGAAGTCTTTTCAAAAGATACGGTAGCATAATCTTTATTGATAAGATTTTCCAAAACATCATAATGAAGATTATAAAAATCTGCATTTTCTTCATATTTTAATAATTGGAATTCTTCAGCAGTAGGCATTTTATTTAGGAAGTGGTCAACTCCGAATACTTTTTCATTTTTATCGAATACCAAATATTTAGCAATCTTATCATCAACTTTTTTTGCTATTTCATGTATTGATACATGCTCATCATTATTTTGATTATTATTAGAATTTCTTACAGCAGCTATATGATAAGCCTCTTCCCTTCTTCTAAGACAATCTATTAAATTAGTAGGGTTTCCTTTTTTCAAATCCCATTCTATTAAAGATCCGCTTAAAGTATGGAAAACTAATCCGGCATTCTCACATGAAATCATGATCTCCTCTCTGCCGTCCATATCAAAATCCAAGCTATGACTTAAAAAATATTTTCTTCCATAAACTTTCTCTAAAGATATAGAAGTAGCCTTAATTAAATTAGCATAAGTAGCATGTCTTAAATTATTTAAATAAAGACCGCCGAATGTACCATGCCAATAAGGACAATTACACTGCCCCTTTAATAAATAACTCAAAGCCTCTTCTTTTTCTTTATAATTAGAATCTGTAATCTCCCCTATCATATTGGAAGTAAATATCATTCTTTTATTCATTCTATTGCTTTCAGAATACTTGCTGAAATAATTTCTCCAGAAACCGCCTCTCATAAATCTGCTTACAATTTCATTATCTTCAGATTTTTTTAATTCTTCCTGTTTTGAATGGAATTCATCCTGTACTTTAGCAGGTAAAACCCAAGTAAGCATTTCTTCATAAGAGCCTGTAGGTATATAAATTCTTGATATAGGAGGATGTTTCTCCATATATTCACTGTATGTAGTAGTGATAATCGTATCTTTTTCTTTTGTAAGGGCATCAAAAAACTTTTCAAGCCATTTATCTTCATATACCCATTTTTGAGTACCAGGCCAATCTCCGTATTTTTCACCGTCATCATGAAGAACTACAACTCTGTCGCCTTCTTCAGTAGCTATTGATTTTAAATATTCAATGGACTTTTCAACATCTCTAAACGGTATTAAATAACGAAGTTCCTGAGATATTGGGAATATATTTAATTTATAATTCTCATTATCAGTTATAAAGTAACCAAACATATTTTTAGTGTCTATTCCTGTAGTTAAAAACTGAGAATCATCAAGCATTATATATTTGATGCCATTCATAGCTAAATTCTTAACTAATGTAGGCTCCCAAACTCTCTCAGCAATCCAAGCACCTTGAGGAGTAATATTAAAATTCTTTTCTATATATTCATTTAATTTTTTTATCTGTATATCTTTATCTTTATCCGGTATTGAAGGCATTATAGGTTCATAAAAACCGCCGCTTTGCATTTCTATTCTTTTTTCTTCTGCAAGTTTTTTCAAAGCCTGAATATGTTCTGGGTGATTCTTTTCAAGCCATTCTAATAAACAGCCTGTATAGTGAAAATTAAATTTTATGTCTTTATATTTTTCTAATATATCTAAAAAAGGCTTATAAGCATTTTTATATGTATTTTCAAATACAAAGTCAAAATTGCCAACCGGCTGATGATTATGGTTACCCAATATTAAATTAATAGTTTTCATGATAATGCCCTGCTTTATTGAAATTTATTACTTATAATTTCGTAATAATAGAAAAATTAATTAACATAATTCTATAATAAATAAGTCTTTTTGTAAAGCATCTTTTTTATAGTATTACTTCAAACAGTATTGACTTTTTACTTTTTTTATTTATCATATTCGATTATCAAAAAAACTGATTTTTTTAAAATGATGTTTTTTGATAAAATCTTATTTAAGGACTTTTTAATTTATGTGCGGGATTGTTGGATATATAGGGTATAATAAAGCATCAGATATATTAATGCATGGACTCTCTTCATTAGAATACAGAGGATATGATTCTGCTGGTATATCTATAGCAGACTCAAATAATAATATTATCACTTTCAAAGCTGAAGGAAAACTTGAAAATCTAAAAAACATATTAAAAAATGAAAAAACATAGAATCAAATATAGGCATAGGGCATACAAGATGGGCCACTCATGGTGCTCCTTCCGATATTAATGCTCACCCTCATTTTACTGAAAGGCTTACATTGGTACATAATGGAATTATAGAAAATTATAAAGATATAAAAAATGATTTAATAAAAAAGGATATAAATTCTTATCGGAAACGGATACTGAAGCGGCAGCAAATTTAATAGATTCATTATATGAAGGTGATCCTTTAACTGCCATAAAAAAGGCTTTGGATATTATAGAAGGCTCTTATGCATTCGCTATCATTTTTAAAGATGATATTAATAAATTATATGCTGTTAGAAAATCTGCTCCTTTAATAGCTGCTTTAGGTGAAAATGAAAATTTCTTAGCTTCAGATATACCGGCAATATTAAAATATACAAATAAATATATTTTGATAGATGACGGAGATATAGCTATTTTAGAAAAAAATAAAATAACTATATATGATGAAAACTTAAAAGAAAAAGATTATGAAATACTTGAGGCAAATTGGACTGTAGAACAAGCTGAAAAATGCGGATATGAACATTTCATGCTTAAAGAGATTAATGAACAGCCTAAAGCTCTTCTTGATACAATAGAGCCTAGAATAGTTCATGGCATTCCAGATTTTAAAAGAGACGGAATCGAAGATGAAAGTTTTTGGACATTCTTTGACAGGGTTTATATAATAGGATGCGGTACTGCTATGCATGCCGCTATGATAGGAAAAAGACTCATAGAAGATAATTGCAGAATACCCGTAGAATGCGAAATAGCTTCTGAGTTCAGATATAAAAATCCTATACTTACAGAAAAAACTCTTTCAATATTCATATCACAATCCGGAGAAACTGCTGATACTTTAGCTGCTTTAAATTTAGTTAAAGAAAAAGGATACAAAACTTTAGCTATAGTAAACGTTAATAGTTCTTCTATAGCTAGAAATGCTGATTATGTTATATATACTTATGCAGGCCCTGAAATATCAGTTGCATCTACAAAGGCTTATTCTGTACAAATGGCTATAATGTATTTAATAACTTTTAAAATAATATCTGCAAGAAAAATTAAAGATAATGATTATATAAAAATACTTATAAAGAATTTACTTAATACAATAGATTCTGTAAATAAAGTTCTCACTATGAATGATGAAATAAAATCACTATGCTATGATTATAAATAAGCTAACAGCATATTCTTTATAGGAAGAGATTTAGATTATTATCAGGTAATGGAAGGAGCTTTAAAGATGAAAGAGATAAGCTATATTCATTGTGAGGCTTATGCAGGAGGAGAACTCAAACATGGTGCTATATCTCTCATTACAGACAATACTCCTGTAGTGGCATTGGCTATACAAGAAAAAATACTTAGTAAAATGATAAGCAATACAAAAGAGGTAATATCAAGGGGTGCTAATGTTTTACTTTTTGTAAAGGAAGGCATTGATATAGATAAAGATTCATATAGAAAAATAGTATATCTTCCTAAAGTTGAGGATATGTTTATGCCTATAGTTTCAATTGTGGCATTACAATTATTAGCATATCATACATCTGTAATAAGAGGATGCAATGTTGATAAACCTAGAAATTTGGCTAAAAGTGTTACAGTTGAATAAATAATACAAAAATTAAAAAATCTTGTATTTTATTAAATATTTATTTCAGCTTATTTATATTTTATTAAAATACAGGATTTTTTATTTGACTAAATAAATAATTATTATAATTGTATTTTTTTATTAATTGATTTATTATTAACATAATTATTAGAATATACTGAATTTTTTAAGTTTGTCATTTTTTTAGTCAACTTTTTCCCGCCGCAAAAAGTTGCAAAAAGTGCAAATATAAAATTAGTATGAAATAATACTAAAATTATTTTGTATGTAAGATAGATTATTAATTTAAGCACACCTAAAGGTGGACTTCGTCAAATATAGCCATTCGCCGTAGGTGGGCTTCGCCTGTGGCAATACCATACCTACACTTACAGTGGACTTCGTCAGGTACTCCTTTCAGTCGCAGTACTTCCTTCGGTCGCAAAAGAAGTGGGGGTTGCGAAGCACACAGAGTGGTGGGCAAAGCCCCATATATTAAAAAGAAAATATAATTATATAATTTGATTATATTCAAATTATATAATAATTGTATTTTTTTATTAATTGATTTATTATTAACATAATTATTAGAATATTAAAACTTATGAGGAAGACATTTTGAGAACTATAAGACTTGATATAGAAACCAGAGAAAAAGGCTTTTTATCTCCTGCTGCAGCTTTTTCAGCAGATAGTAAAGGCACAGTATACCCTAGAGAAAAAGACGATATAAGAACTATTTATATGCAGGATAGAGACAGAATAGTACATAGCGAATATTTCAGACGCCTTAAAGATAAAGCACAAGTTATAATGCTTTCAGTAGGCGATTTCAGGACAAGACTTACTCATACACTTGAAGTTATGCAAATAGCTAGAAGCATAGCAAGAGCTTTAAGACTAAATGAAGATTTAACAGAAGCTATTGCATTTGGGCATGATTTAGGACATTCTCCATTCGGACATGCCGGAGAGAGAGCTATATCAAAATATTTCAAAGGTTTTCATCATTCTTCACATTCTTTAAGAGTAGTAGAACATCTTGAAAAAGGTAAAGGACTAAATTTAAGTTTTGAAGTACGCGATGGTATTATAAAGCATACCAAAGGAAAAAACGGAAAACTTATTGCTGACTCATCAGGTCCTTCAACTAATGAGGGCATGATAGTAAGGATATCAGACACTATAGCGTATGCGAATCATGATGTTGATGATGCTATAAGATACGGACTTCTTAAATATGAGGATTTACCTAAAGATATAGTTAAAGTTCTTGGAACAACTTATGGAGAGAGAGCAGACACTATGATTATGGGTGTTATAGAAGCTAGTATGGAAAAGATGGAAATTGATATTGATGAAAAAGTATTAAAAGCTATTAATGATTTAAGGGCTTTCATGTTTAAGACTGTTTATGAAAGCAAAGCGATACTCGAAGATGTTGAAAGAGTAAACAGAATAATTTCAACAATATTTGAATATTTATTAAAGCATAAAGATATTATAGAAGAAGATACTTTATTCAAAAAAGCAGATATACCTTATAACAGCGATGAAGAATTAGTAAAAGATTATGTTGCGCATCTTACAGATTCTGAAGCTATATCATTACATAAAAAAATTACCTATGGAAAATTTAATTATATATAAGCCTAAAAACAAAGAAGAATTAAAAAAATTAACTGATGATGAAAATATAAATCTATACAATATAGATACAAGTCTTATAAAAGATATGAGTTTTTTATTTAAAGAAAGCAAAAGAAAGAATTTTGAAGGCATAGAAAATTGGAATACTTCAAATGTTCATGATATGATTGGTATGTTTAAAGATGCTCATTACTTCAATAATGATTTGAATAATTGGGATACTTCAAACCTTAAAAAAATTTCATATATGTTTTTTAATGCATCATCTTTCAATAAATATCCTGATAAATGGAATCTTGATAATATAAAAGAAGCTTATGATGTATTTAATAATGATATTGATATAAATAAACTTCCTATTAATCTTAGAATCAATTTATATTATGAAGATTTTGATAAAATAAAAGATATTGATATAAAAGATATATACAAAACTATCATTACTTCTAAAAACAGAAAGATTATAGCCTTTAGAACAAAGTTAGAAAAAGAACATTATGATGAACTTAAAAATCTTATAGAACATAGAGAACAAATAGAAGCTAAAAATGAAGTAAAGTTTAATAGCATAGAAGAAGTTAAGGATTATGTTAACAATAATTATGAAGAATATTTTGATAAAAATTTAAAATTTATTAAAGATGAATATGATATTCTCACAAAAGATAAAACTAAAAAGATTGATATAAAAATAATTAAATTCATTTACGGAAATTATTTGAAAGTTAAAGACAATGTGATGAGATTAAAAATCATAGATAATATCATAGATTTAATAGATATAGAAAGTTTCAGGAATGCTGCCTATAAAATATTTGAAAATGACAGAAGTAAAATCGCTTCAAGAATAATAGTAGGCATATATGGAAAAGGAAATATTATAAAAGATTATGCTAAAAGTATTCAGGGCAAAGAATTTTATCCGCGTTCATATTATATTTATATTTTAGCTTTAAATGACGGAAAATACGCTTTAAGTTTAATAGATGAAATGGCTAGAAAATCAAAGATTGAAAGCGTGAGAAATGCTTCTAATTCTGCACTCGATGTTATAGCCGACAGAATGAAAATAAATAGAGATGAGTTAAGCGGTTTACTAATTCCTGATTTTTCATTGGATAAAAATGGCGAGAGAATAATAAATATAGAAGAGAAAAAATACAAAATATCCGTCAATTCAAATATGTCTATTGATATATACGATATAACAGAAAAAGAAAAAATATTAAAAACTATTCCAAAAACTTTTTCATCTGAATTAAAATCAGAAATAAACTTCATGAAAAAAGAAATAAAGAATATTGTAAAAAAAGAAAGAGAAAAAATATTAATGCTTCTTATGAACGGAAGAAAATTGAGTTATGATTTTTGGAAAAAGATTTATATTGATAATTCATTTTTGAGTCAGTATTCTATAAATTTATTTTGGAACTTATATGATGAGAATGAAAATTTTATAAATATTTTCAGATATTTAGGAGATGGAAGTTTCATTGATATAAATGATGATTATATAACATTGAATGAAAATAATTTAATAAGTTTAACCTCAACTACTGAAATAAATAAAGATTCAATAATAAAGTGCATCAATCAATTATCTGATTATGAGATAGCACAGCCTATTAAACAGATTCAAATAATAGATGATTTAAAAGACGAGTTCAATAAATATAATAGTATAACAGTGACAGTATCAAATATAAAAAATTTCGCTTCTCAATTTGCATTTAAAGAGATTTCTGAATATTATGAAGAAGTTAATGGTTATGAATACTTAGATAATTACAGCGGCTTATCATTATATATAGAATCTCCTTTTAATAGAAATTCAAATTACAATGATGAAATTGATATAAAAATATCTATTCAAGGCAAAAATGAGAATAATAAACATTTATTTGAAAGATTTATGTACGGAAGCATTTTAATTTTAGAAAATTTGATTAAATAATTAAAAGCAATAAATTATAAAGGAGTATAAAATGTCTAACGAGATACCTAAATTTAAATATGTTGATGATAATATTGTTAAAAATTTTTTGTAAAGGAAGATAATAAAGTATTATGTAAATGCTGTGAAAAGGAAACAGATTTGGTTTATTATACTATTCCGCATTGTGAAGACAATATAAAACCGTTATGCCCTGAATGCATAGTAAATGGAAAGGCAGCTGAAAAATTTAATTGTGATTTTATTGATGAGCCTTTTGATAGTGACAATATCATAGAAAATAGAGATGAAAAAATTGAGGAACTTACAAAAAGAACACCTGAATATTCAGCTTGGCAGCAGCCGTATTATCCAAACCATTGCGATGATTTTTGTAAATTTATTTCTTATGTTGGCTATAAAGAATTAAAAGAAAGAAATTTATTAGATAAAATAATTATATCCTCTGATAATGATGAAGATTCTGTAAGAGAATATATTGAAGATTTAGAAATAGAAGGAAATTTCCAAGGATATTTGTTTGAATGCTTGAAATGCGGACAATTAATTTTACATACTGACTGCGATTGATTTGATATTTTCTGTATATACCTAAACAACTATATTTTATCAAAAATTATTTTCTTATTTTTATTATTAGTGGGGACTAGCCCCCCACTTATTTTGCGACCGAAGGAAGTACTGCGACTGAAAGGAGTACCTGACGAAGTCCACTGTAAGTGTAGGTATGGTATTGCCACAGGCGAAGCCCGCCTCACGAAGTGTGCCTACGGCAGGCGAGAAGCTATATCCTCAACAGGCTCGGATACGCTTCGCGAAGGGCTATATTTGACGAAGTCCACCTTTAGGTGTGCTTAAATTAATAATCTATCTTACATGTAAGACGATTTTAATATGATTTAGTACTAATTTTATACCTTGCACTTTCGCCGCAGGCGTACTTCGTATGGTTCTTTGACGAAGTCCGCAGAGCGTATGCGGCGGGAAAAAGTTGAATAAAAAATTGACAAAGTTAAAAATTTTCAGTATATACTTAATAAATAAGCGATCCGGAGCAGATAACAGCTTTAGCTTGCCTCTATTGTTAGTAGAGGCAAACATAATAATAAAAAAATATTCAATAAATCTATTGTATAAAAATGCAATTAATTATAATATTGACAGGTTAAAAATAAAAATAAAGTTGGTTATAATAATATATGATGAATAATATTTATATGAATGACAAGCCTAGAGAAGAATGCGGAGTTTTTGGTATTTATTCTAAAGAAATAAAGAAAGATATATTAAAAACTTTAAATTATGCACTTTATTCCTTACAGCATAGAGGACAGGAAAGTGCAGGTATTACAGTATCAAATTACAAACATTTATTTACTTATAAATCTATGGGGCTTGTATCAGATTTATTTTCTAGTAATATACCTAAAGATACAGAAGGTAATATTGCTATAGGACATGTAAGATATTCCACTACAGGTGCTAGTAAAATAGAAAATGCTCAGCCGCTTGAAAACCTTTTCAGATTGGGACAAATTGCTATAGCTCATAACGGTAACTTGACTAATGCTGAAGAATTAAGATATGAACTTGAAGAAGGAGGAGCAACATTCAATGCTACTTCTGATACAGAGGTTATTATTAAACTTATAGCTAGAAAAACTGTTAATAACTTCATAGAAGGCATTAAAGAATGTGTTAATATTATAAAAGGAGCTTTTGCTTTAGTTATAGTTGTTGATGGCAAACTTATAGGTGTAAGAGATCCTTATGGAATAAGACCATTATGTTTGGGTACAAATGCCAATGGTGATTATTTCTTAGCTTCCGAGTCCTGTGCTTTAGATGCTGTAGGCTCTAAATTCATAAGAGATATAGAAGCAGGAGAAATGGTTATAATAGATGAGGAAGGTGTTAAATCTTTCAAATACGCTAAAGACCAAGTTAAACATTATCCTTGTGCTTTTGAACATATATATTTTGCACGCCCTGAAAGTAATATAGACGGCATTAATGTTTATAATGTAAGATTCCAAACAGGCGTATTGCTTGCCAAAAAAAATACAATAGACGCAGATATAGTTATAGGTGTTCAAGACTCTGGTACAATAGCGGCATTAGGATTTGCTAAAGAAAGCGGTATTCCATATAGCATAGGTTTAGTAAAAAACAGATATATAGGAAGAACTTTCATCATGCCTGAACAATCATCAAGAGAAGAAACTGTAAAACTTAAATTTAACCCTTTAAGACATTTAATAGACGGTAAAAGAGTTATATTAATAGATGATTCATTGGTTAGAGGAACTACAAGCAGAATATTGATAGATATTGTTAGAAAAGCAGGTGCTAAAGAGGTGCATTTCAGATCAGCATCTCCTGTTATAAAAAGTCCTTGCTACTATGGAGTTGATATATCTTCCAAAAAAGAACTTATAGGAGCTAAACTCTCTGTAGAAGAGATCCGAAAGGAAATCAATGCTGATACTTTAGAATATCTCACTATAGAAGATATGCTTGAAGCTTTACAAAATCAGAATTACTGTATAGGCTGTTTTACAGGAGAATATCCTACTGAAATACCAAACAGACCTGCAGCTGAAAAGACTTGCTGACATAATAAAAATATTTATGTACTAATTGACTTTTTTATCAATAAATTTATCATATAATTATGAAAACATATAATAAAGTTGAGGTTAGAAATTATTATGAAAGAAGTTTCTTATAAAATTTGTATGAATGAAGAAGAGTTAGTAAATGCTCTTATGTCAGATGATGATGTTATTTACATAGAGCATAAACTTGGTAATAAAGTTTCTAACATAAAAAATACAGGTAAAATTGCTTGGGGCGTTCTTATAGGAGGAGTATTAGTTGCTGCTACTGCTATAGTATCATCAAAAAAATTCGGAAAAGATAAGGCATTAATAGCTTCTTCAATAGCAACAGTTCCATCTGCAGGTATAGCTATTATATATATAGGACTTCCATCTACTATATCATTAATACAAATAATTATTCAGGCATATAAAAAAAATGATGGTATTAATGGTGCTAAGGATATAGTATTTAAATTAAGAAATAACTATTATATAGCTGAAAAAGACAGAGAAAAACTTACACTTAAAAAAACTGCTGATGAAAAAGTTAAAGAAGTAAAAATAACAGAAATAAAAGAAGCAGAAAAAAAAGAAAATTAATCAAATAATAATTAAAAAGACTTTGCTAGATATTAAAATCAAGCAAAGTCTTTTTTATATGTACTATAAATTAATTATAGATTATTAAGTCTATTTAACACTTCTATATAAGCCTCTTCAATAGAACCTAAATCTCTTCTGAATCTGTCTTTATCTAATTTTTTACCAGTTTCTTTATCCCAGAATCTGCAAGTATCAGGAGTAATCTCATCAGCTAAAAGTATTTCGCCTTTTGCATTTTTACCAAACTCTACTTTGAAGTCAACTAAAGTAATTCCTATTTTATCCAAAGCATCTTTTAATAGATTATTCACTTTTGCAGTTACTTCATAAATATATTTTAATTCATCATAAGTAGCTAATTTCAAAGCAACAGCATGATGATCATTGATTAAAGGATCGCCGTATTCATCATTTTTATAACAAATTTCAAATATAGTATTAGGAGGAACTGTACCCTCTTCTATTCCAAGTCTTTTAGCCATAGAACCTGCTATTAAATTTCTAACAATCACTTCTAATGGGAAGATTTTAACTTTCTGACAAAGCTGTTCTCTTTCATTTAACTTTTCTATGAAGTGAGTTTTTACTCCGTTTTTTTCAAGCATTTTGAAGAGTAAAGTTGTTATTTCATTATTCATAACGCCTTTATCTTTTATAGAGCCTTTTTTCTCACCATTAAAAGCAGTAGCATCATCTTTATAATACACAATTATTTCATCAGGATTATCTGTAGCATAAATCTTTTTAGCTTTTCCCTCGTACATCATTTCTTTTTTTTCTTTAGACATATATTAACTCCTATTATAGTTAAACTTTTTAAATATATTCTCTATATTATATAATATTTTTTAAAATAATTAAATATCAAACTCTATAGGCTTTTCATTATCAGCAATAAAATCTTCTTTCATTTTTTTTCTGTATTCTATCAATTTATTTTTAATATCATTATATTTTAAAGCAAGCATTTCCACAGCAAGCATACCGGCATTATAAGAATTATTTATGCCAACAGTAGCAACAGTTATAGGCTTAGGCATTTGAACTATAGAAAGTAAAGCGTCCATTCCGTCAAGATTGCTTGCACTAATAGGAACACCTATTACAGGAAGTATAGTTTTTGAAGCTATTACACCCGGTAAATGTGCTGCAAGTCCTGCACCTGCTATTATCACTTCATAATTATTTTCTTCTATATTTTTAATAGTTTTTTCAAGATGTTCAGGCACTCTATGAGCTGAAAGAACAAATGCTTTATACTCAATTCCAAATTCTTTTAAACAAGAAGCAGCACCTTTCATTTTATCAGTATCAGATCTGCTTCCAAATATTATAGCAACTTTCATGTTTTCTCCTAATAAAAAATATATTATATATTCAATTAATTCTAATATAATAAATAAATTAATACAATAATCACATTATCTATTTTATAAAAAAAATTCCGATATTCTAGATAAATTATAATATAGGTTTTAGTCATGCTTAAAAATATATCAATAAAAAACTTTAGAGGATTTGATAAACTAGAAATAAATGATATAAAAAAATTAATCTATTAGTTGGTCAAAATAATTGTGGAAAAACAAGCATACTTGAAGCCATAGCTATAATATCTGGCATGCCTGACTGTTCAATAGCTTATCATATCAATGCTATAAGAAGAATAGATGAAAATTCAGAATTAAAAAATTTATTTTATAATTTTGATTATAGAAATAATGATATAGAATTTAACTATAACTTTGATAATATAAATCATAATTTGATGATAACTCCTATATTAAAAAAAGATATTTCATTTGACAATAAAACAGATGATATAAATGAATTAGAATATAAACTTAATATAGAATTTGAAGATAAGAAAAAAGAAGAATATAAATATATTTTTAGAAATACTAGTATTAGAAAAACAATAAGAAGAATTGGAGAAAAAGAATATCTTAATAATATAAAAGAATTATACTTGCATAATGTAGTAGAATGCATAGATTTATTGGATTCACTTGCTAATATAGTAAAAAATAAAGATGAAGAATTATTAATAAATTTAATATCATTTTTCAACAAAAATATAAAATCTATAAAAATAATAAAAAATGATATATATTTAGATATAGAAGGTATTAATGAACTAGTATTATTAAACCTTATGGGAGACGGATTAAAAAAATACCTTTCAATTATTATTCCTATGGTAGTAAATCAATATAATATGATATTAGTTGATGAAATAGAAAATGGTTTGCATCATAAAAGTATTAAGCATTTATTAAGAAGCATATTAAATTTAAGTAAGAATAATAGCAATATACAAATATTTTTTACAACTCATAGCTATGAGGTATTAAAATTTTTATCAGAAATAGCAGATAAAGAATTTAATGATATGAAAGATATGATAAATATTATTAATATAGTTAATACAGAAAATAAAGGTTTTCAGTCATACAATTATGATATTGACGGAGTTAAAGAATTATTAGAAAACGATTCGGATATAAGGTATTAATTTATGGATAATAATAAAAAGTACATAATACTTGTTGAAGGTAAAGCTGATAAAAAATTCATAAAAGACTATATTAAATATCAATACCAAATAGATACTGATATCAATGATAATATTATTATAGAAGAAAACGGCGGAAAAAGTTTTAACAAAAACAATATAAATAATATTCAAAAATATATTGATGATGATTACGAATTAGCAGTGATATTTGATGCTGATAACAATTTTGAAGAAGCAAAAAATAATATAAAAACAAATTTAAATATAGATGATAATAATATATTTTTATTTCCAAATAATAATTCTTTAGGTACTTTAGAAGATATATTAAGTAATATTGCTGTCATAAAAGATATAATTAATTGTTTTGACAAATACACAAATTGCATAGATTCAATACCTGAAACTATAACTCCAGCTAAAAAATCAAAAATATATGCATATTTAGAATCAATAAAATCATATGATAAAAAAACAATAACAGAAGATAAAAGAGATTATACTGAAAATTTTTAAGTTTATCAATTTTTTTATTCAACTTTTTCCCGCAGCAAAAAGTTGCAAAAAGTGCAAGTATAAAATTAGTACTAAATAATACTAATTTTGTTTTACATATAAGATAAAACATTAAATTTAATCTAAAGTATAGCCTTTTTGCTTCTCGCCGAAGGCGGGCTTCGCCTGTGGCAACAAAAGAAGTGGGGTGCGGGGCAAAGCCATGCAAATATTTAAAATTTAAAAAAATTATTTTTGACAAAATATATTTGTTTTGGTATATACCAATAATAATATATGGAATTTAAATGATGAATATTTAAATCCATTAAAACAGTTTTTTGACAGTATTTAATAATACTTTTATTTTTTTATAATATGATCCATAGACTTAGTATCTTTACTTCCGCATTTAGGACATTTAGCACCAAAGCCAAATAAATTAAGAACTGAAGGTCTTTTTTTAGAAGAAAAAAATTTTCCGCATGAATTGCATTTATACATGAAAGGCGGATTAAAAGGAAGCATAATAAACTCCTAAATTAATTTTTATATAATAGTATTATAGTATATATGTATGACAGTTTTTGACATATTTTTGACATAATTAAAAAAATTGAAAATTATATGAATAAAATTTAAATATGGATTACTTATTCAAAATAACCCATATTTAATATTAATTATAATAAAGACTCTATAAATTGTCTTGCTACCCTAGGACTTCTTCCGGCACTTCTTATAGCATAACTTTCAGCCTGTTTTATAAGTTCTTCTTTATCCATTTCTATATTATTAATTTCAGCATAAGAAAGTACAATATCTATAAATAAATCTTTATCCGGTCTTTGGAATGTTATTATTATACCGAATCTGTTAGTTAAGCTCATTATCTGTTGAATAGTATCTTCTATATGAATATCATCTCCTGTTCTGTCTTGGAAATTTTCTTTTATTAAATGCCTGTAATTTGAAGTAACATAAACTACAACATTTGAAGGAAAAGAATTAACTCCGCCTTCAAGTATGGCTTTTAAATATGAGAAAGTATCATCATTTGAAGAGAATGTTAAATCATCTATAAATATTATAAATTTAAGAGGACTAAAACTTAAATCTTCTATTATATCCGTTATAAATGATAATTGGCTTTTCTTAACCTCTATAAGTCTTAATCCATCATCTTTAAACATATTAGCTATTGCTTTTATAGTGCTGCTTTTTCCAGTACCTGCATCCCCGTAAAGAAGTATATTATTTGCCTTTTTACCTTCAAGCAAACTTTTAGTATTGGCAATAACCTTGCTTCTCTCTCTTTCATAACCGTATAAATGTTTAATATCCTGCATATCCTGATGTTTTGCCGGTATAATATTTTTTTTATCATCTAGAGTAAACATATTATTTTCATAAAATATTCCATGCCCTTTATTAGGCATTTCTTCTATATGTTTTTTATATAATTCATAAAAGTTTATTTCATCACAGTCCAATTTTGATATTTGATTTGAATATTCTTCTGAAAATAATGTATTAAAATCGAATGAAGATAAAAATTCAAAAAAATTTAATTCATTTTTTAATGACTCTTCTAAATTATAATCTAAATTATCTTTCTTTATATATTTGTTTATATAAATATTATCATCTTTGAATATATAAGATAATAAATAATCAGCTATATTATTATTATATTTAAAAAGTTCATATAAAAAATCTGAATAATAATCTATCAATTTTATTTCATTGTTTTTATTGTCATCATCATAAGCTTCTAAAAATTTAATTAGCTTTTTTATCACTTTATTTTTAAGTATATCCCTAAATATCACTATACTAGAAAACCCTATTCTCATTTTTACTATTTTATCATTCATAATATTTTCCATTCCATTTTTAATTTCCGATTATTGTAAATTTATTAAAAAATATTCAAGTATTTTTATTTTATTTTTAATTTTTTAATATTAATGTAATATTTTATTCATTTATATGCTATAATTATTGCATTACAGTTTAATTGATTCCGAGAATTGTTAAAAAACTATATTATGGATATGAGGTGCATATGAAAATAAAGACAAGGTTCATTATATTTGGTATTTACACTTTTATAGTTACTCTTTTGTTAATATATTTGCAATTTAGAATTGTAAGAAGTGTTACCGGATATAGTAAGATATATCAGCATACTATAAAGTCATCCGCTATAGCAAGACAGTACCAGCAAAATTCAGCATATTTAACTCAGTTCGTTAGAAGTTATGTGGCAACTGCTAATCAAAAATATGAACAAGCATATAATGACTGTATAGGAATATCAGGCGGAACAAAGCCTACACCATTAAATTATGACAGAGGTTTATATTGGTCTTTATATTTAGGAAGCGGAACTAAACCGTATCAAGATGGACAAACAAAATCTTATGCTGATGTGATGAAAGAACTTAATTTCTCTCAGGATATGTTTGATTTACTTGCTTTATCAAAGAGCAGATCTGAAGAATTAGTAAAATTAGAAGTTCAGGCTATGGATATAATAAAGTCAATACCAAGAAATGCTGATGGAACTATACCTGATGAATATAAGGGAAGACAATTAGAAGCCATAGAATTAGTTAATGGCGATGAATATGAAAGAAGAGTTTCAGAGATAATGACTCCTATAAGTCAGTTTTTCGATAAATTAGAAAGTGATAATGCTATAAAGTTAAGGGCTGCAGCTTATGAAGTAAGAAATGATACTATATTATTTTTTATAGGTCTATTATTAGTAGGTTCATCTGTTGTAGTGTTCTTGGCTTCTTTAGGAAAAACTATAGGAAAAAATTTAAGATTATGCGTAGAATTAGCTTCTGAAATATCTAATGGTAATTTAACAGCAGAAATAGATGAAAGATTATGCAAAGGTAATGGAGAATTTGCTTCATTACTTAAAAGTTTCAGAGATATGATATCACATTTAAGAGAAATTATTTCAAGAGTATTACAAAGCTCTAAAGAAATATCTGAGGCTGCTACAGAAATAGCACAAGGAAATACTGACTTATCAACAAGAACAGAAATGCAGGCATCTCATTTGGAAGAAACTGCTTCTTCTATGGAACAAATTGCCTCTACTATAAAATCTTCTGCTGATAATTCTGTAAGAGGAAATCAGATGATGCAGGATTCTGAAAAATCTGTTCAGGAAGCTGGAGAAATAATTGAAGCTACTACAAATAATATAGAATTGGTATTTGAAGCAAGTAATAAAATTACAGATATTACAAAAATAATAGAAAATATTGCATTCCAAACTAATATATTAGCACTTAATGCCGCAGTAGAAGCTGCAAGAGCAGGAGAACAAGGAAAAGGTTTTGCGGTTGTTGCTTCTGAAGTTAGAAACCTAGCACAAACTAGTCAATCTTCAGTTAAAGATATTACTTCTCTTATAGCAGATGCTAATGAGAAAATAAAAACTGCAACAGAAACAGCTAGAAAATCCAAAGAAATATTTATGGACATAGAACAAAAAATAGAAGATACTTCTAGAATCATGCAGGATATCAGTGCTATGGCAGTAGAACAGCAGGCTGGAGTTGATCAAGTTAATATAGCAGTATCTCAAATGGATCAATCTACTCAGCAAAATGCTGCTTTAGTAGAACAGGCTACTGCTTCTTCAGAAGGATTAATGGGACAGGCTAAAGAATTAGTTGATTTAATGCATTTCTTTAAAGTTTAATATTAATTAAAATATTTTCATATAAGACAATAATGGTAAATTGTACTGTTATTGTCTTTTTTATATTAAAAATATAATATTTTAATATTAATTATAGCATTTTAATTAATCATATTATATAATTGATAGCGTTATTTGATTAATAAAAAAGAATGGAGATATATCAATCATGACATTTACAGATTTAATTATGACTTTAAATAAATTTTGGAGCGAGAATGGATGCATAATACAGCAAGGTTATGATTTAGAGGTAGGAGCAGGAACATTCAACCCAGCAACAGCATTAAGAGCATTAGGACCAGAACCTTTCAGTGTAGCTTATGTAGAACCATCAAGAAGACCAACTGACGGAAGATATGGAGAAAATCCTAATAGACTGCAGCATTATTATCAATACCAAGTTATAATGAAACCATCTCCAGAAAATATTCAGGATTTATATATACAAAGTTTGGAAGCATTAGGAATAAGCTTTAAAGATCATGATATAAGATTCGTTCATGATGACTGGGAATCCCCTACCCTTGGAGCTTGGGGACTAGGTTGGGAAGTTTGGCTTGACGGTATGGAAATAACTCAATTTACATATTTCCAAGCTGTAGGAGGAATAAATTTAAAGCCTATAACAGGTGAGATTACTTACGGACTTGAAAGAATATGTATGTATTTACAAAATATAGATAATGTTTATGATTTGGAATGGGGACATGGCATAAAATACGGAGATGTACATTTACAAGGTGAAAAAGAATTCTCTAAATATAATTTTGAAGTTGCTGATACTGATATGTATTTCAGACATTTCAAAGAATATGAAGAAGAATGCGATAGATGTTTAGCTAATGGATGCGTACTACCTGCTTATGATATGGTTATGAAAAGTTCGCATGTATTCAATATGCTTGATGCTAGAAATGCTATAAGTGTAACAGAAAGAGCCGGATATATAGCAAGAGTAAGAGAGCTAATGAAAAAAGTTTCAGCTGCTTATATAGAATCAAGAGAAAAATTAGGATATCCATTAATCAAAAATAAGTAAAGTTATTTATTTAAAAATTATTATTTATTATTATAATATATTACTAAAGACTATATATTAATTGTTTTATTAAGTTTTTAAAGCGATAAACGAGCAGCTGATAAATTTAGTTGTCAGCTATTTGTGAGCGAGTTTATCGCTAGCAATAATAAAAAATTTTCAAGCTGTCATTTATATAATGGCAGCTTTTTTTATTTTGATTTTATACTACTTTTAAATTATAGAAGATTATCTTTTTTGTTATCATATATTTCATTAAAATACACATTATATGTTACCGGTTTACTTATATATATAGTTTTTATTATACATATTAATATAAAATTATAACAAATAAATTATTACTTTTTAATATGAAAAATGTTATTATTTATTATAATAATATTGACATTATTTTTTTATCTTGTATAATATTATTAGTAATTAATACTATTAAGTAATTATTTTAAATAAGGAGACTAATATTATGCCTAGTTTTGCAAATCCATTTAATGCAAATGTGAACAGAAAAGTTACTAAAGAAGAATTAATACAAGCTGTAAGACTTGATATTGCCGGAGAATTGGAGGCTATATATCTGTATGATGCCCATGTTATGGCTACAGATGACCCTGTTGCAAAGGCAGTATTAGCTGACATAAGAGATGAAGAAAAAGCACATGTCGGAGAGCTTATGGCTTTACTTAGACATTTAGACCCTAAAGAAGCAGAACATTTTGAATCTGGACAATTAGAGGTTAAAGAGATGATGGAAGAGCTTGGAATAAAAGAACCTGATCTATCTGGGCTTACAGTTGGAAGTTTGAAAAAAGACTGATAAAGCGATAATAAAACATTAAAGGAGGAATATATGGATTATTTAGCTAGAGAAAGTTCGCCTTTTGAAGAAAGTTTTTGGCAGAATATAGATAAAGTTGTTGTTGAAACAGCAAGCAGAACACTTATAGGAAGAAGATTTTTATCTATTTACGGACCTCTTGGTGCAGGTGCTATAAGCGTTCAATATGATAAAAGCGACAGAGAAGAAGTTTTTGAAGATGGCTTCGTAAAAACTTCAGGAAGAAAATCTGTTGAGCTTCCTCAGATTTATCAGGATTTTACTCTATTATGGAGAGATTTAGAGAATAATATTTCTAATAAATTACCTTTAGATTTATCTATTGTATCTCAGGCAGCTCAAACACTTGCTAACAAAGAAGATAATTTAATATTCAATGGAAATGATTTTCTTGAATTAAAAGGAATACTCAATGCTGAGGGAGTACAAAAATTAAAAATCTCTGATTGGGGACAAGGTGAGAATCCTTATACTGATATAGTAAAAGCTATAAATATGATTAGAGAAAAAGGCATAGTAGGAAGATTTGTACTATGTTTAAGCCAATCATTATATTTTGACTTACAAAGAATACAGCAAGGTACTGGAATGACAGAAGCTCAAAGAATATCCAGTATGATTGGAAATCTTTATAATGTACCTGTTATCAAAGGAAAGAAAGCAGCATTAATTTGTGCTGAACCTCAATATATGGATTTGGCTGTTGGAATAGATATGTCTACTGCATATTTAGAACAAAAAGATTTAAATCACAGCTTTAGAATAATGGAAACTATAATACCTAGAATAAAAGACTCTAATGCAATAGTTGTTTTAGAATAGTTTAATTTCATAATAACTCTTTAAAAATTATAAGCCTGCAGGTTATATAAAATCTGCAGGTTTTATTTTATAATTACATATTATTGTTTTTTTATTAGTTTACTATATAATTTCATAAATATTAAATATTATTTCAATCTAATTATAATTTTTTAATAATACCAAATTAGGAGTATTAAATGTCATATCATTGCGAATGTGAACAATGTAAAAATAAAGAATTCAATCCTGAAGATTATATTATAAAAGAAGAAGATTTTAAAGTACTCGATAAAGAACGTCCTTTGGGTATATCAGGACATTTAAGAGTAAAGGATGAAGCTATGAGTATAGCTGAATGTATAGACTCATGTATTGATGCCTTAGATGAACTTATTATAACATACAATAAATCAACAGATGATACAGAAGAAATATTAAAAGACTATGAAAAAAAATATCCTGATAAAATAAGACTTTATTATTATGCTCCTAATATAATAGGATATAATGAAAATGAATATAAAACAAAATATTCAGAAATTCATTATTTTTATCATTATAGCAATTTTGGTTATTTAAAAATAAAATATCGATATTATATAAAGATAGATGCAGACCAAATTTATTTTACAGAAAAATTATTAGATATACGAGAAGCTTTATTATCAGATATAAACGCTTCAGAAACCATCAATAAATTATTAACGATAGATAAAATTTCTTGGTATATACCTATTAAAAAACTAAGAAATAATTTCAGAACCTATTATATAAAAAAATTATTTAACATAAAAGATAAATACTATAACTTTAATTGTCCTGAATATTTTTTAAGTTTAAAAGATTTTATAATATATTCAAAGATGAAATATACTGATAATTTTTATTTACTAATTAGTGGATTTGAGTTAGGATTAAATAATGATTCTCTTTGTCTAAATACATCATTTGTATATAATGGAGCCACTGGTGATCATTTTATATTTGTGCCTACTCAAAATTATACTTATTATTTAAATTCTGTTGGGTTAGAAAGTATTCATCTTCCTCATAATTGTAGTGTATTAGGATTATCTTGGGTTCATTTAGGATTGATAAAAAGATCAATAAATATAGACAGTGAAATTAAATTTATGGATATACATAAAATGAATAATGAAGATATATTAAAATATATAGAAAATAATTTGGAAAAAAAAGAATATCAAACTCTATTATCAGATTTGACTATAAAATATTTTGATAATGATAAGCAATATCTTAATAAAGAATTTTATGATAAATATTTAAAAAAAACTCTTGAATATGTTATAAAAAATAGAGACCAATTTATAAAAAGATTATGGTAATATTTATCTATATTTTATTATCCTCTCTATTATCACACCTATTAATATAGTTGATAAACCCAAAATAATAAAAAATATCCAAGTATTCATCCTAAGATAAAAATATTCAAAGTATCTTATATATATATTTAGAATAACAAAAAATATCGAATATCTTACTATTGAAGAGATTTTTAATTTATAACCTATTATAAAAATAATTATATCTATAAATAAAAATAATAAACTATATATTAATAATTCAGATGAGCCATACTCAAATATTATAGGTTCTAGATTATTTCCAAATATCGACATTATCGCTAGTATTATGTTTAAATACAATATTCCAACTGTATAATATATGATTGTAAAATTAGAATATCTTTCTCCTAATTTTTTATTTATATCAGTTATTCCTATCAAAAACATTAATACACTTGTTATAATAAATCTTATATAATTATTAAGTGTCAAATCAATTCCGGATATATCGAAACCTTCAAAACCATACCAAGTTATTAAGCCTATTATTGCGATAGATAATACGGCATAATTTCTTTTTATATATGCTATGATAAAAAACAATATTATACTTATAAGAGATAATAAAATAAAATTATCTTTGTTATGAGTTATGATATATGATAAAGTAAAAATAAATGCTGATAAAAATATTGAAGAAATTGCTATTATTGCAGAAGAAGTTTTGGGTAAGTATATATCTTTTCTTTTAAATACTTCATCAATTATAAATCCTGATAAGAAAAGTAAAGCAAATAGGAATACTATGAAATAAAGAGAAAAAATGTAGAAACTTATAAATGCAATAAATCCAATGGACACCATTATAATACCTGTTATCATTATAGCTTTTATAATAGGCTGCCAATCTATATAATCATCTCTGTATCTTTTGGATAATGTTTCAAACTGTTCATCAGTTATGATATTATCTTTATTCCATTTTTTTAATTCTCTGAGTAAAAATCTATTTTTGCTTCCCATAATATTTAATAGTCTTTAAAGATTTGTGTTTTTATAAATTTTATATTATCCAATGTATATCTTGTATAATCATTATCATTATGCTTCATAGTTCTTAAAGCTCTTATATACTTAATAAAATTCATAAAAGTATTCATCAAATTAGCAGGAACAATATTTTCTATGTCAGATTTTATATTATCATTAAAACTATCACTATTTTCTAATATTATCAAATCACAGAATTCATCTTTATGTTTGAAAAAATTATCCAAATCATTATTCTCTAAATATGAAATAAGTTCATTTAATTTATTAGCTATTAATTGTAAATCTTTGCTGCTCATATACATAATTAAATATTATAATGAAATAATTGCAATAGCTAAAGATGAATATTTATAAAATAAAGCCATAAACGTAAGCAAATTTTACATTTATTAGTAAATTTCATATTAAAATAAATCAATATGTACGATATGTATTCTAATACATATTAAAATCTATATTTTAGGTAAATTTTAAGTAAAATTAATGTAAAATATATTGACAAATATCTAATTTAGGCTATACTTATAATTGTAAAGATAATTTACAGTATTAATGACAATAAATAAAAACAATATAAAGGAGATTTACTATGACTAAAAAATTATTCGCTTTATTAATAACTTTGACTATAATTTCTACTTCAAACGCTTTTGCTGATTGGGTGGTTCCAGCTTCTTCACTTCCTCAAAATGCTAGAAGTTTCATACAGCAAATTTATCCTAATACACAAATATGGAAAGTAGAAAGAGATGACGGAAAATTTGAAGTAAAATTATCAAACGGGGTAAAAATAGACTTTTTATACAATGGAGATTGGAACAGCATAGAAGGTGAATATAATGCAGTACCTTTCAACGCTTTACCTGTTAATATAGCAAACACTATAAGAAACACTTATCCTCAGGCTGCTGTAATAGATGTAGAAAAAGAATGGGGCAATTACAAAGTTAAATTGAATAACTTTATGGAATTATTTATAACATCTGACGGACAGTTAATGGGACAGAAATTCGATGATTAATTAGAAATATATTATAAATATTATTTCATGAAAAATACTAAATAAAAAAGAGGGAGTTATAAAAAACTCTCTCTTTATTATACCTAAACAACTATACTTTGTCAAAAATAATTTTTTTAAATTTTAAATATCCGCAGGGCTTTGCCCCGCACCCAAGTTCTTTTATTGGTATAAAAGAACCAAAAAAACTGTATTTTTAGGTTATATCCTATATTTAATAGGCATGTTTTTAATATAAAGTTATAGCAATTGCACTTTTTGCAACTTTTTGCGGCGGGAAAAAGTTGAATAAAAAAAATTGACAAAGTTAAAAATTTTTTAGTATATTTCAAATAAAATACTTTACTTAAAAAAATACAAACTCTATTTATTTTCAGGTCTTAAAGAAGCTTTTAAATTTGAGAAAAACTCCTCTTCATTCATAGCCATTTCTTCAGGTAAATTCTCGCTCATCTCCTCCAAAAATACAGAAGGCGTACACTCAACCTTTCTTCCCATTTTAGTTCTGCTTCTGCAGTATGTTAAAGTTAAATGTTTTTTAGCTCTAGTCATAGCAACATAGCAAAGTCTTCTCTCTTCTTCTAATCCGTTTTCGTCCAAACTTTTTTGATGAGGCATTATACCGTCTTCCATACCGCATATATAAACATAAGGAAACTCTAATCCCTTAGCAGCATGTATACTCATAAGCATTATTCCTTTCTTTTTATCCTCATCATCATTTTGTTCTTCTATACTCATTAATAAAATTCTATCTAAATAATTTTTTAAAGTAGCGTTCTTATTTGACTTCTCATATTCAAGTATGCCGTTCATAAGAGATTCTACGTTCTCCATTTTTTTAGCACCCTGCTCTTTTGTATCGCTTGAGTTTAAAATCTCATTATGATAAGCAATAACATCTAAAAATTTATTAATATTCTCATATAGTTTAGGACGCTCTAAATCATTTTTGTCAACTGTAAATAAATTATGATAATGCTCTATCACTTCAAGAAAATCTTTTATGCCTGCTTTAGCTTTAGGTGAAATTTCATCCATACTCTCATAATTAAGCAATGTATGATATAGTGAAACTCCATTTTTTATACTAGCTTCATTGAGATTATTTATAGCAACTGCCCCTATTCCTCTTTTAGGTATATTTATAACTCTAAGCAAAGACACCTCATCTTCAGGATTAACAAATAAATTAAGATATGCAAGTATATCCTTAATCTCTTTTCTTTCATAAAACTGAAAAGCACCTACTACAGTATAAGGCAAACCTCTAAGTCTGAATGCCTCTTCAAAAAGTCTTGACTGTGCATTCATTCTAAAAAGCACCGCAAAATCTTCATAATTTAATCTTTTACTTATAGAATAATTTATTATAGAATCTGCTACAAATTGAGCTTCTTCCCTCTCATCTTCGCATGGCATTATAGTAGGAGGTATTCCTTCCTCACCTTCTGCCACTACCTTTTTATCTTTCCTTTGAGTATTATTACTTATTACAGAATGTGCTGCTTCAAGTATTGCTTTTGTACTTCTATAATTTTTTGTAAGAGTTACTATTTTTGCATCAGGGTATTCATTTTCAAATGATAATATATTAGATACATCAGCACCTCTGAATGCATATATACTTTGATCATCATCGCCTACAACTGCAATATTTCTATATTTTGATGCTAATAAAGTGGTAAGTTTATACTGTGCAAAATTAGTGTCCTGATATTCATCTACCATTATATATCTGAATCTCTCCTGATATTTATCAAGAACTTCAGGAAACTCTACATATAAATCTATTGTAAGATTAATGAGATCATTAAAATCAACAGCATTATATCCTTTTAAATAGCTTTGATAAACTTCATACACTCTTTTAGCAATTTTTTCCAAATCATCATGAGGCTCTACTTCATAAGGCTTCATCAAATTATTTTTAAATCTGTCTATATACCAAGCAAATAATCCCTCATCATAATTAAGGGTATTAACTTTTATTTCTCTTAAAATATTTCTTATTAATGTTTTACTGTCAGATGAAGAATAAATACTGAAATTATTTTTATAACCTAACTTTTCAATATCACCTTTCAATACTCTAACACAAAAAGAATGGAAAGTGCTTACTACCAATTGTTTTGGTTTTTCTTTTAAAAGTTTTGTTATACGTTCACGCATTTCCGCTGCTGCTTTATTAGTGAAAGTAACTGCTAGTATCTGACTAGGAAGTACGCCATGCTTTATTAAATATGCAATTCTCTCTGTAATAACTCTAGTCTTGCCAGAACCTGCACCAGCCAATGCTAGTAACGGGCCGTCAATATGTTCTACTGCTTGTCTTTGTTCTTCATTTAACATTAATGCCATAATAAAAAATACCTCTCATTTTGAAAAGCTATTATATATTATATTTAAATAATGTAAAATTTAGAATTTGCATATTTCATATTAATTTTTTTATAGAAAAAAATTGTAATTATCAATTAATATACAACTATATGTAGTTTTATCAATATATATTTCTTTAAAATTAATTGAATTATATAGAAGATGGTATATATTATTTTTACATAATAATGTAATGGAGGTAAATATGAAAAAGACAATAAGTATATTATTTTTATGTTTTATATTTATTTGTGTAATAGGATGTTATAATTATGATGTAACTGGTGTAGAAATAGAAAATGATGGTAATGAAAATACTGAAGATAATGGAAATAATGAGGTAGATAAAAAATCTAAAGTATTTTTGCATTACTATGGTAATTTATATGTTATAAAAACTCCAACAATGATAATAATTTCTCCAAACGACAATCTTTATTTTTATGATGGAAATAGAAAAATGAATATTCAAAATATTCAAAAAATATCTGATAATGAATATAACTTTTTTATTGAATATTATTATAATGGTAATATAAAAATATATGATAGATATTTACATTTTAATATTGGAAGTGGTGTGTTAACTTATAATATAGATGAGATTATTTAATTAACGTAAAAAATTATCATATAGTTTTTATAGTGTAAATAAATACTATTTGAATAAACTTATTTTTTATTTAAATAGCATTTATTATAAATTTTAATTCTTATATTAGAAAATATAATATAAACTTCAAAATATATTTGCAAAAATATTTTAAAATGATACTATAAAATATATTATTTTTTAAAAGCAATTATAAGGAAATAAAATGAATATAGATAATATTAATGATATAAGAAAAAAAGTAAAAACTGTAAAAATAGGAAATGTTTTGATAGGAGGAAACAATCCTATAAGCATTCAGTCTATGACAAATACAGATACTAGAAATATAAAAGAAACTGTTAATCAGATAAAATCGCTTGAAGATGCTGGGGTTGATATAGTAAGGCTTGCTGTTTTGGATATGGATGCTGCCAAAGCCATTAAAGAAATAAAAAATCAAACAAAAGTTCCTTTAATTGCTGATATACATTTTGATTATAGATTAGCATTAGAAAGTATGAAAAGCGGTATTGATTCTTTAAGACTTAATCCGGGTAATATAAAAGATAAAGAAAAAGTAAAAGAAGTTATAAAAGAAGCCAAAGAGAGAAACCTTACAATAAGGGTTGGAGTAAATGGCGGAAGTTTGGACAGAAGCATATATAAAGAAGTAACTCCTGAAAACATGGTGAAAAGTGCTGCTGATCATATAAAATTAATGGAAGATTTAGATTTCACAAATATAAAAGTTTCTTTAAAATCTTCAGACATAAAAACTACAATAGAAGCTAATACTTTATTCAGAGAAAAATTCGATTATCCTATACATTTGGGAGTAACAGAGGCAGGTACTTTAAGAAGCTCGCTTATAAAAAGTACAAGTGCTTTATCATATTTAATAATGCAGGGTATTGGAGATACTATAAGATATTCTATAACGGGCGATCCTGTAGAAGAAGTAATGGCAGGAAAAATGCTTCTTAAATTTTTAGGCATAAGAAATGAACCTTCCATAGAAATAATATCATGTCCTACATGCGGAAGATGTCAGGTTAACGTAGAAGAGGTGGCTAGCTTCATAGAAAAACATGTTCAGAATATAAAGAAGAATATCACTATAGCTATTATGGGCTGTGTTGTTAACGGCCCTGGTGAAGCAAGGCATGCTGATTTCGGAGTAGCTGGAACAGGTGACGGAAACTTTATATTCTTTGAAAAAGAGAATGAACCTATAAAAGTAGCCAAAGATAATATTATAAATTTCCTTACAAAAAAAATAGAAGAATTTTAAAACTTATATATTAAATTATATCATTAAATAATTAGTAGAATATGTTTTTATATATTAATGCTATATAATTAAATAAAATTAAAACTGTCAATCAAATATTCTTCAAAAGCTATAGAATATATATAAACATTATCTGCTAGCATATTGCTATAGATACAAGTAAAAAGTAAAGAAAAAGGCAAAGAAGGTTATTTTTATTCATTAGAAGAAATAGAATTATTTGATATGATAGTAGAATATTTTGAGCTTGAAATAAGTAAATTAAAATATATTTTATACAGCAAAAAAATTAATTATCATAATATCATAAATTATAAAATAAAATGCTTTTATAACAATATTCAAAATTATATATCAAAAAACAATGATAAAATGATATATTATGATTATAAATTATACTTCATACCTTTTTTAATTTTTGACAATTTCAAACATGGTAAAATCACGGAAAAAGAACATAATGAACTTTTAAAATCATACAGAAAACTTTATAAATCATTCAAAAAAAAACAAAAAGAAAAAAAGAATATAATTATTTTGGATATAAAATAGAAAACAAAGAAACATTCTATAAAAAAATCTCATAGAAATATTTTAAAGTACTTTCTTATGAAGATTATCAAAACAATTCATATTTAGAAGAGTATATTCAATTACATAAAGAATTAATTGAATACCAGATAAAATATAATAGGTATATAGAATATTATAATAACTTTTTTAATGATAAGATTTTAATTTTTTTATATTTTACAGATAGAATTTCTAATGATGATTTTTTATTCTTTAAAAAAATATAGAAGAATTAAAAAAAATAAATGCTGAAAATAATAAAGAATACAAAGCTATACAATTAACTAAAAAAGATGAAGATATAATTTATCAAACAATAATTAAAAATGATCATAAACAAGTGATTATAGGATATATAGAATTATACAATTTCAATAAACTTTATCATAAATCCTCAAAAAGTATTACAAACGAAATATAGAATTAATTTAAGGGTATAATTTCTTTAAAATAATTTTTGAAATATTAAAAAAAAAAAATGCATAGTTCAAATGCAATATTTTCTTTTTATCGTATTATATTTTATAAACCTAATATCATTTTGAAGTATTAAAAAAATTAATACTTCAAATTTAACTTATCAAATAAAGATTTAAGGAGTAATAAAAATGAAAAAAACACTTGCATTTATTACGATTGTAATGATGATTTTTATTGCAAGCTGTCAAAAAACACCTACAACACCGGATACAGTACCGATATCATTACAGAATTTTACAGAGTGGCTTAATGCTATCAAAGTAACTGATTTCACAGCACAAACAGTAAATAATTCTTTAACTTTAACATCTGAAAAAGAAATGACAGCAGAAACAGCATTAACATCAATAAAAACTGCATTATCTGCATTATCTAAAGAAAATATAGTAATAAACAATATAGATTCATTAACTTGGCAAGAGGAAGTAACATCTGATAAAGAGGGAATCATAAAAGTAAGCGTATCTCCTGCAGAAGGTATGAAGTTTGCTGATGATTTGACTGCTTCTTTAGCTAATAATGAATTTACTATAACAGTAAAACCTTTAGTTTCAGAAGAAGATATATCAATAGACGGTCCAGGTAAGTCTGCCGATATGCCTTTAGATATTTCTCTTTATACAGGAACTGATTATGCTAAAGAAGCACCATTTACAATAAAAACAGGTACAGGAGTATTTATTCATGATATAACACATTCCCCATTAAAATGGGTAGTAGGCATACAGGATATTTGGAATGTATCAAATTTAGAAATATTTAAACCATATATTTCTAAATATGATACAGCACTATATATAGATTATCTAGAAACTTTTAAAATATTAGAGGATGTTAATATTAAACTAAAAACTTCTCAAATATATAAATTGACATTAACAATATCATATAGCAAAGACAATAATACTTTGACTAAAAATATAGATTTGTATGTAAATTTAAAAAAAGATCATCAAATAGTAAATGATAAAGCTATAATAAAAGCATTTATTGAGGGAATATCAGGACAAACTTATACAGGTTCTGAAGAGACTATTAACATAATGATAAATGACAATGTAACATTTAATATGGTTGGCTTATTGCCTTATTTGGCAGAATCATCTAGCGTAAACAAATTAAAATTTTTTGATGTCAGCTATGGAAAAAAAGGAAGCATAAGTTATATAAATAGTATTGCTACTGGTCTCAATAGACAAGATGTAATACAAAGATTAAAAACTAAACTTTTAGAAATAGGAATTAATTGGTCTGGAAGCAGTTTCAATTTTTATATAGCTGAATCAGTCTTTGCAATATCGGCAATTGAGCCTATGACTGTATCAGATAGCTCTTTTGTATTTAGAACATCATCATATAGTGCTATTGATATTACAAAAGGTATAGATATTACTCTTATGATTCCTGAAGGCTGGGTTGAGTGATATAGAAAATATTATTTTATAAATTAAAATCAATCAATATTCTAATAAAAGCCTGTCTTATATTTTAGGTTATGAGGCAGGTTTTTTATTATTTTTTATAAAAATATACTTTATTATTTTGTATATATATGATAAAGTATACAATAAAAATATAATTATATTTAACAATAATATAAAGTTTTAATAATTAATGGTATTTATTATGAAAAGAATTTATCTATTAGTCATGATATTATTTTTTATAATTGTTTTAAATATATATCCCAATAC
This sequence comes from Brachyspira intermedia PWS/A, assembly GCF_000223215.1. Classification (NCBI taxonomy): domain Bacteria; kingdom Pseudomonadati; phylum Spirochaetota; class Spirochaetia; order Brachyspirales; family Brachyspiraceae; genus Brachyspira; species Brachyspira intermedia. The sequence goes on from NC_017243.1 coordinate 2,525,380, forward strand.
CTCTGAACGTTCTTCTATTGATAAATATCTCCTTCTTACAATTAAAGCAATTATAGACAACTCCCCTATCACTATGCATATAAAAATAAAAAATCCTGATTCTATTATAGATGGTAAAATCAGCAGTATAAAAGGACATTATAAATATGACAGCATAAATATTCCTATACAGTTGGAAGGAAATATTGATAAAAAAAGTATGACTATAAAAACTCCTAATAATGAAATTTTTGCTTTCAATTTTCATGAGAAGCAATTATATGATATTATTAATTCAAAAAGCGAAATATATTTTAATTTAAATGGCAAATGGAGAAATAGAGATAAATCAGCAAAATGCATTATAAAATCTATCAAATTTGTACACTCTATTTATGAAATATATATAGAAAAAGAGTATAAAAAAAATTCAGGTTCTATGGGAGCAATATATATAGAAAATAAATCTTTCGCAATATATAAAGGAACTTCAACTAATATCACATTAAATCAATTAATATCTGAAATAAATAATAATCTTGATGAAAACCTTAAAACTAATAATTATACAAATAATTTAAACTATACTGAATTTGCTGTATTATCAGATTACTTTGATGATAAAATACTTTCTATAAAAAACTATTCTGATGGATATTATGGAGAAAATGGAATAGTTTATAAATCTTATGTAACTATACTTACTATAAATTCATTAGTAAAAATTCATAATTATTTAGGAAATTTGGTATATGATACTAAAGATTTCAGAACTTTTTTAAAAAATAAGATAAAAAAACAAAATTCTAATTATGATAATGATAATTTCGGAGAATATTTTGATGAATATATCACTTCTCTCAATTATGCTGAAATATACTTCAACACTGACGCCTCTGTAACCGTTCACTTTTTCTTCGGTAAAGAAAAACTAGAATATAGCTTTATCAATATAAACATAGAAGAATTAAAGCCCTATATAAAACCTGATAGTTTTTACAGTTATTTATTTTATAAATAGAACCCATATTTTAACTATTAAATATAATAAAGTAATAATAAAAAATAATTGAATGCTAAATATTTACAAATTATATATTTGTGATATAATGGATTAGCAATGCTTTATGTAATAAATAATTTTATATCAACTTCAAACTGGCGATATTTCTTTTATGGTCTAGATATAGTATTGGTTGCTGTATTATTCTATATTATATATATGCTTATGTACAATACAAGAGCTTACAGCATAGCAGTAGGTTTTATAATATTATTTTTTATAACTCTAATAGCAAAAGTATTTGGACTTTCTACATTATCTTGGATATTTGATCAATTCTTCCAAGTAGGACTTATAGCCATAGTAGTGATATTCCAAGCAGAAATAAAGCATGCTTTAAGAATATTAGGCGGAAAAGCATTTTTAAAAAAATCATTCAGATATGATGAAGATCAAATTCAAAAAATATTAAGTGCTACATTTAATTTATCATATAAAGGATATGGTGCTTTAATAGTATTTCAAAGAAATATATCACTGCATTCTTTAGTTGATAGAGCTGTAAAACTCAATGCTGATATATCTATAGAACTTGTTGAAGCTATATTTTTTAAGAATAACCCTATTCATGACGGGGCTGCAATAATAATGGAAAATAGAATAGCAGCAGCAAGTGCATATCTGCCTCTTACAGAAATAGAGCCTCAAATAAAAAATAGAAGATTAGGAACAAGGCATAGAGCAGCACTTGGTATTTCAGAACAAACTGATGCAGTAGTAGTTGTAGTTTCAGAAGAAACTCAATGCGTATCGATTGTTCATAATGGTATATTAGAATATAATTTAAATAGAGAAGAATTAGATAAAAGACTTGGAGAACTTTTAGAGATAAAAAAATGAGCAGCAAAACAACATCAGATTTAAGCAAATTTAGTTTAAAAAAAGCGTTAGCTCGTTTAACGAATAGATTAGGAATTAAATTATTATGTCTGCTAATGTCATTTTTATTATTCCTATTTGTTAGATACCAAAAAGAATATACTAAAGACTATGTTACAAAAATAGATATAAAAAATATTCCTTCAAGATTATTGATTGCAAATGATATACCTGAAAATATTACTATAACTTTAAAAGGATTTAAAGATAATATTTATGAACTTCCTACAGAATTTAGTGCTTATATAGATCTTACCAATGCCTCTATAGGAAGTAATATATATAATGTTAATTTGGCAGGCGATATAGATTATTCTAAAATGAATATTACTGTAAATCCAAGTGAAATACCTATAATATTAGATGAATTGTCATATAAAACAGTACCTATAAAAGTACCTACTGTAGGAATAGCAGCTTATGGACTTACTGTTGATAAAATAATAATAAATCCTTCTAATACGATAATATCAGGACCTAAAACTTTAATATCCTCTATAGATGAAATTAAAACTTTTAATGTAGATATAACAGATAAATATATGGATTATTCATCAATATCAAGAATACATTTGCCTAGAAATATAAAATCAGATGTTTCAAGAGTTAATGTAAATATTATATTTGATAAAGATCTTGATAGAGTAGAGTTCAATGATCTTGCTATCAATATAGATAATTTAAATGGAAAATTTAAAATTAATGATCATAATCCGCTTATAATAAATAAAATAGTTTTAGAAGCTAATAAAATAATGCTTGCAAATTTATCTCCTGATGATATTAAATTATATATAGATTTGCAAGAAATGACTAATGTTGGTATGTACTCAAATGTATCCGTAGAAGCTAATATACCAGTTCATACAAGACTTATAGAAATAGAACCTTCATTCTTCGATATAGAAATAATAGAAAGAGATGTAACTGATACTAATAATATCAACTATACTAATAACAATATAGCGACAAATGAAGAAAATATAAATAATGAAACAATTACTAATGAAAATAGTGTAACTAATGAATAAGGTTAATAAATAAATAATGAAGAGATTAAGATACGGCGATGTATTAATATTTTTATTTATAATTATTTTCTCATTTTTCTATGCTAAGAACTTAATTTCAAATAAAAGCAGTAAAATAATAATAGATACTTATGATAAATCTTTTAGATATGACTTAAATACTGACAGAGAAATTACTGTTACTGGTTTATTAGGCGAATCAAAAATACTTATAAGCAATCAGCAAATTATGTTTGAAAGCTCACCTTGCAGAGATAAACTATGTATCAAGGCAGGGGCACTAAAAAATTCACCTATAATATGCATGCCTAATGGTATATCTATAAGATTTGAAAAAAATATGGAGAACGATATAGAAATAGATTCTGTAGTTCAATAGGAATATTTATGTTATTTTTAGAAAATATAAAATCTCATACTGGCAAAAGAAGAATATACGATATAATATTTTTTGCTTTTTTATCATCATTTATTGCAGCAGTTGAAAATATGTTTCCAAGACCTATACCATATTTCAGAATAGGATTTTCTTTTGTTATTGTATTAATGGTTGTAGATGTATTCACTTTTAAAGAATTATTACTGCTTATATTTATAAAGAATGTTTCTGTTGCTTTAGCATTTGCTTATATATTAACGCCTCCTTTTTATTTGGGATTATGCGGAGGTATAACATCAATAATAGTGATGAAATTAATGAGTTATTTCAAAAATACTTTTTCTGTATTCGGTGTAAGTTTAGCCGGTGCTTTAATAAGTAACTTATCTCAGGCTTTTTTGTCTAAATATTTATTTAAATTACCGGATATAAGATTTTTAATAGTGCCTGTATTTATATTATCACTCATAACAGGAAGCATAGTAGGAATTATAACAATGGTATTATGCTCAGATAATTATAAAAAAGGCCTTAATAATCAACAAAATTAATTATCAAAGCCTTTTGTATTTTACAATTATAATTTATTAACTTTATTATTTTGCACTAGGTTCAAAAATAGTATCTTCATTTAATAGATGCTTATACTCTGTAAGATAATAAGCTATAAGTTCATCAAGCTGTTTTGAATATTTATTTTTTAAGGCTGGACCCTCAATAGGCTTCCATAACATTTCATGTAAAATTTGAGTTACTACACCCTGAAGAGCTGCAGGAACATTATAATCTCCAAAATGATTAAAACCTATATTATGCATATGTTCATGAAACATTAAGCCTGCTACATTGGCATATGTTTCACTTTGCTTATAAGTAAAATAATCTCCAAATAAAACATCATTTAAACTGCCCCAATTACCTGTGGTTAATCCTATCCACTTACCTGTAGGTATATCATTTTCATTTTGAAGTCCATATCTAAGATATCTTGATTTACCTTGTTCACCAGTACCAGTACCGACAGCAACATTCATTTTTCTATATATAAAATTATATTTAAGAGAACGTACGCTATCTATTAATTTTTGAGTATTATATTGTTCTCCATATTGTAAAGTATGTCCGCCATAAGAATCTCCAACAGAAGATTTTAATGAACCTTCTGATGCCTTTACACGTTCAGCAAACTCATCAGTATTAACAGCTAATCTCATAAGAGCCATACATACCAATATATACTTTTTTTCCTCTACTGTAATAACAGTACGTTTATTTAAACGGCTATCCACCTCAAAATTTTCTATACCAACCTGCCAATAAGGATATTTTTTATCAATAGATTCTTTACTATAAACATCAGGCTTTAATGCACCATTATTACAGCTTAATGCAAATAATGGAAATAAAAACAAACAAAATAAAAATAATTTTTTAACATAATCAACTCCGCTTTCAAGTATTTATTATTTTAAACTAGGATCAAAAATAGTATCTTCTAACAACAAATCTTTATATTCAGTATAATAATAAGCTGTAAGCTCATCTAACTGTCTAGCGTATTTATCTTTCAAATCCCCAGATAATATTCTATAACCAAGCTGTCTTACTATATCATCAAGAACATAAGCACCAGGATGTCCGAAACCAATATTATGCATATGTTCATGAAACATTAAAGGAGCAAAGTTACCTATGTTATTATATGACCAAAGCAGCCAATTAGCATTTACAAAACCAACCCAATCTCCTATAAATATTTGATCTTCCGGCTGAATACCATAACGTAAATATCTAGAGTTACCTACAGTTCCAACTCCTCCTGCCTGATTAGCGCTTGTTTTTTCATATATAAAATCATATTTTACCGTACGTATTATTTCAGTTACTCTGTCAGGATCATATTTGTCTCCAACATTTAAAGTTTTTCCATTATATGAATCACTTACTCCTGAAATTAATTCATCTTTTTTAGATCTTACAGCACCTGAAAATTCCTCTGAATTGACAACAATTCTTAAAAGAGCCATTCCTCTTAATATATAACGCTTCTCTTCTACAGTTATAGTAGTATAAGTTTTTTCATTTTGAGATATTTGAAATCTGGAAACACTTACCTGCCAATATGGATATTTTTTATTTATAGATTCTTTACTATAATCATCAGGCTTTAATGCATTGTTATTACAACTTAATATGAATAAAGAAAATAAAAACAAATAAAATAAAAATAATTTTCTCATCAATTATTCTCCTTACTATATTAATTATAAGGCAATATTCTTACGCCAACTTGAAAACCTATATCAAAACTAGATATAGTTTGTCTTGTTATTTTAGCTATACTTTGATTATTTAACATAGCATTTTTAAAAGACATACCGAAATCGCCACCTATATAACCACCCAATACAAGTCCGAATTTTTTATCACTATAAACTTCATAATCTACAGAAAATCTAAGATATGGTATTATAGGAACTTCAAATAAATTTTTTATCTGAAATGCATTAAAATCTTCTATATTTTTATTCATATTTTTAGTATCATAATTGATAGAAGCTGACATAGCTCTGGCAAACAGTGGTACTTTAATTCCAACATTCAAACCAAATGAAAATTTCTTCCAATTAAATTTAGGATATATACCAAATGACATACTTTCAAATGTATATGCATAAACATTTTCATTTTTCTTATCTGTGCTTATTCTATAAAATGAAAATTCATCATGATTATATCCTAATTCACCTAAAACACTGATACTAAAATCTTTATTTATATCGAATCTATACCCTATATGAACTAAAAAACCCGCATCAAACCCTACACCTGATTTTCTATCCGACTGCTTTATTGCTGATTTTAAATCATTTTCCTGCTGTTGAGTAGGATTTTTATTAGTTAAACTATATTGATTTATTCCAATACTTAACCCTAATGGAACAAATACTCCTATTTCAAGACCGCTTTTAGCAAAAAGAGTAAAGCAGCTTAAAAACATTATTATAAATATATTCAATAATTTTTTCATAATTTTCTCTTTATTAATTTTCAACATTCTTAATTCATAGGTCTTATCTTAGTACCTACCTGTATACCAAAATCCACGCTTGCTATATTTTCTATAGGTGCATCGAGTTGATTATTATTTATTTTTGAACCTTTTATCTGATATCTCAAACCAAAATCATAATCAATATATGCCCCTACAACTATATCAAAATTCCTAGATGTATATACTGAATAATCTAAAGTTAATTTCAAATACCCCATTACATTTGAAGTAAAATAATCTTTATAATTCTTCGTATCAAGCATCTTTATGGTTTCAGTTGTATAACCCAATGTTGGATTATAACTTGAATTATTAATAGTACCGGATAGAAATATTTTCATTCCCACGCCAATACCGAAAGAAAATCTTTTATAATTAACTTTAGGAAGAATACCAATAACAAGACTATCAAAAGTATAATAACGATAATTCTGAAATTTAAGTACCTGAGACCCTGTATTACTACTATCTTTCAATCTATAATTAAAAGTATCTCTGCTGTATCCAAGCTCTCCCATAAAACTAAAACTAATTTCTTTATTTAATTCTAATCTATAGCCTGCCTGAAATAAAGCCCCAGCATCATACCCAATATGGGAGGTTCTAGTATTATTTGTAACATATGAATTGTACGCAGCTGCCTGCTGATTATCCAAGCCTGAAGGAGCTTTGTCATAATAATGAATTCCTATGTTGAAACCTAAAGGAACAAAAACACCCAACTCTAATCCGCTTTTTGCAAATACCGAATAAGAAAGAACAAATAACACCACTAATATTTTACATAGTTTCATTGTAACCCTTAATTTTTAAATTCTAATTTTTATAATAACACATATTATAATATTAATCAAACGGTATTATTAGTAAATTAATTAGCAATTTTTATTATTGTAATAATAACCATTATTTTATATAATAAAATTAATCAACATTTATAAATAAAAAGATAATAAATTATGGATATATTTTTTGAAGAATACATAAATATAAACGGTATAGAACAATATTTTATACATTACCCTAAAAAATCAAATACAACTTTACTATTTTTACATGGCGGCCCGGGAGAAAGCGAATCATATTTTTTATATAAAATGCATTCAAAAACTCAAAATTACAATTTAGTATACTATGATCAAAGGGGTACAGGAAAAACTCAAGCAAAAAATAAATCAAAAGATAAAGATATAACTATAGAAAAATTGCTCATAGATTTAAAAGAAACAATTAATTATGTTAAATTAAAATATAATTCTAAATACATTATTTTACTTGGTCATTCTTGGGGAAGTGTTTTAGGAATTGAGTTTATAAAAAAATTTCCTAATTTAGTTTCTGCCTATATTGGTATGGGACAGGTAGTTAATTTCAAAATAGGCGAAAAAACAGGATTTGACTACTGTTATAATATTGTTCAAAAAAGTAACAATCAAAAATATATAAAAAAAATAGAAAAATTAAAAAATTATCCCTTTATCATAAATAAAAATAATGTATTTGAAATATTTAAAAATTTCAGAGAGATACAAGTAAAATACAAATTAGCCGGATATTATGAAGGCAATGATAAATTAAATAAAATCATTAAACAAAGTCCTATATATTCATTTAAAGATATGTTTAATTCTAATTCACTAATACTAAATCAAAACATTATATATTATCTAATTGATTATGATACAACTAAATTCACAAACTTTAATATACCTATGTTTTTTATATGCGGTGCTAATGATTGGCAGGTACCAACTGTTGTAGTAAAAGAATACTATAAAAATATAATAGCTCCTGACAAAGATTTATTCATAGTAGAAAATGCAGGACATCTCCTTAATATAGAAAATACAAAAGATTATAATATTATAGTAGAAGGTATATGCAGCCGAGTAAGCGGAATTTAATTTTATAAATTTATTAACTAATAATTTTTATTTAGAAACTGCAGAATATCCCAATTTTCTTGATTCTTCAAAATAATGTTTACTTTTCTCTGTATACTCTTTCATCTTCTCTGCTGTGATAGTTGTAAGTTTTGCATATTCATCATAAACCAATGATAAATAATAATAACTTTCAGCCAAAACAGAATTAGATTTATTATTTTTAATAGATTTCAAAAAACTATATTCAGATTCTTTTAAATCTTTCACCTGTTTTTCTAATTTGTATTTATAAAGAGATGTTATACCGCTGTTATTCAAAAGATAAAAATTATCCTTTTCTAAATTAAGTCCATGCTTTATATCTTTTTCAGCATTATCTAAACTCTCTATATCATTACAAATTTTATAATCTGTTAAATATAGCCATCCTCTATTTATATAAATAGAAGTATTATTATTATCTATAGCAAGTGCTTTATTATAATTATCTAAAGACATTTTAAAATATTTTTTATCTCTAGTGTTTTTATACTTTTCATTATAAAGATCTGAATATATAAGCAATGTACTTAAATCATCTTTATCATTATTATCATTGACTACTTTGTTATAATCATTCAAAGCTAAATTAAAATAATTTTCATTAGATGTATAATGATATTTTTTTGTATAAAGAACTGATCTATCTTTTAATGTGTCTGTATTACTATATCCATTAAAACTATTAATATCTATTATTTTATTATAGTCTTTTAAAGCAGCATCAAAATATTTATCTTCTGAAGTTTCTTCGTATTTTTTATTGAATAGCAATGCCCTACTTTTTAATACGGCTATATTATCATCATCGAAACTCAATATCTTTGTATAAATATTTATAGCATTATCATCATTTCCATTTTCAACCTCTCTTAAAGCCATAAGAGATAATTCATTTATATTTAAATTCTCATCATTTTTATTTTTCTTTATAACATTCCAATATACATTATCTGCATTTTTATTGTATTTGTAGTAATTATTTTTTAATACAAGTTTATCTCCGTCATTATTTGTATCAATAATATTTTTATCATCATCTAAAGAATTAATAATTCCAGATGTATCTAATTTATTAATACTTTCATTTTTATTATCTTCGTTACCATTACCACTATCTTTATTGTCCTTATCAAAGAAACGTACATCAGAATCTGCATTTTCTAATGCTTCAGAATTATTACCCCTAAATAAAAACATAGAAGCAATAATAGTAAATACAGTGCCTGCAAATATAATAGCTATAGTTCTAGTATCTACATTTAATAATCCGCTGTTATCTATAATTGAATTGAAACTATTAACATGAGGAGCAATATATTCCTTATACTTTATCTCTAATAAATAATCTAAATTTTTCTTTATATTATTTCTATTTAGAATATCATTTTTATTGCTTAATTGTGTATTAGTTTGTATATTATTTTTATATGAATAACTTCTTGAATAAGTATTTGAGTTATATATCCAATAGCATATTCCCGCAATTAATAAAACAAGGAATATAATTGTTAACATAACACCATTTGAAGAAGATTTTTCTATTGCAGGTTCATAATTTTCTTCAGTTTTTATAAAATTATGCTCTTCTTCCATGCAAAAATCCCGATATTAAGTAGATTATTTATCGGATTGCATTTCATAAAAAAAATAAATATGATAACTTAATCGTATTTTTTTAAATCTTATTATTCTCGTAATATTCTTTAATCATATTAATAATTTTTTCATTACCTGTATCATAAGCATAATCTAAAGCAGTATTTGAATCATTATCTTCAAAATTTATATTAGGCTTATATTTAAGCAGAATATCAATTATATTAGTATTTTCTCTAATAATTGCAAACATTAATGAACTTTTACCATCATTACTTGCAATATTAATATCAGCATTATTATCTAGCAAAATATTGACAACATCTTCATAACCATTTATAACAGCCTGTATTAACGCAGTATATCCCATATTATTTTGATGATTAATATTAATAGTATCAAGCTCTAATATTTTTTTTACTATATCCGTACTCTTAGAAAAACAAGCCTCTATCAATACATTATTACCATCATTATTTACTTGATTAATATTAGCAGCATTTTCCAATAAAATATTAAAAATATCATAATGTCCCCCAGCAGCGGAAGCCATAAGGGCACTATATCCAAAATTATTCACTATATTTACATCAGCATTATTTTTTATAAGTAAATCAACTATATCCTTAAATCCATTAAAAGAAGCAATCATCAAAGGAGATATTTTATCACTATCAAGCATGTTAGGATCAATTCCATTATCCAATAACTCTTTTACTCCTTTATAATCATTCTGCTGAACGTATATAAAAATTTTATCCTCATCTTTATTAATATCATATTTATTAGCACTGCTTATATACTCTGAATATAAAAAACTATTAAATATGATAAATATTAAAATTAAATATATTTTCATAACAATATCCGTAATAAATTTACAAATATATATAACGGATTATATAGAATTATGTTAAATATTTTTATAATTGACAAAATACACATACAAGGTATAATAAAAATATGAATACAGCTATATTTGAAATAATAATGTTTAGCCCAATACTAATCGCCATAAGTTTAATAATTTTATTATTCTTTATTCTTTTATATTATTTTATAAAAATAATAAATGCTCTTTTTATGAAATTCTTTCATATAGACAAAAAATTAATAGATAAAGTTCATATAATTTCATTTGTATCCATCAACATATTAATTAGTGCTTATTTTCTAATTAATCTTTTATATAAAATAAATACTTATGGAACAGATTTAAATACATTTATGGATAAAGATAATCAAGTGTATCTTGGAAATATAATATTTACTTTTTCTTTGATATTAGAAAGTATAATTATTTCTATTATTTGTATTTTTCTAAATAAATTTAAATTATTTAGAAACGGTTTTTAAATAATCTGCTGCTTCTTTCTGCTCTTTACGAATGGCAAATTCTAAAGCTCTCTCTCCATCTTTATTTTTATGCTCTATATCTGCCCCATTTTCTATTAATAATTTCATTGTTTCAATATCATTTACACCAGCAGAAAACATTAAAGGCGTTACAAGCTTAAAATTTTTAACATTAACATCAGCACCGGCTTCAACTAATGCCTTAATAATATTATATTCTTTTGTAAGACATGCATAAAGCAATGCAGAAAATAAAGGCTTATCTCTTAAATTGACATCAGCACCGCTGTCTATTAAATACTCAGCTATTTTTACTTGCTTCTCTGCACAGGCAAACATTAAGGCTGTTATTCCTGTTCTACTTCTTGCATTTAAATTAGCCCCTTCTTCTACTAAAAGTTTGGCTATATCAAAATAACCTTTCTTAGCACAAATCATAAGTAATGTAAATTTAGATTCTTCATCTCTAGCATCTACCAAAGTATTATCAGATGCTAAACATTTTTTAACATTATCTATATCATTATTTTTTACATACTCAACTATATCAGACATTTTGATAAAGCCCTTTTAATAAAATCAAAAATTATTGCCATTTATAAGATTCTACAAACATAGTAGATATTGATATACAGGCAACAGCCCAAATTAAAAAGAATATAACATTCTGTATATCTATCATACCTTTAGTAAAATCAGAAAAGTATGTAGTTATAGAAATAGCATTCAATATCTTGCTTGCTCCTGTAAACATTTCACTAAGCCAATTTATTATATAGGCAAATATCCCCATAGATACGCCCAAAATAGCAGCTACTAACTGACTTTTAGATATACTTGTTGCTATAAGTCCTAATCCAAGTATAGCAGTACCTAAAAGAAATAATCCTAAATATCCACTGAATATTACTCCTATATCAGGCTTACCAAATACCATAAGAAGTATAGGATAAACAAAAGTCATAGCAAGCAATGATATATATACTACTAATACAGATAAATATTTTCCTATAACATATTGAAGCGAAGTAATAGGTGCTGTCATTATAAGTTCAAAAGTTCCTGAAGCTCTTTCTTCTGCTATAAGTTTCATACAAAGAATAGATAAGAATAATATTGTAAAAAACCCAATATTATACATAGTGTTTTCCATAACAGCCAATCTGCTATAATAAATTTCTATAGTAAAAAAGTATCCTGTCAAAGCAAGATATATAAATCCCAATATATAGTATAATGGCGATACATAAAAAGATTGAATTTCTCTTGAAAATACAACATATATATTTCTCATTTATATTAACCTCTTATTAATTGTTTATCTATTTTATATTTATTATTCATTATTTTCTGCACTCAAAATTGCATCTCTGATATATTTAGATTTATCAAAATCTTCATTTTTCTTTTTATCAGTAAAGTAAATGAATACTTCTTCTAATGATCTTTCTTTAGCTCTTATCTCTAAAACATCAAAATTATTATTAACTAAATGCTTAACTATTTGGGCTCTTGAATCATTTCCTCTTTCACACTCAATAAGAATATCACCATAAGAATTAAGTTCAGCCTGTACAACTCCATTAACTTCCCTAACACATAAAAGAGCATCATTATATCTGCCAGCTACTTTAAGTTCTATATTGCCGCCTAATATTTCTCTATCCATAGCCATTTTCAAACCTTCAATAGTATCTTCAGCTATTAATTCTCCGCTATCTATAATTAAAGCTCTTTCACAAGTATCTTCTACTTCGCTCAATATATGAGTAGAAAGTATAACTGTTCTAGTTCCGCCTAAACTTTTTATTAATGATCTTACCTCTATTAATTGATTAGGATCCAAACCGCTTGTAGGCTCATCTAATATTAAAACTTCAGGATCATGTATTATTGCCTGTGCTATACCTGTACGCTGCTTATAACCTTTTGATAAATGTCCTATTATTCTGTTTCTGTATTTTGTAAGTCCTGTTATTTCTATAGTATTTTCTAATGCAGTCTTTATATGCTTTCTAGGTATGCCTTTAAGTTTGGCGCAGAATCTAAGATAATCTATAACTGTCATTTCAGTATATAGCGAAACATTTTCAGGCATATAACCTATTCTTTTTTTAATTTCTATAGGATTATCATAAACTTCATAATCATCTAAATAAACATATCCGCTTGTAGCTGGAAGATAACCTGTAATTATACGCATCATAGTGCTTTTACCAGCTCCATTCGGTCCTAAAAATCCTACTATCTCTCCCTTATTTATAGTATAGGATACCCCTTTTAATGCTATATGTTCCCCATAATATTTAACTATATTATCAACTTTTATCATTAAAAATCCTTTAAATATTTATTACAATAAAAGAATGCTGTATTATACAGCAAAACTCTAATTTATCAACATATTTGTTAATTATTATATTATCGCAAAATAATAATTTTTCAGTAATAAAAAATTATAATATTAAAGACTGTTTTGTACTAAATTCTATAATTGTATCATCGAAATAAATAAAAAAGTCTGCCTAAATTAGACAGACTTTTTTTATTCAAAATTAAATTAATGTTTTTATTTACTAAAATTACTGAGCTGCAGTATCAGTAGTAGTTGTAGTATTGTTGTTTCCGCCATCTGATGAAGGTTTGATATTTTTGATAGCATCAACAGCAGCTTGTCTAACAACTATAAAATATTGTTCATTTTGAGCTAAATCTATCAAATCGCTTAAAGCAGCTTGATCACCTATTTTACCCAAAGCAACAACAACTTCATAAACTATAGCTTGAGTTTTAGCTAATCTTAATTGGAAAAGTAAAGCAGCTACACCTTTATTACTTCCTATTTCACCTAATGCCTGAGCAGCAGCTATAATGTTAGATGTTTCTTGTTCAGAATATAACATTTGAGATATATATTCTACAGAAGTTTCTGACTTAGCAGCTTTAGCAGCTTGTAAAGCCTGATAACGAACCATAGAATCAGAATTCTGACTAGAAGGTGCATTTAAACCATAGCTTACATATCTGTTAATTGCTTCTAATAAATTTTCAGAACTAGCACCTTTTTCACTTAAAGCTTTAAAACACATAGCTTTAACTTGAGGACTGCCACCTTCTATAGCTGATATCAAAAGTTTTTCATCTTGAGCAGCCAATGCATCCACAAAATTTTGAGCTAATTGTTCTCTTGGCTTATTGCCTGTAGTTCCTGTATCTGTAGTAGTAGTTGTTGTAGTATCTTGAGCAAAAACAGATGATAAAGAAAATGCAAACATTAATGTTACGATAAATACTTTCTTGAGCATTATACAACCCCTTAATATATTAACTTCCACTAATAATACTATTATTATTCAATAATTGCAAGTAAATTTAAAAAATTTATAAAAAATAATCATGTATAAAAATACTATATTTTTCATATCATACAAAATTTCTTCTTTAAGAATTAATTTTTTAATTATTATTAAATAAATTCTTTATATTATCTATTTATCTATTGCAAAAAGATGTATGTGTTTTATAATATATAAGTAACATAATATATTATAAAATAAAAAAATAATAAGGGGGTACTTATGAAAAAAATAATTAATGATGTAAGTAACATAATATTAGAAGAACTTCAAGGAATGGAAAAAGCATATTCTAATATATTAAAAGTTAATTATGATCCTATATATGTAACAAGAGCAAGTAAAAATAGTAAAGTATCCCTAGTTTCGGGCGGAGGCTCAGGGCATGAACCATTACATGCCGGATTTGTTGGATATGGTATGCTTGATGCAGCTTGTCCTGGAGAAATATTCACCTCACCTACTCCAGATCAAATGGAAGAAGCAGCAAAATCCATAAATAATGATAAAGGTGTGCTATTTCTAGTAAAAAATTACACAGGCGATGTTATGAATTTCCAAATGGCTGAAGATTTATGCAAAGCTGATGGTATAGATGCAAGAAGTATTATTATAGATGATGATGTATCAGTAAAAAACAGTTTATATACTACAGGAAGAAGAGGAGTCGGAGCAACTGTATTTTTTGAAAAGATATGCGGTGCTTCTGCTGAAAAAGGAGATAATTTAGATAAAGTTTTAGAATATGCTAACTTCTGTAAAGAAAATGCACGTTCTATGGGTATGGCTCTAACTTCATGCACAGTTCCTGCTGTTGGAAAGCCTACATTTGATATATCTGATAGTGAAATAGAAATGGGTATAGGAATACATGGAGAACCTGGAAGAGAAAGAACAAATATAAAAAAATCTTCTGAAATAGCTGAAATAATGATGGAAGCTATATGTTCTGATATACCATATAAAAATGGAGATGAAGTAATTTGTATGGTTAATGGTATGGGAGCTACTCCTTTAATGGAACTTTACATACTATATAATGATGTTGCTAAAATAGCTGATAAAAAAGGAATAAAAATAATAAGAAACTTAATAGGTAATTATGTTACCTCTATAGATATGGCAGGTGCTTCTATCAGTTTAATGAAAGTAAATGATGATATATTAAAACTTTGGGATTATCCTGTACATACTGCCGCTTTAAGATGGGGTATATAATTAAATAAATTTATTTCACATAACTAATAATATTGTAAAAAATAATAGCAATTTCATTAGTTATATATAAATACAAGTTTATTGTATTAAAAATATTAGATATATATAAAAAATTGTGAGAGTTTACTAATTTTATTTAACTATAAAGCTAGGTATAAAAATTGTGATATAAGCCTTTGCTTAATATATGTATGATGAGTTAACAATTTTTATTAGCAATAATAAAAAATACTTTTTTATTATAATTGAAAAAGCTAGCATAACAACAATAAAGGAGATATTTTATGTGTAATAATACAAAAATAAAAGAATGGCTTATTAATCTATCTCTTGTATACGATGAAAATAAAGATTATCTTACTCAATTGGATGCTGACATAGGAGATGCTGATCATGGAATAAATATGAGCAGAGGTTTTGGTTTTGTTAGAGATGCTTTAAAAGATAATGATTCTGCAATATCGGCCATATTCAAACAAACAGCAACACTTCTTATAAAAAATGTAGGCGGAGCTTCAGGTCCTTTATATGGTACTTTCTTTCTTAACGCCAGCATAGTTTCTACAAATAAAGAAGAATTAACATTAAAAGATATAACAGAAATTTTTAATAAAGGAACAAATGCCATAGCAGCATTGGGAAAGTCTAAAGAAGGTGAAAAAACTATGCTTGATACATTATTTCCTGCATTAAATGCTATGAAAGAAAATAATGAAAGCATAGAAGATTTTAAAAGCAAAGTATTGATATCAGCAGAAAATGGAATGAAATCAACTATAGATATGATTGCTACTAAAGGAAGAGCTAGTTATTTAGCTGAAAGGAGTGCAGGACATCAAGATCCTGGAGCTACTTCTTCATTTATGATGATAAAAGAATTAATAAATATTTTATAAAAAATTAATTAAAAGGAATTAATGTGGTTAGTTTAATATTTGTTTCACATAGTTATAAACTTGCTAAAATTGCAGCTGAATATATAAAAGAAGTTACTAATATCAATAATGTGGATATATCATTTTCAGGCGGAACTGGTGATGATCATAAAGAAATTGGTACGGATGCAGTTGACGTTTTTAATGCTATAGAAAGAGTATATTCTGATGACGGAGTTATAATATTTTGCGATTTGGGAAGTGCTTTAATAAGTTCCGAACTTGCAATATCTATGCTTGATGAAGAAAAATCAGCAAATGTAAGAATTACTTCAGCACCTTTCATAGAGGGAGGAATAAACGCTGCAATACAGTCTTCATTGGGTAAAAATATAGATGAGGTTATTAATGAATCTCTCGAAAGTTTAACTCCAAAAATATCTTATGTTAAAGATAAAGTTGATTATAATATAAACAATGATGCATTAGATGATATAGAATTTAAAGATTATGTAAAAGGAGAATATAAGATATTATTGGAAAATGGTTTTCATGCAAGACCTGTTTTTATGTTTATTAATTTAATAGCTAATTCAAAAAGTGAAGTTTATATTTCTAATAAAACTAAGCATAAACCTCCTGTATCTGCTGATAGTATCACTAAAGTAACATTATTAAATATAGAATATGGCGATGTAATGGAAATATATGCCAAAGGTCCTGATGCGGATCAAGTTTTAGAAAGATTTGAATATTTAGTAAATGGGAAATTTGAAACTAAAAAGAAAACTCTTCAGCAAAAAAATATTGATAATAATGCCATTGTGGTTTCAGATGGACATGTAAGCGGTAAAGCAACCTATATGTATTTTGGTATCAATGTTAAAAAAGAATATATAAAAGATACAGAAGCTGAAAAAAATAAATTTAATCAATCAATAGAAAATGTTAAAAAAGATCTTTTAGAACAAAAAACAATTATAGAAGAAAAAAATCTGCAAAATAATGAGTATCTTATTTTTGAAACTTACATATCAATGCTTTTTGATGATTATGTTTTAAAAGAAGTATATGATTTAATAGATAATAAAAAATATTCTGCAGCTTACTCATACAATAAAGTTATGAGAAATATATTCAAAAGTTTTGATTCTTTAGATGATGGATACATAAAAGAAAGAAAATATGATATAGAAGATATACTACATCAAGTTTTAAAATATTTATTAGATATAAAAATTAATATGCCTGAAGAAGATGATGTAATATTGATAGTAGATAATATATATGCTTCTATTGTAACAGAGATAGGACAAAATATAAAAGGTGTAATTTCTATCAATGGAAGTGCTGTATCTCATGCTGCTATACTTTTAAAATCATTAAATATACCCTATGTTATATACGACTCCGCTATGCAGTTAAAAGGAAAAGATATAGTTATAGATACTAAAAATGAAGAAGGAAAAATTATTTATTTAAAAAAATAATAGCTTTTACTATAATAATTTTATATTGTTTTATAAACATATCATGGGTATATAATTTTATATAAAATTTGGAAAAGACAATGAATTTCAATACTATCATCATAGTTGTAATAGTAGCTATAGTAATATTATGGCCTATTATGAAAAAAATAACTAAAAACATCAAAATAGAAAGCTCAGAAAATATACATATAGCTTGCTTATACGGTGATCTTTCAAAAATTAAAAGATTAATAGCATCTGGTGTCAATATTAATTCTAAAGACTTCAGCAATAAAACCCCTTTAATGTATGCTGCTGAAGATGGTGCTATAGAAACTATTGAATATCTTATTAAAAATGGTGCTAATGTGAATGACATAGATGTGCGAGGAGATACTGCCTTAATAATAGCCGTAAAAAATAATAATATCAAAGCCTCTCAAATGCTTATAGAAAATGGTGCCGATTTAAGAATAAGGAATGAAGATAATAAAGATGCACTTAATATAGCTCAAGATTTGGGATGCAAAGAAATTGCCGAGTTTATAGAAAATAAAAGAGAAGATATATAAAATACCTTCTCTAATATTAAAATTCTATTTATTAATTATTATTATTACTCCTTGTTATATTTGTAGATCCGCATATCGGACAATGTGATACTGAATCTTCAATTATATCATCAATTTGAGAAATATCATCATCTTCTGATATATTAATTTCTTTATCGTCTACTGCCCAAAAATTAGAACAATCTTTACAGTAGAAATGTATTAAATATTCTCTATAGGTTGGATAATTACCTTCTATTTTTCTATATCCATCTATAATGTTATGAGCCATAGTTCCTCCTTTTACTGTATCTGAAAAGAATTTAATATTTTTTTATAAAAAGTCAATATTTTTTTGTAAATTATTTTTGATAAATATTTTTTTATATAAATATATAATCAAAATTTATTTAAAATTGTAAAAAAATGATATTGTTTATAAATAATATTTTACATAAAAAAAATATATAAGTTTTAATTAATACAAAAGGATTTCAAAAAATAGGAGAAGCGTATGACAAAAAAATTAAAACTTTTCATTTCTGTAGCATCTTTAATGATGCTTTCAAGTTTAATTTTAACAGCAGAGGATATGCCTATACAAGCTAATCAATTACCTCAAAATGCTCAAACTTTTGTGAAAACTAATTTTCCAAATGATCAAATAGTTTATGCTGAGCAGGACAGACAATCATACAAAGTAGAATTAGCTAGCGGTGTAGAAATTGATTTTGACAAACAAGGAAATTGGACTGATGTATCTGGAAATAATAGACCTATACCTACTAAATTTATACCTACAGCAGTATTAAAAAGTGTACAAGCAAAATATCCTCAGATAGAAGTTCTAGAAATAAGCAAAGAATATAACAGCTATAAATTAAAATTAGCAAATAACAGAGAAGTTTATGTATCTAATAACGGACAAATAACAGGCGATAAATTAGATTAATAGCATAAAAAATCAATAAAAAGCCGGTATATTTATATATGCCGGCTTTTTTAATTATCAAAAATTATTTACAAAAATACATATATATTTACCTTTTATTTACTTTTTAACATTTTAAGTAAATTTTATTTAAAAATAATGTAAAATAACTTGACAATACACCTTTTATGTACTATCATATAAGTATAACGAAAAATAAAAGGAGTTATTTTATGAGAAAACATTTCAAACAAATTATTTTAGTAGCATCTATAATGATGTTGTCTGTAGTTAGTGCTTTTGCTGCTGATATGGCTATACAAGCAAATCAGCTTCCAAAAAAAGCACAAGATTTTGTAAAAGCTAATTTCACAAATGACAAAATAGTTTATGCTGAGCAAGATAGACAATCATACAAAGTAGAATTAGCTAGCGGTGTAGAAATTGATTTTGACAAACAAGGAAATTGGACTGATGTATCAGGAAATAATCAGCCAATAAATACAAAATTTATACCTTCTAATATTATGAAAACTGTAGAAGCAAAATATCCTCAAGTACCTGTATTAGAAATAAGCAAAGAATATTTAAGCTACAAATTAAAATTAGGTAATAATAGAGAAGTTTATGTTGATAACAATGGTAAAATTGTAGGAGATAAATTAGACTAATAGCAAAGTAAAATAATAATAAGGGCTGACAATTATTTGTCAGTCCTTATTTTATAATAAATCAATTATTTATACATTGATAAAAATACTTTTTGCCTCTGAATAAATCCTGAGATAATATTCTCTGAGCATTATTCTCTTTATATGATAAACTGTTTCTATCTATTTCAATCCTAATTAATTTTCCATTATCATTAGTATAAAAGGCATTATAAAATCTTATAATACCATCTGTTTTATCTTTATATAATAATGATATTATAGAATTTGTATAATTAGCACATGTATTTACCGCAACAAACATAGGTATATTCTCTGGAGGAAATCCATTCTCTTCAAATTTATAATATCCATTAGTACCATTCCATATTAGCAAAGGGGAAATATCATAAGAATTAAAAAAACATTCTTTTATTGAATCATCTATATTAGAATTATGTATTATAGTTTTTAAATATGGATACAAGTGATCATGTTTAAATATTATTAAAGCATCAGGATATTTTTCTAATATAATATTTTTTGTATCTATTATATCTTTAGCAGTTAATGCCGAATTCTCCATTGTCTCAACCAATACAGGAATATCTCTTTTATCTATTTTCTCCATAAAGCTTTTATTGTTTTCGTATACATCTAAATCATTTTCAACATGGCTTCCAGCATGCCCCATAAATGTAAATCCAGTAACAAATATAGGCTTATCAAAATCATGAGTATTAATATAATTTTTTATATTTGTAAGTCCCAATTTAAATATAACTTCATCTATACCTATATTAGGAAATAATGCATCAAGATAATATGTTACATCCGATTCCTCTAAAGCTATAGTGTGATATCCATTCTCTTTCATCAAATAAGGTAAAGCCGTATATATAGGAGTTTTTTGTTTCTTAGGAAATATAGGAGAAGTTCCTGTAAGTCCTGAAGTTCTAGCAAATAAACTTCCATAACCATCATTAGGTCCTACTTTGGTAGAATTGCTTGCCCATTCTCTATATTCTTCAGGAAAAGGGTCTTTATCCATTAAAGGCAGAAAATGTTCATAATCATAAAAAGATTCTAAAAATATTATAAAAACATCTCTCTTTTTATCACAATCATAAGAAAGCATTAAATGTGATATATCCCTTTTACTCTGTGCTTCTTTCAATATATTAACTGCTTCTTGTACACTTTCTATATCTGAATTTACTTTCATAAATTTATCATAAGAAATTCTATAACTTATAGTATTAATGATACCATACTTATTAGCTATATTAATATAATCAACATATATAGAATCCATTTTTACATTTCTAAAAAATGATATATAAGTTACAGCAGCCACTATCAAAGTCATTATAACAGCTTTCTTAACATTTACACTATACATTTTAACTAATCTATATATAAAATATAAAGCATAAGCAAATAAAAGTCCGAAATATAAAGTAGTGGCAGATATTGTTATTATTTTCATGTATAGAGGAAGTACTTCTATAAGTGAAGGATATAAATCCGGCATATCAGTAAAAAATAAAGGCTTGGCTTCTATAGTAATCCCAAGCGGCTCTATGGCAAAAAAAGAAAATACAGCAACTATTATAAAAAAGTAAGAAATATAATTATTTTTGTCAGATAGTATATACGATATTATAGAAAATAAATAAATATACAATATGTCAATAATACTAAAATTTACTTTCATTACTGAAAACATAGGAAATAATAACTGAGTTATAGAATAATAAAGCAAAACTATTACTAATAAAGAAATTAAATAAAAACTATTATTTTTTAATTTTATATTTTTCATAAATAAATCCATTTAAAAAGTTAAAATATCAACTAAATATTATATAATATATATTTTTTTATACAATTAATTATTTATTATTTTTTATTTATATAATAAATAATTAATTTCTTTCTTTTCCGATATAAAATAAATCTTTTTTTGAATAACTTTTATAAAGATTCATTATCTGAAGCATCAATCCTATTTCTATACAGTTTTCATCTACATCGAATAATCCATTATGAGCTTTATGAGTTATTCCTTTCTTTTCATTTCTTGAACCAACATAAAAAAATGCACCAGGTTTATTCTGAACAAAAAAAGAAAAATCTTCAGCACCTAAAGAAGGATTTAATTCCAATATTTTATTTTCGCCCAAAAACTCAAAAGCATTCTCTCTTATAATACTTGATGCATCTTTCCAATTCACAAGACTTGCAAAATAAACAGTTTCTATAAACTCAGCATCTCCATCAAAAGAATTAGCTGTAAACTTTATAATCTTTTTTATTCTTGATTTTACCTTATCCATAATGCTTTCTTTTAAAGCTCTTATAGTACCTGTGATTTCAACATAATCACATATTATATTTGTAGCTGTTCCGCCATTAATCGTACCTATTGTAATAACAGCACTATCCTCTGCAGCTATATTTCTGCTTATTACAGTTTGTAAATCATTTATTATTTTTGATGCAATAACTATAGCATCCACACCGCCTGCTGGATTAGCACCATGACTGCTTTTTCCATAAACTTTTATTATAAAATCTAAACAGCTTGCATTAACTATATTATCATTTATCTGTATATATCCAATATCAGCATTAGATGAAACATGAAGCCCGTATATAACATTAACATTTTCTAAGGCATTCTCTTTTATCATACGTAAAGCACCGCCTGTAGTTTCTTCGGCGGGCTGAAATATTAATCTCACATTACAAGGAGGTACAATCTTTTCTTTATTTTCATTATTATTTGAAAATATATTTGCTATACCCATATTAATAGCCGTATGCACATCATGACCGCATGCATGACAAACACCTTTATTTTTAGAAGAATAATCACAATATTTTAAATCTTCTATAGGAAGTGCATCAATATCTGCTCTAAAGGCAACAGTAAAACTCTTATCAATACCTTCAATATCAGCTATAACACCAGTACCTGCAACTTTTGTTCTATGCTTTATACTATGAAATGTTAAATATTTAGATACTATATCCATAGTTCTAAACTCTTCATTCGATAATTCAGGATGAGAATGTATATCCCGTCTTATATTTATTAATTCTTTTTTTATGATTTTTATTTTATTTTTTATTAAATCTAATTCTTTCATAATATAACTTTATATAACTTTTTACTAATTAATTTATTATATTGAAAAAATACTGCTTAAGAACTTACCTACTCCATCTTCTTTATTTGAAAGTGCAATATAATCAGCTTTTTGTTTTAATTCTTCTTCTGCATTAGCCATAGCAACTCCAATACCAGCATATTCAATCATTTCAATATCATTATAATTATCTCCGAAAGCTATAATATTATCAGGGCTTATACCTTTATTATTGCAAATCCATTCTAATGATTTTCCTTTATTTCCAATTTTAGATGTTATTTCCAAAGATAAATCACCGGAAAAAGAAGAATGAACATCAGTATTTTCTAATATTTCTTTATAAAGTTCATTTAAAATATCTCTCTTACCTAAAATTAACATTTTATCAAATCTGTAAGTTTCAATATTTTCAAGTCCTATAATAGGATCAATAGTCTGTTCTTTTTGCACATAAGATTTTATAGGAAAATCTTCCTTTGATACTATATACTTTCCATTATCATAAACATGAACACATACATCATATTTTTCTGAAAGTTTTATTATAGTTTTGGCATTATTTTCTTCAACAGTTTGTTTGTATATCACTTTACCGCTATTATCAACTATAGAAGCCCCGTTAAAAATAATAGAATAATTATTATTTTCTAAAATTTTATTGTAGCTTTTAACCCCTTCATAAGGTCTTCCGCTTGATAATATTAATTGAACATTATAATTTTTAATCAATTTTTTTAATATATTTATATTATATTCTGTTATCTCTTTATTATTGTTTAATAAAGTACCGTCTAAATCTGTAGCTATTAATTTTATTTGTTCTTTTGAAATATTCATCATTTATCCTAATTTAAAAATATTTTTTAGAAAATTTCCTACACCATCTTCTTCATTTGAAAGTGCAATATAATCAGCTTTTTGTTTTAACTTTTCTTCTGCATTAGCCATAGCAACGCCAATACCTGCATATTCAATCATTTCAATATCATTCAAATTATCCCCGAAAGCTATAATATTATTATAACTTATCCCTTTATTATCACAAACCCATTTTAAAGCATTTCCTTTATTAGCACCATTAGCAGTTATCTCTAAAGAAAGAGGACCAGAAAAACAAGAATGAACATTAAATTGTGAATCTATTTCCGCTTGCAGTTTATTTAAAATATCTCTTTCTCCTAAAATAAGCATTTTATCAATAATATAAGTTCTTATATTATTTAATCCGTAAACAGCAGGAAGAGACTGCTCTTTTTGTACATAGGATTTTATAGGAAAATCTTCTTTTGATACTATATATTTACCATTATCATAAATATGTATGCATACATTATATTTTTCTGATAATTTTATTATAGATTCAGATATATTTTCTTCAATTGTCTTTCTATATATAATTTTTCCTTCTTTATCAGCAATACAAGCTCCATTAAAAATGATTGAATAATTATTATTTTTAAGAAGTTTATTATAATTTTTTACTCCTTCATAAGGACGTCCGCTTGATAATATGAGTTCTATTTTATAATCATTCATAAGTTTATTTAGTATTTCTACAGTATGACTTCCTATTTCTTTTTTATCATTAAGTAAAGTACAGTCTAAATCTGTAGCTATTAATTTTATTTTATCTTTTGAAATATCTGAAATATCCATTATATTATCCTTGAATATGATCTATAACCTTTTTATATATTATAATAAAAAATATTAATATTCAATATATTGATTTTTTATTGAATGCTGTAAATTACACATATTTTCACTATTAATAATAAAAAGCTGTAATCTTTATTTAAGACTACAGCTTTATTTTTTATAAGTTTATATATTTTTATTTGAAATAATTCACACCATTTTCAAAGATGTTATAAATATCTTTTGTAATGATGTTTTTGTATAAATTGTTTCCGTATCTTTCACTATGTCCCATCTTACCCAATACTTTTCCATCCTCTGAAATTATACCTTCAATGGCATAAACTGAACCATTAGGATTGAATCTAAACTCATTAGTAGGCTTTGATTCTAAATTAACATATTGAGTAGCAACTTGTCCTTTTTTGATTAACTCTTTTACTGTATTTTCATCAGCAAAGAATCTTCCCTCACCATGAGAAACAGGAACAACTAATTCGCTTCCTACTGGTATATTGTATAACCAAGGAGAATTGTTTGATACTACCTTTGTTGTTACCATTTGAGAAATATGTCTTCCTATTTTATTGAATGTAAGAGTTGGAGAGTTTTCTGTAATGTTTCCTATCTTTCCATAAGGAAGAAGTCCTGATTTGATTAATGCTTGGAAACCATTACATATACCCAAAACAAGTCCGTCACGTTCTAATAATTTATGTATAGAATTTTTAATTTTCTCATTTGTAAGTATTGCAGAAATAAACTTTCCGGAACCGTCAGGCTCATCTGCAGCACTGAATCCTCCTGGTATCATAAATATCTGTGAATTATCTATTTTTTTAGACATCTCTTCAATAGATTCTTTTATGTACTCTGGTTTAATGTTTCTAAATACAAAAATATCAGTATTAGCACCAGCATCAGAGAATGCTTTTTGAGTGTCATATTCACAGTTAGTACCTAAGAATGCAGCTATTAAAACATTAGGTTTAGCTGTTTTATTTTTGCATATAAATGGGGCTTCTCTTTTGTATTCAGCTAGCTGGTAAGTTTCTACATCCTCATAAGTTTTATAAGGGAATACTGGAGATAATTTATCAAGCCATAATTTTTCTATTTCTTCTAAATCTACAGTTTCACCGCATACTTTTATTTTGTATTCATTTATAGTTTTTCCTATAAGTACAGCATTTTTATAATTTAATTCTTCTTTAGTTTCTACTATAAAAGAAGCAGGCATTAAATTAAAGAAATAAAGCTCATCTTTTATATCAACACCTATTCTGTTTCCGAAAGACATTTTTGTTAAAGCTTCAGCAATACCTCCGAATTTTATTGTATAAGCTGATAATATTTTTTTGTCTTTTATATTTTGATGTATAAAGTCAAAATTCTCTTTTATTTCAGAAACATTAGGTATGTAATTTTCTAACATATTATGTTTTATTAAGTAAACATAATTATTAGCAGATTTGAACTCTGGAGATATAACATCTTTAGAGTTTACAGTTGATACTGCAAATGATATTAAAGTTGAAGGCACTGATATATTATTGAAAGTACCGCTCATAGAGTCTTTACCGCCTATAGCTGGTATATCAAATTCAGTCTGAGCATATATTGTACCGAGTAATGCAGAATAAACTTTACCCCATTTTTTAGCATCATTTCCTAATTTCTCAAAATATTCTTGGAATGATAATCTTATATTTTTATAATCAGCACCAATAGAAACAAGTTTTGACATTGATTCTATTACAGAATATATACCTCCATGGAACTCTGACCATTTCATTATAGAAGGATTATAACCCCAAGATATAGCAGAAGCAGTATTGATTTCTTTAGCATTATTATCGAATATTGGTATTTTTTGAATGCTTACATCACTTGGAGTCATTTGGTATTTTCCGCCGAAAGGCATTAATACAGTAGTAGCCCCTATTGATGAATCAAACATTTCAATAAGTCCCTTTTGAGAAGCAACATTCAAATCTTCTATCATGTTGAACCAATGAGATGTTAAAGAACATGCATTCTTTGTGCTAAAAGGATTATTTTCAAAATTAATATCTTTAAGAACTGCATTAGTTTCCTGCTTAGCTCCGTTAGTATCTAAAAACTTACGGCTTATATCCACAATTTTTTTGCCTTTCAAATACATTACAAGTCTGTTAGTATCTGTTATAGTAGCAACTTTTGTAGCTTCAATATTTTCTTCATTAGCAAGTTTTATAAAATTATCTGCATCTTTACTTTCAACAACAACAGCCATTCTCTCCTGAGATTCTGATATTGCTAATTCAGTACCATTCAATCCTAAATATTTAACAGGTAAAACATCAAGATTAATGTCAATTCCGTCAGATAATTCACCTATAGCAACAGAAACACCGCCAGCCCCGAAGTCATTACATTTTTTTATTAATTTAGTAACTTCTTTATTTCTAAATAATCTTTGAATCTTTCTTTCTTCCGGAGCATTACCTTTTTGAACTTCAGCACCGCAAAGTCTTAAAGATGTATCAGTGTGACTTTTTGATGAACCAGTAGCACCTCCGCATCCATCTCTTCCTGTTCTTCCTCCAAGCACTATAACTATATCGCCTGCTTTTGGCTTTTCTCTGCGTACATAACTAACAGGAACTGCACCTACAACAGCACCTACTTCAAGTCTTTTTGCCTTATATCCTTCATCGTATATTTCATTAACTAAACAAGTTGTAAGTCCTATTTGGTTACCATAAGAAGAATATCCTGCTGCTGCAGTTGTTGTTATTTTCTTTTGAGGAAGTTTGCCGGCTAAAGTATCTTCTAGTTTTTCTAATGGATTTGCACTTCCTGTAACTCTTATTGCCTGATATACATAGCTTCTTCCAGAAAGCGGGTCTCTTATAGCTCCGCCCAAACATGTAGAAGCACCTCCGAAAGGTTCGATCTCTGTAGGGTGGTTATGAGTCTCGTTTTTAAACATTAATAAATATTTTTCTATTTTATTTTTTCCGTTCTCATCAATGGCATCAACATCTATATAAATAGAACATGCATTTATTTCATCTGAAATTTCTAAATCTTCAAGCTTTCCTTTTTTCTTTATGTATTTAGCAGATACTGTTGCCATGTCCATTAAATTAATATCTCTTTTACTGTCAACATCTTCACCGTAAAGCTCTTTTCTCATACTATAATATCTATTAATAGCATTGAGTATAACTTCTGAAAAATTACTTTTATCATTTTCTAATTTTACATCATTTATCTTTGTCATGAATGTAGTATGGCGGCAATGATCTGACCAATATGTATCAAGTACTTTTATTTCTGTTTCTGTTGGGTTTCTTTTCTCTTCATTTTTGAAATAATTCTGTACAAACTCTATATCTTTATAAGTCATTGCCAAATCAAGAGTATCTCTATATTTATGAAGTTCATCTATATTTAAATTAATAAAATTTTCTACATCTTTAATATCATCAGCTTTTTGATGAGGTTCTATTTCTAATTTGCTTAAATCTTTTTCTCTGCTTTCTACTGGGTTAATATAGAATTTTTTTATTTTTTCTATTGTACTGTCATCTATATTGCCATCAAAAATAACAACTTTTCCGCTTACTATAGTTACATCTTTTATATCATTATAAATAAGCTTCAAACATTGTAATGCTGAATCTGCTCTTTGATCGAATTGTCCCGGTAAATATTCAACAGCAAAATATTTTAAACTCTCAAAATCTTTTTTTTCAACAATTTTATCAGTAGGAGGTTCTGAAAATATTACTTTTATAGAATTATTTAACTGACTTTCTTCAATATTGAAAATATCATAAACATTGAGAAGTCTTACATTACATTTTATTTTGAAATTCTCTTTTAATTGATTTTCTAATCTTTTAGCTTCTAAATTAAAGCCGTCTTTTTTTTCGATGAAAATACGATAGTTCATTGATATAATTTCCTAATTTTAAATTTTTAATATAATGATTATATATGTAATAGTTATTATATCAATACTTTTTATAATTATAAGTTTAAAAGCTTATAAAAGATTTCACTTAATATAATACAGAAGTTTTTATTATTATTTCAAGAGCATGTACTATCATATCTTTAGTTGTATATGGAGTGTTTGGCTTATCAAGTATTTGTTATGTTATATAAGGTACATGTATAAAACCCCCTTTAATATTTAAATTATTTTTTTTAATAACAATGTAGTATATACTGAAAATTTTTAAGTTTGTCAATTTTTTATTGTTCTTTTTCCCGCCGCTCGCCAACCAAAGGCACGCAGAGCGAAGGCGGACTTCGTCGGCACGGGGCTGTCCCTGCTTCTCGCCGAAGGCTCTCCATTCGGTCACAAAAGAAGTGGTTTTTGCGTAAGGACACAGCATAGTTGGCAAAACCCCAGATATCAAAACAAAAATATAAATTTATTATTGATAAAATATAGTTGTTTAGATATAAATTATTAATTTTATATAATAAGTAATCAGCCGCACATATAGTTGACATTCGATAAGAATAAGCGATACTGTGCGGGGCGGTGCTGTGGCTCGCAGTGACAAAATATAGTTGTTTAGGTATATATTTATTAAAAAATACTACAAACAACAATATTTTGATATTTTTTATTTATAGTTCATTATTTTTTATATTATTACATATATAAGCAGATAATAATTGTTTTTAATTTTTACATTAATGTTATAATATAAATATAAATTTTATCATGCGAGGTTATAAAATGAAAATAGCTCATATTGCTGTTTGGGTTAAAGATTTAGAGAATATTAAAAATTTTTATATCAAATATTTTAATTGTATATGCAATGATAAATATGTTAATGAGAAAAAAGGGTTTGAATCATATTTTCTAAAATTTGAAGATGACTGCAGATTAGAGATTATGACTAGAAAAGATATAAAAGAAAGAAATACAAATGATGATATGTACGGTTTTGCTCATATTTCAATATCAGTAGGAAGCAAAGAGAAAGTTGACAGCCTCACAGAAGAATTAGAAAAAGACGGATTTAAAATCGCATCATATCCTAGAACTACAGGCGATGGATATTATGAAAGCGTTGTGCTTGACAGCGAAAATAATAGAATAGAAATAACTATATAAAGGCATATATAAAATAAAAGGATATCAAAATGAAAAAATTATATTTTGTATTATTAATGATTTTGTCTGTATTATCAATTTCCTGCTATGATAAAATTACTCATAAAATAAAAGTTTATCATAATGGAAATATACTTACTATGCAAGGCGATGAACCAGTTTATGCAAAGGCTATAGAGATAAGAGATAACACAATAATGAAAGTTGTTTATACAGAAGAAGATGAAAAAAGCATTGTAAATAATGTATATGCAGAAGTAGTTGATTTGCAAGGTAAAACATTAATGCCCGGATTTATAGATTCTCATAGCCATTTAGTGAGATTTGCTCAGGCTCTTACAACAGTAGATTTAACAGGCTCTACTAATTTACTTGAAATGGCTCAAAGAATCACTAACTATATAGAAATAAATAAATTAAAACCAGATGCTTGGGTTGTAGGATTTGGTTATGATAATAATTTGCTTCCTGATAAAAAAAATCCTAACAGAGATGATTTGGATAAAATCTCTACTACTCACCCAATATTTATAACTCATGCTTCAGGACATGTAGGAGCAATGAATTCAAAAGCATTAGAAGAGTTTGGAGTTGATGAAAATACACCGGATATAGAAGGCGGAGTAATAGAGAGATATCCTGACAGCAGAAAGCCTACAGGATATATGGAAGAAACTGCATTTTTACATTATGCAAACAGTATCAATTTTGAATTAACTGATGAAGACTTGATGAGATTTGTGAATCAAGCTGAAGATGTTTATTTAGGATACGGCATTACAACTGCACAAGATGCTTTACTATCAACTGCCGAATTTCCTCTTGTAAATAATATGATAACTAATAATAGATTTAGAATAGATATTATAGGTTTTATAGATTTAAAAAATTCTGACTCCATCGTAGAAACTAATAAAGAAATGGTAGGAAAATACAAAAATAGATTTAAAATAGGAGGCTATAAAATATTTTTGGACGGCTCTCCTCAGGCAAAAACTGCATGGTTAGAACAGCCTTATGTAAGCGGACCAGCAAGATACAGAGGATACGGAATATATGATGATGCGGCAGTAGAAAAATACGTTGAAAAAGCATTAGATGATGAAATGCAGCTTCAGGCGCATTGTAACGGAGATGCAGCAGCAGATCAGTATATAAATGCATTCAGCAATGTTATGCAAAGAAGAAATACCACTAACAATTACAGAGCAGTTTTAGTTCATAGCCAAATAATAAGAGATGAACAATATACATCAATGTCAAATCTAAATATTATACCTTCAATATTTGTAGCACATGTTTATCATTGGGGCGATGTACATATAGCTAATTTAGGAATGGAAAGAGCTTCACAAATAAGTGCATCTAGAACAGCATTAAATAATAATTTAGCTTTTACTTATCATCAAGACACACCTGTAATAAAACCAGATATGCTTGAAACTATTTGGTGTGCCGTTAATAGAATAACAAAAAACGGTGTATTATTAGGAGATAATCAAAAAGTTACTCCTTATGAGGCTTTAAAGGCCATAACTATTAATGCCGCTTATCAAAATAAAGAAGAAGATTTAAAAGGAACTATTGAAGAAGGAAAATTAGCTGATTTAGTAATATTAAGCGATAATCCATTAACCTGTGAGCCTATGAAGATAAAGGATATAGAAGTAATTGAAACTATTAAAGAAGGTAAAACATTATATACGAAAAATACTGCTTTATAAATGATTAAACAAAATTAAAATAATAAATTACTGCATTTTTATTTTTTATAAATAATAGATGCAGTAATTTTTATATACACTGAAAATTTTTAAGTTTGTTAATTTTTTATTCAACTTTTTCCCGCCGCACGCCTACCGTAGGCACGCTTCGCGAAAGTGCAAGTATAAAATGTGTACTAAATCATACTAAAATTGTTTTGTATGTAATATAGATTATTAATTTAAGCTAAAATATAGCCTTTCGCCGAAGGCGGGCTGTGCCTGCTTCTCGCCTGCCGAAGGCACGCACAGCGAGGCGGGCTTCGCCTGTGGCAATACCACCCTAAAGGACTTCCTATGGTCGCAGGCACTTCCTTCGGTCGCAAAAGAAGTGGGGGTGTTACGAAGTACGCAGAGCTGCACGCTGTGTGCTTCGCAGTGGGCTAGTCCCCACAAATAATAAAAATAAAAAATTAATTTTTGACAAAATATAATTGTTTAGGTATATATAAAAGTTTTTTAATTAATTAAACAAAATAACAAATTACTGCATTAATTATTTTCATAATAGTAAATGCAGTAATTTTTTTATATTCAAATATTATGTTTTTCTAATTTTAAAATTTTTCTTATTTTAGTAAAATAAATTATATAATCACTGTGGATATTAAAATGGCAAGCCCAAATCTTAAAGTTATATTTAGAAGCGTAATCTCATAAGCACCTTTCAAATATAAAATAAAATACGGTATATTGAAAAAAGTATTAACTATAAAAGACTGAAGAAGCATATATTTAATCTGTCCTATAGCGTACAATAAATTTGATATGATATTATAATATGCATAGAATATATAAAAAGGAAATAATATCATAATCAATGACATAACAGATTCAAGATTCTGGGCATTCATTATATAATTCATAAAATACTTATATGTAGGTATTAATGCTATTATTACAGAAATTAAATTTGATATTATATTATTATAAGCTATTCCATTAACTCCGAAATTTAATGATATAGGATACTGAGAAACAAAAAGTATATCAAGAATAATAGTTAAAAACATTTTTATAGTAGTTATTACAAAAATAGATTTATAATTTTCCAAAGCAGTATGAACTATTATTACCAAATGAAATAATACAACAGCAATATTAGCTAAAGATTCTAATCTTATATATGTTGTAGTTTGAGCATAAAGTTCTGTCTGCTGCTTCATAACAGTAACTAAATAGCCAGCAAATACATTTATAATAAAAGCCATTATTATATATATAAAAGTGATTATTAATATAGAACTTCTTACTTTATTTATAAATATATATTTTTCTTCAAATGAATATTTATCTTTTATCTTACCGAAAAAGAAAAAAGCGGGGCTATTATAGCTTCTTCAAATACCTCATATATGATTCCAAGCCACATTTGCTGAGATGCAATATTTATACCGCTTGCACTGGGATAGCTGTCAAGCAAATATATTCTAAATGTTGACTAAATAGAAGATATCAAAGCCTGTATCATAAGAACGATAAAAAGTCTGAAATTAATTTGCTTCAATAAATTTAAATACATAATTCTATCCCAAATTTATTTACTGTTTTTATAAAATATAATATACAAATATATTTTAAATATATAGCAAGCATAATAAATAAAAATTAGTATTTATTATAAATGTAGCTATTATTATTTAATATTAAAAATAGTACATAAAATTTGATTTTTGAGATTTTTTTTACTATACTTGAGTTATCATGCATTACTTAGTTTTCTATGAATCAGCTTATTCTTTAAGCTTCTTTAGAAACAAATCAAATAATATAATAAATAATCTATTATATCATCAAAATAATTTCTGTTACCAAAGGAGGAATGTTTATGGGAAAAATATATAACCCAGAAAGTATTCGTAATGTTGCACTTCTAGGACATGTAGGAAGCGGTAAAACTAGTTTGAATGAAGCCTTACTCTATAGAGCCAAATCTATAGATAAAAAAGGTGAAATCGAAAGAGGAACTACAGTCAGTGACTATACAGACGAAGAAATTAAGCAAAAAATGTCCATCAGAACTTCTTTAAGTTTTATAGAATGGAATGATCATAAAATTAATTTGCTGGACATTCCTGGGTCTGGTGATTTTAGCGGTGAAATTAACCCTGCTTTAAGAGTAGCTGAATCTTGTATTGTTGTTATAGATGCAGAATTCGGTATACAAATAGAAACTGAAAAACATTGGCAAATGGCTAATAATTTCAGAAGACCTAGAATAGTATTTATCAATAAAATAGATAAAGAAATGGTTGATCATAAAGCTTTATTAGAGAAAATCGAACATAACTTTAAAGAACCGCCTGTAGTTCCTATACAAATACCTATGGGTAATGGTAAAGATTTTAAAGGTATAATAGATGTTATTTATCATAAAGCGTTTTTCAGAGATGAACATGGAAAAATTGTAGAGGCAGAAATACCTGAAGAATATTATGAAGAGTACAGAGCAACTCGCGACAGATTAAAAGAATTAGTATGCGAAGTTGATGATAGTCTTATGGAAAGGTATTTAGACGGCGGAAAGTTTACAGATGAAGAATATATTGAAGCTTTAACAAAATCTATACTTCAATATAAAGTAGTACCTATACTTTTTGGTACATCAATAAGAGATATAGGTATGGGAGCTTTACTTGATACTATTATCAGATATATGCCTTCCCCTTCTTATGTACCTGTTACAGATGGTACTGATCTTTTAACTAATGAACCTGCAACTAGAACTATATTAGGTGATAATAATCCTTTTGCAGCATTTGTATTTAAAACTACTATAGACCAATATGCTGGAAGAATATCATTCTTTAAAGTTCGTTCAGGAAGCATAAAAAGCGGAGATGAAATATACAATTCAAGAACAGGAAAGAAAGAAAAAGTTTCTCATATATATATGGCTAGAGGAAAAAAACAAATAGAAAGTGATACTATTACATCAGGAGATATAGGAGTATTGGCAAAACTTTCAGACTGCAGAACAGGTGATACTATAAGTGTTCCATCTGCTCCATTCCAATTCCTACCTCTTAAAGTACCTCAGCCTATATACTTTACAGCTATTAAAATATTGAAAAATGATATAAAAGCTCTTGAAGTTCTTGATACTATATCTCAGGAAGATTTAACTTTCAATATAGAGTATGACAGCGAAACTAAAGAAACTATTATCAAAGCTATGGGTGCTTTACAGGTAAAATTAGCATTAGAAAGAGTAGTATCTCTTACTAAAGCAGAAATAGAACAAAGCGTTCCTAGGGTAGCTTATAGAGAAACTATAAGAAAACAGGCTCAGGCTCAATATAGACATAAAAAACAATCCGGAGGAAGCGGACAATTTGGAGAAGTTCATTTAGAAGTTTCACCTCTGCCACGTGACGGCGGTTTTGAATTTATAAACGATATATTTGGAGGAGCTATACCTAAACAGTATATACCGGGAGTAGAAAAAGGTATACAGGATGCATTAGCACAGGGACCTTTGGGTAAATATCCTATGGTTGATATTAAAGTAAGACTATTTGACGGTAAATACCATGATGTAGACTCTAACGAATTGTCATTTAGAATAGCAGGTTCTATGGCAGCAAAAGAAGCATTCAAAAATGCAAGCCCTGTATTATTAGAGCCTGTGATGAAAGTTACAGTTTATGTACCTGAAGAGTTTACTGGTTCTATAATGAATGAACTTACAGGTAAAAGAGGCAAAATTTTAGGTATGGAGGCAGCATCTAATACAATACAAATGATTAAAGCTGAAGTGCCGCTATCTGAAATGCTTACTTATTCTATAGAGATGAAAGCATCTACTTCAGGAAGAGGTACTTTTGAAATGGAGCATTCTCACTATCAAGAGCTTACAGGTCCTTTGGCCGATAAGGTTATAGAGGAAAGAAAAGCATTGCTTGGCAGCGGAGAATAAAATTAGGGTTTAGTATATAAAAATAAAGTTGATATTTTTTATATACTATCATATAATATTAGAATATGTATAAAACTAGGAGATTGTATGCTCAAAATAATTGACAAAATCACAAAAGAACATGTATTTGAAGATTTGGAATCAAAAGACAAAGAATCACTTTTTAGAGCGTTAAGTGAAAAAATTGCACCAGTTGCTTCTGCATCTGCAGATGCTATCTTTGATGCATTCAAAAAACGTGAAGATGAATACACTACTAATATTGGAAACGGGGTTGCTGTTCCTCATGGAAGAATACAAGGTTATGGAAAAACAGATATATTCGTTGGTTTCTTAAAAAATGAAATTAACTACGATTCAGACTCTGATGAAAAAAGCCCTGTTAAACTTGTATTTGCCATACTTTCAGATCTTGATAACCCTCAAGATTACCTTTTAAATCTTTCTCAAATTTTCTTCTTAGTTAACCAAAAAGAAATACTTGATAAAGTAATGGCTACTAAAAGCTATGATGAACTTGCTGCTGTTTTAGAATCATTCAAAAAATTAGATGAAAAATTTGAAGCTGAAAAACAAATCAAATTCTTAATCGAACTTGAAAGAGCTGAAATACAAATCAAAGCTTATGAACTTTATAGTTCTACTCACTCTCAGCAAAAATCTGATGTTGTTTTAGAAGAGTACAAAAAATATAAAGACACTATTCTTAGCAAAATAGATGTTGCTGTTTTAGAAAATTATAAGAGAATTAAAGAAAATAAAGGTGAGGCTTTAGCTAAAATTGAAAATTACAAATGCAGTGCTTGTAATGTAGCTATACCTAAAATGACTGTTAATGAAGTTAGAAGACAAAATCAAATTATTATGTGTTTCCACTGCGGAAGAATATTATTCACTACTGACTGATAACATTAATGATAAGTAATTTATTAAAAATATGGACAGCTAAAAGAAATATTTTAATAATACTTCTTTTAGCTTTCCTTTATATTTCATGTTCACCTAATAAACCTAGCTCAAGCATTTCTGAGTTTTATAATTACCCTAACCCATTTAGTCCGTCTAAAGAGAATACTACTTATAAAGTTTCTATTAATAGCGGAGAAATTATAAGTGCTAAAGTAGAAATATACTCTCAAAACGGTGATTTAATGGACTCAAAAGATTTAACTATTGATGCTTCCAAAAAAACAGCTACTTGTATATGGTCTGGACTTGATAAAAATGGAAAGTATCTTCCTTCTGCTGTTTATGATGCTAAAGTAACAGTAAAAGATAATCAAGATTCTACATTTACAGCTGAATTCAAAACTTCTATAAGATAAAAACTAATATATACTTAAACAAATATACTTTGTCAATTCCTATATTTTATAAATATATTATCAACTTTTTTGCCGCTCAAAAAAGTTGCAAAAAACGCATATACTACAGCTTAATATTTTAAGAATACGTATTAAATGTAATATAACACCATGATTTTATCTAAAAAATGCAGTCTTTCGCATGCAGTAGTCAGGCTTCGCAATCTGAGGTTTCGGTAAAAGAACTTGGAATGTTACAAAGTAAACAGAACAGCACGACTGTGTGCTTCGCAGGGCTAGTCCCAACAAATAATAAAAATAATAAAATAATTTTTGACAAAATATAGTTGTTTGGGTATATATATATAAACTTTTTATTCATGTAATAAAAAATCTCTAACAGCTAAAACTGATAGAGATTTTTTTATTTATACATTCATAAGAAATCATATTATATTTTTTATGAATTAGAATTTTTTATTTTTTCTATCCAACTATTATATTCTTCATCTGATATCTCATCTAGTATTTTTACATAAGGTTTCAATTTCTGATGAGGTTTTGTGAAGTAGCTTATATCCCATTTTACAGGTTTTGCCCACATTCCTTCACTATCCATAATCAATATGTGAGTGCCGTCCAAGTCAGGAATTTCTTCCGGTGACATATCACTGTATAATATTTTGTAGCAATCCAATTCTCCGTTCTCATCTTCAATATTATAAGTACCGTCTTTTTGAAGAGCATATATAGTGTAGTATTGCTGATGCGCCTCTGCCTCCATTAATTCTTGAGGATGCTCATTTCCAGCGGCTATATTATAAATAGTTTCATTAAACTCATAATTATCTATGCCGTATCTTTTTAATAATCCTTTTTTATATAATTCTGCTTCTAATAAAGTTATAAGATAGTAGCCATTGCTCATATCTGAAGCCTCTATATAAAAACCTCTCTGAACTTTAGGTGAAAGAACAAGAATTTTTGTTTTATAGCAGGCTTCTATACCAATATGTACATAAGATAAAGCATTAACATAACCTTCTAAATATTCTATATGATCCTCAAGTCCTAAATTAATAAAATATTTTCTTAAATCCTGATTAGAACATATAACAGTCATAACAGGAGGTATCATCATATCAATTCCAATAAATGCCTCTAAAGGTTTATAATCCAATCTGTACATAATATCTATATTAATGCGGGCTATATCATCATCGGTAAGATCATCTTCATCTACATTGTAAAGCTGAGCAGCATTCTCTATGAAACGGCAGGCATTATCTATATTTCTAAAAAATAAATTAATAATCTTTTTGCCTATTTCATCATCTACTATATCTTCATGATGAAGTGAATGTCCTACAAAATTAGCAGCATAATATGATTTTAATATATCCATATTTTCAAATTCTGATGCTATTTGTCTGCATATATCCAATTCTTTATCATGATTTTCTTTTACATACTCTTTTAATTTCAAAAATTTCTCATTTTGAGATATAAGTTTTTTATTTGCTACCTCTTCAATATTTGATTTTTGCTTAGTGTAGTCAATATACTCTTTTACTATGTCTTCCATTGATAATATCTCCTAACATTTTTTATATATATTATATCATAAAAATTGAATATAAGGTATAAGTAAAACAAGTAAAATAGAATAAATTAATGCAGGAAGGAAATCTCCTGTTTTTATTTTGGCTAATTTCAATAAATTTATTCCTATCATCATAACAGTAGCACCGCCAACAGCGGAAACTTCATTAAGCATAGTTTCAGATACATAAGGCTCTAAAAAAGATGAAAGTATAGTCAAAGCTCCTTGATAAACAAATATGCTTATTATTGAAAAAGCAACACCTATACCATAAACTGTAGACATAAATACCGCAACAAATCCGTCTATTACGCTTTTTGTAAATATTAAATCATATACGCCTTGGGTACCTGCCTGAAATGAACCTACTATAGACATTGAACCTGAACAAAAAAGTATTGAGGAAGTAAGAAAACCTAAAGCAAAATTGCCTGAATTCTCTTTGAAAGCAAATTTATTTTTTAAAAACTCTCCAAATAATTCTATTTTTTCTTCTATCCTAAAAAATGTACCAGTAACTCCTCCAAGCATAATTGACACTGCAAATATTAATATATGCTTTGTAGTTATAGCCATAGTTATACCGATAGTAAGAGATATTATACCGGCAGCAATAAAAACAGGCTCTTCATACCTTTTTGATAATTTATTTTTGAATGCAAAACCTATAATAGAACCAACAAGTACAGCTATCATATTAACGAAAACGGCTATCATATTTTAATCCTAACATTATTATAATATATAATTTGCTATATAAATAAAATAATATAATACTTCTTTTTGTTTTTATCAATAGTAATTTTTAAATATAATCAATGATACAATCATAAAATTTTTTAAAAGTATTATCAATATTATCTTCCCAAGTATTATGTGTGAATATAATATGTGCTGATTCTCTGTATAAGCCATCTCTTTGTTTAGATAATTCTAATAATTTATTTTTATCTTTAGCTAGAAGAGGTCTTTCTGTAGGGTCAATATTTTCAAGTATAATATCAGGATTTCTATCTATAAAAATAGTTAATCCTTTATCTTTCATGATATTTCTATTTTTTTCAGCTAGAACTATACCGCCTCCTGTGGATATGACAGCATTATTTAAATTACTCAATTCTTCGAGAACTTCGCTTTCAATATTTCTAAAATAAGGCTCTCCATTTTCAGCAAAAATATTTGTTATAGTCCTGCCCTCTTTATGCTCTATAAAAGAATCCATATCGTACAAATCATAATTTAATTTTTCAGCAAGCATTTTTGATAATGCACTTTTTCCGCATCCGGGTAAACCTACAATAAATATAATCTTATTATTTTTTATATTATTCATTATACACACCTAAAACAATTAAATTTTCTACACTGTTTTTGAACTCTTCAAATTCTTTTTTACTTTTTTCAAAATCACCTGTCATATCAATATAAAAATAATACTGCCATTTTCTTTCAACATGCGGACGGCTTACTATAGAAGTTAAATTAAAACTTTTTAATTTATTCAAAGAATCTGCCAAACTCCCGTTTTCATGAGGAAGTAAAAATCTTATAGTCATCTTATTGCCTTTTTTCAAAGCATTATCATAATTAGCAACTATAATAAAACGGGTTGTATTTCCTTTAATATTTTCAATATTCTCTTCTAGCATTTCTAAATCATAAATTTTACTGGCATGCTTATTAGAAATCGAAGCCAATTCTTTATCATCTCCATTAGAAACTATGAATGCCGCTTCTGCTGTATTAGATGCTGTTATCTCTTCAAAATTATTTTCTTTTATAAAATTAGAACATTGCTTCAAAGCCTGATGATGAGATATAACTTTTTTAATATCCTTTATATTAGTACCTTTTTTTGCCATAAGTCCATATTCTATAGGAAGATAAACTTCTCCTACTATTTTACAATTATAATCTGCAAGTATATCCAAAACTTCATTAACCATTCCTGTAGAAGAATTTTCTAAAGGCAAAACTCCGTAATAACATTCTCCGCTTCTTATACTTTCAAGCACATCATCAAAATGTTCTTTCTTTATAAGTTTAGCATTCTCTCCGAAAAATTTTAAAGCAGCTTCATGTCCGTTTCCGCCCTCTCTGCCCTGATACACTATTTTTTCATCGTATTTTATATTTTCTTTATCATCTTCTTTTTTATCTTCTTCAGCATTATATTCATCAATCAAATGTTTCTGAAGCTGTTTTGATGTATACATTATATCATTATAAATAGTAGTAATTAAACTAGACAATTCTTTATTTTCAAGCAATTCTATTTTTTTTGCTATAACTTCTTTTTCTCTTTTTGGATCGAATATAGGGGCATTATATTTCTTTTTTGTCTCCCCTACTTTCAAGCTTACTTTCATTCTTTCATCTATCAAATTTACTATTTGCTTATCTATTCTATCAATATCTTTTCTTAATTCCTGTAATTCATCATTAAGCATAGTTATGTCCTTTTATAGTTTTTAATATTTAAGATTATACCTAAACAAATATACTTTGTCAAAAAATAGTTTTTATATTTTTATTATTTTCGGGGACTAGCCCCAGAACCCCAGTTCTTTTACCGAGTAGGTACCTTTCGGTATTGATATAAGGCACAGCCCGCCTCGCTGTGCGTGCCGACGAAGTCCACCTATGGTGTCAGCAGGTGAGAACCAAAAAAACTGCATTTATGGTCTAAATTTAGGTTATATCCTATATTTAATAAGTATATACCAAAACAACTATATTTTGTCAAAAATAAAACTATAGTTTCTTTTTAATATATGGGGCTTTGCCCCATACCCCAGTTCTTTTATTGGTATAAAAGAACCAAAACAACTGCATTTTTAACCTTAATTTAGGCTATATCATACATTTAATACATATATTTTTAATATAAAGTTCTAACAATTGCGTTTTTCGCGTAGCGTATCCGAAGGATAAAAACTTTGGCGAAGCCCGCAGAGCGTGTGCGGCAAAAAAGTTGATAATTTTACATAAAGTGCATCGATTGACAAACTTAAAAATTTTCAGTATCTACTAAATAGATATAAAATTGTAAAGGCGTAAATTTAATAAAAGCTAGGGCGTAGGCTGTAATATCTATACAAAACAAAAAAGAATATGAAAGTTATAATTGCAAAATAGATTAACAAATATAATGGGCGGGGAATTAGAAAAAAATTCAAAAGAAATTTTATTTACATCCCCACCCTTTAAAATTAAAAATTTATATTGAAAAACATTTTATTTATATTTATAGCCAATCAAGAAAAAGCATGCCCACCCAAGTGTTTTTTAGTTTAGCTACTTTAACAACACGCGGTAAATTGAATTTAGGATTATAGTAAATGTTTAATTATTGATTAATTTATTTTTATAGCTAGTTCAACGCGTGGTAAAGTGACTTTATAAATATAAAAAAACCTGCCATAATAAAACTATTAAGACAGGCTTTTATTATAATATTGATTGATTTAATTTAATAAACTTTGTTTCCAGTTATTATCTACTAATTTTAAATTAATTTTCATTCCTGTACTTGAAATAAAACTGCATTCGTTATTTAAAGCATATCCCTTAGTTAGAGTAAATGTTAAAACTGCATTTGCTGTTTTTTATCATATGAAATAGTATGAGATGTTTTTATTCCATCATTCCAGCTAGTTCCGAAACCTAAATTTTTATATTCCTGCAGCTCTTCTATTTTATTTTTTAAACTTGATACTGCTTCTGAAGCTGGAAATTGAACAGGTGGTATACCTGCTGGATATTCTTTAGTAGCTGTAACATCAATTCCTGCTGTATTAAATGTGATGTTAGAAAAATCATAATCAGCTATGCTAGATATACCTGAACTATATGCTAATGTTACTTTTCTAAGTGCTTTTATCATATTTTCCACTTCTGTTTTAGTAATTACTTTCAAAGGTATAATTCTCACTTTTATATCAACAGTATCTTCCTTATTTTCTGTAACTTCTGCAGATGTAGCTGTAAATGTAAGTGTTAATGTATACTCTATTTCTTTTCCTTTTGTTTCTCTTGAAAGACTGCTAAGACCAGAGCTGGATAAAGATATTGTAGCTTCAGTACCGCCATTTGCAGTAGTTATATTAAAATCAGAAGAACTTAAAGTTGTAGTTCCTCCTGTAACTTTAGTTATTGATACTGTACAATTTGCTGATGAAGGACTTATATTAAATTTGAATTTTGCTCTATCTATTTCTGAACTAACTTCATTACCTGTATCTGCTTCTATAATATTATAATCTGGCTGAGTATAGTCTATTTCTTCAAAAACTGATAAACTTGTACTTGTAGTATCATCTCCAGGATAATAAGTACTGTTATTTTTACCTCCGCAGCTCACTGCAAATATTACTGCTGTTAAGCATAAAATAAATTTGAATAATTGTTTTTTCATTTTAGTTGCTCCTTAAATATTTTTTATTTATAACAATTAAAGATTTTTTTAATCTTTAATAAGTTATTTAAATTAATTTTTTATATATGCTATTTGTTTTTAGTATTTATTCAATCTCATTAATCAATAAAGTATGCACCTGAGTATGGTTAGGTATGATTTTTATTCTCGCTTATAATACTGTAAAACTGTTTAGAGAATTTTTTCCTGTCAAAAGAATTATTATCATAAGAATTATACAAACTTAAAAGTATTAAAGATAATAATAATATGCTTGATTCATCAGTATTTAAATTGCTCTTTTTATAATCATTTAATATAGTGTTTAAATATTTATCATTAAAAGTTTCTTTAAAATCATCATCATTAATATTAAATATTTTTTCACTTCGGTGCATATAGAACTTACAAGATCATCTTCTATATGTTTTATGTTTTTTATAATATCTTTCATCTTCATAAATAACTCTTTATTTTTTATTATTTTTGATAGGAAAAGTATTTCAAAAGATTTATTTTCAAAAATTATCTTTTCTATCTCTCTTATCTCAAGCCCGTAGGATTTTAGCTTTACTATCTCTTTTACAATATCAAGATGCTCCATTATGTAATATCTGCTTTCTGTTCTGATCATTCCTCTTTCAACTCTATATGCAGGAAGAAGCTCTTTATTATCCCATTCTCT
This sequence comes from Brachyspira intermedia PWS/A, assembly GCF_000223215.1. Lineage (NCBI taxonomy): Bacteria > Pseudomonadati > Spirochaetota > Spirochaetia > Brachyspirales > Brachyspiraceae > Brachyspira > Brachyspira intermedia. The sequence continues at coordinate 2,569,314 of NC_017243.1, forward strand.
TAATAAATTAATGCTCATATTCTTTATACTGTTTTTTTTCAAGAGATTTAAAAATTCACCTATGGACATTAATCTTTTTTTGCTTTTCAAAATAAATGAATATTTTGGCAAGTAATATTTTTTATTTTTTATAAAATAATATAAATCAAAATTGTTTATGTCTCTTTTAGCATTTATATCTATATTGTTGTTTTCATCTCTTTTAGCCATTGCATTTACCTTATTTATTAAAAAGTTATAATCATAGAGCCATTAGCTGTTTTTTTATTTAATCTGTACTTGTATCCGAAATCTCGATATTTTTTAGCTTGTCTTAAAACAACATATTTCAAAACAGGTATTTTATTTTCACTATGAAGCCCTCTGCCAAATACCACCTCCATATTAATGCTTAAACTATCTCTAAATACTATTTTTAATATGTATAGTATCTTTAATAAATTTCTGAGATAATCTTTCACTTCTTTTGCTCTTTTTCTATGTAAGTCAATAAATAAGTAAATGTTCATTATACAATCTCCTTAAATATTATTATTAAATTTTTTAATACCTCGTTATCATTAGATACCAACTTTTTATAATACCTTTCATTAATTTTAATTGTTCAAGCCGCCCCAAACTAATAAATAATTTGAAGCGGCCAGAAGAAATAATTTTATTTATTATTTCTTCTGATTAGGGTTCAACTGTTTGCCTCTATTACCTTGATTCTTGTCATAGGTAATGTTTGTTCCAGATGTACCTTTGTTTGGATTTGAAATATCCGCATTGTGATTAGGTTTTTTGCTCATATTGAGCCTCCTTTATAAAAATGATATTTAGTTAGATATGTGTTTTTTATCTAACCATAGTTATATATTAGGCTCTTTATATGTTTTTATCATTTGACATATTCGTGTGGAGGTCAATCGAGAATTTTTTTTTTGATTTTTTTTAAATATTTTTTATAGGAATTTCTATTGATTTGTATATATTATAGAAGTTATTAATTTTTTTTATTATATCTTCTGTATTATCATAGCTTAATTTATATTCTTCTTCTAAAAAGAAATAAAATAATTTATATCTATCATATATAATTTTACTTTCTTTTATTGATTCTATTTCTTTCATTATTAATTGATATATTTCAAAGTCTTTTATATTTTCTTCTATATTTATGAATTTTTCATCATCTTGAATTAAATCACAAATATAATTTATTAATTCTTCCAACTTAAAACAATTATATTTTTTATACTCTTCATAATCAATAATATTAATAAAGTATAAATTATTAAGCATTATATTAAATTTTTTAATATCATTTTTTATTTTTTTAAACTCTTCTTTATAGGTAATTTCTAAATTTAATATTATACTATCTGGATTTTTTCTATCTCTTCTTTTATTTCTATTCTAGTTTTTATATAATCTTTTTCATCTCTATGATAGCCTACAATATTGTATGCAATACGCATCAATATAAACTTATAATAATAAATATATATTTCTTTATAATCATATATTAAATATTTTTTAATTATTTTTTCTTCATCTTGATAATAGTAAATGTTATAGTTAATGATACCATAATCTTTTATATTATACTTTTTAGCTGTTTCATTATTTGAATAATATTTATAGAATCTATAAATATTATGATTTCTAAGTGTATTATATTTATAAATGTAAAGAGCTATTATTTTTTTATATTCTTCTTCATTTATAATTTTTTTATCAGTAAATAAATAGCCTATAAAATATTGTAAGTAATGAAAAACACTGTCATAGTATAAAATGCCTTTTTGTAATTCTTCATTTTCCTCCATATTATAGTTTTTATTATCTCTTATTAAATCAAGTATTCTATCATACAAATAAAATATGCTATTCTCTAAGTCTTTTATTTTTATAGTTTCAAAATTATTAAGTATATTTTTTATATCTATTTTTTTATTTCTTTTTGTCTTTCTTTATTATCGCTTATATTTAAAATAATTTCTTTTATATATTTTTCACTTTCAATAGTATATATATTTGATTTTAGTATCTTATCAAAATTAAATATTTCTTTTGCTATATCTTCGGCATCATATAAATAGCTTATATTTCTAATAAATACAAACTCTGTACTTTTTATATCTTTGTATATTCTTAATACTTCATCTAAAACTATTAAACTTTCTAATGTATAATATCTAGTATCTTTTTGTTTATCTTCTTTATACAATCTATATGAAGGAAGAATTGAAACAGTTTTTTTATTGTTATCAAAATATTCCTGCATAACTTTTTTTAATCTTTCAATTTCTCTCTCTTTGATTATAAGTTCAAAATTCTTATTTTTTATATCTACTAAAATATCTTTATAATTTCTTTCTTTATTAAAAAATGGGAAATTTTCATATATTAATTTATAAGGGCTTATTATTTTATTAATTATTTCATATATATAGATATTGCTAAATTGTTCATAAGATTTCAAATTATTGTATAATTCTAAAAACACACCTATTTCAAAAAAACAAATTTTATTTTCATCTAAAAATAAATAAATATCATCTGTATAATCAGGCACCCCTTCTTTATAGTTTAATCTTTTATCAAACTCTATTTCTATATATTTATATTTTCCTTTTTCTAATTGTGCAGGCTTTCCTGAATTGATTGATACTAATAATACTTTTATATCATTATTTCTTTTTTTAAGTGCATTGATTTTATTTACTATATTTTTTAGTGAGTGAAGAATATAATAATCATCATAGCATTTATTTATAGTACTTTCATATGAATCATATTTTGAAGATGTATTGTATTTTTCAATTATGTATCTTCTATCATTATTTTTTATATTGAATTGTTTTGCCTTACTATTTTTATTTGAAGCCATTATGAAACCTAAAACATTTTTATTATTTTGATTTTATATTATAAATATCATTTCATCAATTAAATTTAATTTTAAAAAATAAAAAAGGGAGCCTTTTAAAGCCCCCTTAATAATTTTTATATATAAATTTTACTGTACTTTTCTAACAAAAACACCTTTAATTATTGTACCAGCATTATTTTCCTCAACACTATAACTCACATTTACTATAGAAGAAAATGTTCCGTTGCCATTATTTCTTTCTTCAAAAGTCATATTAAGTATATGTTTTTTCAATACTGCATTATTGTTATTAGGATCTGTTTCATTATATGTAGCTATATAAGAATTTACAACTTTTAATATTGAACTTGAAGGATAATTAAATGTTCTATTAGATTTTCTAAAATAAAAATCCATAGAACCATCTTCCTTTATTGTAATATAAGAACCTATAAAATCAAAATTACTTACATCTGGAGTTTCATCAACATACCAAGTACCAACATAAGTACTGTCTATTCCTGTAATTATTTCTGTAATTGGTCCTGTAACTTCTTCAGCCTTTTTAAACATATCACAGCTTACTGTAAATAAAGCTATAAACAATAAAGATATAATTAGTAATTTTCTTCTCATATTTATCTCCGTTTTCTTAATAATTTCATATTATTTGTAAATTTATTTTTTGTCAATAGTAAAATTCAATTTATTAAGCATAGTTTTTAGTATATAAAATTGATTAATATTGATTTTATGTAAAATGATTATATAATTAGCAGAAAATTATTTAAATGATAAAATCATAATGAAAAATTTTATAAAAAATGAACTTCAAAATTGGAAAGCAGCAGAAATTATATGGATTATAATTGCAAGTGGTATAATATTATCGCTTTCTATATATTGGAAAGAAAATATTATTGGTATAGTATCATCAATAAGCGGTATATTATGCGTCATTCTCACAGGTAAAGGAAAATTATCTTCATATATATTTGGAATGGTTAATACTGTTCTTTATTCTATTATAGCTTTTAATGCTAAATATTACGGAGAGTTTATGCTAAATGTCTTCTATTATATACCTATGAATATAGTAGGTTTTATATTATGGAGCAGAAATATCAACAATGAAAGCAAAGAAGTAATAAAAACAAAATTAGATAATAAATATAAAATTATAATATTCGCTTTATCTTTTATATCAATATTTATTTATGGACTTATATTAAAAAAATTAGGAGGCTCTCTTCCTTTTGTTGATAGTGCAAGTACAGTTTTTGCTGTAACTGCTCAAATTCTATGTGTAAAAAGATGCACCGAACAATGGATAATGTGGATACTTGTAAACATTCTAAATATTTCTATATGGTATATTAATTTCTCAAGCGGGGGTGATAATATAGCAACTTTGCTTATGTGGAGCGTTTATTTAATTAATGCAATATTTATGTTTATTAAATGGTATAGAGAAGCCAATTTACAAAAATAATTTGGAGTTTTTATGTATAATGTAGGAATGTATGGAGGTTCTTTTAATCCTCTTCATCTTGGGCATATAAAATGCATAATAGAAGCTGCTAATCAATGTAAAAAACTTTATATTGTTTTAGCTGTAGGTAATAATAGAAATGAAATTGATAAAAAAATAAGATACCGCTGGCTTTATCAATTAACAAAGCATATTGGAAATGTTAAGATTATATTCATAGAAGATGATGCCAATACAAAAGAAGAATATACTGAAGATTTATGGGAAGCAGATTCTATAAAAATAAAAAATGCTATAGGTGAAAAAATTGATGCAGTATTTTGCGGAGATGATTATAAAAATAAAGATTCTTTTTATACAAGATATTATAAAGAATCAGAATTAATATTTATAGAAAGAAATGAAATAAGCTCTTCAAAAATAAGAGAAAATGTTTATAAGTATTGGGATTATTTGCCTAATATAGTAAAGCCTTATTATACAAAAAAAGTTTTACTATTAGGGAGCGAAAGCACAGGAAAATCCACTCTTACAATTAATCTTGCAAATTATTATAATACCAACTATATAGAAGAAGCAGGCAGAAAATTATCTGAAAAGTCCGGTACTGATTTGCTTATGCTTTCAGAAGATTTTACGGAAATACTTCTTACTCATAAATTAAATGAAATAAAAGCAATAGAAAGCAGCAACAAGATACTATTTGTTGATACTGATGCTATAATCACTAACTTTTATATGCATTTCTTAGAAGATGAAAATATTATAGATAATGAAAGATTAGCAAAGGCTATTATACATATAAACAAATATGATGCTATACTATTTTTAGAACCTGATGTTGATTTTGTTCAGGATGGTGACAGAAGCGAAGTAATAAAAAATGACAGAATTAAATACAGCAACAAAATAAAAGATATACTCCATAATTTAAATATAAAATATCATTCTATAAATGGAGATTATCAAGAGAGATTTAAAAAGTCTGTTTCCATAATAGATAAATTATTTCTATAATTAATATATATAATTTAATGATTTATTAAAAATAAAATAACAGTTTGCCTTATAACAAATTAAGACAAACTGCTATATAATATTAACAATTATGATTTTCCTGTAATCTGTATATATATATCTAATTCATTACTATCATTACAATATTTTTTTGAGGCTTTAACTGTAATCTTTATATTTCCTCTTTGACCTGTTGGGCTTCCAGATTGATGAGGAAGATTTTCTATAAATACATCAACAGCAGGTTTTTTAATAGTTAAAATAAAACGTCTGTACTCAGTATCACATAATAATGTATAATTTTCTTTTTTTTCTGCTTCAGTACCTTTCAATATATTTGAAAAATCAACTTCTACAGGCATACTTCCTATAGCATCTACAGGTAAACCTTCAATTCTAAGTACTGAATATGTAATTGTTGGATCATCTGTTTTAAGTGTACCCAACCTTATTATTTCATCTTCTTCTTTTAATTCTCCTTCTAATGTTGCATATTGTATATAAAGTTGTAATGCTATATTCTGAAGTCCAACTGCCCCATTCTCTATAGATAAAGTTAATTTTTCAAATTCTACAGTTGAATCAATAGTTGCTCCCAATTTTAATTCTAAAATAATATTTCCGCTATTATTATTTTTTTTGAATGGTATATATACTTTTACAGATCTTTTACCATCATTTACATTTTGAATACTTACATTATCGCTATCTAATACATATTCTGATGTCACTGTTGAAGACAATGATAATATTTTGTTTATTACAGCTTCAGCTATAGCATGATGATATAGCCTGTCATTAGCAGAAGGTACTGAAGAAGTTTCAGTTGTTGCATTTACTGTAACTGTATAATTATTTACTGATGCAGTAGTTTTAGTTTCTTTTGAAAATGTAAATTTCACTTTCTTATTTTCAGTTGATGAATTAATATATAAATCTCCTAATGAAGCTACAATTTCATCAATTTTAGATTTATCAATAATATCATTGTTATTATTATTGTTATTTCCATTATTAGGATTTGTTGGATTATTACTACAGCTTATCATAAATAATAATACAGCAGAAATAATAATTAGTATGCGAGAATCTTTAAACATAAATTACTCCAATTTTTTATTTTTGGTTTCTATATTATACTTTATATTATTAAAATTAATATATTTTTTATAATTTTTTATAAATTTTTCATAATAACAAATTGACATTGAAAATATACATACTTTACTTTTATTTGTATTTTAGTATAATAATTTAGCAAATATTACTTTAATATTGTTTATTATGTTTTAATATAAAAATTATGATTAGGAAAATGTATAAATGACTTTTGTATATCCGAAACTTTTATTCTTGTTGCTAACTTTGCCTATTATAATATTTGCATATATACAAACAAGAAAGAATCATTCTTATTCTGTAAAGCACCCAAGAGTAAGTATGTCCAAAGTATTAAAATCAAGATATTATGTTAAAGATATACCATTTATGCTTATTATATTGGCACTTACCTTTTCTATTATAGGTTTAGCCCGTCCTGCAAGGGTTTCACATTTATCAGATATTAACGGAGAAGGTATTTACATATCTCTTGTAGTAGACGTTTCACCTTCTATGATGGCTGAAGATATGATACCTACAAGGCTTGAAGCTTCTAAAAAAACTATGATAGACTTTATAAAGAAAAGAAATTTTGATAAAATAAGTTTAGTATCATTTGCTTTACGTGCTTCTGTACTTTCACCTGCAACATTTGACTATACTTCATTGGAAGAAGAAATAAAAAAAATAGAAATAGATGAAGAAGGTTCTACATCAATAGGACTTGGAATTGCCACTGCTGTTGATATGCTTAGAAGTGTAAAAGAAGATAATGAAAAAATTATTATACTCCTTACAGACGGAGAAAATAATTCCGGTGAAATAGACCCTAAACTAGCCTCCGAAATAGCATCTAATTTCAATATAAAAATATATACTATAGGTATAGGTGATGCTAACGGAAGTCATGCTTGGGTTACTTATGATGATCCTAGCTATGGTAAAAGAAGAATAAGAGCAGATTTTACACTTAATGAAGAATCTTTAATAGATATAGCCGCAACTACAGGCGGTAAATATTTTAATGCGAAAAATGCTTCCGCTTTGGATAATGTTTATAATACAATAGACAGATTAGAGAAAAAGCCTATATTAGATGATGACTTGATTCAGTATGATGAACTTTATAAACCATTTATTATAATAGCTTTTCTTTGCTTATGCCTGAGTATTATACTATCTACTACAAGATTTTTAATAATACCATAGTTTAATATGTATGATAATACTAAAATCATACTATATACAATAATAGTTTTATAGTTATTTATACTAAATCGTAATAATTATCAAATATTTCCTTGACTATTTATGTTAACTGATATACAATCACATGATTATATTTTAAAAGAGGTAAAACTATGGCAGAGATAAAGAATTATTATTTCTCTTCTGAGTCGGTAACAGAAGGCCATCCTGATAAGATCTGCGATGCTGTAAGCGATGCAGTCTTAGACGAATGTTTAAAACAAGATCCTAATTCTAGAGTTGCATGTGAAACTTTGGCAAAAACAGGAATGATCATGATTGCCGGAGAAATCACTACAAAAGCTAAATTGGATTATCAAAAAATCGCTAGAGATACCGTAAGGCGAATAGGATACACAAGCAGCGATATGGGGTTTGACGCTGATACTTGTGCAGTTATGGAGTCTATTGCAGAACAGTCTCCAGATATAGATATGGGAGTTAGTGCCGGAAAAGGATTATTCAATTCTGAATCATCAAATGTTTCTGAAGGTGCAGGCGACCAGGGTATAATGTTCGGTTATGCTATAAATGAAACTGAAACATTTATGCCTTTAACTATACATTTAGCCCATAGATTGGCAGAACGTTTAACTAAGATTAGAAAAGACAAAGTAGTTGACTATTTAAGACCAGACGGAAAAAGTCAGGTTACTGTTGAATATAAAGACGGTAAAGCTGCAAGAATAGAAGCTGTTGTTATTTCTACTCAGCATGCTGCAGGCGTTGAGCATAAACAAATAGAAGCTGACATTAAAAAATATGTTATTAATGAAATATGTCCGGCTAATATGCTTGATGAAAACACAAAATATTATATTAACCCAACAGGTTCATTCGTAGTTGGCGGCCCTATGGGTGACTGCGGATTAACAGGAAGAAAAATCATTGTAGACAGTTACGGCGGACATGGTGCACATGGCGGCGGTGCTTTCTCTGGTAAAGACCCTACAAAAGTAGATAGAAGTGCATGTTATATGGCTAGATATGTTGCTAAAAACATTGTTGCTTCTGGTATAGCTGATAGAGCGTTAGTTCAGTTTGCTTATGCTATAGGTGTTCCTGAGCCTTTATCTGTATATGTTAATACTTTCGGTACAGCAAAAGTACATGATGAAGTATTGGCTAATATAGTTTCTAAAGAGCTTGATTTAACTCCTGCAGGTATAATCAAAAGATTAGATTTAAGAAGACCTATTTACGAAAAAACTACTGCTTATGGTCACTTTGGCAGAGAGCTTCCAGAGTTCACTTGGGAAAAGACAGATATAAAAGATTTGTTTGCTAATGCTAAATAATTTATTTCAATAAAATATAAAAAGTTTTAAACATTCATGGCTTGTTAATATTAAATATTAGCAAGCCTTATTTATTTGTAACTTAGAAATTATTTTAAATTACCAAATCCTAAATATTCCATAGCTTCAAATACCCTATCATTACATAAAGGAATATTTTCATCATCGCTCATAACACCAAATAACTCTTTAACACAGTTTTCTCCAAACTCTTTTAATTTAAAATCTTCATCATATATACAATTAGTCATTTTTATTTCATATTGTTCGCTATCATATAACAAATATGTAATTGTTTTTATTATATTTTTTAAATTATTATTTAAATTTAAAAACTCTTTTTTCATAGAATTACTTGAGAAAAAACGTCTCCTATCTCTAAAAGCATTAATAAATAATAAAGCATTATATAATTCATTATAAGATACGGTATCTATATTGTCTTTTTTTAAAGTATATCTGCATTTTTTGTAATCATCAATATATTTACTTTCAATATTATAACTATTATAATATTCTTCAATAAGAAGTTTTAATTTTGATTCTATTTTATCATCATTAATTTTATCATAACTTTCTCCTTTTTTTATTTTATTTTCTTTTATCCAATTTAGAAACTGATCTATTTCTATTTTTAATGGAATATCCTTATATTTTCTATCCATATTTAATTTTTCAAGTGATGAAGTGTACATTTCAGTTAATTTTTTATAACGCTCTAAAAATATTTGATATTTTCTTTTAAAATCTGAAACATATGAAAATTTTTTGCTTTTTTTGCTTTTTTTAGTATTATCAATAGTTGTAATATTATTAAATTTAAAATCACCTATTTCTTCTTGTAATTTTTGTTTAAAATTTTTTATTTGTATATCAACATTATAATATTCTTCTTCTATTTTTGAATATTTTTCTATTATATTATCATCTAGTACTTCAGCACTCTCCCAATAATCATAAAAAATTGATATTAAATCATCAAAATTCTGATTATCTGATTCTATTGAAATATTTATTTCCTGATTACGTGATATTCCGCTCTTAGTTAAATTTGATGAGCCTATAAATGCTTTTGTACTACCAAATATATATAATTTAGGGTGAAAAGTATCTGAAGTAAAAAATCTAACATAAACATTTTCTTTCTTATATATTTCTTTTAATCTTTCTATTGAAGTTGCTAATGATAATCTTACAATAAGTTTGATATTACAATTTTTTTCTACAGCCTTATTTATTATTTCTGTATCGCTAAAAAACGCTGTTGCTATAAATATATTATCATTTTCTTTTATACTGTTTAATAATGCTGTTTTAAAAAAATCATCTCTATTATTAGAATTTGTAAATAATTTCATATATTATTCTCCTATATTGAAAATTAATTAAATTATACTATATATTTTTAATAATGTTTCTAATATTTAAATGATTTTTTATTAAATATCTCAGTTTACTTACTTATTATATTATACTTATTAATATGATAAAATTAATATAATATTATGCACTACTATTTTTAATATTTTAATATATAATACTTTTCACTATAATATTAAAGGCTTATAAAATGATACTTAAAGAACTTACATTACGTTCTTTTAGAAACTACAATGAAAATATATTTGAATTTTCTGATAAAATAAATGTTCTATATGGACATAATGGATGCGGTAAAACTAATATACTAGAAGCAATATATATGCTTGGAAACGGTGTGTCATTTAGAACTAGACTTGACAGAGAGCTTGTGAAAAATGGAAATGATAATTATTTTTTGAGAGGCATTTTCAGAGAAGATGAATTTAATTATGATACTAATATAGAAATAGCCTATCAAAAAAAAATCAAAAAAGTATTCATTGATAAAAAAGAAGTATCTTCAAGAAAAGATTTAATAGGAAGAATACTTTATGTTATATTTCTTCCTAATGATACTGATTTGGTTATAGCAGAGCCTAAATTAAGACGAGATTATTTTAACATGCTAATATCAACAATATCATCAGAATATTTGCTTGCATTGATAAAATACAATAAACTTCTAAAAATGAGAAATATTTGTCTTAGTACAAAACCCAATGAAGCATATATTTATAATAGCGACATAGCCAAACTCTCTCTTTATATAGCTAATGAAAATAAAAAATATTCTACTCTTTTAGAAGAAAAGATGAATGAAATTTATAAAAATATTTTTAATGATGAAAACCCTTATGCTATAAAATATCAATCCACTATAGAAGATATTTTAAATGAAAATGAATATATGAAAAAACTTGAAACTACATTGCAAGAACAAATCAGAATGCGTACAACATATTTCGGAATACATAGAGCAGAATATCAATTCTTTTATAAAGATTCATTGTCAAAAAAATTCTCATCTCAAGGCGAAAAGAGAATGTTTACGCTTATAATGAAATTGGCAAGCGAAAAAATATTATCAGAATACAGAAAAAAATCTCCTATTTTATTAATTGACGATGCTATGCTTGAACTTGATAATACAAGAAGAGATAATATTCTTGAATACATAAAAACATTAGGGCAGGTATTTATAACTGTTACAGAAAAAGAAAAAGTAAAGAACTTTGAAAACGGAAAAGTATTCGATATACCAAATATAAGAATGTAAAAATTATAGAGGAGCTAAAAATGAAATATAAACCTCAGACAAAAGATGAATTAAAAAAATTAGTAAAAGATGAAAATATATATTTAGGTGATATTGATACAAGTTTAATTACCAACATGAAATCTTTATTTGCAAATAGCAAGAGAGAAAATTTTGACGGCATAGAAAATTGGGATACTTCTAATGTTACAGATATGTCTGATATGTTTGCTGGGGCTTTAAATTTTAATTCAAATATAAATAATTGGAATGTTTCTAAAGTTACTAATATGTCAGGTATGTTTTCAAGTGCTAAAAAATTTAATCAGCCTTTAAATGACTGGGACGTTTCTAATGTAAAAGATATGGAGTTTATGTTTTCTGAAGCTGAAAGTTTTAATATGCCTCTTGATAAATGGAATACTTCTAAAGTATTTACTATGAGCTGTATGTTCTGTAAAGCTATAAATTTCAATCAGCCTTTAAATAATTGGGACACTTCTAATATTGAAAATATGCAGAGTATGTTTGCAAAGGCCTATAATTTTAATCAGCCTCTTAATAATTGGAATGTAAGTAAAGTAGAAGATATGACTGCTATGTTTGAGGGAGCTAAAAGTTTTAATCAGGATATCAATAATTGGAATGTTTCTAATGTAAGAAGAATGGCTCATATGTTTAACGGTGCTGAAAGTTTTAATTATTCTATAGAAAATTGGATCATTAATGAAGGCTCTTCTATTTGGGAGTTTTTTTCGGGTGCTTCTTCTTTTAAAGACATAAAATCTATATTAAATATTTATTTTATCTCTAAAAAAGTAAATGATAGGAAAAAACTTTTAAATATGCTTGAAAACTGCGATATAAAAGAAGTGTATAAAGAAGTTATTAAATATAATAAACTTAAAGATTTTATAAAGAAACTTGAAAATACTTATTATGATGAATTAAAAGAACTAATTGAAAATAAAGATAGTATTATATCAGAATATAAAAAATCAAAATCTAACAAATTAGAATTAAAAGATAATGAAAAGTATAAACCTAAAGACAAAGTGGAATTATTAAAATTAATAAAAGAAAAAGTCAAATTTAATAAAATAGATACTAGCTTAATAACTGATATGTCAGGATTATTTCAGAACTCAAAACTTAAAAAATTTGACGGCATAGAAACTTGGGATACTTCAAATGTAGAAGATATGCATAACATGTTTAGAGGAGCTTTGCATTTTAATCATAATATTAATAATTGGAATGTATACAAAGTTGTTAATATGGAACATATGTTTTCTGGCTGTGAACTTTTTAATCAGCCATTAAATAATTGGGACGTTTCTAATGTAAAGTATATGGCTTTTATGTTTAATGAGTGTAAAAGTTTTGACAGTGATTTAAGTAATTGGAATGTTTCTAATGTTGATAGTATGGAATATATGTTTGAAAATGCATATTCATTTAATCAGGATATTTCCAAATGGAATATAAGCAAAGTAAAAAAATTATATTCTATGTTTGAGGAAGCTAAAAGTTTTAATCAGCCTTTGAATGACTGGGATATGAGTAATATTGAATCTATACACGGAATGTTTAAAGGGGCTTCAAGTTTCAATCAGCCTTTAGACAAATGGAATACGTCTAATATTAAAGATATATCATTTGCCTTTGCCTATTGTATTAATTTTAATCAGGATTTAGAATCTTGGAAGTTGTCAGAAGATGTTAATATGAAATATGCTTTTATTAATTCTCCTATAGAAAATAATCCTCCTTCTTGGTATAAAGAAAATTAAACAAAATATTTATTTGAATAAGTATTGTTTTATAATATGATAGAATTAATTATTTTGATGTTATACTTAAACAAGTTCATAAAAACTCATGAATGGAGGGAGAATACTATATGATAATTGATAAATTACCACCAAATTATATTAATAATATAGATGATTTATTTGAACATTTGTATGGGGTTAGACCTAAAAAAGATGGAGTATCTGCAGAGTTATTATATTATATAATCAAAAAAAATTCTAACATAGATCCTAATAAAGAATATGAATGGAATAAAGAAATAACTTTTTATGAATATAATAATGTTCAAATTGATGTATTAGAAAAGATAAAAGATCATTATTCACAAATAATTGATATCAAAGACTGGAAAAAAAATGTAGATAGACCAGAAGTTCAAAAACTAGAAAGTACAACTCTACATTTTGAAAAAATTATAATAGAATATCATCTTGTTTAATTAGTACTAAAGGCTTTTCAAATGGTGCTAAAGAGTGGGCAAAGAAATCTTTAAGTAAATCAAAAATTAATCTATATATAATGAGATTAAGTGAATATAAAGATATAGAAAACAAATTGTTGGAAATTGTTATTAATATGGATATAGTTTTAAATATAAAAATGTTTCCAATTTTTTCAAATGATGACAAAGAATATAATTATAAAACTTTTAATAAAAAAACAATTAATATGACTATTGAAAAGAAAGACATATTATTAGTTAATAAAAATAAAAGATTTGATGAATTAGAAAAAAATATATTATCAGATTGTAAATGGGAAAATTTAAATGATAATATTCAAAAAGCAACTTTATATGAACCAATTTATATATATTTTGATAATAAAATCATTAAAGCATCTGGAATAGAATTCACTAGATATCTTCATAAACAAAAAATTGTCGTTACTAAAGGAAAGTGCCTTATATCATTATGTGATGAAAATGGTAATGTATTAGAGGTATTTTTTGAAGAAGAATTGGTAAAATATAAAGATGAAGTTTTAAATATGATAAATAATATATAAATATTTTTATTTATTAATAGTATAAAATATTATCAAATTTTATTTGAAATGTAAAATAAAGCCTAAATTTTAGATAAAATGCAGTCTTTTTGGTTCTTTGTGTCAACAAAAGAACTGGGGGTGTGGGGGCTAGTCCCCACAAATAACTTAAATTTAAAATACTATTTTTGACAAACTTAATAATTTTTAGTATATATAAAATAGGAGAAATTATTATGCATAAATACAAACCACAAACAAGAGAAGAATTACAGAAATTAGTACAAGATGAAAATATTTACTTAGGTGATATTGATACAAGTTTAATAACAGACATGAGCGGACTGTTCTCATTTGAAAGAAGAAAAGATTTTTCAGGTATAGGAAATTGGAATGTTAATAACGTTACCAGTATGAGAGGAATGTTTTATAATTGTTATAGTTTTAATGAAGATATAGGAAAATGGAATGTTTCTAATGTTAATAATATGGGAGATTTATTTTATAACTGCATAAATTTTAATCAAAATATTTCTGAGTGGAATGTATCAAATGTTATCAATATGCGGGGCATGTTTAATGGTTGTAAAAATTTTAATCAGCCTTTGAGTAAATGGAAAACTTCTAATTTAGAAAATACTGAATATATGTTTAGAAACTGTACTAATTTTAATCAGAGTGTAAATCATTTTAATATGTCAAAAGTAAAAAATGCAATTTATATGTTTGAGGGATGTAAGGAATTTAATCAGCCTTTAGATAAGTGGGATACTTCCAATATTGAATATATGAATGGAATATTTAAGGGCTGTACTAATTTTAATCAGAATATAAATAATTGGAATACATCTAGTTTATCAATAGTAATTGAAATGTTTAATGGCTGTGAAAATTTTAATCAGCCTTTGAATAAATGGAACATATCAAAGGTAAGACATTTAACGGCTATGTTTAAAGATTGTCATCATTTCAATCAGCCTTTAAATGATTGGGATATATCAAAGGTTGAAAATATTAGCAACATGTTTGAAGGATGTAAAAGTTTTAATCAGGATTTAGATAAATGGGATACTTCAAATGTAAAAAGTATGAATTCTATGTTTTGGAAAGCTAAAAGTTTTAACAAGCCTTTGGATAAATGGAATGTAAGCAATGTCAATACTATGGTTGCTATGTTTTATAATAGCGGTTTTAAAGAATATGATTCTCTTAATACTTGGGAGCTTAATGACAAAGTTATAATCGATAATATTTTTGATGATAGTGCAGTTAGTAGTTTAAGTTTAAAATGGATTCTATATTTATATACTTTTTCTAATATTAATGTTTTAAGTGTTTTAGAAAAAAATATAAAAGAAATTTATAAAATAGCACATACAAGCAATAATAAAAAAATTAAAGCTGTTAAAACAAGATTAGAAAATCTTTATTATAATGATTTAAAAGAATTTCTTGATTATGAATTATTTTGTAATATTGAAAAGTATGAAGAAAGTATTAATAAAAAATTAAATAAAAAAGATGAGGCAAAAGTTTCTTATATAGAAAATTGTAATGTATTAGTAAAAGATAAATCTAGAGAAGTTGATACTAAAGTGATAAAATATATATACTTAAAATATTTAGAATTAAAAAGAGATATTTATCATTTGATTGAAATAGATTCTATTATTAATTTACTTGATAGAGAAAGTTTTTTGACTTTTGCTAAAAATATTTATAAAGAAACATACAAGGAAACCACAGCAATTATTTATACTTTATATGGAGATGATGAGGCTTTAAGAGAAATATACAAGAAAGAAAAAGATTCTAAATTCTTTTTAATGATTTTGTCTTCAATAAAAATTACAGAAATTACTGATTATGCTATAAAACTATTGTATGATATTTATTCAAAAGCTAAAAAACATGAAATACGAATTTCAGCATTACATTTATTAAAAGAAATATCAAAAGAAAAACATTTATCGCTTGAAGATTTGGAATTAAAATTTACTTCAAATTTCGGATTTGATTTAAAAGGCGAAAAAATTATCAATGATGATTATAAATTGATTTTAAATAGTGATTATTCTGTGAATGTATTTGATATAAAAAATAATAAACTTTTAAAAGCTGTACCCAAAGATTTTACAGAAGCTATAAAAGAAGAAATTAAATACATAAAAAAAGAAATTCCTGATATTATAAAGAAACTTTCTTTAAAATTGTATAAATCATTAATGTATGAAAAGAAATATAATTATAAACTTTTCAAAGAAATATTTATTGATAATCCTTTAATGAATAAATTTTCTTCTTCGCTTATTTGGAATTTATATGATAAAGAGAACAATTTTATAACTACATTTAGGTACAACAATGACGGAAGCTATTCAAATTGTGATGATGAAGAAATTAAAATTAATGATGACAGCTTTATAGGTTTAGCAAGCCCTATAGAAATGAATGAAGAAACTATTACAAAATGGAAAAAACAATTAGAAGATTATGAATTATTTCAGCCAATAAATCAATTAAGCATAATAAAATTAGATAAAAATAATTTGGAAAATGAAATAAACAAATTACAAAACATTGAAATAGCTTATGGTACTTTTAAGGCTTTCGGTGATAGGTATTCAATGATTCCTAGTTATATGGACTATGGCACAGTTAAAGAATATAATCTAAAAATAAATAATGGAGACAATTTTGATATAATCATAGATTCTGAAGATAATATTGATTATAAAGATAAAGTAAAAATAAATATTAAATTCTATAATGAGAATAATGAAAAAGTGTCAGAAAGATTTATTTATACTTTATTAATTCTTATTATATGGGATTTCAGATTAACAGATTTATTTTGATTATATAAAATTATAATATAGCTAAACAACTATATTTTGTCAAGCGCGAGCTGCGGCACCTTCCCGCACGGCACTGTTTTATCTTATCAAACGCCAACTATACGCGACCGAAGGAAGTACTGCGACTGAAAGGAGTACCTGACGAAGTCCACTGTAAGTGTAGGTATGGTATTGCCACAAAGTAGCTTATATCCTCTATAAACTCGGATACGCTTCGCGAAGGGCTATATTTTAGCTTAAATTTAATATTTTATCTTACATGTAAGACGAAATTAGTATTATTTAGTACTAATTTTATACTTGCACTTTTTGGTTCTTTGACGAAGTCCGCAGAGCGTATACGGTGGGAAAAAGAACAACAAAAAATTGACAAAGTTAAAAATTTTTAGTATATACAAATAATTATCTTTTTAAATATTCATCAAAAAGTTTTATTATATCATCTCTTTTCTTTCTTGCCGCCAATCTGTATGCGGTATTTCCATAACTGTTCCTGTCAGTAGGACTTGCCCCTGCTTTCAAAAGTTCTTCTATTACATTTATAGGAGTACCAATAGTTCTGTATACTTTTTTATTTAAATTACTATCCTGAATAGGCGCTTCATATTCATACATTACCGCTCTTATTAAAACAGTATTTCCATTTCTGTCGCGAGCATTAACATCAGCACCAAGCTCTATAACTTTTTTTATCAATTCAAAATCTAATTGCCTTTTTTCTATCAAATACATAAGAAGTGTCTTTCCGTCATTTGTACTCATAGAATTTATATCAGCACCTAAATTGATATATTCGTTTAATATTGCAGTAGAATAAGTACTGTCAAAATTTGTTGATATAGTTTCAGCATTATATATTATAGCTTCATTTAAATTAGTTGCTCCTGCATTTACTAATTCTTTTATTATATCAATATTAGTAGAAGCTGTTAATGGTGATTTTCTTTCAGCACCTTTATAATTTCTATATACTTCTATATATGCCCTAGTATTAACATTGGCACCCTTACCTATTAAATATTTTACAACCTCTAAATGATTACCCTCGCATGCAGATACCAATGCAGGATTAAGATCCTTAGCACCTAAATCAATAAGTTTTTCTACTATATCTAATTGTCCGCCTATGGCAGCATAAGACAATGCAATATTATAATTACTAGCACCGGACTTCATTATATCTTCTGCTATATTCCAATACCCTTCAGCACATGCCACATAAAAAGCAAAATCAAAATCTTTAGCACCGAAATCTAATAATTCCTGAACTATTTCTTCATTGCCAAGCTGAGCCGCATACATTAAAGGACTCATACCATAATTGATATTGTATAAATCTAAGTTAATGCCATCTCTCAATAATATTTTTACTTTATCTATATCATTATTTTTTATAGATTCCATTAACTCATCATTTTGAGCAAATACTAAAGAAGTATTAAATATTATAAATAATAATGCAATTATTTTTTCATTATAAAATCCAAGTTATAAAATACCGCTTCTATTATCGGAAATAATGAAACTATACTTATAAAATAAAAAATTTACTAAAATTATAATAAAAATTCTATAATTAGTAAACATAACAGCAATTATGAATATAATATGTATTGATATTTATTTTTATAGGTTTATAATTCAAATATAGGGGTAGAATTAAATATTTAAGAGGTGTAATTTATGGAAATAAGTATTCGTAATAATGCTCCTTATATAAGAAACACTAATAATATAAGAAATAATAACAATAATATCAATAATATTGTTCAGGAAGCAAGCCAAAAAACTCCTATAAGCGAAGTGGGAGTATGTAAAACTTGTGCATCAAGAACATATCAAGACGGTTCTAATGATATAGGTGTATCTTTTAAAACTCCTACTAAAATAGATCCTTCAAGTGCTCCTTCTATGGTAGCATCACATGAACAGGAACATGTTGCCAATAATCAGAGATCAGCAGAAAAAAGCGGCGGAGAAGTAATTTTCCAAAATGTAACATTAACTACTAATATATGCCCTGAATGTAAAAGGGTTTATGTTTCAGGCGGTGTTACAAAAGCAGCAATAGCTAGCCCTTCAAGCAAAGGCAATAATGTAGATACATACGCATAAAACTTTTTATAAGCTAAAAAATATATAATAGTATATACCAAAACAACTATATTTTGTCAATTTTGATATTTTTTCAGATGTATTATCAACTTTTTTGCCGCACAAAAAAGTAGCTGCCACAGGCACGCTTCGCGAAAACGCAATTGCTAGAACTTTACATTAAAAATATATGTATTAAATATATTATATAACCTAGATTTAGAGTAAAAATGCAGTCTTTCACGAAGCGTATCTGAGTCTATCAAGGTATAAGGTTCTTTGACGAAGTCGCGGAAAAAAGAACAACAAAAAAGTTGACAAACTTCAAAAATACATAATCCTCAAAAAAAATTTACTATTTTAACCATACTATAACTATATAATTAAATTGCATATCACTTATATTTCATACGATTCTATTTTGATGTTTAACAACTTCATATAGTAATATTAGATCAAGTAATATAAAACAATAAATAATAAATTTTGTAAAAACTTTTATTGATTTTTATTTTTTAAATATAAAATTGCATATCAAAAAACATTGGAGTATATACCAAAATGAGAGAAATAATCAATTTTAACACCAATTGGAAATTTACAAAAGAATGGAATGATAATATAAAAATTGAAAAATTAAATGGGGAAAATATCACATTGCCTCATACAGTTGCTGAAATACCTCTTCATTATTTCAATGAATCAGATACTTGGCTTGTTTCAGGATATCAGAACATTTTTAAATATGAAAAATCAAAATTAAAAGATAAAAGAATATTAATTAATTTTGAAGGTGCTATGGCTGCTGCTGAAGTATTTATCAATGGAAAAAGTTTCGGAGAGCATAAAGGCGGATATTTACCTTTTGTATACGATATAACAGATGAATTAAAATACGGTGAAAATATTATAGCTGTAAAACTTGATAGTACAGAAAGAGAAGATATTCCTCCTTTTGGTAATGAAATAGATTATTTATGCTATGGCGGAATATACAGAGAAGTACAAATTATTATTGTTGATAATATATCAATAGAAAATGTTATGCTTACTGGTCTTGCCAATCAAAATATAACAGGAAAAATAAGAATAAGAAACAGCAAAAAAGAAAGCATTAAAGAAACAATAGCTATTAACTTGTATAACAGAGAATATCATATATGTGAAATAAAAAAAGAAGTAACTTTAAAAAAAGGTGAATTATTTACTGATATAAAAATAGATGAGCATATAGATTCTGACAGAATAGAATTATGGGATATAGACAATCCAAGACTTTATAGATTAGAAGTATCCATTCCTAGCAATGAAGATAGTTTTTCTATAAAAATGGGATTCAGAGATGCAAAATTCACTGAAAACGGATTTTTCTTAAATGACAGAAGAGTAAAATTAAGAGGATTAAACAGACATCAAAGTTTCCCTTATGTTGGTTATGCTATGCCTGAAAGAATACAAAAGAAAGACGCTGATATATTAAAATTTGATTTAGGACTTAATATAGTACGTTCTTCACACTACCCTGCTTCAAGACATTTTTTAGATAGATGCGATGAAATAGGATTAATGGTATTTGAAGAAATTCCGGGCTGGCAGCATATAGGAGATAAACAATGGCAGAAAGTTGCTGTGGAAAATGTTAAAGATATGATAGAGAGAGATTTTTATCATACTTCTATTATAATATGGGGAGTAAGAATAAATGAAAGTCAGGATAATCATAGCTTCTATAAAGAAACTAATAAAACAGCTCATGAACTTGATAAAACAAGACAAACAGGCGGAGTAAGATATTTAGTAGGAAGCGAACTTTTAGAAGATGTATATACAATGAATGATTTTAATTATGATGGTATTGCTGATCCTCTAAGAGCACAAAAATTCGTAACTAAATTGGATAAAAATGTTCCTTATATGATAACAGAATATAACGGACATATGTTCCCTACAAAGATGCAGGACTGTGAAGAAAGATTAATAGAACATACTAAAAGACATTTTGAAATAATAAATGCTGTTGCTATAGATAATCATATTTCAGGTTCTACAGGCTGGTGTGCTTTCGATTATCATACACATTATAATTTCGGTTCAGGAGATAGAATATGTTATCATGGTGTTTATGATATGTTTAGAAATCCTAAATTAGCAGCTTCAGTATACTCATCTCAAATGAATACAAAAAATGAAATAATATTAGAGCCTATAACCATATACGCTAGAGGCGAAAGAGCTATAGGAGGAATATCACCTCTAATGGTTGCCACTAATTGTGATTATGTAGAAATTTATTATAGAGATGAATTAATGGTAAAAGAATATCCGGCTACAGGAAAATATCAGGGACTAAAACATGCACCAGTCATAATAAAAATTGATGTAAATGTTCCTGGTGTAAGTGATATGGGTTGGGGTGATATGAAATTAATAGGTTATATAGATGGTAAACCTGCTATAGAAAAAAAATATTTGAATAACCCTACTTTCAAAGGTTTGGAAGTAAAAGCAGATGATTATGAAATCAATGCTGTAAGCAGCGGCTCCACTTGGGACTCAACAAGAATAACAGTAAAAGCAGTAGATGCTATAGGAAACAGACTTCCATATATAAATGAAGCTATTACTATAGAAGTAAAAGGATCAGGAGAATTAATAGGAAATGATAATCCTGTACTTGAAGGCGGTTATTATTCTTTCTGGGTTAAATCTAATAAAACAAAAGGAAGCATAAAAGTTACAGTTAAAAATAAAAGAGTAAAAGAAGAAACAATAGAAATAAAAACAATATAAAATTGACAAACACTATAGCTGAACAATTTTTATGATAATAATAAAATAAAAATTGTGAGCGTCTGCTAAGTTTACTTGGCAGACTCTATCAGCGAACAATTTTTATGATAATAATAAATATAAAAGAGTTTGAGATGAAAATTTCAAGCTCTTTTTTTATATAAATCTATCTTGTTTTATTTTTAATTTACGTTTAATATTAATAGAAATATTAATAATGGGATAAAGTTATGAAAAATGAAGATATAAAAAAATATATGGAAGTCATATATGATTTTTGGTATACTTCTAATAGATTTTATTATCTATGGGCTAAGCAGTATGGTATTACAGATTTGGCTTTATTCAGTTTATTTATAATCTATAATAGCGGAGAATGTGTACAGAATACTATCACAGAAAAACTATCTGTTCCAAAGCAAACTGTATGTTCTATACTTGATAATTTCGAGAAGAAAGGATATATCAAAAAGAAAATTAACCCAAAAGATAAAAGAAACAGATTAATAAGTTTAACAAAAAAAGGTCTTACATTTGCAGAACCTATATTAAAAGAATTAGAAAAATTAGATATGCAAATGCTTAAATGTCTTACAGAAAATGAAATCAAAAATTATGTAGAACCTCAGAAAAAACTTATGACATTTATGGAAAATTATTTTAATAATTAAAATATTGAATTTAATTTAATTATTATTATAATTAAGTAATATTAAAAAAGGCGGTTTTATTTTGAAAGTTATACCTTCCGATAGTTTATTAAAAAATAGAAAAGAAAAAGTAAGTGAAAAATTATGTGCCGACTGCAATTCATTATGCTGTCATGATTTGGTTATGGAAATATCTCCGCCTAAAAATGAAAGCGAACTTAATACATTAAAATGGTATTTGCATTTCAGACATTCATTTATATTTATATATGAAAATACTTGGTATCATATGATAAGAAGCGAATGCAGATATTTAGATAAAAAAACATATTTATGCAAAAATTATGAAAACAGAAATGAAATCTGCTCAAAACATAGTCCTCCTAAATGTGAAAGATATGAAGAATGGTATGATGTAATATTTGATGATCAATATGAATTAGAGAAGTATGTATATGAAAAGAAAATAATTAAGAAAAAATCTTCGACTACAAAGAAAAAAGTAGCTAAAAAAACTAAATAATATATTTTAATAATTAAAAGATGAAAAAAAAAGAAATTAAAAAAGTTTGTATAACATATCCGCCTTTTGAATATAATAATGGATATCCATTAATATCTTTAAATAGGCAATTTCAATGGTTAAAAAATCCTTCATATGCCTACCCTATGCTACCATCTTATGCTGCTACTTTATTAAAAAATAATGGTATTAATGTTGTGTTTTTAGATACAATAGCATCTAATATTACAACTATAGATTGGTTTAATAATATAGATGATATAGCTCCTGACTTAATATTCTTTGAAGTAAAAACTCCTATAATTAATTATATTTGGGATACTATAGAAGCAATAAAAGAAAGATATGAAAACATCTATGTTGTTTTGGCAGGCGATCATGTTACTGCTTTGCCTGAAGAAAGTATGGAGAAATCAAAAACAGATTTCGTATTAACAGGCGGCGATTATGATTTTCTTCTTTTAAATTTAGTTAATCATATAAATAATGGTGAAAAATTAGATAAAGGTATATACTACAGAACATCTAATGGAAATATAAAAAATACAGGAAAATTTGAACTTGAAGAATCTTTAGACAGACTTCCATTTATAGATAGAAATCTTACAAATTGGAAACTATATTCAAAAACTAATGAATATTTCAAAAAAACACCCGGCACATCTATAATGTCAGCGAGAGGTTCTTTATATAATAATTATAACAGTAATTCTTCTAATATTCTTTTTGATAAGGTAAGAGTTAGAAACCCAATAAATGTTATAGATGAAATAGAATATTTGAATAAAAGATATGGAATAAAAGAAATTTTGGATACAAGTGTTTATTTTCCCACAGGAGAATGGCTTTCATTATTTTGTGAAACTATGAAAGAAAGAAAACTTAATAAGAAAGTTTATATTGATTGTTATGTTTATCTTGGAATATTAGAATATCAAGATTATAAAATGATGAAAAAGTCAGGATTTAAAACAGTTATTTTTAATTTGCCTTCAGGAAATGCTAAAACTATAGAGAAACTAGGTATTACTGATAATACTGTAGAAAATGTGATAGAATCTATAAGATTAGCTAAGAAAGCAGGTTTATTTACAGATATAATGGTAAAAATAGGATATCCTTGGGAAACAGATGAAGATATAATAAATACATTCAATATTGTCAAAAATTTAATGCTTAACGGATATATTAATTCTATGAATGTTTCTCTTTTCATACCATATCCCGGAACTAAATTATTCAAATATTGCGATGAAAATAATCTTATTAAAACAAAAAATTGGTTTGATTATGATATGAGAAAAAGTGTTATGGAATTAAATATGGATGATGATCAAATATTTAAATATATTGAATATTTTTATAATTTGTCATTTAATCCTAAATATGTACTGCAAAAAATAAAAAGTATAAGGGATATTTACGATATAAAATACAATATAAAATCATTTAAAAATATACTTTCATTCTATTTAAATGATTAAAAATATGCTTGCATGGAAAATGTTTTAATGATATTCTTTCTAAACGGTTTATATACATGCAATAATTATTAAGGATAAAAATTTACATGAGAAAAATAATAGTTTTTATATTATCTTTTATTTTTATACAAAGTAATCTTTTATTTAATGATGTTGTAAACAGCATAGTAGGTATAGTAGGTTCTATGCCTATTACTTATGAAGACTTTTTAAGCAGAAAAACATTTCTAACATTACAGGCTAGATCTATAGGACAAAGGGTTACTGATGATATGGTTTATAAAGATTTAGTTGAAGAGAGAGTAATGTATTTAAAACTTAAAGAAAATAATTTTGTTATAGAAGAAAATGATGTAAAAAGAAGATTAGAAAGTATTGCCAAACAATATAATATGAATGCAGATCAATTTGCTAAGCAGTTAATGGCTGAAGGAATATCTTATGATGAATATAAGAATTCTATAAAAAAGCAAATAGCTATGGAAAATTTATACGGACTTGTAGTTAATAATACAGAGATTAGCGATAAAGAAGCTGATGAATTTTATAATAATACAAAAGATAAATCTGCATTTGAAGCTGATACATTGGTAAAACTTTCTTGGATATTTTTCAAAGCCACTACATTTACAGAAAAAGGAGAAAAGCAGGAATTAGCTACCAAAGTAAGAGGTATGGCAGCAAGAGGAAAAGATTTTGCAGAACTTGCTAAGCAATATAGTGAAGATGAAGCCACAAGAAAAAACGGAGGGGATTTAGGATATAATCTTCTTTATGATGCTGGAAAAAGATCATTACCAGCTCAAATAAATGCAGGACTTAATTTGGCTAAAAGAGGATATAAAGTTGGTACTGTAAGCAGTGTGAGAGAATTGGTTGGAAAAGGATTTTATATAGTAAAAATAATGGAAATAGAAAAGGATATGGAAAGCATAAGAACTAGAGTAAAAAACTATTTAAGCGAATCTAAAATGAGAGAATCATTTATAAAATGGCTTGATGAAGAAACTAAAAGAGTATCCGTTCAAATTTACAAATAATTAATATAAAATAATGAATAATTAATATAGAATAATAAAAAATTAATTGTAAAATAAATTATTATATGTTATTATAAAGAAAATAAAAATGAAGAAAAAATAATATGATTGGGAAAAAGTTTAAACTAAAGAAAACGCTGCTAATAATGCAGTTTTTTATAATCTTAAAAAGATTGGAGATTGACTTTCGGTTGATTTCCAATCTTTTTTTATTTTAAATAAAAATCTAAAAAAATTTAGAATTATAGGAAGGTAAAATTTGAAACGCTACTTAATACTTGAAGACGGAAGTCATTATGAAGGAATAGGTTTTGGGGCAGATAACTTCAAAGTAGGTGAATTAGTTTTTAACACATCTATGACAGGTTATCAGGAAGTATTATCGGATTTATCTTACTGTGGACAAATTACTGTGATGACTTATCCGCTTATAGGAAATTATGGTATAAACAGAGATGATTTTGAAAGTTTGAATCCTGCAATATTCGGGCTTATAGTAAAAGAAGCATGTAAAAGTCCGAATAATTTTAGGAATTCACAAACAATAGATGAATTTTTGAAATTAAAAAATATTCCGGCTATAGAAAATATTGATACCAGAGCAATAACAAAGAAAATAAGAGAAATAGGAACATTAAAAGCTGTGATGAGCGATACTATAGAGAATAAAGATGATATAGTAAAAATGCTTAAAGAAACACCATACATGAATGATCATGTAAAAATGGTTTCTACAAAAAATGCTTTTCCTATACCTAATAGAGGAAAGAAAGTTGTATTAATAGATTT
This sequence comes from Brachyspira intermedia PWS/A, assembly GCF_000223215.1. NCBI lineage: Bacteria > Pseudomonadati > Spirochaetota > Spirochaetia > Brachyspirales > Brachyspiraceae > Brachyspira > Brachyspira intermedia. Next base: position 2,595,974 of record NC_017243.1, read on the forward strand.
TGGAGCAAAACTAGGAATAATAAGAGAATTAAGCAAAAGAAACTGCGATTTAATTGTAGTTCCTTATGATACAGATTTTAAAACTATAATGAGTTTAAATCCGGATGGAATAATGCTTTCAAACGGTCCGGGAAATCCCAAGGACGTTAAAGAATCTATAAATACAATAAAAGAGCTTATAGGTAAAGTTCCAATATTCGGTATATGTTTAGGACATCAGCTTATAAGTTTGGCATGCGGTGCTGATACTATTAAATTAAAATTCGGACATAGAGGCGGAAATCACCCGGTTAAAGATTTGGAAACAGGAAGAATCAGTATAACAAGTCAGAATCACAGTTATGCAGTAAAAAAAGAAAGTTTATCAAATACGGATTTAATTATGACGCATATATCTTTAAATGACGGAAGCTGTGAGGGAGTTAAGCATAAAAAATATCCTGTATTTTCTGTTCAGTATCACCCTGAATCAAATCCGGGACCTGAAGACAGTAAATATTTATTTGATAATTTTATTGATATGATAAACAACAATTATGGAGAGAAAAATGCCTAAAAGAACAGATATAAAAAAGATATTAGTAATTGGTTCAGGCCCTATTATTATAGGACAGGCTGCAGAATTTGATTATGCCGGTACTCAAGCATGTCAGTCTTTAAGAGAAGAAGGATATGAAGTTGTACTTATAAATTCCAATCCTGCAACAATAATGACAGATGCCGCTATTGCTGATAAGGTATATATAGAACCTATAAATTTAGATTTTGCTAAGAGAATAATATATAAAGAAAGACCTGATGCAATATTAGGTTCTCTTGGAGGTCAAACCGGTTTAAATTTGGTTGTAGAACTTGCTGAAAGCGGAATATTAGATGAATATAATGTTGAAATTTTAGGTACGGATTTGAATGCTATAAATTGTGCTGAAGACAGAGAACTTTTTAAAAATCTTATGAATGAAATCAATGAACCTGTGCCTGAAAGTATAATAGTACATAGTGTTGAAGAGGCCATTGAATTTGCAAACAAAATAGGTTATCACTTGGTTGTTCGTCCTGCATATACTCTTGGAGGAACAGGAGGCGGATTTGCCAGAAATGAAAAAGAATTAATTGAAATATGCGAAACAGGTTTAAAAATAAGTCCTGTACATGAATGCTTGGTTGAAAAAAGTATTGCCGGATATAAAGAAATAGAATATGAAGTAATAAGGGATAATAATGATAATGCTATTGTGGTATGTAATATGGAGAATGTTGATCCTGTTGGAATACATACAGGCGACAGTATAGTAGTTGCTCCTTGTCAGACATTAAGCGATACTGAAAATCAAATGCTTAGAAATGTAAGTCTTAAAATAATAAGAGCTTTAAAAATATGCGGAGGCTGCAATGTACAATTAGCTTTAGACCCTAACAGTTTTAAATATTATATAATAGAAGTTAATCCTAGAGTATCACGTTCAAGTGCTTTGGCAAGTAAGGCAACAGGCTACCCTATTGCAAAAATAAGTGCCAAAATAGCAGTAGGTATGACTTTAGATGAAATAATTAATCCTATCACTAAAAAAAGTTTTGCATGTTTTGAGCCTTCCATTGATTATGTAGTTACAAAATTCCCAAGACTTCCATTTGATAAATTCCCAAATGCCGACAGACAATTAGGCACACAGATGAAAGCTACAGGCGAAGTTATGAGTATAGGAAGAAATTTTGAAGAATCATTTTTGAAAGCTGTTCGTTCTCTTGAAATAAAATGCGATCATATAATTCATAATGATGTTTCTGAATATACAACTAAAAAATTATGGGAGCGTATTGAATTAAGAGATGATTTAAGAATATTTATTATAGCTGAACTTATAAGACGTAAAGAAGATATAAATGATATAATAGAAATTACTCATATAGATAAATTCTTCTTAGACAAAATAAAAAACATAGTAACATTAGAAGAAAAATTATATAAAAATAAAATGGATATAGATGTTTTAAGAGAATGCAAAGAGAGAGGATTTTCTGACAGTTATATATCTAAAGTGTGGGAAGCTGAAGAAATTGATATATACAAATTAAGACATGAGAATAATATAATACCTGTTTATAAAATGGTTGATACCTGTGCAGGAGAGTTTGAAAGCGAAACTCCTTATTTCTACTCTACTTATGAAAATGAAAATGAATCTTTTAAAAGCGGAAAAGAAAGCATAATAGTATTAGGTTCTGGCCCTATAAGAATTGGGCAAGGTGTAGAGTTTGATTATTCTACAGTTCATTCAGTTATGACTATAAGAGATGCCGGTTATGAAGCTATAGTAATAAATAATAATCCTGAAACTGTATCTACTGATTTTTCTATATCCGATAAACTTTATTTTGAACCATTAACCATAGAAGATGTTATGCATATAATAGAACTTGAAAAGCCTAAAGGAGTTATAGTACAATTCGGAGGACAAACTGCAATAAATTTAGCTGAAAAATTAGTCATGCATGGAGTAAATATACTCGGCACTTCTTTAGAAAATATCAATAAAGCAGAAGATAGACATGAATTTGAAGAGATGTTAAAAACTCTAAATATACCTCAGCCTAAAGGTGAAACTGCCATAACTGTTGATGAGGCTTTAGTAATAGCAAATGATATAGGATATCCTGTTCTAGTTCGTCCTAGTTATGTACTTGGAGGAAGAGCTATGGAGATAGTGGATAATGATGCATCTTTGAAAGTTTATATGGAAACTGCTGTAAAAGAAGTAAGCAATAAAGCTCCTATACTAATTGACAAATATGTTATAGGTAAGGAAATAGAAATTGATGCTATTGCCGACAGTGAAAATAATGTATTTATTCCGGGCATTATGGAGCATATAGAAAGAGCAGGAATTCACTCTGGAGATTCTATAAGCGTATACCCTACTCAAACAATATCAAACAAAGTAAAAGAAACTATAATTGATTATGCTAAAAGAATAGGAATAGGATTTAATTTCATAGGGCTTTATAATATACAATTTATAGTTGATAAAGAGAATAATGTTTATGTGCTTGAAGTAAATCCTAGAAGCAGCCGAACAGTACCTTTCTTGAGTAAAATAACTAATGTTCCAATGGCTAATGTTGCTACTATGTGCATACTTGGTAAATCATTAAAAGAACAAGGATATAATAATTTATATAAAGAAGAATCTGATAAAGTATTTGTTAAAGCTCCTGTATTTTCTTTCTCTAAATTGAGAAAAGTTGATACAATACTTGGCCCTGAAATGAAAAGTACAGGCGAGGCATTAGGTTTTGATATCAATTTTGAAAAGGCATTATATAAAGCATTAATAGCAAGCGGATTAAGAATACCTTTGCAAGGAAATGTACTTCTTACTATTTCGGATAATCATAAAAATGAAATACTTGATTTAGCAAAAAGATTTTCTAATATAGGCTACGGAATATATGCTACAAAAGGAACTGCTAATTTCTTGAGAGAAAAAGGACTCTATGTTAAAGAAGTATCAAAAATTTATGAGGAAGGTTTAGAAAATATAATAGATACAATAAGACTAGGCAAAGTTGATTATGTGATAAATACAATAGAAAGCAATAGCCAAACACATTCAGACAGTTTAGAATTGAGAAGAGCTTCTGCTGAAAATAATATATCTTGTATTACATCATTAGATACAGCTTATGCTTTGCTTAAAGTTATAGAATCTATGAATTTCACTATAATGGATTTATCTAATATTTAAAAAATCAAAAACTATGTATTTGTTATTATATTTATATCAAATACATAGTTTTAAAAATTTATTTTAAATAAAAACTAATTACTTAGTATAAATCTTACCGCCATGACGTTCTTTTATTTTGCTTACAGTTTCAGCCATCATATTAACAGAAGCCATAATCTCTTCAAAAGTATCAGGTTTTATAGACTGAGCCCCATCGCATAAAGCATGTTCAGGATCATTATGTACTTCTATAATCATACCGTCAGCACCTGCAGCAAGAGCAGCTAAAGTGAGAGGAAGTGCCATCCAAGCCTTACCGCTAGCATGTGAAGGATCGCCTATTACAGGTAAGTGGCTCATTCTTTTTATCATAGGTATTGCAGAAACATCGAAAGTATTTCTAGTATAAGTTTCAAAAGTTCTTATACCTCTTTCGCATAATACTACATTGCTGTTTCCTTTATCCAAAATATATTCAGCACTCATAAGCCATTCTTCCATAGTATTAGCTAAACCTCTTTTTAAAAGTATAGGCTTTTTTAATTTACCCACTTCTTTTAAAAGTTCGAAGTTCTGCATGTTTCTTGCCCCAATTTGAATCATATCCACAGTATTCTCAAAATCTTCTAAATGTCTTATAGATACAATCTCACTTACTATAGGAATGCCCACTTCTTCTTTTGCAAGTTTTAATATTTTAAGTCCGTCAAGAGCTAAACCTTGGAAAGCATAAGGAGAAGTTCTAGGTTTGAAAGCTCCTCCTCTAAGTATTGAAGCTCCTGCAGCTTTTACGCTTTTAGCAATATTAATAACCTGATCCTCACTTTCAACTGAACAAGGACCTGCTATTATTACGGGTTTTCCTGCCCCTATTTTTACACCGCTTACATCGACAACAGTATCCTCTTTTTTGAAAGCTCTATTTGCTCTTTTGAAAGGTTCTTGTACTTTTAAAACTCTAGCAACACCCGGTAAAGTAGCCATTAATTCTCTATCAACTTTTGAAGTATCCCCTACTATACCTATAACAGTACAGTCAACACCTACTATTTTGTTAGTTCCTAATCCTGCTTCGATGAGTCTGTCTGTTATATTATTTATATATTCTTCTTTAGCATTTGGTTTCATTACAATAATCATAGTAATTATCTCCTTAAAATTAAAATATTATGTTAATTAACTTGTTATATTTGAATATGTTTTCTTATAATTAAAAAATTAATTTATTATGTATTTGTTTTTATTGTTGTGAAAAAATAGAATATACTGGCGCCTTAAACGCCAAAAAAGCTAAAGAAAAATGGGAAGCAAAAAGAGTTGCTTATGATAGAGTTAATAAAAATCTTATCTTTCATAGTAATATATTATATATAAAAATTAATAAATGTCAATAAAAAATATATATAATTAACTAATAATAAGAATTATTAAATAAATTCATTGATTTTATTGTAAAATATTATAGAATAAGCAGAGGTATATCTAAAATAATTTTTAAGGCGGTAATTTTATGAAATTAAATAAATATATGGTTTCACCATCGGTTCCAAAAGAATTAGAACCACTTATAGAAATTACTAAAAACTTTTGGTGGTGCTGGAATCAGAAAGCAGTAACTTTATTAAGAACAATAGATATTGATAATTGGGATAAAAGAGATCATAATCCTATAAGAGTGTTGGGAGAATCTCTTCAAGAACGTTTTGATGCTATGCTTCAAGATGATGCGGCTATGATGAATTTAGCTGAAGTTTATGATGAGTTTAAAACTTATATGAAGCAGGAAACTTGGTATAATAGTTTAGACGATAGCCAAAAAACTCCTAATGAAAAAATAGCTTATTTCTCTTTTGAATATGGTTTGCATGAATCTCTACCTAACTACTCAGGAGGTCTTGGTATATTATCAGGAGACCATTTAAAATCTGCTAGTGATTTGGGTTTGCCATTAGTAGCAGTTGGACTTTTATATAGAAAAGGATATTTCAGACAATATTTAAATGCTGATGGTTGGCAGCAGGAATATGATATAGAAAATGATTTCTTTAACTTGGCTTTAGAAAAAGTTTTAGATAAAAACGGCGAAACTATGAAAGTAGATGTTGATCTGCCTGGAAGAAAAGTTTATGCTCAAATTTGGAAAGCTAATGTAGGAAGAATAGAACTTTATTACTTAGATGCTAATATAGAAGAAAATAGAATTGAAGACAGAGACATTACTGCTCAGCTTTACGGCGGTAATTTAGAAACTAGAATACAGCAGGAAATACTTCTTGGTATAGGAGGTGTTAAGGCTTTAGAGAAATTAGGAATTAAACCTACTATATACCATATGAACGAAGGTCACAGTGCTTTCCTTTCTTTAGAGAGAATAAGACAATTAATGGAAAATAATCATTTAGATAAAAATACAGCAAGAGAAGTTGTATTTAGTTCTAATATATTTACAACTCATACTCCTGTACCTGCTGGTAATGATATATTCCCTATAGATATGATTCAGAAGTATTTCACTGATTATGTTAAACATATAGATATGACTATGGATGAATTCATAAGACTTGGAAGAATCAATCCAGATGATCAAAAAGAAAGTTTCTGTATGACAGTACTTGCTCTTAACCTTTCTGCTGAAAATAACGGTGTTAGTGAACTTCATGGACATGTATCAAGAGCTATGTGGAAAGATATTTGGAAAGGTGTTCCTGTTAATGAGCTTCCTATAGATTCTATTACTAATGGAATTCATACTTTAAGCTGGATATCTTTTGATATGCAAAACTTATTAGACAGATATTTAGGACCTCGTTGGAGAACTAAACCTTTAGAATATGAAATTTGGGAAAGAGTTCAAAAAATACCTGATGCAGAACTTTGGAGAACTCATGAAAGAAGAAAAGAAAGACTTATTGACTTCTGTAGAGAAAGATTAAAAACTCAAATAACAAACAGAGGATTCACAAAAAGCGAAATAGAACATGCTGATCAGATACTTTCTCCTGAAGCTTTAACAATAGGTTTTGCTAGAAGATTTGCTACTTATAAAAGAGGTACATTGCTTTTCAGAGATTTAGAGAGATTAAAGAAAATAGTTACTAATTCTGAAAGACCTGTACAAATCATATTTGCTGGTAAAGCTCACCCACATGATAATGGCGGTAAAGAATTAATAAGAAATATTGCTGAAATTTGCAGAAGAGAAGATTTCAGAGATCATATAGTATTTATAGAAGACTATGATATAAATGTTGCTAGATATATGGTACAAGGTGTTGATGTATGGCTTAATAACCCTAGAAGACCTTTAGAGGCAAGCGGTACAAGCGGAATGAAAGTACCACCAAATGGAGGTTTAAACTTCAGTGTATTAGACGGATGGTGGGACGAAGCTTATGATGGTCAAAATGGATGGCCTATTGGTAACAGAGAAGAATATACTGACTTAGAATATCAAGATGAAGTTGAAAGTAAAGCTCTTTATAATGTTTTAGAAAATGAAATAATACCTCTATTCTATGAAAGAGGAAGAGATAATATTCCTAGACAATGGGTTGCTGCTATGAAATGGAGTATGCAAACTGTTTGTCCTGTATTCTCTACTAATAGAATGGTTGCTGATTATTTCCATAAATTCTATAACAACGCAAGCAGAAGATATTTCAATATGACTGAAAATGAATTTGCTAAAGCTAAAGAATTAAAAGCTTGGAAACAAGATATAGCTTCAAAATGGTCAAAAGTTCTTATTGAAAACACAATTTCTGAAATGCCTTCAAGAAATTTAAAAGTTGGAAGCAAATTTGAAGTTAAAACTATAGTTAATCTTGGAGATATAGCTCCTGATTCTGTAAGAGTAGAACTTTACCATGGTAAGTTAAGCATGAAAGAAGAAATTATAGATCCTATTACAGTTGAAATGAAACATTCTGCTGATTTAGGAAACGGAAGACATTCTTTCTCAGGAACTTTAGAATGTACTAACAGTGGACAAAGCGGTTATGCTATAAGAATGTATCCATATCATAAAGATTTAAGCTATAAATTTGATATGAAACTTATTATATGGAGCTAATATTTAAATAACATATAAATGAAAGGGACTTGAACTATTAAGTTTAAGTCCCTTTTTTATACAAATTAAATAATTGGTATATACAATATTAATATTATTTTAAAAAATATTGATTTCTTAGTTAAGATATATTACAATATAAAAAAGTTATAAAATTTCATCATTAATATATAAAAAAACATAATATATCAAATATTGACTTTTAATATTATAAAGTGTATTATTTAATAAATTTTGCAAGGAGTATTATTATTATGAGAAATGTTATTATTACTGCTACTACAGTTATTCTATCATTAGTATTAATGATAGGATGTCAAAAAAGCAACAATCTAAATTATATTTTTGCTACAGGCGGAACAAGCGGTACATACTATTCATTTGGAGGAAGTATAGCTAGCATATGGAATGCTAATATAGAAGGAATGAATGTTACTGCTCAATCAACAGGAGCTTCTGCTGAAAATTTAAGACTTCTTAACAGACATGAAGCTGACTTAGCATTTGTACAAAACGATGTTATGGACTATGCATATAATGGTACAGACATTTTTGATGGAGAAGTATTAACTAATTTCTCTGCTGTACTTACTTTATACCCTGAAATAGTACAAATCGCAGCTACAAAAGAAAGCGGAATAAAATCAATAGCTGATATGAAAGGAAAAAGAATATCAGTAGGAGATGCTGGAAGCGGTGTTGAATTTAATGCTAAACAAATATTAGAAGCTTATGGATTAAGTTTCAATGATATAAATAAATCAAATCTTTCTTTTAAAGAATCAAGTGACGGATTACAAAATGGTACTTTAGATGCTTGTTTTATAGTTGCTGGAATACCTAATGCCGCTTTACAAGAATTATCTTTATCAAAAGATATAGTTTTGGTTTCTTTAGATAAAACTCAATTAGATGAAATTTTAAATAAATATAAATATTATACAGAAGTAAAAATACCTGCTAATACATATAATAATGTTACTACAGATACTACAGCAATAGCAGTAAAAGCAACTATCGCAGTTAATAATAATATACCTGAAGATGTTGTTTATAATCTAATAAAAACTTTATTTGATAAAAAAGCTGATTTAGCAACTGCTCATGCTAAAGGTGAAGAATTAAATATTGAAGAAGCTTACAAAGGAATATCTATACCATTCCATCCAGGTGCTTTAAAATATTACGAAGAATTGGGATATAATCTACAATAATAAAAAATAATATAAGTGTATTCATTGTTTTTTATATTAATTAAATAATGAATACACTAATAATTATTCTGATATATGTTAAAGAAAATTATTATATGTATATCTGTCATCATAATAATTATTGCTTTATTATTTGTACCTCTATTTCCAAGACTTATATTAAATAGTGTTAAAAATAATAAAGATAATTTTATATTTAATATTAATAAAAAAGAGTTTCTAATTTCATATACACATTCTGTAAATAAAGGAAGAATTAGAGATTACTACATTATAAATAATAATAATGATATTGTGCTCGATAAAACAAGATTTGTTTCTTATGGTGCTGGAATGTCAGATCCGGAAGGTAATGAAAAGATAATTATTACAGATGATTATATAGAAATAAACAATATTAATAAAAAAATAAAAGACTTATATTTATTTGTCGGTATTGTGGCTGATCATAGAATAGAATTTGACGGAAAAGAAATAAAATTAAATACATTATTTAAGCCTCAAATAAATATAAAGATACAATATAAGAAAGTATCATTATTTACAATGATTACAAATATAATGAATAATAAAATATTAAGGGGGAACAATGAAACATAAAAATGATATTCACATTCCAACAGTTGAAGAAATTGATGATTACATGAGTAAATATGACAGTGAATCAAGGTACAGAAGATATTCAGATTGGAAAAAATATTTGATAATAGCAATATCTGTTGTATTCTGCTTGTTTCAATTATATTCAATATTATCTGGAAAAATTACAGCACAGATTGTAAGAGCCACTCACCTATCATTTGTTATGCTTCTTGCTTATCTTCTCTTTCCAATGAAAAAGATATGCCTAAGGATAAACTTCCTTGGTATGATGTTATACTTGCTGTAATAGGTGCTGCTTCTTGGGCTTATATATCATTTAATTTTGAAGCATTAATAAGAAGAGCTGGAATATACACTACAACTGATATTATTATAGGTATAATAGGAATACTTCTTGTATTTGAAGCTTGCAGAAGAATAGTAGGACTTCCTATACTTATAATATCAATAGTTTTTATTATATATGCATTGTTTGGAGCTTATGCACCTGGTTTTTTAAATCATAGGGGATATTCTCTTCAAAGATTAGTATCACATTTATTTTATAATACTGAAGGAATAATGGGTACTCCTATAGGTGCTTCAGCTACATTTATTTTCTTATTTATATTTTTCGGTGCATTGCTTGATAAAACAGGAATAGGACAATTTTTTATAGATATATGTAATGCTATAGCAGGAGGATTTGACGGAGGCCCTGCAAAAGTAGCAGTACTTACAAGTGCAATGTTTGGTACAGTATCAGGAAGTTCTGTTTCAAATACTGTAGGTACTGGAAGTTTCACAATACCTATGATGAAATCTTTGGGATACAGACCAGAGTTTGCTGGTGCTGTTGAGGCTTCGGCTTCTACAGGCGGACAATTAATGCCTCCTATAATGGGAGCTGCTTCTTTCTTAATGGCTGAAAGTTTAGGTATACCTTATATGGAAGTTGCTAAGGCTGCTATCATACCGGCTATACTTTATTTTACAGGTATATTTATAATGGTGCATTTAGAGGCTAAAAAAACAGGACTTAAAGGTTTATCAAGAGATTCTCTTCCTAAAATAGGAGAACTTTTGATGAAGAAAGGTTATTTAGTTATACCTCTTGCTACTATCATATATTTCTTTGTTCTTGGTAAAACTGCAATTTATGCCGGATTAATGGGTATAATAGCTGCTGGTTTAGTTGCTATTGTAAACTCAATAGTAGACATTATAATGAAAAGACAGGTAAGTTTCGGATTCAAAGATTTAATAGATGTTTTCGTTAATGCTGCTAGAAATATAATAAGTGTAGCTGTTGCTTGTGCTATGGCTGGAGTTATAATAGGAGTTATTACTTTAACAGGCTTAGGTTTAAAAATAGGAGCAGGTTTAATATCTATATCCGGTGGAATACCTTTGTTATTATTATTCTTAACAATGGTAAGTTCTATTATACTTGGTATGGGAGTACCTACTACAGCAAATTACCTTATCACTTCAACAATAGCTGCAAGTGCAATAATAGGTTTAGGTTATGAACCTTTAGCTGCTCATATGTTTGTATTCTATTTTGGAATAATTGCGGATGTTACTCCTCCTGTTGCTTTGGCTGCTATGGCTGGTGCTGCTATTGCAAAATCAGATCCGCTTAAAACTGGTATTGAAGCTACAAAACTTTCTATAGGTGCTTTTATAATTCCTTATATGTTTATATTCAATCCTGATATATTAATGATAAACACTACTATTGCTGATGTTATACCTATACTTATAACTTCTCTTATTGGTATGTTTGGAGTATCTGCAGGATTAGAAGGATATGTATTTAGAAAATGTAAAGCTTATGAGAGAATATTATTTATTATAGCTGGATTATTATCTATATATCCTGAATTCTATAGTGACATTATAGGAATAGCAGTTATAGCAATATTAGTGATCATACAAATAGTAACAAAAAATAAAATGAATACTGCCGCTGCTGCTTAATAATTAATAACAATAAATAAAAATAATAATGAGGGAGCTTTAATATTTATAAATGCTTCCTCATTTTTTATATATACCTAAAAAACTATATTTTGTTAAAAATAAATTTAATTTTTATATATGAGGCTTTGCTCCCCGCTGTGCGTGCCTTCGGCAACCCCACTTCTTTTGCGATCGAAGGAAGTACTGTTAAGTATTGCCACAGGCAAAGCCCGCCTCACGAAGTGTGCCTACGGCAGGCGAAAGTCTATATTTGAACTTAAATGTAATAAATTATTTTACATGTAAGACAATTTTAGTATTATTTAGTACTAATTTTATACTTGCATTTTCGCGAAGCGTGCCGACGAAGTCCACCTGCGGTGGCGGCAGCAACTTTGACTAAGTCTGCAGAGCGTGTGCGGTAAAAAAGTAGATAATTCTATATAAAGTGCATAAGTTGACAAACTTAAAAATTTTCAGTATATATTAAATTAAACATCAACTATCAATATATATTTTCTTTTTAATAAAAATATATTATATAATAGATTTATTTTTTATATTATTATAAAATAAATTGGTATAATTTTCATAAAAGGTTATTTAATGATTAATTTTGATGAATTAATAGACAGAAGAAAAACTAATAGTATAAAATGGACTAAAGCATTCGGAGAAAAACCTTTAAAAGAAAATCAAATTCCTATGTGGGTTGCTGATATGGATTTTAAAGCTGCTCCTGAAATAATAGAAGCAATAAAGAAAGAAGCAGATTTTGGTATTTTTGGTTATTTTACTTATGATGAATATTATGAATCTGTTATAAAATGGCATAAAGAAAGATATAATTGGGATATAAAAAAAGAATGGCTCAATTTCACACAAGGATTAGTACAAGGATTTAATATAGCAATATCTGCTTTAACAAGACCAGGTGAAAGTGTATTAGTTTTAACTCCTACTTACTACCCTATGTTTGCAGGAATAAAAAATCAAGGCTGTCAAATAGTTGAATCAGATTTGATATATGATGATAATACTTGCAGATATACTATAGATTATGAAGATGTAGCAAAAAAAGTAAAAGACAATAATCTAACAGCTGCTTTAATAGGAAATCCTCATAACCCTACAGGAAGACTTTACTCTATAGAAGAATTATCAAAATTAGCAGATATCTTAATAGAAAACAATGTTAAAATGATTTGCGATGATATTCACTGCGATATAATAGTAGATCCATCAAAAAAATATACACCATTAGCATCTATAGAAAAATACGCCAATCATATAATTTCAATGAATGCCCCATCAAAAACTTTCAATTTAGCAGGTGCAAAGGTATCAAATATAATAATTCAAAATGAAGAAATAATGAGAGCATTCAAATTTCAAATGGAAAGATTCTGCGTATCTGTTTCTATATTATCATTAGTAGCTTGTAAAACAGCATATTCAAAATGTGCTTATTGGGTTGATGAAATGAAAAAATATGTTTGGGACAATTATAATTATATTAAAGAGTATATAGAAAATAGTATATTAAAAGATTATATAAAAGCTGTGCCTTTAGAAGGTTCTTATTTGATGTTTGCTGATAATAAAAACTTAATGAAAGAATTCAACATGAATCAGGAAGATTTAAATAATTTTTATTATGATTCTTGTAATTTATCATTAGATGAAGGAAATGCTTTCGGAAAAGCTGGAATAGGATTTATGCGTTTTAATTTAGCCACTCAAAGATACTATGTTGAAAAGGCTATGAATAATATATCAGAAGCTGTAAAAAAATTAAAAAAATAAAATAGGAGTTATAAAAAATTATGGATATAGAAATAGTAGAGAAAGAAGATTTTGAAGTTATAGGAAAAGTAGCTGAAGGAGAAAGCGAAAAACATTCAAAATGGGTATTACCTTTATGGCAGGAATTTAATAAAAATATTAAAGAAATAATTAATTTAGTAAAGATTGATGAGAATAATAATTTATCTGGTATATGGGGAATAATGAATGATATAGATGAAACCTTTGCTCCTTGGGGAGAAAGAGGCAAATATATGGCAGGCGTGGAAGTAAAAGAAAATTCTACTCCTCCTGAAGGCTGGACAAAATGGAATATTAAAGGCGGTAAATTTATAAAAGTAAAATGCAATATAGAAAATTACAGCAAAGTATTTACAAATGTAGTTGAAAATTATGCCCCCAAAAACGGATATATAATCATAGGCAATGTTATGGAATATTATATACCCAACAGTAAAGATTTTTATCTATTTTTTAATATAAAAGGAAATTAATATGCTCGAAAAATTAGTTATAGCAACAGCAAATCAACATAAATTAAAAGAAATAGAATCTCTATTCAAAGGAACTGTAATAAAAGAAATTTTATCAATGCCTTCAGATATAGGTGAAATAATAGAAGACGGAAACACATTTATAGAAAACTCACTTATAAAAGCAAAAACAGTATATAATCATACTAAATTACCATCTTTAGCAGATGATTCCGGACTATGTGTTAATGCACTTGGAGGAAAACCCGGAATATATTCGGCAAGATATGGCGGAGAAACATTAGGATACAAAGAAAAAATGCAAATGCTTTTAGATGAATTAAAAGATAAAAATGATAGAACAGCATATTTTATCACTTCTGCTGTATGTGTATTAGATGATAATTATTATATAGCAGTTGAAGGCAGAGTTAATGGTAAAATCATAGAAAATCCAAGAGGCTTTGAGGGTTTCGGTTATGATCCTATATTTCAGCCCGATGGATATGATATCACTTATGCTGAAATGAGTTTGGAAGAAAAAAATTCTATGAGTCATAGAGCATTGGCTATGAATAAGATGAAGGATATTTTATCTAGTATTTATCATTATTAATTTATAAACATATATTAATAAATATTTTCTATAAAAAATATTTATTATAAATAATATTTTATAATTATAGTGTACAGCTAAAACTATATAAATGAATAAACGATAATAGATACACAATTAATTTATTTAAAAATAATAAATTATTTAATATAAAATAAGATAATTAAAAATATCGTTTTAAATGATAATTATTACTATTTAGTATGTATAATAACTTGACAATGAAAAAAAACTTTATATAATATATAGCATGGAGAGGAAATATGGCTAAACTTCACATTGATAACGAAAATGTAAAAAAATACATATTCAATATTTCAGAAAAATTAATGAGACATTTTGACTTGGAATATGAAATTACAAAAGAAGATGAATATTTTGATCTTTATGCTTTTCATAGAAACGATTTCTTTAAATCATTCATAACTAAATCTACAGTTTATGAAGGTTATTCTGTATTTGAACATATGCTTTTAAGATTCATTAAAGAATTAAAAAAAGAAGATATAGAAAATTTTCAGGATATGCTTATTAGGCTTACACCTATATTATCTAACCCTAATAAATTTCATAAAAGAAGTTTAATAACAGGTATATTAGTAACAGAAAGCCCTTTAGATAAAGAATGGGAAAAGATAACTAAAAAATTCTTTTATAAAGTTAATTACAAACTATTATTCCATGGATGGTCAGAAACACAGTATGCAATAGTGTCAATGACAGATAAAAATGTATATCTACCTAAAATGCGTAAGAAAGAATTAAAACTTCTTCTTTCGGATTTTTAGGAAGTTATAAAAAAACAAAAAAAAGGAGATAAAAAATGAATGCTTTCATTCTTCTATTGTTAGGTATGGTCATCTTTTTTGTAGCCTATATTACTTATGGA
Source organism: Brachyspira intermedia PWS/A (assembly GCF_000223215.1). Taxonomy (NCBI): domain Bacteria; kingdom Pseudomonadati; phylum Spirochaetota; class Spirochaetia; order Brachyspirales; family Brachyspiraceae; genus Brachyspira; species Brachyspira intermedia. The sequence continues at coordinate 2,611,319 of NC_017243.1, forward strand.
TCATATTTAGCAAAGAAATGGGGTATAGACCCTGGCAAAAAAACACCTGCTCATACTCTTAATGACGGTAAAGACTATGTACCTACTGATGCCAAAGTTCTATTGGGACACCACTTCTCTTCAATAGCCGGTGCCGGTCCAATAACTGGTCCGATTATTGCTACTATGTTCGGATGGCTTCCTGTATATCTTTGGATCATATTCGGATGTGTATTCTTTGGAGGAGTACATGATTACGGTTCATTAGTTGCTTCTTTAAGACATGAAGGTAAATCTATTGGTGAAGTTATAAGACATAATGTTAGCCAAAAAGGTAAAATAATGTTCACTCTTTATGCATTTATTACTATTTGTTTAGTAGTAGCTGCATTCTTAGATATTACAGCTGGTACTTTTGCTGTAAATGTTGATAATGCTAGAGAATCTGCTGCAGCTGGTACTGCTAGTATGTTATTTATTGTTTTAGCTTTATTATTCGGATTTTTAGTATACAGAAGAGGTGCTGGTGTTGCTGTTTCTACAATCGTTGGTGTTGTATTATTAGCAGCTATCATCTTCATTTCTGACAAATTCCCATTCTTAGCATTACAAAAAATACATTGGCAAATAATATTAGTTATTTACATAATATTAGCTTCTTTGATGCCTGTTTGGATATTATTACAGCCTAGAGACTATTTGTCTTCATTCTTGCTTTATGCTATGGTTGTAGGCGGTGTTGTAGGTTTGGTAATAATGAGACCTGCTGTACAAACTCCTGCATTTACTAGCTTTATGCCTAGTGAAGGTAACTATTTATTCCCAATACTTTTCATTACTGTTGCTTGTGGTGCTATATCTGGTTTCCATGCTCTTGTTAGCTCTGGTACTAGTGCTAAACAGCTTAACAGTGAAAAAGATGCAAAATTAGTAGGATATGGTGCTATGCTTATTGAAGGTATAGTTGCTATAGTAGCTTTAATGAGTGTTTCTGCTGTTGCTGGTAACGGCGAAGGTACTCCTGCTGCTAGATTCGCTACTGGTGTTGCTACTTTTATGACTTCTTTCGGAGTTCCTCTAAGTATGGGTAAAACTTTCGTTACTTTAGCATTTGCTTCTTTTGCTTTAACTTCATTAGACAGTGCTACTCGTATAGGAAGATACTTAATACAGGAATTAGGTGAATATACTGGTGCTGATGGAAGAGTACATAAAACTTTCTTAACTAATCCTTATGTAGCTACAGGTATCACTGTATTAGTTTCTTTAGGATTTACTCTTTACGGTTATGCTAGAATTTGGCCTATATTCGGAAGTGCTAACCAATTATTAGCTGGTTTATCTTTATTAGCAGTTGCTGCTTGGATAAAAAATCGTCAGAAAAGAAACTCTTGGGAAAATATTATTCCTTTAGTATTCATGTTCGCAGTTACTCTTTCAGCTTTAGCATTAGTTGTTTATACTAACGTTATGAAAGCTACTTTTGACGGTTATGTATTAGCTGGTATAGCTGCTGTTATGATCATATTAGCTGTTATTGAATTATTCATCACAGGTCAATGGGCTCGCGGATTATCTAAAGAAACTGCTTCTAACCCTAATGATCCTATCAAAAACAAATAATTTTATTTAATATAGAATTTCCCCCTTTCATAATTATTTTATGGAAGGGGTTTTTTATTTCACTATATTTTAATACTATAAGAAATATACAACTATTATCTAAATCAAATTTTTAATCTAATTAAATTTTTAACTTTGTCGATATTCAATATGACTTATATTTTAAACAAAGGTGAATATTTTCTAATATTATGTCTAGTAAGAAATTTAAATTAAAAGAAGAAAAAGCAGTATTTGCTGATATTAAATCTGCAATATCCATAGCAATATTTGACAATGAAATCAATAATTATGACGGCAGTGTTGATACAGATGTGAGAAGAGCCGTTATGTACAATAAGATAGTATTTGAAAACTTGGTGAAACGTCTGTTTTCATATCAGGCTAGCAGAGAAGATAAAAAGGATAGATTAAAAGAACTTTCAATTATAAAAATGATAAAAAATGAAAGTAACTCAATATCTAAAGAAAGGATTTACTATATAGAAAATCCTAATGAAAAAACTTTCGAATTTTTAAATGATGTTTTAGATAAAGATAAAAAAGTAAGAGGATACAGTGAGTATATACTATATTCACTATTTAATCATTATTTTGACTATATAAAAAATTGATAGTTTTAAATATTATCCTTAAAAAATTAAGAGGATCATATTATTATGAAAAAAATTCTTTCAATAATTATAATATCTATTTTTATATCATTATCATCAATGTTATTAGCGCAAAATGCTGCTCCTAATGATGAAAGAAATATTGACAGAGAATTTTATAATGCAGAAAAACTTTTCTTCCAAAAAAAATATAATTTTGCAAGAGAAGCATTTCTTTTATATTTAAAAAGAAGACCATTATCAACAAATGATATGCTTTATTATTATATAGGAGCATGCTATTTCCAAGACAAACAATATGAAAATGCTATAAATTATTATAAATTAGCATTCGATATAAATGATTCATATTCATACTGTAATAATATAGCAAACTCATACTATCAATTAAAAAACTATGAAGATGCTTTACTTTGGTATAATAGATCAATAGAACGTCTTCATTCACCATACACAACTAAATTAAATCATGAAGTATTAACTAATTATACAGTTTCACAAAATGTAGTAACAAATACAATATTTATTTTTGATGTTAATAATACTTCTTCTAATGAATCTGCAACTAATATAGCAATAGGATCAAATGATTCATTAACAAATACATTTATATCAACAAATATATCTACTGCACCTATAACTACAAATACAGTATCAACAAATTTATCATCTGATACTAATGCAATATCTGATGCCATAAATAATCAAAATATTGCAAATGAAAATATAAAAAACACATTGGACAATACATTTACAAAACTTCCATTATTCACAAATGTGGTTATAACAAATACATACACAAATAATTATGAATTTACAAATACAACAGTAATATTTGAAGCAAATGCTAATTTTAATTTAGAAGTAGTAAATCCTTCTGTTTCAGAAACTGCACTTCCTCCAGATAGTGTAACTAATGAAGCGGTAGCAGGAGATTCAAATACTGTTACAATGTCTACTAATTCAACAGTTACAGGATCTACTTATGTGATAACTGAAGAAAATCCATTCATAGTAACAAACATAGTTATAATGACTAATGTTATGGATACTAATGGAAATATGGTAGAGATAAAAACTAATATAGCTTCAGTAGATGCATATAATACTTGGGCTTTATACTATAGTGCTTATCTTAATATGGGACATACTTTCTTAGCACTTGGAGAAATAACTAATGCCGCTATATCTTATGAAATATTTTTAACCAATGTAGGCGGCGACTATTATCAGAAAGAATCTTTAGAAAGAGTTATATCTCTTATAAGAAGTAATGATACATCAATAAAATTTATGCCTTTCACTAATAATCATAGGGTAAATACAAATAATGATGGAAGTATAACTACAGAAAATATATTCCCTAATTTTGATTATGAAAGAGAAACTATATATCCTAATGGTGTAAGAATAGTTTATGAAAATGGAAAAATAGAAAAAACAAAGATGTATTCCAATAATTATGAAGTTTCAGATACTATATATCCTTATGGAAAAAGAGAAATAGAAACAGTATTTGAAAACGGAGATAAGAGATTAGAAACATATATGTCAGATAATTCAAAATCTATAAATACAAAAAATTCTGCTGGTGATACATTTGAATATACTTTATATCCTGACGGTTCATTTATAAATAGAAAAACTTTAGATAGCAATAAAGCATTCGTAGTGGAAAGGTCTGACGGCTCTATTACGACAAATTACAAAGATAATAACGGAGCATTCTTCTACACTAGAAGTTTAGACGGTACAGAGGTTAAAAGAACTGAAGATAATTTAGGCAATATAACAACTGAAACAAAGAGAGTTGACGGAGCTGTTATAGTAAAAACAGAAAATCCTGACGGAAGCTATGTAGTAGTTGCAAATTATATAGACGGAAGTATAGGAACTACAACAGTAGATACAAATGGAATAAGCAATTTAAAAATAGTTTATCCAGATGGAAGAGTCGAAGAAAGAAATTCTACAGGAGCAGGTGCAGGTACATTCTCATATAATGTTAAATCTGATGACGGAAGTATTATAACAAAAACTTATAACGAAGACGGTTCATTTACAGTAGTAACTAAAAAGGTAGATGGCACAGTAATAACTGATACAGTTTCTGAAGATACTATAAGCGAAATAAAAATGCCTGACGGTACTACTATAAAAAGAGTAATAAGACAGGACGGATCAAGAGAAACTACTACTCTTAACAGAGATTCAACCACAGTAACAGAAGTAGTAGCAGCAGATTCCAGCAGTATAACTACAACTATTAAGCCTAACGGATCAAGCATAGTAGTGGTAAAAGATATACAAGGAAACACAGAAACTACAACAACAGAAGCAGACGGAAGCACTTCAACTACAAAAACTTACACTGATGGAAGATCTACTGTTAATGAAGTGAGAGCTGATGGAGTTAGTATAGATATAGAAAATGACGGAAGAAATAAAACTACTGTAGCAAGAGATGCCGAAGGCTATGTACTAGAAATGAAACAGTACAGAAATGAAGATCCTGAAATAACTTTACTCGATTCTTTAGGAGAGCCTGTAGAAGCAGAGATTGCAAAAACAGTAATTAGAAGAATGGATTTAAATATAAGAGTTGAGGATATTGATAATCTTAAATTACCTCCGCCTCCTCCTGAACCAGAACCTGTAGAAGATACAACTGTAACTGATGATACAACAACTACTGGAGATACTACTACAGACGGTACAACTACTGGAGATACAACAGGAGATACTATTACAGACGGTACAACTACTGGAGATACAACAGGAGATACTACTACAGATGGTACAACTACTGGAGATACAACAGGAGATACTACTACAGATGGTACAACTACTGAAAATACAACAGGCGGTACTACTACATCACCTACTACAACAGAATAAAAATTAATTAATATAAAAATAAAAAAGAGCTATAAAATTATTTATAGCTCTTTTTTTATACACTGAAACGATTTCATTTTTCCAACTACTGCACAATCAACTTTTTGCCTCACATGCCACAGACACGCAGAGTGTCGGTAAAAGAACAATAAAAAAATTGACAAACTTAAATTTAGGTTATTTGTGGGGACTAGCCCCCGCTGTGCGTGCCTTCGGCAACCCCCACTTCTTTTGCGACCGAAGGGAGTCCTTCAGGGCGACCGTAGGAAGTGCCTGTGGTATTGCCACAGGCGAAGCCCGCCTACGGCGAGAAGCAAAAAGGCTACATTTTGGCTTTAATTTTATGAATTACCTTACATTTAAGATAATTTTAGTATGATTTAGTACTAATTTTATACTTGCACTTTCGCGAAGCGTGCCTGCGGCAGCAACTTTGACGCTGTCCGCCTGTGGCGTGCGGCGGGAAAAAGTTGACTAAAAAAATGACAAACTTAAAAATTTTTAGTATATTCTAAATATTTTAAAATAAGCCTTTTATCTTGCCATTTTCATCTATATCAATATTGCATGCAACAGGTATTTTAGGAAGTCCCGGCATATCTATAATACCGCCAGCCATAGCAATAATGAATCCTGCTCCTGATGCAAGTTTTATTTCATCAATATTTAATGTATAGCCTTTAGGAGCATTTAGTAAAGCAGGATTATCTGATATTGATTTTTGAGTTTTTGATATACATATAGGAAGATTACCGAATCCCATATTTTCTATTTTTTTCATCATTTTTAATGCTTTATTAGAAAATTTAACTTCTCCTGCTGAATATATTTCTTTACATATAGTTTCTATTTTTTCTTTTATACTTTTTTCTAATTCATATAAAGGCTTATAATTTGATTCTTCAGAAGCTGCTTTTAAAACTTTATGAGATAAATCTATTGCACCTTCTCCGCCTTTAGCCCAAACTTCGCATAATGAAATATCTACTCCTTTACTCTCACAATGTTTTGTTATGCATTCCACTTCTTTATCAGTATCAGAAACAAATTTATTAATAGCAACTACTACAGGAACATTATATTTCTGCATATTCTCAATATGTTTATCCAAATTTTCAAAACCTTTAGTTAAAGCTTCCAAATCTTCTTTATTAATATCAGAAGCTCCGCCATGATGTTTTAATGCTCTTATAGTAGCAACTAATACGATACAATTAGGCTTTAAACCGGCAAGACGGCATTTAATATCAAGAAACTTTTCAGCTCCTAAATCAGCAGCGAAACCTGCCTCTGTAATAGTATAGTCGGATAATTTCAAAGCCATTTTTGTAGCAAGTATAGAATTACATCCATGAGCAATATTAGCGAAAGGACCTCCATGAACTATAACAGGAGTATTTTCAAGTGTCTGAACCAAATTAGGTTTTATGGCATCTTTAAGTAATGTACATGCTGCTCCTTCTACTTTTAAATCTCTCACTCTTAAAGGATTATCATTAATATCATAAGCAAATATAACATTTCCTATTTTCTCTTTTAAATCCATTAATGAATTTGATAAGCAAAGTATAGCCATAATTTCAGATGATACAGTTATTTGAAATGATGACTGCCTTACAACGCCATTCTCACTTCCTCCAAGCCCTATAACTATATCTCTTAAAGCTCTGTCATTCATATCCAAAACTCTTTTAAATACTATTTTATTAACATCTATTTTTAATTCATTTCCCTGTTTAATATGATTATCTATACAAGCGGATATTAAATTATGGGCACTGCTTATAGCATGAAAATCTCCATTAAAATGAAGATTAATATCTTCCATAGGTACAATTTGAGAATACCCTCCACCGCATGCACCTCCTTTTATACCAAATACAGGTCCAAGAGATGGCTCTCTTAAAGCAGCAACAGCATTCTCCCCTATTTTATTTAATCCTTGAGTAAGTCCTATTGTAACAGTAGATTTTCCTTCTCCAGCTGGTGTAGGAGTTATTGCAGTTACCAAAACTAATTTTCCATCTTTTTTATCTTTTAATTTATTTAATAATGATAATTCTATCTTTGCCTTATATTTTCCGTATACCTCATAATCATCATCAGTCAAATTCAATTTTTCTGCTATTTTTTCTATTCTTTCCAATTTGCACTCTTGAGCTATTTCTATATCTGTTTTCATACATACTCCAATCAAATAATTTTTATATACATTTCAAATATACTATACTTTTAAAATATTTGATAGTATATAAAATTTCATAAAATAAAAAAATATTATTGAATTTTGTAGAATTATTATTATAATCTTTAGAACGTTTAAAATATTTGTTACAAATAAAATTTATTTAAGCATTTAATTATTAATTTATAAAAAGGATAGTCAATGGATAAAGTAAATATAAGTATTATAGGTGTAGGAAGAATGGGTCAATTCCATTTAAATGTTGTAAGCCAAATAAACCAAATAAATTTATCAGGCATATACGATGCTGATGAAAATCATTTAAATGAAATATCTCAAAAACATAATATAAGAAAATTTAACAGTTTAGATGAAGCAATAGATAATGCTGATGCTGTTATAATAGCAAGCCCTACAATGTATCATTTTGAAATAGCTAAAAAAGCTGTAGAAAAAGGAAAACATGTATTAGTAGAAAAACCAATGACTGAAACTTATGCTCAGGCTTTGGAATTGGAAGAAATCGTTAAACAAAAAAATGTTATACTTCAGGTTGGTCATGTTGAAAGATTTAACGGTGCTGTTCAAGAACTTCATCATATAATAGAAAAACCTTATTTAATAGAAGCTAGAAGATTAGCTCCTTTTACTCCTCGTATTACTGATGTGGGTGTTGTATTTGATATAATGATTCATGATTTAGATATAGTAACTTCTTTAGTGAAAAAACCAATAGTAAGATTTTCAGCAAGTGGAAAAAGAATAAGAACAAATAATGAAGATATTGCAAGTGCATTATTAGAATTTGAAGATTCAACTATAGCAACAATAAGTGCAAGCAGAGTAACTCAAGAAAAAATAAGAACTTTAGCTATTAGTACAGAAGAAGCATATTTTATATTAGACTATGCTACTCAAGATATAACTATACATAGACAAGCAGCAAGTCAAAGTAATATAAAAACTTCAGTAGGTATTAATTATAAACAAGAATCTATAATAGAAAGAGTATTTATACATAGAGATAATCCTCTAAAATTAGAAGATGAACATTTCGCTAATTGCATATTAGGAAAAGATAAAAGATTCGTATCTATAGAAGATGATGTTAACACAATAAAATTAACTGAAGCCATCTTAAAAGAAATTAAAAAAACTTGGTAATAATTTTACTGCACATAACAAATATTGCCTAGTAATTATATAAAAAATTAATTATATAATTACTAGGCAATTATAATAATTTAGGAGAAAGCAATTTAAAAATAATATCTTCCGCCAACACTCATTCTTCCAAATCCGGCTTTATTAATTTTTTCAGGATATCCAAGTTCTTTACCTTCAGGAACAAGATGAAGTCCTCCTCCAAACTCCAATACTATTGCCACATGTTCGCTTACATTAATATTAAAACCGGCTCCTCCCCCAACCTCCCAATAGTATGGAGAAGCAAATAAAAATTTTCCGCTTTTATCAGGATCAAAAGATAAAAATCCAAAACTAAAAAAAGCAAATCCATATCTTGATATACCTATCTCACCTGTATATTCATCATTATTTCCAAAAGTGAATTTCTGCATAAGTCCTAGCTGATACATTTGAGGACTGTCATCATATATTTTTGAACCTGTTACAGCAGTATAACTTTTTATTTGAAAATTATTATATTTAATTATCTTAAAACCAAATTCTATATTAACAGTTGTCTTGATAGAATCCGCACTGCTGAATAATCCTATAGAAAAAAATCTATTATCCAATACAGACTGAAAACCTTTTTTTTCATTATCTTCTTTATTTTCCTCTGCATGTACTATAGTAAATAAATTAAAAAATAAAATATTCACCATAAAAATATATCTTAGTATTTTCATCATATCTCCCACTATCAAACAAAGGGAAATATCAATAATGCAAAAAATGTTATTATTTATTATTTTGTTACAAATAATTATTTATTGCTTTCTTCTAATTCTGCTGTTTCCTCACCTTCTTTTATAGTTCTTATTTGAGTAAAGAAATATACATACTTAGCAATAAAAAGTATTACAAGAACAATTCTAGCATGCAAATTATTCACAAAAATAAATGTAACTATAAGCATAGCACTTACAGGTAAAAGTATAGTGAGTTTAGCTTTTAAAGTCATAGCCCTTGATTTAACAAAACTTTCTAAATATTTTTTATATAGTTTTGTAGACATAAACCAATCATGAAATCTTTTAGAGCCTTTAGCAAAAAAGAAAGAAGCAAGCAAAAGAAAAGGTGTTGTTGGAAGTATAGGCACAACTATTCCAACAGCACCTATACCTACAAAAATAAAACCTAAACATATAAATAATATTCTCATATAGCACCTTCAATACTTTTTAATATTTTTCTTCATATTGCATACAAACATAACAAAAACATGTTTCAAAGCAATTACAGGACTATAAAAAATCATTCTCTTTCCAGAAAAAATCATTATATTTTTTATTTTCTCTCTCATCTCTTTTTTATAACAATGAGAAGAGCATGCACTGCAAAATGTTTTTGTAGAAATGAATCTGCATTTTGAAGTTCTTTCGCAAGCATAATTATAAACTTCTTCACATTCTTTGCAAATATTTTTACTTCCAAATGTTTTATTATAATTCTTATGATACTCTTTATGATTATGTCTGCAATAAAGTTTAATCATATAGAGCAGCATATTTTTTTCATAATCTATTTTTCTTTTTATTTTTAAACTATTATTTTGTTCATATCTTTCAATAACTTTCATATTAGTAGTTTTCATATTGGGCATCTTATATTCTAAGACACCCAATAAATATATTTTCCCAAAGATCAATAAATCAATAATTTAGCAAATTAAAATTTCCAAGTGATACCAGTACTTCCATTGAAAGCCAAACCTCCCTGCTTGCTGTCTCCTATACTGTCAATAGTGGTAGCACTTCCTATTTGAGCCTCAAAATACCATTCTAAATTAGGTTTAGGAGTGATATATAATTCTCCATATACCAAATATCCAACTGAATAAAATAAAGGCGGTATTCTTACAGGCTTGGCACTGCTGGCATAAGCATTGATTCCACCTGTAATCATAGAGAATGATAAAGCAGGCTCTAAATATAATGTAATAAACTCACTTTCAGCAGTAAAGCCAACAGGAACAGATACTCCTATAAACTGAGGTTTTGTAATATAATATTCTGTACCTCCTATTTCTATTGAAGCTCCTTCACCTGTAAACATTATATTATGAGCGGTAAAGTCATAATATGGTGCTGATGGTATAGAACCTGTACTTCCCAACTCAAAAGCACCTATAGGATTTGAAGCATCTATATTGTAAAGTCCGAATCCTGCTCCTCCTTCTTTGGAGTCCATTCCTGGAGGTGTAACTTTATATGAAGTACCTGTAAAGTCAGCTATAGAACCTTGATATAATATTCTTATTTGAGGTTCTATTAATATTGGATCTGTTGCTGCTATAAAGTAGCCTCTAACATCTATACCTATTGACTGACCTATAGTATCTTTAATAAATCCATATTTACCATTCTCTCCAACAGTTCCCATACCTGCCAAGTTACCGCCTCCTGTTAAATCTCCGCTTCTGCTTTCATTAGCTTTTAATCTATACATTCCATATTTAAGATTAACTCTTATTCTGCTGAATATATTGTTGCCTGTATAATATTCTATTCTAGTATCTGTTGAAACTGCTATATCTCCCTCATTAACATTTCCGCTTCCTACTCCTATTGTAACAGGGACATTGATTCTCAAGTTATCATTCAAAGCAGTTGCTGTTATTATAGGAGTATGTGCCTGCCAGCTTCCTGATACATATTTGAATTGATAACCCAATCCTATACCAAAACTTTCTGTTTTATATCCAAATCCTGCTATTGCTGCAGGTCTGAATGTATTTATTCCTCCTTTAGTACCGCTGTCTAAATTATCAAGCAATACTCCTGCAGTTTCTCCAGATACTCCAACCATAAATCTTAAATTTTCAGTTCCTGCCAATACTCCTAACCTATCAAGCCTTATGGTTAATTGATTTTCATCAACTAAAAAATCATTGAAATCTTCTACAACAGTATAGCTAAATGCACTATAAGCAGTTATCAATAAAGCTGCTAAAATAAAATATAAACGTTTCATATATAATCCTTTATTTTGTTTATAATTTTTTTAACAACTTTGTACTTTTATTAATTCAAATATATTTTTATCCTATCACTATTATTAAACTATTTTTATAACGGCTTATTTTTTGTATTATTTCTCTCTATGGCCTCCTCTAATAATTTTCCATTAGGATATATTTTTTTGCTCATTTCAATGTATTTATTATAATTTTCATTGTCTTTTATTTTAAAATAGTATTGTGATAACCAAACATAAGATAAATATTTCTGATATTTTTCTTTTGAATTATTCAATGCTGAATTAAAATATTCAAAAGCTTTCTTATTGCTTCCGCCTGCTATAGCCGGAGCATGCATATATCCAATAGCTGTACCTAAAAGAGCGAAAAAATTAGATTCATCTTTCTCTAAAATCTTTTTATATATCTCTTTGCTTTTAGAACCGAAAGAAATTTTTTCAGAAAGCCCGCTGTAATAAACTATATAGCTCATTAATTCAGATATGCTTATTAAATAATCAATATCTTCTGATTTAATATAATCTGCATTATCATTTATAGCTTCTTTCAAATAATTATATTTTTCTTTTTCATTAGTTATGCTCTTTGATGTAATAAGAACATATATATTTTTATAAGTCTTAGAAGTATTATTCTCTATTGACTTTATATTATATGAAGAAGAATAATATTCATTATAAAAATTATTTATTTCTTTAGATTCATAAGAATATATTATATTTGTTATTATAAATAAAATAATTATGTATTTCATCTACGCCTCTATATAAGTTAGCATATATATCTAATTTGTTAGTATATTCTAACATTTAAATAAAAAAATCAATACCTTAAATTTAGTTTTTATATAAATCATAAATTTCAATCTGATAATTTACTGCCATACTTAAAACCTATAAAAGCACCTCCTCCAGAGCCTCCTATTCTTGGTGTTTCTGATAAAGATCTTAAAGGAAGTCCATAGTCATGTGATAAATACAATCCTAAAACCACAGCCAAATTGTCAGTTACAAATATGGAATAATCTAAAGTCATTTTAAAATAATGCATAACAGAAGCACTATATCCATATTCCAAATCCTTTTTTCCAGCCATAGGAATTTTTATACCTCCTCCTACAGCTATAGAAAATCCCCAAACAGTAAATTTAGGCATAAATCCTATTTCAAAATTATGAATATACATAGATGTATCAATAATACTGTTATCAGTCAAAGTTTTTGACGAAGCGAAACTATCATACGTATATCCTATATCTAAGAATAATCCTGCTCCTATCCTATTATATATTTTGTGCATATATCCTACCTGAATTTCCAGTCCGCTATCTATTGATTTTTTGGATTTATAGCCTAAGGCTTTCATAGCATCATTAGGAGTTCCTATTGCTGCCCCTATTGGAACATTTAATGATATTTCAAAACTTCCTCCATAAGCAAATAAATTAAATGAATTGATTGATAGTATAGATGATAAAATAAATGATAATAATATTTTTTTACCATAAAATAATCTCCTTATATAATAAGTTAGCATATACTTACAAAATGTTAGTTTATACTAACATTTAAAATAAAAAAATACAATAGATAAAAATGAACTTATATTAATCTTAATAATAAAAAAATAAATAATTTGATAAATATTAAAAATATAAAAATAAAAAAATATATATAACACAGCTTTAATAATTGAAAAAAAACTATATTGATATATCATTACTTCAAACAAAAATTTGATTAAATAATAAATTTCATTGGAGGAAATATGGCTGTATCTAAGAAAAAAGCAGCAGTTAAATCTTCATCAAAAAAGGTTTCCAAAGCTGCTAAGAAAACAGTTGTTGACAAAAAAGCTGCATCTAAGAAAGCTGTTAATGTAAAAAAAGCTTCAAAACCTGCAGAGAAAAAAGTAGTTGCTCCTAAATATTATGTATCAGAAACTCCATTAAAAAGTGCTGATAAAGAGATATTTGCTGCAATGAAAAATGAGTATAAGAGAGAAGTTAATGGCTTTGAACTTATAGCTAGCGAAAATATAGTTTCACGTGCTGTTATGGAAGCACAAGGCTCTATATTTACAAACAAATATGCTGAAGGCTATCCGTCAAAAAGATATTACGGCGGCTGCAGTGAGGTTGATATTGTAGAAGATTTAGCAAGAGAAAGAGCTAAAAAATTATTCAAAGCTCCTTTTATAAATGTACAGCCGCATTCCGGTTCTCAAGCTAATATGGGTGTTTATATGGCAGTTCTTAAGCCAGGAGATACATGCTTAGGATTATCACTTGATTCCGGCGGACACTTAACTCATGGTAAAAATGTTAATTTCTCAGGAAAAATTTATAATTTCCAACACTATAATGTTAGTAAAGAAACTATGCAAATCGACTATGATGAGCTTAGAGATACTGCAAAAAAACTTAATCCTAAATTGATCGTTGCAGGCGGAAGTGCTTATCCTAGATTCATTGACTTCAAAAAATTCAGAGAAATAGCTGATGAAGTTGGTGCTTTATTAATGGTAGATATGGCTCATATTGCAGGACTTGTTGCTGCTGGTGTTCACCCTAGCCCAGTTCCTCATGCTCATTTCGTTACAGGTACTACTCATAAAACTTTGAGAGGTCCTAGAGGCGGATATATCATTTCTACTGAAGAAGATTTAGCTAAAAAAATAGATAAAACTATATTCCCTGGTATACAAGGTGGTCCTTTAATGCATGTTATAGCTGCTAAAGCTGTGTGTTTTAAAGAGGCTTTAGATCCTAAATTCGTTAAATATCAAGAGCAAGTTGTAAAAAATGCTGAAGCTATGGCTAATATGTTCTTAGCTAAAGGATACGAATTGATTTCTGGCGGTACTGATACTCATTTAATATTAGTTGATGTAAAAAAATCTAAAGGCATAACTGGTCAACTTGCTGAAACTATTTTAGATAAAGCACATATAACTATAAACAAAAACGGTATACCTTATGATACTGAATCTCCAATGGTTACAAGCGGAATAAGATTAGGTACTCCTGCTATAACTACAAGAGGTTTAAAAGAAAAAGATGTTATGGAATTAACTCAATATATAGATGAAGTTTTAAGTAATAGTAATGATGAAAAAATGATTAATGCTGTTGCTAAAAAAGTAGCTGCTCTATGTAAAAAATTCCCTATGTATAAATTTATAGCTGATATGTAAATTATATAATAGCATAAAAGGGAAGCTGATAATTTACCAGTTTCCCTTTTTTATTGCTTATTTTTTTAATATAATTTTTATTATAATATCAAATAATCTCTATATAATTAAATATTTCATCTATTCTATTTAAAACTATATCAGCACCATTCTCTAATAATATTTCTTTGCTGTAACTATTTGTAATTGCAGCTGTAATTATTCCTGTTTTCTTTGCTCCTATAATACCGGCAAGACTATCCTCAAATATTATAACATCTTCCTTTTTTATATTATTATCTAATTTTTTCAAAAGTTCAAAAGCATTTAAAAATAAATCAGGGGCTGGTTTAGCCTTTAATTCTCCATTATAACATGAATAATCTTTTATATATTTTGATATGCCTTTTTTATTAGACATTCTTGTAACATAATTTATATTACTATTTGATGCTATAACAATGTTAATATTTTTTAACTTTTCTAAAGTTTCCATAACACCGTCAAAAGTTTCTAAATCTGTTTCTATTATTTTATGAAAATAAACTTCAGCTTCTTTAAAGAAATTATCAGGTATATGATAGCCTTCTTTTTTCAAAATATTATCTATATCTTTAGTCTGATACCCCGCTAAAGATTTAAAATCAACCTCTTTAAGTACATTCATTTCATTTGATACATGAATCAATGCCTTAGTATATAAACTTTCGCTATCAACTAAAGTTCCGTCAAAATCAAATATTGCAGCTTTTATCTTTATATTTTTACTCATCATTTTTTCCTTAATGTTTTTAAAATATTTATTGATGCAAATATTTTATATTTTTTTCAATCAAAATCAATAGTGGTATAATGTTTGATAATAAATTATATATATGTTATAATTTAAATAAAGAGCTGATTTATGAAAAATATAGTAATCCAAATAAAAGGAGTATATTATTATGGGATTAAAATTAATTATTGCTAAGGATGCAAATGCGGTAGGAAAAAAAACAGCAGCAGAAATTATTAATTTATTAAAAGTAAAAAAAGATGCAGTTTTGGGACTTGCTACAGGAGGTACTGCTGAGGCTGTATATCCTCATTTAATAAAGGCTTATGAAAAGAAAGAAATTGATTTTAAAAATGTTAAATCTGTAAATTTAGATGAATATAAGGGATTAGATCCTAAAAATGAACAAAGTTATAGATATTTTATGAACAAAAATTTATTTGATCATGTTAATATTGATAAAAAGAATACTTTTGTTCCTAAAGGTATAGGAGAAAAAGAAAAAATATTAAAAGAATTTAATGATAAAATAAATAAGCTTCCTAGAGATATACAATTATTAGGAGTAGGCCCTAATGGACATATAGCATTTAATGAACCTGATGAGGCTTTACATGCTGATGCATTATGCGTAAAATTAGATGAAAAAACTATTAAAGCTAATGCAAGATTCTTTGCTTCAGAAAAGGAAGTTCCTAAAGAAGCATTCAGTATGGGTATGGGCGGAATATTAAAGGCTAAAAAAATAGTTATAGCTGCTATTGGTAAAGGAAAAGCTGCTGCTATGAAAGAGCTTCTTACTAATGATAAAGTTACTACTAAATGTCCTGTTACTTTCCTTAAACTTCATGATGATGTTGTTGTTGTTATAGATCAGGAATTAGCTGATGCTATAGGTTTAGAAAAGAAAAAAGGATGTAAAAAATAATAAATAATTATTAGATATATTATTAAAAATAGGGATAGTTTAATGCTATCCCTTTTTTATGCCAAAAAATTTATTTATATAATATTTCTATAGTTATTCATTTTTATTATAAAAATAGAATATACTCATTAAATAATATTTTATATAATTCTTAAAAAATGGTTATATTTATATTATAGATAAAAAATAAATATAGGATAATAAAATATGAATAAAAAGAAAGCCGTTTTAATAGTGGTTGATAGCTGCGGTGTAGGTGCTTTACCTGATGCAGCTGTTTTTGGAGATGAGGGAGTTAATACTCTTGCTCATTTGGCTAAAGCTAATGGAGGAATAAGCCTTCCTAATATGGAAAAAATAGGGCTTGGAAATATAATAGATATAGAAGGGGTTTCAAAAAATAATGATACAATAGGATATTACGGCAAAGCTATGGAAACTTCTAAGGCTAAAGACACTACTACTGGACATTGGGAAATAGCCGGATTAGTATCTGAAAAGCCATTCAATACTTACCCTAATGGATTTCCTGAAATTACTTTGAAAAAAATAGAAGAATTTTCAGGAAGAAAAGTTGTATGCAATAAGCCTTATTCAGGTACTGAAGTTATAGACGATTATGCTGATGAACAATTAAAAAATGGTTCTTTAATAGTTTATACTTCCGCAGATTCTGTTCTTCAAATAGCAGCTCATGAAGAAATAATACCTGTAGATGAGCTTTATAGTATATGCAAAAAAGCACTTGAAATATGCAATGAATATTCTCCTGTAGCAAGAGTTATAGCACGTCCTTATATAGGAACTAAAGGAAATTATAAGAGAACTGAAAGAAGACATGATTATTCAGTGCCTCCAAGTGGTGAAACTATGCTTGACAGATTAAAAAATAAAAATCTTCCTGTTGTAGGCATAGGAAAAACAAGCGATATATTTGCGGGAGTTGGAATCACAGAAAACAGACAAACTAATAAAAATAATCTTGATGGTATAGAAAAAACTATTAAGGCTATTAAGGAAATTGATGAAGGATTAATATTTACAAATTTAGTTGATTTTGATATGCTTTACGGACATAGAAGGGATCCGAAAGGATATAAAAATGCTTTAGAAGAATTCGATAAATATATTCCTGAAATGATTGAAAATTTAAATGATGATGATTTGTTCATTATAACAGCAGACCATGGATGCGATCCTACATACAAGGGAAGCGATCATACAAGAGAATATATACCTATACTTGCTTATGGAAAAAATTTGAAAAAAAATGTTAATATAGGTGTTAAAGATTCTTTTGTTTCTATAGCAGCATCAATAGAAAAACATTTACTTGGCGACACTAAACTTGAAGGTTGTTTCTTATAAAAAATATATTTACTAATAATATTTTAAGGCTGGTATATTAATTTATATCAGCCTTAATTTTTACGCACGCAAAACAAAATTATGGATATAAATAATTCTTAATAATAATTTGATCTATAATAAAAATTTCCATTAAACGTGCGTTAATGAAATTTAAAATTATAATAAAAACTTGGGTATGGGCTAAAAAACTTAATTAAAATTAACAATTTATAATATCATTAAAAAGAAGAAATGGTGGGCATTTATAAAATGATTTTTAAATTTATTACAATCCCCGCCCTTTTTCTTTATTATCATAATCAGTTATTTTCACTTTTTATTTCTATTTTATAAACACAGAAATAACATGCCCTACCCTAGATTTTTTAAATTTATTA
This sequence comes from Brachyspira intermedia PWS/A, assembly GCF_000223215.1. Lineage (NCBI taxonomy): Bacteria > Pseudomonadati > Spirochaetota > Spirochaetia > Brachyspirales > Brachyspiraceae > Brachyspira > Brachyspira intermedia. The sequence goes on from NC_017243.1 coordinate 2,629,411, forward strand.
TCTATTAAGCACGCGTTTAAAATAAAAATTAGATTATAAATTATTCTATAATATAATTTCTTTATGTTTTAAAATATAATTATTGCGTGTAAATTAAATTTTTCATAATATAATACTATACAAAAAAGAGCCTAGTTCAATAAACCAGACTCTCATTTATATTTTAATTATTATTATTCAAATATCACTCTTGGATTTTGATCAATATAATCAGCAGGTATATTATTAAATTCTTTAATCTTTGCTATTAAAGCATCTCTTATATCATTTCCTGTATGAACAACATTTTTTCCTTTTCTTCCTATAGGATTGTTCTCAGCATCAACATATCCATCTCCGCCGTCAAATACAAAATCTGATAAAATAACACTGTAATCTTTAGCCTCGCTTATATCCTCTCCATTCAATTTAGCTGATATTAACTCTCCGTTTGCTGTGTATTTTACTTCCATACCTTTAGAATACTGTAAGAATCCTCCATTTCCTCTCTTTTGACCTGAAAGTTTTATCATATCAAGCACATCTTTTCCATTCAATGAAACTATAATAACTTCATTATCAAAAGGAGCAAATTCATTCTGTATATTTCCTAAAGTAATATCACCTGATTTTAATACAGATCTTAAATTTCCAGAATTAATCATTACAATATCAACATTTTCATAAGAATCTTTTACTAAATCACATGCAAAATTTCCTATAGGCATAGAATTGGATCTTATTCCGTCATGAGCTAAATCCATAGGTAAAGTTCCTACTCTAACATTAAATTCTTTGTCAACTGTACCTTTCATCTCATCAATAAATGCAAGCATATCCTTATCCTGCTCTATTGTCTGATCCATAGCTACTAATTTATAGTCCAAATTATTTTTATCTACTATGCCATTATTAACATTAAAATTAATATGTCCTAAATAATGTCCATAAGAACCAGCCTGAACTATAGGAGTACCATTAACAACATCTGCTTTATCTAATTCAGTGTGACTATGTCCACCTATTATTATATCAAATGTATTAGGTATAGCTTCAGCAATTTTTTTATCACCTTCATAACCTACATGACTAAGTAATATTGTAACATCATTAGTAGTATTAAGCGGTGTTTGTTTTAGAAAATCTTTTAATGATTTAATTTCTTCTTCAAATATTAAATCTACAATGTTTTTAGGGCTATAAACTGAATCAGTTGTTGTTACACCAATAATTGCTACATTAAGTCCATTCACATTTGTAACTATATATGGAGTGGCATAATAACTATTATCTGCTTTATTTTTTATATTTAAAGAAAGTGTAGGAAATTTTCTTTCTTTCATTATCTCTGTAAAATTACTAAGTCCAAAATCTACAAAATGATTTCCAACAGTAGCAGCATCAACACCAATCATATTCATAATATCAACTTCATCTCTTCCCTGAAATACTGTAGAATAAATACTTCCAGTGATAGTATCTCCAGCATGAAGAATTAATACATTATCATTAGTGGCTTTTACCTGTTTTATATATGAAGCTCTTCTAGCAGCTCCATACATATAATTAGTTACATCTTTATTAACAACTCTCTCTTCCTCATCTTTTCCATGTGTATCATTCATATGTATTATAGTTAAATTACCTGTATTTCCTGTTTTCTTTACAGTAGAATTAGAACATGAATATGAAAACAAAAGAATCAAAGATAATAACAAAATAATATGCAATCTTTTAAACATTTGCACTCTCCTTAAAAATATTGTTTTTAAATTATATATCTATTATTCTCTTTTTCAAGATAATTTAATAAATAATAAAGCCTAGCATGTAAAAAACATACTAGGCTTTTAGTATAATATTACAAATACTATTTTATTAGTTTTCTCTTCTTTTCATTTTTTTCAATACTATAATAACAACACAAAGTAAAACTATAACACCTAAAGCAACAGGTATTACCCAGCCTTTATATGTATTGTCATTAGAAAGTATTTCATTCCATAAATCTTCCATTAAGATATTAGTTTCATCAGGTAAAGTTATATAAACTTCGCAGTTATCCAAAGTAGTTTGATCAGGATATATTATTCTATTATTTCTAGTTTCATCACTCATTATAGCGATAGCTCCGTCATTTGGAGAAGCATAATTTATAAACTCTATATTAGCTAATGCTATTTCAGGCTCAGATAAGAAATTGATATACATCTCAGCTAATTCAGGAGCACCTGAAGAAGCAGGTATACATATAGAATCTACAAATAAATTAGCACCTTTTTTAGGAATAACAAAATTTAAATCAGGATTATTATCTATCATAGTTAAAGAATCACCTGCATAATAAACACCTATAGCAGCCTCTCCAGCTTCCATCTTATCATACATCTCATCCATTACATAAGACTGTACCAAAGGTTTTTGAGTTTTTAAAAGTTTAGCACATTCTCTAAGTTCTGATTCATTAGTAGTATTTAAAGAATATCCTAAATATGCCTGAGCTATTCCGAAAGCATCTCTAGGGTTATAGTACATAAGTATCTGACCTTGATATTTTTTATCAAAAAGTATTTTCCAATCTATCATATCTTCACTTTCAGTTACTAAACTTTTATTATAAATTATTCCTGTTACTCCCCAAGTATAAGCTAAAGAATATTCACCTGTAGGATCGAAAGGTAAATTTTTAAATCTGTTTGCTATATTTGTATGAGCAGGTATATTTTTAAAATTCAATTTTCTTACCAAATTTTCTTTTATAAGTCTTTCTATCATATAATCAGAAGGAATTATAACATCATATTGAATACCACCAACTTTTAATTTAACATACATCTCTTCATTAGAAGCAAAAGTTGAATAGTTAACTTTTACTCCTGTAAGTTCTTCAAATAATTTGTTTACATCTAATGATCCGTCTGAACCATCTGATATATACTCGCCCCAGTTATAAACATTAACTGATAAATTTTGTCCTTTGTATTTATGATAATAGTTAGTATCAAATCTGCTTAAATTAACAGTTTGTGCATTTGCTACTATAGCAATTAACATAAAAACTGCAAAAAGTTTCTTTTTCATTTTTTTAATCTCCTTATAAATAATTTTTTATTAATGTTTATTTATTTTTCTTTTTAACTGCATCAAATATTTTTCTTTTTTAATCTCTTTTAAATTCATAACAACAAGACTCACAAGCACAACTATAAATATAACAGTAGATATAGCATTAATCTCTGGGCTTACTCTCTTTCTAGTCATAGAATATATAGTAATAGGCAAAGTCTGAGAAGTAATACCAGTAGTAAAATAGCTCACAACAAAGTCATCTAATGAATAAGTTAATGCCATTAGAAAACCTGCAAGTATTCCGGGAAGTATATCCGGTATAACAACCTTCCAAAAAGCCATTGAAGGAGTACAGCCTAAATCCAATGCTGCCTCATATAAACTATTATCCTGCTGTCTTAATTTAGGAAGCACATTCAATATAACATAAGGTACATTGAAAGTGATATGTGCTAAAATCAAAGTAGTAAATCCGAATTTAAGCTTCATTATAACGAATAAAAGCATTAAAGATATACCAGTCACTATTTCAGGATTTATTATAGATATATAAGTAATACCCATAACAGCACTTTTCATTTTTTTATTAAAACTGTTTATTCCAATAGCAGCCATTGTACCAAGTATAGTAGCGAATATAGAAGATACTGCTGCAACTATTATTGTATTAAAAAATGAATGCAGTATCAAATCATTAGAAAATAATTCTTTATACCAATTTAATGTAAAACCAGTAAATACTCCTCTTCCTCTTGCTTTATTGAAAGAGAAAAAAATTAGTATTGCTATAGGAGCATATAAAAATAAAAATATAAAAGCAATATAACTTCCTGATAATATTTTCTTTATCATAACGGCATATCCTTATAAAAACATACCCTTAACATCTTCATCTTCATCATCTATCTGCTGCATAAGCATAATAGCACATAAAGATATTACGATTAACACCAAACTTATAGCCGAACCCAAATTAGGATTATAAGACATGCCTAAAAACTGCATCTCTATCAAATCGCCTATAAGTATATTAGAGCCTCCTCCAAGCATACGCGAAATTACAAATGTACTTACAGCAGCTACAAATACCATTGTAACTCCTGCGGCCATTCCTGGTAAACTCAATGGAAATATTACCTTGCTGAATACATTGAAAGAATCAGCACCTAAATCCTGAGAAGCCTCTATTAAACTCTGATGTATTTTAGTCATAACAGAGTAAAGCGGTAGTATCATAAAAGGAAGATAATTATAAACCATTCCTATTAATACAGCTGCTTGAGTATTTATAAGTTTTACAGGGGAAATCCCCATAAACATAAGCATTTTATTTATAAGACCATTATTTTCTAATATTGTCATCCAAGCATAAGTTCTAAGAAGAAAGTTCATCCACATAGGAAGCATTACAAGCATTATTAAAGCATGCTGAACTGTTTTCTCCTGTCTTGATATATAATATGATAAAGGATAAGCAAGTATCAAACATATTAAAGTAGCAACAAAAGCAAGTATCACAGAACGAACTATAACAGGTGTAAATCCTGTAACATTTGCAAAATTGTTTAGAGTGAAATCTCCTCTTTGATTTGTAAAAGCAAAATATATAACTAAAAAAAGCGGTACTAATACAAAAACTAATGTCCAAATTAAATAAGGTATTGCTGGTATTTTTGTTTTCATATTATCACCTCTTCTACAGTTTTTTTCATAATATGTATATTTTCTTTGGCAATATCTATTCCTATTTCAGTACCTGCTTCCCATTTTTCTGTAGAATGTATTATCCATTTGTATCCATGGGCATCAAGCACCATCTCAAAATGCACACCTTTAAATATAGCAGATTCAACCAATCCGGATATATTAGCATTTTCAGGTGGCACAACTATTATATCTTCAGGACGTATAACAACATCAACTTTCTCTAGCTTTTCAAATCCTTTATCCACACAGTCGAATATATAACCGGCAAACTCTACAACATAATCATCATGCATAATGCCGTCTATAATATTACTCTCGCCTATAAAGTCGGCTATAAATGCATTCTTAGGTTCATTGTATATATCTTCAGGAGTGCCTATCTGAAGTATTTCACCGTCCTTCATTACTGCTACAGTATCGCTCATAGTTAATGCTTCCTCTTGGTCATGAGTAACATAAACAAAAGTAATTTCTAATGACTGCTGAATTTTCTTTAATTCTATTTGCATTTCTTTTCTAAGTTTTAAATCTAATGCTCCCAAAGGCTCATCAAGAAGCAGCACTCTAGGTTTATTGATAAGTGCCCTTGCAATAGCTACCCTCTGCTGCTGACCTCCTGAAAGTCTAGCAATATTTCTGTTTCCGTAATTTTCTAAGTTCACCATTTTAAGCATTTGATGAACTCTATCTTTAATCTCTGATTTAGGAACTTTTTTAAGATTAAGCCCGAATGCAATATTTTCAAAAACATTTAAATGCGGAAACAATGCATATCTTTGAAATACAGTATTTACTTCTCTTTTATAAGCCGGAGTATCATTAATAACTTTTCCGTCAAAAAGCACTTCTCCGGAATTAGGCTTTATGAAACCTGCTATAGTTCTAAGTATAGTTGTTTTACCGCAGCCTGATGGTCCTAAAAGAGTTAAAAATTCTTTATCTTTGATGTCAAGATTAAGATTTTCTAGTATAGAATTTTCATCATAAGAAACATTGATATTTTTTAAAGACACGATAATATTATCGCTCATAATGAAGCCCCCTATGCGTATATTTGCAATAGCCTCCGTAAAATTACGTATATACATCTTAACGTATAAAACGCAGTTTACTCGTCGCTTACCCGCATAGGGTTTTTTTCGTTCTAGCTAATTATAATTAATAATAAGCCTTTCTTAGTCAACAGATACACCTGCAAAGAATATCCATTACTCGAGCTATTGCATAATTAATTTTTAATTGGATTCAATATAATACAAATATAAATAATGTCAATAGTATATGAAATATTTTTATAATTTTTTATATAAATATTTTTCAATGCAAATAAAAAGGAGCTTATTAAAAGCCCCCTATTTTTTTATATTACTACTATTGCTGCTCAGTAAGAGTACCGCTCATTGATGGTGTACTACCAGGAAGAGTAATCTTAATAGTTACTGATGATCCAGTAAAAGAAAAATCTATACCATTAGCAGTATATTTTCCTTCTCCTGTCTTTGTAATATCTGCTTTTGGAATATTAAGATTATCGAAAATAGTATCAACAGTAAAGGATGCTGAACCATCATTATTTACTACAAGAGTTGATTGATATTCTAAAGATGATGCGGTGTCATATTTCATTTTACCAGTGTATGTTCCAAGATAGCTAGAATCTATACCTGTAACTGTTGATCCTGTTGTATCTTTGTTGCTGCAGCTTATCACTAAAAAACTTGATACTAATAAAGTAAATAAAAATAATTTTTTCATCATATTTTTCTCCTTTTTTGATATTTAAAAATGATATATATCTTTTTTAATTAGTCAATACAAAAATAGTAAAAAATAAAAAAGGGGCTTTTTTAAGCCCCCTTTATTTATTAAAGTTTAATTATTTATAATATTATATTTATGGTTTCCATGTAAGAGTAATAGGATCAGTACCTTCAAATGTTAGATATACTGTTTTATCATTATTAAAATCAAGCTGGAAAATATTATCTTTAAATTTATATTTTGTATCTGAATATTTATCAATGTCTGTAGAAAAAAATACTTTATTAATATCATTAGGGACAGTAGGATTAGATACACGTTTTAAAGAACCGCCTCCATCAGCATTAACTGTAAGAGTAAAAGTCATTGACTGAGTAGTAGGATCAGGATTATATATAGTACCTTCATAAGTACCAACATATATTGAATCTATACCTGTACCTATAGGCTTTTCTTCTGTTGATCCTGTTGTATCTTTGTTGCTGCAGCTTATCACTAAAAAGCTTGATACTAATAAAGTAAATAAAAATAATTTTTTAATCATATTTTCTCCTTTTTTAATATTCTATAATATTATACACTTTCACAAAGTAATCAATATCAATTTATAATTAAAAATTAATAATGTCAATAATATATTTTATATAAATATTTTTCAATGCAAATAAATAAGGGCTTATTAAAAGCCCCTTTTTTGATTTATTTTATATGATCTTTATTACTATTTTTTTGTAAGAACGATATCTTCATTATATGAATTAGGCTCATGTAATGTTAAAGTTGAACCATCACTAGCGAATTCAAATGTTCTAGTAACTTCCCCAAAGAATTCGGTATTGTATTTTGTATCTGAAACTTTAAAAATCTCCTTAGGCACAACCTCTCCATTATAAGTATTGGCATCTGATGTTTCTACATAGAATAATTTATATCCGCCATCATTAGAAATTGTAATTCGAAGTACACTTAATACGGTTCCATTTTTCTTTTGAACATTTAATGCTTCGTAAATTTCGCCTGCATATTTTAAATCTATGCCTGTTCCTACTCTAGTTTCTGTACCTGTTGATCCTGTTGTATCTTCGTTGCTGCAGCTTATAACTAAAAAACTTGATACTAATAAAGTAAATAAAAATAATTTTTTAATCATATTTGCTCCTTTTTTGATATTTAATAATGATATATATCTTTTTTAATTAGTCAATACAAAATAGTAAAAAATAAAAAATGTGGATTTTTAAGCCACCATTTTATTTTTATCAAACTTTTATTGTTGTTTTGTTAGATATCCAGAACCAACATTTGGGTTTACACTAAAAGTAACTCCTCCATCATCAAATACAAATGTAAAATTATTATCAGTAGTAGTCAAAGTATGATATTGAGTATCTGAATCTTTAACTATAGTTTCTGGAGGCAATGTAGGAAAAGGTATTGTATTCATAGTAATAGTTACACCAGTAGAATCAATTTTTAATATAACTGGAATTTTTTCCCCAGTAGTTTTATCAGAAATACTGCCAGAATAAGTATTATACCATTTAGAATCTATACCTGTACCTATAGGTTGTTCTCCTGTCGATCCTGTTGTATCTTTGTTGCTGCAGCTTATCACTAAAAAGCTTGATACTAATAAAGTAAATAAAAATAATTTTTTAATCATATTTGCTCCTTTTTAATATTTAATATAAATAAATATATTTTTGTTAATTAGTAAATACAAAATATTTTTACATACTAAAAAATATATAAATAAAATAAGTATTTTACAAAACTATATTATTATAGGAATTTTATTATCTTACCAAAGTACCTTTTATTGATTCTGTATCACTAAAATTATATAGTGAAACATATACTGATGAAGATGTAAACTCTAGACTAAAAGAATAAACACCCTGAATACCGCTATATTGACCATTACCATTATTTTTAATATTTGATGCCTCGAACTTAGTATAGCTACTTCCTAAATACAAAGTAAAAGAACCATCGCTATTCACAGTAATAGTAGCACTCATAGTACCTGATTTGTTACTATCAATTTTGCCTGAATATGTATTACCTATATATTCTTGGTCTATACCATTATCATCTCCTAAACCCAATATATCTTTAACACCACATCCAACTGACAAAAAACTCAATAATGATAAAACAAATAAAAATTTAAAAATATTGCTTTTCATAGATACCTCCTAAAGTATTTTGATTATAATTATATTTTTTACTATGTCAATATAAAGTTTTCATAATTAAAATATTATGCTTAAAATTAATAAGGATATAGCATTAATAGTTATATTCCAATGATATTTCAAAAGCATGTTCTAAAATTTCATTGCTCTTGAAAGGAGTATAATAATTAAAAGTAAAACTAAAATTATTATAATTGATAAGAAGTTTGGTATTTAAATCCATTTTATAATTAGGAGAATGAGAAAAATAAGTTATTATATTAAATAAATTATTAAGGAAAGATAAATAAAGCCCTATAGAATAAAATGAATGACTATCTTCATAAAAATATTCTACATAAGGACTAAGTATAAAATCATAATTATAAATAAAAGTATAATTAATACCTAATAAACTTTTTATATCATTAAGACTTTTTCCTAAATTATTGCTACTTAAAATATTATAAGTAACATTTCCATAAAGTTTAAAACCTATATCAAATATATATGAAGCCTCAAAACCAAGCATTAAATTATTTTGTTTTTGCAAGTCATAAGTATATTTTGTTATTCCCATTAATCCCAAATGAGATGAGGAATATTTTAAATAATACCAAGAAGTATAATACTGAGGTTCTTTTAGTAAGTCTATTGATTTAGTGTCTGTAATGAATCCTATTGAATGAGTAATATTTCCCTGATAAAAATTAAGCTCGGTATTATATAAAGCCTCATAATCATTATAAAGTACGCTTTCACCAACAAACATATACTGCCTGTTGAAACCTTCTCCGAAATGGAATTTTCTCTTTCCTATATAAAAACCTAAAATTTCATTTATATAATTAAATTGTATTTCATCGAATGTAAAAGACAAATATGCCTTATTATCATGCTGTTTTATAAGATTTCCATTATCATAAATAAGTTCTCTATTATCTTTTGTATATATTCTAATTGCAGGCTTGAATGAAAAATAAAAATTATTGTTAAGATATTCAAAACCTAAATAAAAATAAGTGTCATTACTTAATATTGAATTTGGTATATATTGGCTTTCTTTTAAATCTATATAATTAAAACTATTCTTTATACCGAATTTAGGTGTTATATCGGCGAATGCTATAGAGGATACAGCAAATATAAAAAAATTAAATATATTTTTGTACGATGCATTTATTACCAAATGTTTTTATTATTATTTAAATAAACCAAAAAGCATTTTCATGTTCTCGCTTCTAAAATAGGAACTTGATGAACTTGAAGGCTCTGTCTTTGATATATTACATACTGTACTTGTATTGGTATTAATAATCAAATTATAAAATTCCATATCATTAAAATAATTATCTTTTATTTTGTATATACCTCTTTTCAATGCCTTTCCGCTATTATCAAAAAAATCTATGCTATATCCGCCGGCAATTTTTTTTAGTGTAGCTTTGGCATAAGGTACGCTTCTATTTTTCTTTACTAAATTTACTTCTTCATCACTAACAACTTTTTCTATCTTATAATCATCGGTAAAGTTGATAGACATTAAATCATTCATATTTGCAGCACCTGTTACAACATAGCTTCCTGAAATTTTTAAAGGTGAAACCTGATTCTTTGACTGCACAAAATATCCCTGATCATTAGCAAGAAAAAGAGTATTATTATTTTTTAAATACATCAATTTATAGTTTTTTCCAACTATCATATCAAAATTATTAACTTTCTTTTTGCCGTCTTTTATATCAGTAAAAGTGCCGGACATCTTATAACTTTTTCCGTCTCTATTATAAATTTTAACAAAATCATCAAATATATTCTGACTGTACAAATTAAAAGATAAAATGCTTATTATAAATAAAATTTTCACTATTTTTTTACACATACTTTATCACCTCTATTATAGGCATTCTAATAACCTTTATTATTGGATAGATCCCTGCTAGTATAGAAACAGATAATACCCATGCAAATATTAAAACAGTATCTTTAAATGTTAGTAATAAACTTAAAGCATAACCATCTGTAGCACCCGGAAATTTCATTACAAAATTTGAAGCATTAAGTATACCTGAAGCACCATAAGAAATAATTATTGAAATAACAGAACTCAATACAGCCATTATAATAATTTCCAAAAATAAAAGTAAAGTTACATTTTTTATATTTATTCCTAATGCACGCATAGTACCGAATTCATTCAAACGCTCTAAAAAATTTGTTGTAAGCATTTGCATAACTGAAACAAATACTAATATACTTAATATTAATAATGCTATTAAATAATTATTAGTATTCATATCAATAACAGAAAGTAAAAATGCATTCAAATCCTTCCAATCTTTAGCTTCATAATTTAAATTGTTTTCATTAAAATATTTATTAAGACTATTTTTTATTTCAGTAGCCTTTTTATAATCTTTTAAATATACGAGTAAATTATGAGCATTACCATATTCAAGACCAAAAACCTCATACATAGCATTAAGAGGACAGTAAAGAGTAATAGCATCAGAAGCACTATTATTCAAAGATATTGAACCTACCGCCATTAAAGAACCTAGATTTATACCATCTCCGAAATCTGTCATCAAATTTAAATAAGGCGTATCATCATAATTAATATTAAAAAACTCTCCCAAATCTTTGCCCAAAACCATAGTATCAATATCATCATCAAATATAGGAGTTCCTGCCTTTAAAGAAACTGATGACATTATTTTTGATGATTTCTCATAAGCATAACCTGAAAAGAATTTACTTTTACTTTCATTACCTACAAGTCCGCTTATATCGAGTTTTTTCTGATAATCATTAATTTCATTTATAGTGTCAAGTTTTTTATAAATTGCTTCAAAATCATTATTATTAAGCATATTGATTTTTTCGCTTTTTGTATCCCAATAAGATTTATCAGCTATTACAACAGAGCCTCCGCTTGTATTAACACTTATAATAATACCTTCTTTTGTGAAGTTATTATATCCGCTTATCATCATAAGAGATACGAAAGACACTATAATAAGTATCATATTTAAAATTGTTCTGGTTTTATTATACCAAAGATTATCGAATGCTAATTTTATTATATTCATTTATCTGTCCATTGTAGTTATTAATAAAATTTTATTATTGTTCTTTTTCCCGCCGCAAAAAGAACCAAAAAGTGCAAGTAAAAAATACTTTTAAATAATATTAATTATATTTTAAAGGTAAGATAAATTATGCATTTTAAGTTAAAAATATAGCCTTTTTGCTTCTCGCCGTAGGCGGGCTTCGCCTGTGGCAATACCACAGGCACTTCCTACGGTCGCCCTGAAGGACTCCCTTCGGTCGCAAAAGAAGTGGGGGTGTGGGAGCAAAGCCACCACAAAAAAACTAAAAATTATTACTATATATTGAGTATTATTCCTCCATCCCTCATAATATATTTTTTGTCTGCATAATCTTCTATCAATTCATCATGCGAAATAAAAAATCCTATACCGTTTCTTTTCTTTATAGTATTTCTTATATATTCATAAATAAATTTGCTCGTTTCAGTATCCAAATTCGCACTAATCTCATCGCCGAATATATAAGGTGCTTCGCTTACTAATGCCCTAGCAATTGCAACTCTCTGTTTCTGTCCTCCTGAAAGCTGTTCCGGTTTCTTCTTTTTTAAATTATCTATTTTTAAGTTTTCTAATATTTCATTAACTTTTTTATTTATATTAGAAGAACTTTCATTTAAAAACTTAAGAGGTAAAGCAACATTATCAAATACACTCTGAGTTTTCAAAAGCTCAAGCGACTGTAAAATGAGCCCTATATTTGAAAGCCTGAAACTGCTTCTTTCTTTATCGCTTAATTTTGACACCTCATTATCATTCCAATAAACAGAACCTGAAGTCGGAATGTCTATACTCGATAATATATGAAGAAGCGTACTTTTACCAGCTCCGGAAACTCCAGCCACCCATACAATTTCTCCGTCTTTTATTTCTAAACTAATATTTTTATTTGCTGTTATATTATAATCTTTAGTTTTATATATCTTTGAAATACTCTCACATCTTATCATAATTAAAAGTCAGAACCCTCCGCACTCAAAAATCCGTCCTTACCTTTATCATAAGAACTCTTTAATAAATATCCGTAAAAGCCTTTAGGATACATTTTTAAAGCTTCATCTAATTCTTTAAAAGCCTTATCTGTTTCATTTACTTTCATATATGCCATAGATCTATAAATATAAGCTCTGTAAACCATATAGTCTGGTAAATTGCTTGTATCATTTAAAGAACTTATTACAGAATAATATGCAGCATTATTATAAAAACCTAAAGTAGCTATCTGCCACATTCCATATACTTGTTTTGCCCTTATATTATTTTTATCTTTTAATAAAGCCATACGTGCATAGGTATACATATCAACTATAACACTATAAGGATATTTGTTATTAAAAAAAGCAAGTGAAGTAAATGAGTTTGCAAAATTAGCGAATGAAGCATAAATATCTGAAGAACCTTTTTTGAAAACTTTATCTTTCTTAAGGTTATTATATATCTCACCTAAAGTCTTATAATCTTCTTCAAAAGTTCCGTTTGCAATAGATACATTAGCCCAAAGAGTATAGCATTCTATACTTAAATGCATTTTCTCTTCTTCTCTTAAATTGCTGTTATTAACTCTATTTAAAATATCCTTAGCTTCGCTCGTTCTTACAAGTCTTGCTCCTGAATGGTATTCATTATTTTTATTGTCTATTTCTTTTAATATGGAATTAGCTTCGCTTGAAATCTCTCCGTATAATCCGCATAAAAAGAAAACGTTAATAAAAATCAAAACAATCACTCTAAACATTTTAATATCCTTATATTTATTCAACTTTTTCCCGCTGCAAAAAGTGCAAATACTATAGCTTTATATAATTGCAATACATATCAGTATATTTAATAATAATTCTTAAATATATCAATTAAACATTCCTTTTCCTTTGGCATTCATATCAATAATATTTTTTATAAAAGCTCCTTCTGGAAATATATCTTTTGCCATTTTCATGTACTTATCATAATTGGCTTTATCATTATTTTTAAAATAAGCCTGAGAAGTCCATAAATAAACTATATGCTTTTCCCATTTCTCTTTGGCACTATTTTCAGCCTTTTTAAATATTGGAAGCGATTTATCTATTCCTCCGCCTACAAATTCAGGGCTGTATGCTGTGAGTATTGCTTTACCCAAAAGAGAAGGAAAATGATTCGCATTGATTTTTAAAGCATTGTCATATATTTCCCCTGCCTTGCCTGAAAGTTTTATAACATCATTAAATGAAGAATAATTAATAGCTCCGCTCATCACATCAGCAACAGAAGACAAGTAATCAGCATCTTTCTCCGATAAAAGAGGAGTATTCTTTTTTATATTATCATTCAATAATTTATAAGCCTCTCTTTTACTTCTAGGATTCATATATATGTCCATAAGTAAAATAAGATTATCATAAGTTTGTTTTTCTATTTTTCCAACATTTGCTTTTTTCATTTTTTCTATAGCGAGATTTAAATCATCTGCTTTATTTGTATTAGCCATATAATACAAGTTATAAAGTTCATTAAATTCTTTACTGTATGAAAAAGCTGAAATAGTCAAAACTAAAGATAAAAATAAAACTGTCAAAATCTTTCTCATCATATTAAATCCTCCTTAAAACAAAATACAATAAAAAACTACTCATTAATA